>JBHIAV010000028.1:0-39300 GCA_046758745.1 Gemmatimonadota bacterium
CGACGTAACGGCCCGGTTCCTTCTCAAACCGCCTCCGACAGGCCATCGTGCAAAAATAGTACGTCTTTCCGCCGAACTCGGCTCTCGCCACAGCCTTCTCAGGCTTGAACCGCATGCCGCATACAGGATCGGTGACCTTCGTAGCTTCCGTCGTCACAGCTCCCTCCTGTGCCCGGCTGAACGAGATCGATGCGTTCAGCGAATCGTTGAGAGCCGCGAATGCACCGTCCACCTCAGGGAGGGCAAGACTTGCGCGGAGCCGCACACGCGCCGGATCGCGAACGCAGACCTCCGGCGTGGCCGCCTCCGCCTCCTCGAAACACATCCCGCAAACGGGATCTCGAAATTTCACGACATCCTTCCTTCTCTTCCTCGAGCCGCCTGCCGGCCATGCCGGTTGCGCCTAAGGCTGAGGAGCGTCGCCCATCATGCCACTGGCGTCATCATCCATCTGACGGCACTCACTCATCATTTCCCGCATCATACGCATCCCGTAGCGCACTTTGGGACGCTGCTCCGGCGTCAGGACCTCCATGGCCCGCTGCCCGGAACGAAGCGACCGCATACACGCCTGAACGTGAAGATCGGCGAGGTCCGTAAGGAGAGACTCGACGCGGGAGAGATCCGGATCGTCGCCGTTCTGCACCTCCATGAGCTGCTCACGGAGGGCACTGACCCGCGCCGTCCGAGCCCCTCTGGCCTCGGCCGACTCCTTCTGGATCTCCTCCAGGCGCTGTACCTGCGAGTCGGTGAGCTCCAGGGCTTCCTTCTGTTTGAGGATCATCGCGGCGCTGGGGCCCATCGTGCCCATCATCCCCGTGCCGCGTCCCATCTGCATACCCCCCTTACCGGTACCCACGCCCATCATGCCGGACATCTTCATGGGACAGGGCATGTCCACTTCCATCATGCCCTCCATGCCTTCCATGCCCTGCACCCCCCGCATCCCTTGAACGCCCTGCCTTTCCACCTTCTGCTGCCCCTGTGGGTGGTGTTCCTGCGTCAGGCCCACAGCGGGCAGGGCTAGAAGTGCGAAGAGGCTCAGGCCCATGCTGATCCTCTGCCGTTTCATCGGATTGCCTCCTTCGGAGTAGTAAGGTCCGTCTATTCTTCATTCAGGTCCGAAAGCCGTCTCATGCAAGCACCGACGTCCGTCGTCGGGGTGCATCAACAATATTCACTGTGCCGAATGAAGCGCGGCTAAAATGCGCGTTAAGAACCCTTCATTCGCGAACGAAGATCGTCTCGCGCCAGGGCGGCCGGAGGCCGGCGGAGACGCGGGCGGCCCCGACCAGCAAGGCGGCGATGCCCGAAAAGATCGGGTTCCGAGCGAACGGATAGAGTATCGGAAAGGCAAGGAAGGGCGCAGCGAGGGCAAGGCGGTGGTGCCGATGCCTGCCGTGGTGTCGCTCCTCATTTCCGACGGGCTCCAGCCTCCGCCTAGTAACCACATTGTACAGGACCGCCCCGAGCCCGCCGTTTCCCGCCCACGATCTCGGCGCGTGGATGAACGGCCGCTGAAGATGCAGGGAAGCTGACTTCATGCTTCCATGCGGTTTCTCATCGTCGTTCACCTCAAGAAATCTTCACTCCGTCTTTACCGTCGCTTAAGAGCCGTGCTTACACCATTACTCCAGGCGTCACTTCGGTGGGCGTCTGATCGGCCGGCGAAGCGGCAAGCTAGCACTGGAGTAGAAGCGAGCGGATCGGCGATGGGTTGGGTACGGGAGAATTGATTCTGGCTCGTGGTCGTCGGGCTGTTCGTCTGGATGCACATGAAGATGCAGTGGCGGAAACGGCCACGGCGGACATGGCGGAGGCGGCAGCTGTGGAGGGCATTCCCATGGCAGCGCTCGCGAACGCCACGGCCCTATAGGACGGAAGGAGGAAGCCAATGCTGAACATTAAAGTCGTCACCTGGTCCCTCGCTCTCTTCGGGGCGGTCACCTTCGTCGTCTGCGTGCTGTACGGCCTGGTGGTTCCGGAATCACTGCACATGACGCTCTTTCTGGAGAACACCCTGCCGGGATTCGAGTGGCTCACTCCGGCCGGCTTCGTGATTGGCCTTGTCGAATCTTTCCTGTACGGCGTGTACGCGGGTCTTGTCTTTGTCCCGATCCACAACGCGCTGTCGAAGCGGACTGCGGCGTGACGCGACACCTTCGAGTGAGACTCAGAACCATAGCGCACAGGACCCGAAGATATTGGGGGTGAACAACCGTGCGAGAATCAGCCATGGGAGCTGAAGACCTCGAAGTCGCGCGCTCCGTTCAGGACGCAGCCAACGCCGAACTCTCCGTGCTGGACATGGAGTGCAACAACTGCGCGGAGACGATCGAGGACGCGCTGAGGATGGTGGACGGGATCCGCAAAGCGCACGTAAACAGCACTACGGGGAACGTGCACATCGCCTACGAGCCCTCGAAGACCGAGATCAGGGAGGTCGTAGAAGCGATCGAGCACAGCGGTTACCGGGTGGGCCGCGAGGCGCTTCACGCCCGCGTGCGAGGGATGCATTGTGCGAGCTGCGTGAGCACGATCGAGGAATCGCTGGACCGTACGGCCGGGGTCTTGAGCGCCACGGTGAACCCGGCCACGGAGACGGCGAGCGTGGAGTACCTGCCGAGCATGGCCGACTTCGGGTCGATTAAGCAGGCAATCGAGTCCACCGGCTATTACACGGCCGAAACCCCGAAGGACGAGGAGGTGGACCGGGAGACGGCCGACCGCACGGCCGAGTATCGCTCGCTCATGCGGAAGTTCTGGTTCGCCGCCGGCGTTTCCATCCCTGTGCTGGCCACCGCCTACCCCGAGTTCGTGCCCGGCCTGTCGCAGCTGAGCCGGACGGCGATCCGCTGGATCTGGGCCGTCGATGCACTGCTCGCCCTGGCGGTGCTGCTGTACTCAGGTCGCCACTTCCTCAGCGGGATGGTGTCGGCGTTCAAGCACCGTTCGGCGGATATGAACACGCTGATCGCGCTCGGCACGAGCGCGGCCTGGATCTATTCGGCCGTCGCGATCGCTTTACCGGGCCTGTTCCCTGAGGGAACGGCAGAGCCGTTCTTCGACGTGACGGCGGTGGTGATCGCGCTCGTGGTCCTGGGCCAGGCACTCGAGGTCAGAGCAAAGGGTCGGACCTCGGAGGCGATCAGAAAGCTGCTGGACCTGCAGGCGAAGACCGCCCGCGTGGTCCGGAACGGCGTCGAGGTCGACATCCCCGTGGAGGAGGTCGAGGTGGACGACATCGTCGTCGTGCGGCCCGGCGAGAAGATCCCGATCGACGGCGTCGTCGTCGAGGGCTCCAGTGCGATCGATGAGTCGATGGTCACCGGGGAGAGCATCCCGGTCGAGAAGGGAGCGGGGGACGAGGTGATCGGCGCGACGATCAACAAGGCGGGCAGCCTGAAGTTCAGGGCCACTAAGGTCGGCAAGGACACGGCGCTCGCCCAGATCGTCAAGATGGTCCGGAAGGCGCAGGGATCGAAGGCGCCGATCGCCCGAACCGTGGACGTCGTGGCCAGCTACTTCGTGCCGACGGTGATGATCATCGCGCTGCTCGCCTTCGGTGTCTGGTATACCGTCGGCCCGAGCCCTCAGCTCACCTTTGCTACCGTCGTGGCGGTTACCGTCCTCATCATCGCCTGCCCGTGCGCCCTCGGTCTGGCGACCCCCATGTCGCTCATGGTCGGGGTCGGAAAGGCGGCCGAGAAGGGAGTGCTGATCCGGAACGGGGAGGCGCTTCAGACCGCCCGGGCCCTGGATTCGATCGTTCTCGACAAGACGGGCACGATCACGAAGGGGCTGCCCGAGCTCACGGACGTTCGTCCCGCCGAAGGATTCGAGGAAGGCGGGGTGCTCCGGCTGGCGGCCTCGGCCGAGCGCCGCTCCGAGCACCCACTGGGCGAGGCGATCGTCGGAGGGGCGCAGGCCCGAGGTCTCGAGTTGGACGAGCCCGAAGCTTTCAGCGCCATCGCGGGCCACGGGCTCGAGGCGAGAGTGAAGGAGACGGAGGTCCTGCTCGGGAACAAGAAGCTCATGGTCGACCGGGGCATCGAGTTCGGTCGTCTGTGGGACGAGGCCGTTCGTCTCTCAGATGAAGGCAAGACGCCGATGTTTCTCGCGCTGGATGGCGAGGCGGCCGCGATCATCGCCGTCGCGGACACGCTGAAGGAGGACTCCGTGGCCGCCGTCCGGTCCCTCCGTTCGCTGGGTCTGGAGGTGGTCATGATCACCGGTGACAACGAGCGCACCGCTAACGCGATCGCCCGTCAGGTCGGCATCGAGCGGGTGATGTCCGAGGTGTTGCCCGAAGACAAGGCGGCCCAGGTGCAAAAGCTCCAGGCCGAGGGCAAGAAGGTCGGCATGGTCGGGGACGGCATCAACGACGCCCCCGCCCTCGCCCAGGCCGATGTGGGAATTGCCATCGGGACCGGCACCGACGTGGCGATCGAGGCCGCGGACGTTACGCTTGTTGGGGGGAGTCTCGGCGGGGTGGTGCTGGCGATCGAGATCTCGAGGCGCACCTTCAGGAACATCAAGCAGAATCTGGTCGGCGCGTTCGGCTACAACACGCTCGGGATCCCGGTAGCGGCCGGGGTTCTCTACCCCGCCTTCGGAACGCTCCTCTCCCCGCTGATCGCCGGCGCCGCCATGGCGTTCAGCTCCGTCACCGTGGTCACCAACGCGAACCGGCTCAGGCGGTTCCAGCCGAAGGGGGTTTAGATGTCGTGGGACGTCGTCGTGGTGGACTTCGCGGTCGCGAGCGCGATCGTGTGGGTAGTCTGGTTCTTCTGGCTTTCCGAGAAGGAAGCGGTGCGCGCCGCGGTGGCCGGCGGCACCCAAGAGGTTCAGATACGGGTCAAGGGAGGATACGACCCGGACGTGATCATCGTGGAGAGCGGCCGTCCGGTGAAGTTGCACTTCAACCGGCAGGAGACGGCCGCCTGCAGCGAGATGGTTGTCTTCCCGGATTTCGGGATCTCCCGACTGCTGCCGGCCGCTGAGATCGTCACGCTCGAGCTCACGCCGGAGAGCCCCGGCGAGTACGAGTTCTCGTGCCAGATGGGGATGCTGAGGGGCAAGCTCGTCGCACGGTGAACTCGCACGACCGACGGATGTGCGATGCGCCGGCTCGCACGGCCTCAGCGATTCTTCCGGGCGGATCGGGCCCGCGGGCACAACGGCGGGGCGGGACTCGGACTGCCCATCGCCAAAGCGATCGTCGAGGCGCATGGCGGGACCATCGAGGTGCGCTCCAGGGCAGGCGAGGGCACCAGGGTGGAGCTGACGCTGCCGGCGAGCTGATCCTGTGGGCCAATTCCGATCGGCAGTCCCCCACGTGAGTACGCCGTAGTCACGACAACGGCGCGTCCTCGCTAGAGGCTCGGCTCACACCCCTCACCCCCTGCGGCCTCGATCTGGAATGTCGAGTGCGCGATGCCAAACTTCCCTCGAGCGATTCCCTCCAGCTTCTGGAGGACTCGCTGCGGGTCGACGGACTCGCCGAGGTCCACATGAGCGGTCAGGAGCGGTACCCCTGAGGTGAGAGTCCAAACGTGGAGGTCATGTACGCCCGTAACACCTTCGACACCGCACAGCGCGCTCCGTATCGATGGCACGTCCAGACCCTTCGGCGTGCTCGCCATAAGGACGTTGACCGACTCCTTAAGCAGGTTCCAGGAGCTGTAGAGGATGAGTACACCGATGAGTGCTCCGGCAATCGGATCTGCTCGTCGCCACCCGAAGGCCCAGACCATCACGGCTCCACCGATTGCCCCGATAGAGCCGAGCGTGTCCCCGACCACGTGCAGCCAGGCCCCCTGGACGTTGAGGTTCTCTTTCCGGCCGGCGTGCAGGAGCCACACCCCAATTCCGTTGACGATGAGCCCGCCCGTCGCGACAGCCAGCATGGTCGGGCCCACCACATCCGGCGGATCCAGCAACCGCCGATATGCCTCGAAGAAGATGTAGGCAGAGATGGCGACCAGCGTGGCGCCGTTCGCCAGAGCGGCGAGAATCTCGGCCCGGTGGTAACCATATGTCCTTTCCTCGGTTGCGGGTTTCTCGGCCAGCCGCATCGCCCAAAGCGACAGGCCGAGCGCCGCGACGTCGGTGGCCATGCGGCCCGCATCCGCGAGCAGGGCGAGCGAGTTGGCGAGGAGTCCGCCGATGAACTCGGCGGCCATGTAGGCCGCTGCGATTCCGAGGGCCCACGCCACTCGACGACGATTTTCCTCCCGGTCATTTCGTCCGGCACTCACTGGCGATGGGCCTCTGGCCGGTCATGGAACCGCTCCGGATCGCCCAGGGGCGACCACAGGGCATCGCGTCCCGTCTCGCCGGTCCGAACCCTCACGGCAATCTCCACGTCCAAGACGAAAATCTTGCCGTCTCCCTTGTTCCCGGTGTGCGCGGCCCGGAGAATCGTCTCCCGTACCTCCTCCATTCGCTCGTCCGGGACCACCGTCTCGATCTTCACCTTCTTCGCGTAGTCGATGAGATCCTCGACGGTCTTGTGCTTCCCCTCCGCTGCCTTCTGCTGACCGAAGCCGTTCACGTCCGCGACGCTGAGTCCGGGAAACTCCGGAAGGTCCTGCAACGCCCGGGTCACGTCCCCCAGCTTAAAGGGCTGGACGTAGGCGATGATGAGCTTCATCTCACGACCCTCCTTCGATTGTCGCCGAAACGTGTCCTGTGCCACACCACGCAGCTCTGGGAAGAAGGCCCAGCGACCACGGGCTTGCGCTTCGATTCATCAGAACTCGACCTTCTCCCGCTCGAACCAGCCGTACAGGGTCGGCAACACGACCAGGGTCAGCAGCGTGCTCGTGACCAATCCACCGACCACTACGGCGGCCAGGGGACGCTGCACCTCGGAGCCGGTCCCGCTCGCGAACAGCAGGGGAGTGAGCCCCAGGCTGGCCACCAGCGCCGTCATGAGGACGGGCCGGAGGCGCAGCTCGGACCCCTGCAGGATCGCTTCTCGTAGCGGGAGCCCTTCTTGGCGGAGCTGATTAATGTAGCTGACAAGCACGACCCCGTTCAGCACCGCCACGCCGAACAGTGCGATGAAGCCAACGGAGGCCGGCACGCTCAGGTATTGGCCGGAAATCCACAGCGCCACGATCCCGCCGATCATCGCAAAGGGGACGTTTAGGACGATCAGCAGCGCGTTGCGCAGGGAGTTGAAGCTTGAGAAGAGGAGCAGGAAGATGAGGAGCACCGTCACCGGTACAATTATGCTCAGCCTCCTCATCGCCCGCTGCTGGTTCTCAAACTGGCCGCCCCAGGTCAAGAAATAGCCTGGGGGTAGCTCTACCTGCTCTTTAATCCGCTGCTGGGCATCCGCAACGAAGCCGCCCATGTCGCGCCCTCGCACGTTCGCCTGGATGACCAGCCGACGCTGGTTGTCGTCGCGGCTGATCTGCTTCGGGCCTGTTACCAGCGAGATGTCGGTGAGGCGAGACAGCGGTACGCGTTCACCGCCCGGCGCTTGCACGAGGATGTTCGAGATTGCCTGTAGGTCGTTCCGCGATTCCTTTCTGAAGCGCACGAAGATGTCGTACCGCCGCTGACCCTCGAACACCTGACCCGCGCTCTCGCCCCCGATTGCGATCCGCACTATTTGTTGCACGTCTTCGACGTTGACCCCGTATCGGGCGATGGCGTGCCGGTCGACCTGGATCTGGAGCTGGGGCTGTCCGGCCACCTGTTCCGCCTGAACGTCGGCCGCGCCTGGGACCTCGCGGACGATCGCTGCGATTTGGTCCCCCAGCTCAACGAGCCGGTGCAGATCCTCGCCGAACAGCCGTATGGCCAGCTGGGCCTTCACGCCGGACAATAGCTCGTCCGTTCGGAGTTGAATCGGCTGCGAGAAGTTGAGTAGCACACCGGGGAAGCGGGAGAGCCGTCGGTCGAGCTCGCGGATGAGTGCCTCCTTGTTGCGCCCAGTCGTCCACTCCCCCTCGGGCTTGAGGTCGATGTAGATCTCCGTGTTGTTCACCGGCTCCGGGTCTCCTCCGACTTCAGCCCGGCCGATCTTCGAGACGACGGTGTTGATCTCCGGAAGGTCGAGGATGGCGCGCTCCATCTGGCCGGTCAGCTCTACCGCTGACTCCAGCGCCGTAGACGGCGCCATGGTCACGCGTACCAGGATCGATCCCTCGTCGAGTACTGGGATGAACTCGGTACCGAGGAAGGGCACCAGGAAGAGACTCACAATCAGCGCCAGCACGGCGACGCCGATGGTTCTCCACCGATGCCGGACCGTCTTCTCCAAGATGGGGCGGTAGCGACGCTTCAGGAACGCCACGAGCCGGTTCTTCTCCACGCCGGTTTTCTTGAGGAGGAAGCTGCACAGCATCGGGATCACGGTGAGACTGAAGACGAGTGAGCCCAGCATGGCGAAGCTGATAGCGAACGCCATCGGCGAGAACATCTTGCCCTCCACACCCTGCAGCGTGAAGAGGGGAAGGAACACGACGATAATGATCGCGACGGCGAACACGACCGGCCGGCCCACTTCCTGCGCCGCCCGGCGCACGATGCGTATCTTCGGCTCGTCGGTCTCCCCCACCTCGCCCAGGTGCCGGAAGATGTTCTCGACCATCACCACGCCGCCGTCCACCATCATCCCGAGACCGATTGCAAGACCGCCGAGGGACATGAGGTTCGCCGACATGCCTAGCACGCGCATGAGGCTGAACGCGACGAAAAGCGAGAGGGGGAGGAGGACGGTGACCACGAGGGCGCTACGGACGTTGCCGAGAAACAGCAGTAGGACGACCACGATGAGGATTCCTCCCTCCTGAAGGGCGTCCTTCACCGTGTCCACCGCCTTCTCCACCAGGTCGGCCTGGTCATAGTAGGGACGGACCTGGACGCCCTCCGGGAGGATCTCATTGATCGCCCTCACCTTCTCTTTAACGGCCTCGATCACTTCCGCCGTGTTCTCACCGATCAGCTTGAGCACGATCCCGGAGACGACTTCGCCCTTCCCGTCCCGCGTCACGACGCCGCGCCGGATCTCCGGCCCGAACTCCACCCCGGCCAAGTCGCCGACCCGGATTGGCGTGCCGCCGTGGGTCTCCACCACCATGTTGCGGATGTCGCGCAGGTTCTCCACCCAGCCGAGGCCTCGGACCAGGTACTCTTCATCATTCCGCTCGATGAAGCTGCCGCCGGCGTTCTGGTTGTTGTCCTCGATGGCCTGGATCACCTGACCCAGCGTCACGTCGAACTCGAGCAGCTTGTTCGGATCGATGCCGACGTGGTACTGGCGGACATGCCCGCCGAAGCTCAAGACCTCGGTCACGCCCGGCACCGTCCTCAAGTTGAACTTCACGACCCAGTCCTGCCTTCGCGAAGACGCGCTTCAGTGGCCCTCACCGAAGGACTCCTTGAGGAGCTCGGCCTTGAGGAAGAAGCTGCCCTCCGTGACGACCGTCTCTCCCGGTTCCAGGCCGCGCTCGATCCGAGTGAAGCCGTCCTCCTCCGCTCCTGGCGTCACCTCACGCGGGCTGAAGCGGCTCTCGCCGTCGACGACGAACACGACGGCCCGGTCGTCCAGGTGCTGCACGGCACTCGTTGGTACGCCGACCGCCTCCTCAGCGCCCGCTCGGGTCTCGATGGCCACCCCCGCGAACATGCCAGGCTTGAGCCGCCGATCGCGGTTGCCGACCACGGCGCGGGCCTTCACGGTCCGGGTTTTCGGATCCAGGAGGGCACCGAGCTGCGTGATTCGTCCCCGGAAGTTCTCGCCTGGATACGCCTTCACCGTCAGCGTCACCGAATCACCCTGTTTGACGAACCGGAGGTCGTCCTCGTACACGTCGACGCTGACCCACAGCTCGGTCAGGTTCGAGATGCGGAACAGGGGATCCCCGGGTTCGATGGCGTTTCCCTGACCTGCCTCGGTCTCCACGACCGTTCCCGAGATGGGCGTTCGCAGCTCGAAATTGACGTCGGTCCGGTATGTCGGGACGGTGCCGTAGAAGGGCTCTGCCGGGGCACCCAGGATGAGGAGCTTCTTGCGGGCCGACTCCAGGATCGCCTCGGCGATACGGAGCGCCTCCGTATCATCGGTCTGACGGGCGCGCTCGAGCCGCCGGTGCGCCTGCACGAGCTCGGTCCGCGCAGTCAGGTAGTCCGGACTGAAGTTCAGTGCCAGCCTTTGTCCGGCCCTCACCTCGTCCCGCAGGAAAGCGTCGAGCCGCTCGATCCAGCCCGATACCTTGGAGACGATGTGCACCGTGCGCGCTTCGTTCAGCTTCACCTCGCCCGTCGTCCGGATCTTGGGATGGAAGGCCCGGACGGAGGCCTGAGCCGTCTCCAGCCGGACGACCTCGACCTGCACAGGGTCCAGCTCGATGACTTGATATCGGGCGTGATCCTCCGTGTCCTTCCCCTCGTGGTCGCTTCGCTCCGCCCGCGGAACTAGCGAATCTGCCTCGGAGCTGTCCCAGACCGGAACTGGATCGGCCGCGCCGCATCCGAGCACGGAGGCGGCTAGCATCAGCGTGATGAGCAGCGTGTATCTGTGCATCTGGTTAACCGTCCTCCCGGTCATCGCTTCCTTTTGCCACCTCAGTCGAGCGAAAGGATCTCGCCTGAGTACTCGAGGCGAGCGAGCGCGACGAGGTAATTCTGGAGGGCATCGAGGTACTCAAGTCGCACGGCCTTGGCGGTGCGGTAGAGGTCGATGAGCTCGAGGGCGTCGATCTCTCCGTACTGGTAGGCGGAGATCCCGGCGTCGAGCGCGTCCGCAGCCTCGCCCAGCAGCCGGGTGCGGAAGACCCCCACCTGCTCGGCAGCCAGCTCGGCCTCCTCGTATGCCTGGCGGATGTCCCCCTCGACCCGGTCGCGCAGCGCAGCGAGCTCGATCTCAGCGGTGCGGAGCTCGGCCTGTGCGGCGATCGACCGGCCGCGCTGCCTCTTCCGCCACAACGGAAGGCTCAGGGACAGCTCCGCCGAAAAGAAGCCTTTGGAGGTGCCCTGGTTGATTCGCTGGTAGAACGCGCCGAGCCCGAAATCCGGCAGGTTGCTCATCCCCGCCAGTCGCACTGCCGTCTGTCGCTGGCCGCGGCGGGGCGCCGCCGCCTGCCGGGTCCGGCTCGCTGCGAGCCGCCGCTCCAGGATCCGCTGGAGAGGTTCCGCGAAAGGTCGGTACTCAAGCTCCTCCGTGGACATCCGGAAGGGAATGTGGCTCGGCCGTCCGAGGAGGAGGTTGAGACCGATCCTCTCCCGTCGCTGCTCAAGCCGGAGGGAGATCAGGTCGTTTTGGATCCGCGCGAGCTCGAGCTGGGTGCGGACGACATCGGTGTACGGCGCCTGGTTGGTCTCGTACCTGGAGCGGGTGACCTCAGCGAACTGCTGGAGGAGTTCCCGGTTCTCCTCCAGGATCCCAGCCGCGGCCGCCGCACGGGCGGCGCGGTAGTAGCGGGCCGCCACCTCCCGCAGCACGAATGCCTCCAAGACTTCGACGCGCCGGCGCTCAATCTCCATCTGGACCTCACCGATGTCGCCCCGCAGCCCCTGCTTCCCGGGGAACTCGAGGAACTGCGCGATCCCGATCCTCTGCTCACCGAAGCCGCCGGGAGCGATCCCGTTCGCCTCTTCGAAGTCCCACACGATCCACGGATCGGGGAGTGCCTCTGCCTCGAGCTTTGCGCCCCTGGCGACCTCTATCCCCTGCCGGGCGCTCCGGAGGGCAGGATTGTCCTGTCGGGCGATGCTCAGCGCACGCTCGAGCGAGAGCCGCGGGATCGTGTCCTGGGCATGGAGCGGCCGGCCTGCCAAGCACGAGGCCAGCAGCGCCATCCATGCCGAAAAGAGTCGCATGCGAATGCCCCTTCACGCCGATTTCTGAACGCAGATACGCGACGTCTGGGCCCCGCCGGGCGCCGCCATGCTGCAACGATTCTCTGTCGGGAACAGGGAGAGGCCGAGCGCTCAGCGGGAGCGCCCGTCCCCGGTCAGGAAAGGAGCTTCGGAGGTCTGTCCAGGCTCTGAGGGATGAGCTTGCTTACAAAGGTTGCTCCGGGCGTAGCGTCGACCAATCGGTCCACGAAAGGTCGGACTACAATCTCGAGAGGCGGAGGCAGGCTTACGTGGAAGCAAACATGCAGCCCGCACGACTGGTGGTCGGGATCTCCCGCATCGTGCTGCAGCGGGACGTCCGAAGTCTCTGACGCGTGCTCTGCGGCGTGTGCCAGATACTCGGTGGTGTGCTGGGCCACGTCCTGGAAGACAGCGAAGGGACCCGTCTCGCCAGCAGCGATCGTCGTCAAAAGGAACGTCAGCAGAAAGCCGAAACGCAATGGTCTTTTGATCAAACAATACTCCAGCGAGACACGGACGTTGGAGGGAAGCTTGGTCCTTCACCCATGACTGTCAAGCGAGCGCACTCATTAGTGAGAGACATCGGCGTGTATGAACCACGCGCTCTCCTCGTCGCACGTCGATCGCCCGGATCGTCACATGGGATTCTCTTCAGACGCAGCCGCCCGCTCCTCCCCGGCTTCCTGAGCGGCGAGGCCGACTCTGTGGCCGCGCAGCCGCCTATCACCGAAGCTACGCGTGGAAGAAGGCCGCTGGCTGTAGCCAGAGACAGCCGACCGCAACCCCGCTGAAGAGGAGCGGATCTACGAGGGCGTCACCACCCATCGGACGCCCTCCCCGCGGCGCAGCCTGTCGAGCCCCGTGTTGATCTCCTCGAGCGGCAGAGTGCCGCTGACGATCGGATCGAGCTGCAGCCTGCCCTCGCATACGAGGCTCACGATCTCGGGATATTCTCCGGCCCCGCACCCGAGGCTTCCCACCAGCTCCAGCTCGTAGTACATGAGCTTGGCGGCGGAGATGCTCACCGGCTCCGCTGAATAGCCGATCACGCACAGCCGTCCGCCCCGGCGCAGCAGGGAGAAGGCGAGCTGGATCGTCGGCGGCGTTCCGACCGCCTCGAACGCCACATCCACTCCGCCCTCGGTGAGACGCCGCACAAGCCTGTCGAGACGCTCCACCTCCCCGGGATTGATCGTCTCGACGGCCCCCAGCGCGGTGGCCAGCTCGAGCCGGCTCTCGTTCCGGTCGATCGCCAGCACCCGGCCTCCGGCGGCCACGGCGCACTGCACGACGTTCAGCCCGACGCCACCGCAGCCCACCACGGCCACCGAATCGCCCACCCTCACCCGAGCGCGGTTCTTCACCGCGTGGTAGGGAGTCGAGAGGGCGTCCGCGATGACGCACGCCTGCTCGAGCGGAAGCTCGGGCGGAAGCGGCACGAGCTCGGAGGACGGGACGACCACGAGCTCCGAATAGGCGCCATCCACGTTGTTGCCCAGCATGACGAGGTGGTCGCACAGGTTCTGACGCCCGGCGACGCAATTCGCACAGCGACCGCACGAGAGGACGGCGGGGATGAGCACCCGATCCCCCACCGCGCGATCCTCTACCTCATCCCCGACCTCGGCGACGGTCCCCGCCGCCTCGTGCCCGAGTATGAGCGGTGGGGGCTTGAAGGTGCGCACGCCATGATCCAGGTAGTGGAGGTCCGTGTGGCACAGGCCGCAGCCGGCCACCCGCACCAGCGCCTCCCCCGGCCCCGGTCGCGGCTCAGGCGCCTCCTCGATCGCCAGCGGCCGGTTCGGCCCGTGGAACACCGCGGCCTTCAATCGGGACTCCGTGTCTCGCGGGACCCCGTGTCACGCGGGACTCCGCGGGTAGCGGGCCTCCGCGTGTAGATCACCTTGAAGAGGGAGCGGGCCAGCACGCAGTCCCCGCACTCCTCGCGAAACCCCTCCAGGCCGAACGGCTCGACCCGAACCTCGAGCCCGAGGGTCCGATACAGCTCCACCACCTCGGGCAGGCGATCGGGAGAGGCCACGAAGCGGCGAGTCCAGCCCTCGCCGGCCAGCTCCGCGTCCCGCTCCGTTCGCGCCAGCTCGGGGTAGAGGGGATCGCTCCCGCCCCCGCCCCCGCCCGCTCCCGCGCTCCTGCCCGCCACTCTCGGCCGTCCGTGCTGCTAGGCCGCCGGCGCGGCGCTCTCGTCGTCCGCCGCTATCTTCTCCAGCCGACGGCGCGCCAGCAGCGCCGCACCGATGGCTCCTGTGTACTGGACGAGCTTCCCCGGAGGCACGTTCACTCCCTCGCCAAGGTGCTCCCGCATCACCCGCACCATCGTCGGGAAGCGCATGATCCCCCCGACCAAGGTGAACTCCGGCTCCATCCGCACACGCTTCATCAGCCGTACCGACTTCTCGATCAGCGACCTCATGGCGCCGTGCATGATGTCCCCCGGATCCCGGCCCTGGCTCACGTGGTTGATGACCTCGGATTCGGCGAACACCGCGCACACGCCGGAGATCGGCACCGCTTCGGCCGAGTCTTCCACCAGGGGTCCGAGCTCCTCGATCCTGTAGCCCAGGTAGCGGGCCGTCTTCTCCAGGAAGGCGCCGGTGCCGGCGGCGCACTTGTCGTTGAGGCGGAAGGATCTCACCCGCCCCTTCTCGTCCAGACGCATCGCCTTCATCGTTTGGCCACCCACGTCGAGCACCGTCCGGGTGGCGGGGAAGAAGGAGCGCGTCCCCCACGACTGGGCGGTGAGGTCGGTGACCTGGACGTCGCGGAAGGAGATCAGGGCGCGGCCGAAGCCGGTGGTCGCGACGTACGCGATCTCTCGGCGGTCGATGCCGGCCTTCTCGCGGGCCTCCTCGAAGGTGCTTTTCGCTGCCTCTTCGAGGCGGAATCCGGTGCCGAGGATCGCGGTCCCGACAAGCTCTCCGCGCTCGGTGACGATCGCCGCCTTCGTGTGCGTGGAGCCGACGTCGATTCCGGCTGTGTACGTCACGCGACCCTCCCGCTCGCCGACGGCGTTCCCGCTCCGGAGACCCGCTCCAGCGCCAAGAGCGCGGCGCCGAGGGCGCCCATATAGTGGGAGTCCGCGCTCACGTTGATCTCCGCGCCCAGCATTTCGTTCAGGACCTCGACCATCGCCTCGTTCCGGGTGACGCCGCCCGTGAATGTGACCTCCTCCCTGATCCCCACCCGTCGCAGGAGCCCGAAGGAGCGCGCGGCGATCGAGCGGTGCACGCCGAGCAGGATGTCCTCGATCTTTCTCCCGCGCGCGAGCCAGGAGAGCACTTCGGACTCGGCGAAGACCGTGCAGGTCGTGCTGATGGCGACCGGCCGCTTCCCGCGGAGCGCCGTCGGGCCGAGCTCGGATATCTCCAACTCGAGAGCGGCCGCTGCGGATTCCAGAAAGCGTCCGGTGCCGGCCGCGCACTTGTCGTTCATGCAGAAATCGACGACGTCGCCGCCGGGCTGGACGCGAATCGCCTTCGTGTCCTGTCCGCCCATGTCGAGGACGGTCTGCGTTCCGGGGAACATGCGGGACGCTCCACGCGCGTGGCACACGATCTCGGTCACCTGCGCGTCACCGAACTCGACCTTGTAGCGACCGTATCCGGTACCGATGACGAAGCCGACCTCCGCTTCGTCGATGGCCGCCCGCTCGAGGGCGAGCCGGAAGGCGTTCTCGGCGGCCCTGACCACATTCGCGCCCGTGTCGATCAGGCTGCGACCGATGATCGTACCGGAGAGGTCCACCAGGACCGCCTTGGTTTGTGTCGATCCGACATCCACACCCGCCACGCAGGACATGGTCACGTAGGTCTCCTCTCTATGCGGACGACCCCGCAGTGGATCGGAGCCGCTGCTTCCTCGAGTCCAGACCCTCGAAGAACGCGTCGATGCGGTTCTTGAGCTGGGCCTCGGAGACCACGCGCTTGTCCATCATGTCGGACTCGATGTACAGGCACAGGACATCTCGCGCCTCGAGCACCACGCGACGGCTGTCGGCGAGGTTCGTGGAGACGGTGCGACAGCTCTTTACGGGATGGTACACGACCCCGTCGGCGCGATATGTGTCGATCGCGCGGATCAGGGCCCTGTCCTGGAACATCATGCTGTCGGTCGCCTCGCGAACCCCCCGCAGCGCGCCTTCCGCCAGGCTCTCCAGCGGTCGCGACAGGTCGTACTCGAAATCGAGGCTCAACCCGCCGGAGGCGAACCACAGGTAGGTGGAGCTCACGAAGGTCCCTCCCCACTCGGCGAACAGCTCGTAGAAGCGTCGGAAGATCGGGTAGCACGGGACACCCACGAAGATGAGCCGGTGCCTCTCGCTGGCTGCGCCGTGCGGGCTCCTGCCCTGCGCCCGCTTGAGCTCCATCTCCTCCACCAGATCCCGGAAGTACGCCGCGCCTTCCGGGGTGCCTCGCAGGGCGTTCGCCACGCCGAGAAAGATCGTGCCCTCCATCATGGCGTCGAAGGCGGCCGGCGACTTCCGGTTGATGGCGAGGAGGCGGCGCCAGCTCCGGCCCATCTCGTTGGTCACGCGCAACACCTCGCGGAGCCGGTCGATGTCGAAGCGCGCACCGGTGATCTCTTCAAGCCGGACGATGAGCTCCCGGATCTGGTGCTCCACGTACATCCTGTCGCGCTCGAAGTCCGGGTCCGCCGTCCCGCCGTTCCCGGGGGCGCGCCGGGAGCCCGGAACGTCCAGGGTGAAGACCGGGACGCCGTACATCCGCTCCCAGATCTCGCCCCACTTGATGTACGTGCTGCACGCGTTGGTGAGGACGGCGACGGCCGGTGGAGGAATCCGCCCCATCGGATGCTCTCCCTTTCGGAGCTGGAGCGCGTAGTCCGCCTTCACGTAGCCGCACACATCGGGGGAGAATCCGTGGTCCTCCGCGAGGCTCAGATACTCGTCGGAGATCTTCCGCACCGCCGTCTGAAGGGAGTTGATCTCGGGAAATACGATGGGGAGGTCGAAAACGCGCAGGAGCTCGGCCAGACTGCCCATGACGAACACGTACGCCGCCTTCTCCCCGGCCGCTGCCGCAGCCGACAGCCCCGCGAACCATTCCTTGAAGAGGCGCTTGCCATCGCGAGCCCCCCGCCCGATCACCTCCTTCTCTCCGGTCAGGGCCATTCCGACCCTCCTGCTCGGCTGGTTGTCGCTCACGATACCGCCGTTCTCTCGCCGGCCATCTGTTACATGGCGCGCGGGCTTCACTCCGTGCCTCTACTCGAAGAGGATGTTCTCCATGAAGGTCTCGAGCTGGATGTGCAGGTGATCGAAGCGTGTCATCTGCTCTTCGAACTCCGTCACGAAGTACGGGATTCCCGCCTCATCCAGGGCCTGCTGGTACGCCACCTGCTCGTCGAGGGCGGGCTCGCACATCTTCGCCGCGGCCACGATCGCCGCCTCCGCCTCCGACTCCCGAATCCGACGGAGGAGCATCGCGTCCTTCGGCTTGCGGAGGTCGTGCTGCACCGGGCTGTAGGACGAGCGATCGAGGTAGGCCTCGGCGAGATTCCCCAGCGGGTCTCCGTCCGCCGGTACGTCCTCCACTATCCAGCGGAGGCCGATGAGCAAGTCGTCATCCACCACGTAGCAGAACTGGGCGATCGACTTGAGGAGATCCAGCGGAGGCTGCTCGCAGAAGCCGCCCTCGAACACGACGCGCATCTTGTCCTGCTCGCGGGCGTCCCGGCCCCGGATCAGCGGCAGCAGCGACCGGAGCAGCTCGTTGTGCTCCTCCCTCGTGATCAACCCTCCGAGCGCCACGAGCACGTAGGCCTCGTCGGCCGACAGGAGCCACGGGGCCTCTCGCTTGATCGAATACAGCTCGCGGAGCAACCCGCGATTCTCGTTGAACACGCCGATGGATCGGCGAAGCTCGTCATGGGTTACCGCGCGGCCCGCCACCTCCTCGATGTCCCGCAGCACGCGGGCATACTCCTCCCGCAGGTAGGTCGCTGCGAAGGCGGAGTTCGGGTTCTGCGGGAAATAGAGGATCTGCGCCGGCTCGGGCATGTTCCGACTCCACAGTCCCGCCAAGTTTCGGGCCGCGTCGCAGATCGGGTGGGTCACGAACATGTCCAGCTTGAGGCGGCCGGTGAGCGCCAGCTCGAGCGAGCTCCGGAGGATGGAGCAGATGGCCGATCCGACGTGGGAGTCCGCTTCCCGCCGCTCGACCTGCGCGCCCCGGACCTTTACCGGGAGCATTCCCGCGGCGTGGGCAAGCTCCTCGGGGAAGTAGACCTGGAAGTGGCCGAGCACCTTCCCCCCGTTCTGGCGCCACCTGCGGACCGTCGGGAACTCGGGGTCTTCCACCACGTCCCGGCACAGCTCCAGCGTCTCCTCCAACCCCGGGCGCTCGCCCCGATCGAGGAGCCGGAGGGGCGCCTCGGCTCGCCCGTGCACACCGCCCGCTCCGGTTCGCCGCTCCGAGCCGCGCGCTCCGGTTCGCCGCTCCGAGCCGCCCGCTCCGGTTCGCCGCTCCCTGCCGGCGCGCGCTGCCCAGGCGCCCGACGGGGCCCCGGTCACGCGTCCCTCCACACCGGCCGCCGCTTCTCCAGGAAGGCCGCCAGCCCCTCGTGTGGGTCTTCAAGGCGCATCAGCTCGTCCAGGTAGCGGCCCTCGGCCCGCTCGATGGCGCCCCGCCATGGCAGCTCCAGCCCTTCCACCACCGTGCGCTTCGTGAGCCGCACGACCGGACCGCTCAGGGACGCGATCTCGTCGACGTAGTCCTGTGCGGCTCGGTCGAGCTCCTCTCCCGACACGACCCGGCTCACCAACCCCATCTCCCGTGCCTCTTCCGCGCTCATCACCCGCCCCGTCAGGATGAGGTCGAGGGCACGCTGCCGGCCGATCAGTCGGGGGAGGAGAGCCGCCGCCACGGGGGGGAAGACGCCGAGCTGGATCTCCGGGAAGCCGATCTTCGCGCTCGCCGCGGCCACTACCGCGTCGCATGCCAGGAGGAGCTCGCAGCCGCCGCCGAGCGCGGCCCCCCTCACCACGGCCAGCACCGGGAACTCCTGAACGAGGAGCCGGCGCAGAACGCGGTGGAACGTCTCGAGCATGAGCTCGACCCGCTCTGCGGTGTGGTCGGCCACATCGACCCCGGCGCAGAACGCCCGCCCCGCCCCCTGCAGGACGAGAAGCTTGACTCCGGAATCGTCCGCCAGCCTTGCCAGCGTCCCCTCGAGCCGCTCGAGCATCGGGATGTCGAGCACGTTGAGGGGGGGGCGGTCCAGGATGAGGCGGACGACGCCGTCGGAGCGCTCGAGGCGCAGATGCTCCGTGCTCATCGCGGGGGGCCTCCGGCCGTGGCGGGCTCGGCCGCCTCGGAGACGCCTTTCCCCTGGGTCCCGCCGAGCTTCGCCCCGCACGCCCCGCAGAAGCCGAAGCGGGCGGGGATCCCCTCGGCTCCGCACCGGGCGCACTCCCGCTCCGGTGGCCCCCACAGGAACTCGCTGGACTTCCGCTCCGCCGCCAGCCGGCGGAGCTCCATGTAGCGGGGGTCCCGCTTCTCCACGAAGGCCCGCATGCCCTCCCACGGCTCGTAGCTCGCGTAGTGGAGGGCCAGCCACTCGGAGGCGTGGCCGATGGTTTGGTGCCAGGCCAGCTCCTTCCAGAAGTTGACCTGCTGCTTGGTGTAGCGGGTGCACTCGGGAAACTGCTGGAGCAACTTCTCGACGAGCTCCCGCACCGCCTCGTCGAGACGCTCCAGGCTGATGGCGTATCCGTCCTCGCCCTCGAGGGCCATTCGGATCTGATCCGGAGTCGCCTCCTCGACGAACTCGCCGCTTCGCACCACGGACGGCACCACCCGGTTGACCAGCCCCCACTCAAGCGCCTGGTGAGCGGGGATTCTCCCGTTGAACATCAGCATCTCTCTCGCGCGGCGATCGCCGATGAGGAGCGGAAGCCACTGCGTGGCCCCGCCCGCCGCTACGCTCCCCACACGCGTTCCGACCTGGCCGATCCAGGCATGCTCGGCCATCACCGCCAGGTCACACGCCATCTGCGACTCGTTGCCTCCTCCGACGGCCATCCCGTTGAGCCGCGCGATGACGGGCTTCCCGCTGTGCACGACGCTCTCGATGTAGGCCCGGAAGAGCCGCATGTACTTCCAATAGTCGCGAGGCCTGGACGTGTACGCGTCTGCGTACTCCTTTACGTCCCCGCCCGTACAGAAGGCGCGATGACCGACTCCTGTGAGCACGATGACCGCGACGGCATCATCGAACGCGGCGTCGCGAAAGGCGGTGGCCAGCTCTTCGAGCGCCGAGGTGGAGTAGGCGTTGTAGCGGTGCGGCCGGTTGATGGTGATGGTGGCCACCCAATCGGCCTTGGCGTAGAGGATCTCGCCGAACCCGAACGCCTCAGCGGGCGTGGAATCGAACTGTGTCACGGCCGTCCTCTCCTGTCTTCCGGTTCATCCGCCGATCGCCGCCCCGGCCCGGCTCCTTCCCGCTGCGGGTAGCGTTCTCAGTTCCTGTGGCGTGTGCTCCAGCGCCTCGTCCACGTAGCGGTCCGCCAGCGGCATGAGGAGGTCGTGGAATGCGGTGAACAGGCCGGCCGCGCAATCGCCCGCCCACTCCCTTGGAAGCAGCGATCGAGGAAGGTAGGGATCGATGAGCGGGAACTCCCGATACTCGTGAACCAGCGCGAACCGGCGAACGAAACACTCCTCGGGCGAGAGCCTGCCCCCCTCCAACTTCGACCGAGAGGCCTCGTACTCCGGCCAGTAGCGGTCGATGAACGCTTCGTAGCGGGCGTTGATGGCCGGCAAGTCCCAGCAGTGGGCGACCAGCCGCTGCACGTCAGAGAATCCAGTGTGCTCGGCCCGAAAGAGCTCGAGGTTGTCCCGGATCCGGAGCGAATCGGCGATCTCTTCGAGGGGAACGCGCACGTCGTGCGGACAGATCCACAGTCCGTTTCCGAGTGAACCGCAGCCGAGCCACGAAAGGCGGACCCTCAGTCCGTCCCGAATGGAGCGGCGATTCTCGGGGATCGAATAGGCGATCAGGTACCATCTCCCGTCCCATGGCTTGTCGCGCGGCGGGTGGTAGATGCGGCTCTCACCTGCCTCGAGGAGCCGGCGGCCCCGTGGCGTCAGATCGTAGAAGCTGTGGCGCCCTCTTCGCGCAGCCGCCAGCCACCCCTTCCCCACCATGCGGGAGAGCACCGTGCGCGCCGCTCCCTCCGAGAGACGCAGGGTGCGGAGCAGGGTGATCAGGCTTCCCACCCACACGGGGCCCGGCCGGTGAAGGAGGAAGTCACCGAACAGGGTGAAGACCAAGTCCTGGGGACGTCGTGCCGCCATTTATCGGGGCGCTCCTAATATTACACTATTTCTACGATCGTAACAATAATGTAATGTGGCTGGCCTGTCAACGGTTCCGGAGCGGAGCGGGGCCGCCGGGGGGACGAGATTGCCTCCAGGTCGGGGAAGCTCCGAAGAGGGGGGTGGGTGGAATGATGCGGGTGCGCCCGAGCGCCGGCCTGGCCGCGACCGGCTCACGGCGTAGCGGTCGGCCGCCTATCGGCCCTTCCCCGTCCCGTCCTCGGACTCTGCCGGGTGTGACTCGGGCATATCCAGACTGCGGAGGACCAACCGGTAGTCCTCCGAATAGATCGGATCCTCGGGGTCCGCCGCGGGCCATACGTCGTCGTCGTCCGGAAGGAATCCTCCCGCCACGGAACCCATCCCCCCCTCCGGAATGACCCGATCGGTCGGGTTGAAGTATGTGACCGATACCCTGTACACGTGGCTCGGGAAGATCGGCAGGCCGATTCCGTGCCCGCGGTACATGCTTGCCGGGACCTTCTCGATGTGGCCGTCCTTCCCGACGACGGGCTCGACTCGATAGAGCACCCTGCCAGCCGTGACGTCCTCGAGGCGGAGCTCCGTGGCGTACCTGTGCAGGTGTCCTCCGATCCCCACGATCGCGCCGCGGATGGCCGGACTGCCCTCCCACGCCATCACCGTGCGCCCGGGGGGAAGGTCGAAGGCCTTGCTTCCCACCGGAAACATCACGTCCATGTGAAACGAATACATCCGGTAGACCGGGAGCACGCGGCTGCGAGCGTAGTCGATGATGAGCCGCACCGTCACACCGTCGTACGAGCGATTGGTCGGGTTGTGCAGCATGGCAAGAAAGAGAAACGGCGTACCTCCTTCGAGCGGGATGCCGGCCAACCACTCCGGCCAGCTCTGTGGCCCCGTTTCGTGGCTGGCGGCCAGCACCCGACGCATGATCGGGAGGAACAGCTCGCGGTGGGAGGGATCGATGAGGTTCGTGTGGTGAAGAATGACTTGCGGGACGGGACGACCCTCCCGGTCCACCACCTCGACCCGGAAGCCGTCGATCGTCAGGTCGAACGGGACGATCCCCCTCTGGATCGGGATCTGTCGGAGCTCATGGTGCGGCGTGTGCGCCGGGAGGTCGATCGGACCCAGGACGAGCACCAGCTCCTCGCGAGCGGGATGGTGCTCGATCGCAAGGTACTCGCCCGTTGGCTCCTGGCCCGCGACCCGCCGGCTGACCGTGAGGATCCCCAGCAGCCAACAGAAGACGAGGGCGCATCGGCCCATGCTGAGGCGCGGCGCTGTCGAAGGCAAAACTCCTCCCTGGGATCGCTCAGCTCGGGCCACTGCGGGGGCGCGTACCGGGCGTCCGGCGTCCGACGCGCGGGTTGCAACGACCGGGCAAGCCTTGGGGGGCGGGCCAAACTACGGCATTCTGCCTCCAGGAGACACTGCCCCATACCAGCCGGAGCTCCAACCGTAGGTCCGCGGAGCCCGCCCGTCACGTCGGGAGAATCTTGTCGCTCCATGTGGGGAACCCTCCAGCCCGCCGTCGGCCGCCGGCTCGAGTAGAGAGCCGGACGGAACGGCCGCACCGCGGTTACCGATGTCGAGGCTCGCCTCGGATTTCCCGGCCGCGACCCGAGACTCTCGGTCCGTTCAGCGTATGGATAACGCGCCCGGACTCGGGGAAGTGCCCGGCGCTCTGAGTCGACGATCCGGGTGGAGATCGAACCCGCGATCGGGCGGAGCTACTGTGGGGGCCGGCTCTCCATCTACGGCCCGGCGGTCTCTCGCACGGCGCTTGAGAGGGTCACCTGGTTTCCTCCGTGAGCCTTCGCGGAGTACAGTGCGCGATCCGCGGCGCCGACCAGGTCCTCGAGGTTCGACATCTTGCGGCGGTATACCGCCACGCCGGCACTGATCGTGATCCTGTCTCCGCCCGGCATCTGCTGCCGCTCGACGGCCCGCCGAACCCGCTCGGCGAACATCCGGCCTCCGTATTCCGTCTCTCCGGGAAGAATCGCCAGGAACTCTTCACCACCGAAGCGCCCGCTGAACTCTGCCAGCCGTGTATTCTCATCTACGACCTCCGCAATGAGACGGAGCGCCTCGTCACCCGCTTGATGGCCATGCTGATCGTTGTACTCCTTGAATCCGTCGAGGTCGAACAGAACCACGGAGAGGTGCTGCCCGCGACGCGCCCCTGCGAACATGCGGGGCAGCACGAAATCCAGGACGCGCCGATTCGGCAGACCGGTCAGCGGGTCGGAGTACGCGAGGTGCAAGGCAGCGAGCTGCTTGCGGTACAGCGATTCGGAAACCAGTCCGGCGCCCAAACTCACGGAGACGAACCCTATCGCGAGCACCCCGGTGATGCGCCAGTCCACGGCCTTGCCGGTTGCGAGATCGGGCGCCACCTGCAGCAGGATCAGCAGCGCCATTCCGCCGGCCAGGCCGATCGCCGCTCCCTGCCATCCCTTGTGGTAGGCCAGGAGGAATGGTGGAACCAGGGCGAGCAGCCACGGGAGCGACGAGAGCTCGGTCAGCGAGTCGGGCCACCAGGAGCTGCCGAGGGCAGCCACCAGGAGGGAGAGCAGACTGAGGAGCAACGCTTCCCGGGGGACTTCGTTGTCGCATCCCGGAAGCTGCAGACCTTCGGCCAGGACGTAAGAACCTGGCATGCTTGGTTGCCCTCCCCAAAAACGTGCTCTCGGCCACAGCTCATGGGCCAATGCGAGCCGAAGTCATTCCCTCGAGCAAGATGGGTGCCGCTCGTGCCGGCGAACCCTACGCTTGTTCCCCCTTCTCTTTGCTCAGACTCCTTATGTATCTGAGGACGGCGCGAAGCTCCTCCGGGCTCAGCAACTTCTCGAAGCTCGGCATGAAGCCTTTGCCACCGGACACCGCCTTCAGCATATCGTCCAGGGAGAGATCGCCCATACGCTCCGGATCCGTGAAGTCGGCCGGCGGTGGCCGAAGCCCCGCGGCAGCGGGACCGTCGCCCCGCCCCTCATCGCCGTGGCAGACGGCGCAGTTCCGCTGGAAGAGGCCCTCGCCGTCCGGTCCGGACCCGAGGTCGGATGTGGCGGCCACGGCCTGCGAGCTGCCGGCTTCCTTCGGCACGAACGCCTGCGCTGCCAGACGCTCGGCGCTCAGCGGGAGCGCAGCGAGCGAGAGGACGATCAGGCCGACCCACTTCGTTCCCCGCTCCCGCGCTCCACTTTTCGTGGCCATGCACCTCCTGCCCTTCTATCCGTTTCGGCTCGTCGCGCCGGAACGGCCCCCGTGTCCCGGTGAGCCGGCCGGCACGGCGAGCTTCTTTCTTCAGTTCACCGTGTTCGGCGCCGTAGAGGAGCCTGCGGTGCCTCCAACCCGTGCTTCTCCCGTCAACTCGGGCGGGAAGAGGAGACTGGCGGAGCTCCCCTCCCCCATGCGGTACCCCTGCCGCACCTCGGCGAACCGGTCCGGCCGGTGGTCCGTGCCCTCGATCCGATAGAAGGCGAGGTTCTCCGGCCCTCCCAGGTTGACCACGACTCTCGCGGCCGGCAGCGGCGCGATGCCGTATTTCCCGTGGCCGTACTTGATGAACGGGATGCCGTCACCATCCTCGTCGGGGCTCTCCACGCCGTAGCTCAGCTCGCCCGTGTCATCATCCTCGCTCATCTGGAAGCCGCTGTTGTCCAACGTCTGAATGAACCATCGGGTGTACCGGCGGCCCATCGGCTCCGCCAGCTCGGGCGGCGTCACGAGGATCAACTCGCGCATGGCACCCATGGCAGCCGCCACATCCAGTGGCGTGAGGACCGCCGTATCGTCGCCCAGTCGGCTCCGATACAGGCCGCTCTTCTCATCCCAGAAGCCCTCCTGCAGATAGTTCCAGGTTCGTCGCGCCGCCTCGAGGTAGCGCTCATCATCCGTCGCGTGATAGGCGGCCAAGAGGGCCCGCAGGCCGAACCACTGAGGCGTGCCGACGTCGGCGTCACCCAGCGCCCGACCGGTGGGCACATCGTAGGCGGGGTGGAACGCTCCGCTCTCCGCCTGGGCCCGCAACAGGAACTCCGCCGTCCCCACCAGGAGCCGATGGGCCCGCTCGGCCACTTCCGGCTCGAGCCGGCTGGCCTTTCGCTGATCCTCAAAGTCCTTCAAGGCCACGATGGCCAGGGCCGCATCTCGCACTCTGAGGGTGGCTCCCGTGCCTTCGTCGGGTGTCCAGGTGGAGACCAGCGTTCCGTCTCGTGCATGCATGGCGGCCAGGTTGGCTACCAGCACGTTGGAAAGCCCCCGCGCCACGTTCACTGTTCGTCGCTCGATGATACCGCCATCCACCGGTGGATTGTCGGTGAAGGCTCTCCCATCGTAGCGTGCGGCGAGCGACTCGTACTCGGTGGTGGCCCACAGCCAGGAGGCCTGGTCCCACAGCTGGCTGGATCTGTCGGAGATGCGGTCCAGAGCCCACACCCGCTCCGGCAGGTCGCCGATGTACACCACGCTCGGCGAGATCCGGTGCGGGATGTAGCGGAGCTCCCGTTCGGGATCGTAGCTGAACGGATCGAGTCCGCCGAGCGACTCGCCGCTCCCGTCGGCGAACATGGCCGCCTTCACCTCGAGCAGCGTGTTGAAGCCCGCCAGCGTCAACATCGTCCCCCGGAACCCCTCTTCCGCATTGTTGCCGAGCAGCGTCACCTTCACCGACGGATCGGAGGGTGACGGCCCCTCGTGATCGGAGCCGAAGAAGTAATCGACCCAGAGGAGCTGCTTCTTGACCGTCTGGGCGATCCCCCCCATGTCGAACCTCACCTCCATGTCATCGTGGTCCCAACGAGTGGATCGCCAGTCGAGGAAATATCGCGGAACTCCCCAACCGCCTTTCTTGTCGCTTTGTGGGTCGTCGAAGTTGTCCTCCACCACGATCGGCCCGGAGAAATGCGGGTCCCCGGAGGCGTATTGGAGGTAGGTGGGCGAGGCATCGTCGAAGACGCGCGGCCACCCGGTTCGCTTGTAGTACATCGGCAGGTAGAAGCCGAGCAGTACATCCTTGTTCGCCCACACCCGCTCCCCCCGGTCCCTCTGGAGGCGATTCTTTCGGGAGAGCTCGTTGGCCTTGAGGGTCCAATAGGGTCCGTGGATCATGCTGATCCCGAGGTGAGACTGCGCGAACACGAAGGACAGGATGTAACGGGAGTACCAGTACGCCTCCCGATTGGTGACCCAGCTGAAGGCGGGATCGCGGGGAACCGGCAGTCGTGCCTGGATCCATCTCTGAAAGAACGGGATCCCGGACAGATACTCTTCGTTGGCCAGGTACATCCCCTCGTTCGTGTGCCAGCGGCGGTCGACGACCTTGCTCTCGAGAGATGATCGGTACGCGGACAGGTCGGGCTGCGGAGCGCTCCCCGCGAGCTCCACCTCCCGCCCGTCGGGTGCGTGAAGAATCGATTGGGCGGAAGCGCTCGCAGCGCCGAAGATCAGCAGGCTCCCCATCAGAGGGAGTGCCCTCGTTGTCAGGCTTCGCATGAGAGTCCTCCTTCCGAAACGGGCTCAGTAGGTCACGGAGGCGCCGAGGCGCAGCACGAAGCCGGGCGCGGGGCCCAAGCTCGGGCTGGCGATTCGAAAGAGTCCGCTCGCTGTGAACCGGATCTGGGGATCCGGGCTGTAGACGAGGCTCGGGCTCAGATAGGCCGAGGTGCCCTCGCGGAAAGAGGGCCGATCGACCAACGCGAACTCGAAGAAGCGCTGGCCTGTGGACTCATCCGTGACGATCTCCGGTTCGGGCATCTTCCCGGCATAATGGTCCGCCTGGTTGTGGAATCCGACCAGAGTCATGTCCAGGGCCAGGAAGTCCTTGTACACCGGCTTCACGAAGCTGGCGAAAAAGGTCGTGACGTCTCCCGGGTCGATCCCATCGGCCTCCTGGTTGAAGCGGTGGAGAAGCCCCATGTGGAGGGCGCTCCGACCGGGAATACGACCAAATGAGGCGAAGTCGCCCGGCTCGAACTGGCGCGTGAGAAAGCCGCCGAGCAGGTAGCTCACGCTGCCGGTGCCGGGCTGAAGAACCGCCGGAAAGCGCCCATCGGCCGAGAAGCGGCCGAACACGCCGCCGTTGAAGGGAAACGGGGTGAGAATCGTCGGGGCGTTCTCCAGCACCTCCGCCGGGACCCTGAAGCCGCCGTCGAAGAAGTTCTCGGGTCCGCCCATCTGCGCGATGACCTGGTCGAAAGAGACCTGCACCCCGTCCCCATCCGGATCGGGACGCCGCGCCTGGATGTAGCCGTGATTCCCGAACCTCGCCTCGTTCGTCCCCGTGGGTAGAAAGACGGCGCCCGCGACGGCGAGCCCGACGGGAAAGTTCCCCTGGTCGGTCACACGCTTCTTGAGGAAGATCCCGATATCGCCGATCTCCCGGACGCTCCCCGAGCTCAGGAGGTCGATGAAGGCGACGCCGTTCGGATGGATGAACCCATCCGTCCGGGACTCGCGGTACGGAATGTTGATCCTCAGAGTGAAGGCGTGGAGGTTCTTCCTGTTGAGGTCGAAGCCGTAGAAGAGATCCAGATCCACGAACGTCCGGCCCACGGAGAAGTTGTCGAACACTGCCAGATTCGGCTCTCCAGCCCGGAAGAAGTCGCTTCCGTCGATCCCCGCGAAGCGGGCCGAGAGACTGACCCTGAACGCGTGCGGGGGGAGGACGAATGCGTGCCCGACGAAGGCGGGCTGGAGGAGAGGCGGTATGAAGTGCTGAATCTGGTTCTTGATCTGGTTTCGATCGAACCGCATGAAATCCTCTCCCCCGATTCCTGCCGCCGTACCGAGCGTGGTGAATTCGTCCCTCGGCGCGGGGGGGCGCTCCTGGGCCCGAGCCGCACCGGCTCCGAGGAGTCCGAACAGAACAAGAACCGGCAGGGAGAAGAAGAAACTTTCCTTCCTCATGATTCCTCGCCCCCTCTCGCAATCCTGATTCGCCGCATGGCATGGCCTGCGGACTGCACTTTCGCTCTTCCAGGCACCGGCCGAGGCGCCGCTCGCCGCCCGTCGCGCGCCGGCTGTCGCGCCACCCGGGAATCCATCGCGCGCCTTTCACCGGTGACATGTCAAATATCGCCCAGGCGTCCTTGCCCGTCTGTCGGGCGAAGATTGGCTCTTCCTGTAGGAATCCCTGGAACGCCGCCGTCGGTATTCGTGGAAGAGGGGGGGCGGACGGAAGGGGAAGCCGTGGGCCGCCTTCGGAGGAAGAGGAAACGGCGGCACAACGTGCCGGCTGGCAGGCTCAGGGCGGCGTGCCTGCGGCCGGGATCCCGGTCGACGCTACGATTCTCTCAGGAGGCCCACACGGAGGGCGAACCGCACCACTTCCGAGCGATGGCTGAGACCGAGCTTCTCCATGGCCCGGGAGCGGTAGGTGGCCACCGTCTTCTCCGAAATGGACAGCTTCTTGGCGATCTCGCGGGCGCTGAATCCTTCGGCGGTCAGGCTCAGAACGGACTGTTCGCGGGG
Source organism: Gemmatimonadota bacterium (assembly GCA_046758745.1). Taxonomy (GTDB): domain Bacteria; phylum Gemmatimonadota; class Gemmatimonadetes; order Palauibacterales; family Palauibacteraceae; genus JBHIAV01. Next base: position 28,653 of record JBHIAV010000028.1, read on the forward strand.
GGTGAGACTGTGGAGCGCGTTCGTCTCGCTGGCCGTCCCGGCCTTGTACTCCTCGAGCAGGAGCCTGGTGGCTCGCGGCGGGAGGTATACCTCGCCGCGGGCTACGACCCGGATCGCTTCGATCAGCTCATGATCCGCTATCGACTTGGTCACGAAGCCGTCGGCCCCCGCCTCCACTGCCGGAAGGAGGTACTCCTCGACGTTGTGCATCGTCAGCACGAGCACGGAAGTGTCCAACTCCAGCGCGGCTAGCAGTCGAACCGCCTCGAGACCGTCGGAACCCTCCATCGATAGGTCCATCACGACGACATCGGGACGAAGGGAACGCGCCAGCTCGACGGCCTCGTCGCCGGTCGACGCTTCCCCGATCACGGTGATCTCCGGGTCCGTCTCGAGCAGGGCGCGAATGCCGGCCCGAAACAGGGCGTGGTCGTCGGCGAGCAGGATCTTGATCGGCTCACTCATCGGACGGGAAACATAGAAGGGGCAGACCGCCCGGACTAGAACGCGGTTCCCCGGCGGAGGTGGTGGTGGACGGTCATCCGCCCCCGACGTAGGATGAGGCTCACGCCATCAGCCCCGTCATCGCGCGGAGCGCTTCTCATGCCGCGACCGCCTTCGGATCAGGGGCCGCTTCCGGAGGATCCGCCTCGGAGCGACTCCCACGTAGCCAGGAGCTCCTGGCTGCTGTCGCTGCCGGGAGTCGCGCCGCTGCTCAGGCTACCGCTCTTCTACAAGATCGTGATCGGGAACGCGGTCATCGTCGCGCTCGGGGCGAGCCTCGGTACCGCGATCACGCTCCGATCCGCCCGGGTGGCGCCAAGCCTCTCTCCGCTTCAGCTGATTGGGCTCTTCACGGTCGCAGGCCTGCTGATCAGCACGCTGGTCAATACGATCCTGGTTCGGCTGGCTCTTCGACCCCTGGCGCAGCTGGAGGCCACGGCCGAGCGCGTGAAGCAGGACGATCTGGAAGCGCGCGCACCCGATTCACCGGTGGCGGACGCCCGGCTTGCGCGACTGGTCCACCTGTTCAACGAGATGCTGGACACGGTCTCGCTCGATCGCAGCAGGCTTCGCAGCCTCGCCCTTCGGGCGTTCGAGGCGGAGGAAGCCGAACGAAGCCGAATCGCCAGGGAGCTGCACGACGGCTCGGCCCAGGATCTGGCCCTGCTCATGGTCAGGATCGAGGTCGCCGCCAAGTCGCTCGCTCGAGACGAGGACAGGTCCATCCTCGATGAAATACGCCAGGAGGCACACAAGATCCTGGAGGGACTCCGACGCACGGCCCGCGGGCTGCGTCCTCCCGAGCTGAGTGAGCTCGGAGTCTCCGCGGCACTGCAGTCCCACGCCCGGCTCGTGAGAGAGACGACCGATCTCATCGTACACTTCACCGCCGATCCGGTAGAACCGTGTCTTTCCCATCAGGAAAGCCTCGCCATCTATCGCGTGGTCCAGGAAGCTCTCTCGAACGTGGTCCGACATGCCCGAGCCAGCGAGGTGCATATCCGGGTTTCGCACGAGCCGGAGAGGATCGTGGCAGAGGTCAGGGACGATGGAATCGGGTTCGACGTCGAGGAGCAGGTAGGACGCAGCGAGCGAGGTCTCGGCCTGTTCGGCATGCAGGAGCGCGCCGCCTACGTGGGAGGGCGGGTCGTGGTGGAGAGCGAGCCGGGATCCGGCACGCGGGTCCAAATGGAAATCCCGTGTGTCCACGACGCCGAAGGCGGCATGTGATGCGCCCGACACCGGCTGTGTGCACCTAGGTCGGGTCGGGCAGCAGGGAGCCCGAGGTGAGCAGGTACGTCCTCATGCGGCTCCTCGAATCGCTCCGACCGGCGGACCTCAGCCGCCCGGCCTCCGCCACACGTTGTTGTCGCGATCCACATCCGGGTAGACGCGGCGCGGATCGATCTCCGCCTCCACGAGCACCGCTCCGCTTCGGATCCGGTAGACGAACTCCGGGCCGAGGTTCCACATCTCGACCGGCAGGCGAACGATCTCCTCGCGGCCGTTCGCGTACGCGAGCCGCAGCTCTGCCGGCATGAGCATCTCGCCACGGCTGCGGATGCGGAGCTCCGCCCCGTCGCCCCCCTCGTTCGCGCTCACCCCCTCGATCGCCTGGTCCAGACGGGCCGTCGTGTAGATCCAGCCTCGCCAGAACCAATCCAGATCCATCCCGGCGGCGTCCTCCATGAGACGGATGAAGTCGGCGGGGCCGGGATGCTTGAAGCTCCACGCCTCGGTGTACTCCCGCAGCGCCCGGTCGAACCGCGCCGCGCCTATCACCTCCGTCCGCAACAGGTGGAGCATCAGGGCGGGCTTGAAGTATGCCGCCCAGTAGAGGTCGTGTTGCTCTACCGGACGGTGAGCCATCGGTTGCTCCTGACCCGGCCGGGCATGGATCGGATACAGGTGCAACGGCTGCCACGTCACGGTGTCGCCGTAGGCCTCGCCCCGGAAGTACTCCTGGACCGAGCCGATGTTGATGAAGGTGTTGAAGCCCTCATCCATCCACGGGTGAAGGCGCTCGTTCGTGCCAACCAGCATCGGGTACCACTCGTGACCGAGCTCGTGCGTGAGCACGAAGAACAGCTCCTCGCGCGACTCGTACGAAGGCACGAAGGTCAGCATCGGGTATTCCATCCCTTCGATCGGGCCCTCGACCGTCGTGGCATGCGGCCACGGGTAGCGCGCCAGCCGCTCCGAGTAATGCCGGATCGACTCGCGCGCCATCCGGTTCGCTTCCTCCCACGGGGTCGCTTCCGGCCGGTAGAAAGTCTGGATCAGGATTCCTTCCCATTCGCTCGCGTCCCATCGGAAATCCGGGGCCATGGCGAAAGCGAAATCACGCACGTTTCGAGCCGCGAAGCGCCAGGTTCTGGGGCCGCCCGTCGCGGGCCTGCGCCGCGCGTCGAGGGCCTCTTCCTTGGTGATGACCGCCACGGGCTTCTGGGAGGCACGCGCCCGTTCCAGCCGCTCGCGCTGGGGCGTCGTCAGCACTTCTTCCGGGTTCTGCAGGGTGCCCGTCGCAGCGACCACGAAGCCCGCCGGCAGGGTCAACGCGACGTCGAAGTCACCGTACTCCTGATAGAACTCGCCGGCGCCGAGGAACGGGTCGGTGTTCCATCCGTCCAGGTCGTCGTACACGGCCAGGCGCGGGTACCACTGCGCCACTTCATACAGCATCCCGTCGCGGCCCATGCGGGCATTCCCGTACTCCGGAATCGTCCAGCTCCACTCGAGCTCGAGTTCGACGGTCCCTCCCGGCGGCAGCGGCTGGGGGAGGTCCACCCGCATCGTGCTCTCGAGCACGTCGCGGTGGAGCTCGCGTCCTCCGGAGGTGACATGCTCGATGCGGAGTCCGCTCCCCCCGTGGCACGAGAAGTCGAGCAGCGCGTCGCCGAACCGCAGTGGCGGCTGCTCGAGCCGCCGGGTGATGCTCTCCTCGGCGCACAGATTGGCGTCCAGCTTCAGCCACAGGAACGGGAGCCGGTCCGGCGAGTTGTTGCGGTATCGGATCTGCTCGCTTCCGTGCAGCCGGTGGGTGCCCGTGTCGACCGACGCGGCGATGCGATAGTCGACCTTCTGCTGCCAGTAGCCCGCTCCGGGGCGGCCGCTGCCCGTGCGCATCGCGTTGGGAGTGGGAAGATCCAGCGGCCGAAAGGGCGACGGTCCCGTCCAGCCCGCCGTCTCCTGCGCTCGGGCCGTGGGCGGAGCGAGGGGGAGACCGGCCAGGGCGAGGCATGTGGCGAGCCTCGGCCACGCCGAGCGTGAGGGATTCCCGTACGTCACGTGAGAACTCCTGGAGAGGCAGCGAGATCGATGGTCAAGGCAGTGCTGCTCCCTGTTCTTCCGGACTGTTCTGGATCTACTCTCCATGATAGCTTGTGGGCTTGGATTCCCGTGCCTGCTCCAGGTGTGGCCGTGCAACTGTGGAACTTCTCGTCGCGCTTCGATCCTGGCAACCGAGCCGCGACAGGGTAATGCGGCAGAACCGCCGGCGGGCCCTGCAACGCTGCCGCCCCCCCTGCCCGACCGCCATCGCCGGCGCATCGTGTAGCTAGGAGCCCGGCATGCGCATCTCACGTCGCAACTTCCTGAAGATCGGAGGCGCCACCGGCCTCTGCCTCGCGTTCGGCAGCCGGAACGCACGCGCCCAGGTCACCTCCCGGGTCGAGAACCTCAAGATCCTGAACGCCAAGGAGACGAGGGTCATCTGCCCGTTCTGCTCCGTGGGTTGCGGCGCGATCATCCACTCGCAGGAGGGGCGGATGATCAACATAGAGGGCGACGCCGAGCACCCGATCAACCGGGGCACACTCTGTCCGAAGGGTGCGGGCGCGATCCAGTTGGGCGGTAACTCGCCCACGCGCTTTCTGAAGCCGCTCTACCGAGCCCCGCACTCCCGCGAGTGGGAGGAGAAGAGCTGGGAGTGGATCATCGAACGGATCGCCCAGCTGATCAAGAAGACCCGGGACGAGTCGTTCGAGCGCACGAACCGGCGAGGTCAAGTCGTCAATCGGATGCAGGGCTTCGCGTTCATCGGCGGGTCCTGCAATCACAACGAGGAGTGTTACGCCTGGCTCAAGCTGCTGCGCTCGTGGGGCGTGGTGAACATCGACAACCACGCCCGTATCTGCCACTCGCCCACCGTTCCCGCGCTCGCAGAAACGTTCGGCCGCGGCGCCATGACCAATCACCCGATCGACATCCGGAACACGGACTGCGCCATGATCCTCGGCTCCAACATGGCCGAGAACCATCCCTGCGCCTTCCCGTTCGTGCAGCAAGCGATGCGGGAGCGCGGCGCGCCGCTGATCGTGGTGGATCCTCGCTTCAACCGAACCGCGGCGCACGCGACGCTCTTCGCGGAGATTCGCCCCGGAACCGATGTCGCGTTCCTCGGCGGCCTGCTCCGCTACATCATCGAGAACAAGCGGTATCACGAAGAATACGTGAAGTGGTACACGAACGCCGCCTACATCGTTGACGGAGACTTCAAGACCGGCACCGATCTCGACGGGATCTTCCCCGGCCTCCACCTCGTCAGCCTGGACGGCCGGGACGTGGGCGTCACCGACGGCCAGGCCATCGGCGGTGTGGCCGGCGGTCAGGTGAGGCGCGGTTACTATGACCGGAGCAGCTGGCGCTACATGTCGCGGAACGGCCGCTCGGAGGGGCCCGCGTACTACACTCGCCTACAGCCGCAAGCCAAGCTCGCCCTGGTCGATCGGACGCTGCGCAGTCCGCAGTGCGTCTTCCAACTGCTGCGGCGCCATTTCTCCCGCTACACGCCGGAGAAGGTGTCGCGGACGACGGGCATCCCGCAGGACCTCCTGCTGACGATCTACGACACATTCAGCGAGACAGGAGCGCCGGACAAAGCGGGCTGTGTGATGTACGCGATGGGGCAGACCCAGCACACGACGGGGGTTCAGAACATCCGGATGCTGGGCCTGGTCCAGCTCCTTCTGGGCAACATCGGCAAGGCGGGCGGCGGCGTGAATGCGCTGCGCGGCCATTCGAACGTGCAGGGCGCAACCGACAATCCGGTACTCTATCACATCTTGCCGGGCTACCTGGCGATGCCGAAGGCGAGCCAACAGAGCTGGGAGGCCTACCTGCGGGCGATCACACCGGCGGAGGTCCAGCCGGCCGACGGAGGCCCCCGCGCCTTGAACTACTGGAAGAACACACCGGCCTTCGCTTCCAGCATGTGGAAGGCGTGGTGGGGTGAGGCGGCCCGACCCGACAACGGCTTCGCCTACCACTACATGCCGAAGCTGGAGAGCGATCCGGCGACCCAGCAGATCGAGGATCGCTACGATCACATCTCGATCTTCCACAAGATGGATCGCGGCATCGTGAAGGGGCTGTGGCTGATGGGCCAGAACCCGGCGGTGGGCGGCCCCAACGCCGCGTTCGAGCGGAAGGCGATGCGCAACCTCGACTTCCTGGTGGTGCACGACTTCCACGAGAGCGAGTCCGCATCGGTGTGGCAGGAGGTCAGCGATCCCGGCATCGACCCCGAGCAGGTGAAGACGGAGGTCTTCCTGATCCCCGCCGCCGGCCCGTTCGAACGGGAAGGCTCGAAGACGCACACGGGCCGCTGGATCCAGTGGTTTCACCCGGCCGTGCGGCCGTACGGGCAGTCGAAGGACGAGATCGAAGTCGCCACGCTCCTGCACTTCAAGGTCAAGGAGCTCTACGAGAGAGAGGGTGGCGCCTTCCCCGAACCGGTGGTCCATCTCACCTGGAACTTCCACGGCGAAGGTCCGGCCGTCCCACCCGCGGGTCCCTTCGAGCACCCGAGCGCGCAAGCCGTAGCCCGGGAGATCAACGGCTATGCGCTGGCGGACATCCGCCTCTCCGACGGGACGCTCATCCGCAAGGGGGAGCAGCTCCCCGGCTTCCATGCGCTGCGAGCCGACGGCACCACGGCCTGCGGGAACTGGCTGTACAGCGGCTATTACACGGAAGAGGGCAACCTGTCCGCCCGGCGGAACCCCGACGACCCGGCGGGCATGGGGAACCATCCGGGCTGGGCGTTCTCGTGGCCGGCGAACCGGCGCATCCTGTACAACCGGGCCTCGGTGGATCTCAAGGGTCGGCCGTGGGATCCGACGCGGCCGGTGATCTGGTGGACGGGAAGCGAGTGGGCCGGCGATGTGCCCGACGGCGGAGCGCCGCCGGGGGCGATCTCTCCCTTCATCATGAAGCCCGAGGGGGTGGGCCGACTGTTCGGCCCCGGACGCGTGGACGGGCCCTTCCCGGAGCACTACGAGCCGTTCGAGAGCCAGGTGCCCAACCTTCTCTCCTCCGTGCAAACGAACCCGGTGGTGTGGCGATGGGACAACGTCGATCCCGAGGCGACGCCGCTGGCTCTGTTCGACTCGCCGGAGAGAGCGGATTATCCCCACGTCTGCAGCACATGGCGGCTCACGGAATACCTGACATCGATGAGCCGCAACGTCACCTGGCTGGCCCAGCTCCAGCCGCAGATGTTCGTCGAGATCTCGAAGGAGCTGGGCGAGGAGCTCGGGATCGAGACCGGCGAGATCGTGGCGGTCGCCTCGAAACGAGGCCGGGTGGTCTGCCGCGCACTCGTCACTCCCAGGGTGTGGCCGCTCCAGGTAGACGGCCGGACGCTGCACATCGTCGGCATGCCCTGGCACTGGGGTTACAAGGGCTTCATCACCGGCGACATCGCGAACAACAGCACCCCCGACATCGGCGACCCGAACACACAGATCGAGGAAGCCAAGGCGTTCCTGGTGCGGGTTGAAAAAGCCACCGAGGCCGACATGCGGCGTCACGAGCAGATCCTCGCCTCGGCGGAGTGGCCCGGCAAGCCGAGACTCGGCGCGATCGGGCGCTCCGAGCGATCCGTACGGGAATTCAACAGAACGAGCGAGAGCACCGGGGCGGTGGATCGTCCCACGAGATAAGACCCGGTGGATCGTCCCACGAGGTAAGATGGAGGGGGGCCGCTGATGGCTACCCAGTCACGGCAACAGCGATTCCAGGACTATCCGGGGGCGCTGCCCCGCAGCGGGGACATGCTGTCGAGACGTCAGGGGATGTTGTACGACATGACCCGGTGCATCGGCTGCCAGGCATGCACCGTGGCGTGCAAGCAGTGGTTCGATCATCACCCCACCTTCGATGAGCCCGGGCTCGAGCAGGCCCTCAACGCCCCCCACGTGGATAGCGAGCTGCCGCCCTCCTTCCAGTCGCTCAACGACCTCACCTGGCAGGACTACACGATGATGCGGTTCTACGAGGTCGAGCACGAGGGACCGGTGGCGGGGGGTAGCCGGGTGAGCTGGCACTTCCTGAAGGACGCGTGCCACCACTGCGGGTACGCGCCGTGCGCGGCCGTGTGTCCGGTGGACGCCATCGCGCAGATGGAGAGCGGCCAGATCGTCATCGATCAGGAGGTATGTATCGGCTGCGGCTACTGCGTGAACGGCTGCTGGGCCAACATCCCGCGCCTCAGCCCGGAGACCGGGAAGGCCTACAAGTGCGACCTCTGCTACGATCGCACCTCACACGGCCTCGAGCCCATGTGCGCGAAGGCGTGCCCCACCGACACCATCACCTTCGGCTATCTCGAAGACCTGCGCGAGATCGCCGAGCGGCGCGTCGAGGAGTACAACCAGCTCAAGCCCGAAGGCGCGCACTCGGCGTGGATCTACGACAACCGCGACGACCTGGAAGGCATGGGCGTCTTCTACGTACTGAACGCGCCGATAGAGGTTTACGAAGGTCCGACTATCCCCCGGGAGCCCAAGGTGCCCACTCTGGTGGCTGCCTGGCAGACCCTGCTGAAGCCGCTGGGCTGGCTCTCGTTCTGGGGAATGGTGGGTGCGACGTTCTTCCACTACATCACCTTCGGTCCGAAGCGGCTCCCGGAGCCCGAGACGCTGGAGCCCGAGACGCTGGAGAGCGTGGGCGCGGGGACGTCCGCCGAGGAAGCGGAGCGGTAGAGCGGTGGAAGGGAGAAGCGAACGGTACGGCGGGGGCGTCGAGGCCGCCGACCGTGGTGCCCGCGCGGCGGCGGCCGCTTGGGACGAGCGGGTCCATCGCTTCTCGGTTCTGGAGCGCGCGCTTCACTGGATCATGGCGGCGGCCGGGATCGTCTGCATCCTCACCGGGCTCGGCTGGTACACCCAGGGCTTCCACTTCCTGCTCACCTGGTTCGGCGGTGGTGAGTGGGCGCGCTGGATTCACAGCGTATCGGGGATCGTGACGACCGTCTGCGCCGTGTGGCTGATCGGCGTGCTCTGGTTCCGCCACGTCTTCCGGTTCATCCCGGAGGATTGGCGATGGCTCAAGATCTCGGGCGGCTATCTCCGGCGACACACCCACCCGCCGGCCGGCCGGGCATCGAAGGCCCGGCGTCCCGGTTCGAATGGGGAGATACCGCCGCAAGGGTTCTTCAACGGCGGCCAGAAGCTGTGGGCCATCCTCGCCGTCATCCTGGCCGTCCTCTTCCTGGGAAGCGGCCTGGTGATCTGGTCGCCGGAGCTCTTCCACGACTTCCTGGGGTTGCAACCGTTCTCGGTCCCGGTGATGCGGGCCATGTACATCATCCACGACGCGGCCTTCCTCGTGTTCGCGCCCATGGTCCTGTTTCACATCTACCTGAGCAGCGCCCTCAACCCGGGTACTTTCGAGGGGATGAGCGGGGGCGACGTCAGCCGGCTGTGGGCTCTGCACCATCATCCTCTCTGGTACCGCGAAGTCGCGGGCGAGGATCGCCTCGGCGAGGAGTGATGCGCTACCCGGAACGTGAGCGCCGGCGGATCGCCGCCCTCCGGCGTGAGCGTTCCGAGCTCGGCGAAGTCCTCTCCTTTCTGGAACGGGTCGCCGAGGCGGCCGGCCGCTTTTTTGCCGACGGCTTCGAGCTCCCCCGGTTGCGCCAAGCGGTGGTCGGATCTCCACCTCTCCTACCCGGCCGATTCCCCATCGATGAGGCGGCCGCGGCGAAGGCCTTTCGAGCGTTCCTCGAGGCCTTCCTGGACGCCACGGGAAGCGAGGCGGCGAAGAAGACGATGACCGCGCTGCGGGAGGACCGGCTGGATCCTCGACGGCTGGTCCGAGCGTATTGCTCGGCGGACACCGATGCGTTCGAGGAGGCGGGACGCCAGGAGGGGCTGGACGCGGAGCTGCTCGTGAACCTGGCCGAGCTGGCACTGAAGCCTCAGTTCATCGCCGCCGCGCAGGCTCTGGAGAAGGAGACCGAGAAGGCGCCCGATCGCTCCGATCGGTGCCCCGCCTGTGGATCCCCCCCGGACCTGGCCCTGATCACCGACCGCCCGGACGCCAAGCACACGATGGTGGCGATTTGCCGGCTGTGCGAGAGCGAGTGGCCGATCCGCAGAGTCCGCTGTCTCCACTGCGGCAACGAGGACAGCGACACCCTCTCATACCTGAAGGCGGAGGGTGAGGACGAGGGTCGCGTCAGCATCTGTGAGTTGTGCCGCCGTTATCTGCTCGTCCTCGACGTCCGGGGCCGGCTGGATGTGGCCCCAGGGGTGGAGCGCGCGGCACTGGTGCATCTGGACATCGTGGCCCAGAAGCGGGGCGCCCGTCCGCTCACCGTCCTGCTTGGGCGCGGCTCCGACGGGTAGACGGAGCCGCCTCAGGCGGCAGCTGCCGCACGACATCTACATGTCGAGCGGCCTGTCCGGGTCTCGAGTGGCGCTGAGTGGCTCCGTCCGGAACTGAAGCGCTTCCAGGTAAGGGTGCTTCTCACCCTTCATCATGCCCGTGGCGATCTTGCCGAACGCCATGCGCGCCTCGGCCGGCGTCTTTTCGCCCGTGACCACGTCATTCGCCAGGTTGAGAATCAGGAGGTCCAGCCCTTCCTTGAAGCAGGAGGCGACCAAGAGGCCCTTGGTGCGCATCGCGACCGCGCTGCCATCAAACTCGGCCAGCGTCGTGTACATGTTGACCGGTACCCTGTACGGGACGGCGATGTCGAGCACGTCTCCGTGCTCCAACGGGAAGTTGTGCGCCACTGCCGTGCTGTGGACGCGGATCCACACGTAAGGATCCTTGTTCTGCCACACCAGGAGGTCGCTGCCCACCATGTCGGGTGCGCCATATTTGTGGGCGATCTCCTCCGCTGTACTCTTCGCCG
>JBHIAV010000029.1:0-37146 GCA_046758745.1 Gemmatimonadota bacterium
CCATCCCTTGGTTAGAGTCGAGGTGGCGCATTACTCGGACACGCTCCTAGCGGCCGAGACCGAGAAACCTCCGCGCCAGTCTTTCTCGGATCTGAGAAGCGAGACTGCGGAGTCCGTTCCCTTCGCCCGTTCGGGCGACGGAGGAGGCGGTGGGCTCCGCCGCGCTGGGCCTGCCGTCCGTTTCACCGCGAGACCCCGCCCGAAACACCGAGCTCGCCTTGGGTCCTCTGGCGCCGTTCGTCACCTCGAACTCGACTCGTTCCCCCTGGCGAAGAGTCTTGAAGCCCTCTCCCTCGATCGCCGTATGATGGACGAACACGTCCTCCGCCTGGTCACGCCGTATAAAGCCGTACCCCTTCTCGATGGAAAACCATTTCACCACACCGGTCTCACGAGACATCCCATCCTCCCGTTGCGTGTAGAAAGAGCGACGCGGGTCGCGGTCAGCCGTCGGAGGAGTTGCCGAGACGGATGACCGACTGTGCCTTCAACCCCATCTCCGTCTCGATGAGGCTCAACTCGATCCTTTCTCCCTCATCGAGCTTGCGAAACCCGCTTCCCTCGATCGCCGTGTAATGCACGAAGGCCTCGCGCCCGTCGGGGAGGGTGACGAAGCCGTAACCCTTGGGGGTCGAGAACCACTTTACCGTTCCGCTCACTCGGTCCATGATCGTCCGTCCTCCGTGCTGAAGCGTCGGGAAGCGTGGGGCGACGAAGCTGCAGGAAGGAGCGCCGGGTATACAAAACGACCCGCCGGCGGCCTTTACCGGCGGGTCGTGCGGCGTCGCTCATCGGCCATCCCGTGCAGCTCCATCGAGGAGCAAGGTACGGCTCGTCCCGGCACGATTCAAGGTGAGGGCGGCCCGACCACCGCGAGTCGCTCTTGACCCCCCATATGTTGGGACTGTATAATGGGCGCGGTACCAGATGTTGCGGTTTCGGGGTTTCCTCGGCTTGGCCGGGGGCCTCGTGCGGCCGGCGCCCGGCGGGCAGGGTGTGGGATGGGAAGCCCGTCAGTTGCGCTTCGCCGGTGGGCGAGGGCGCCGGGCCGCCCTGCGAAGGGGTGATGGGAGGGGCGAGCGTGGCTCGGCCATCTTCGCCGCTGAGGTCGGGCGTTTGCGCCCGACGGCCGAATTTGACTAAATTTGCAGTTTGCATTACCGACCGATCCTCCGCCCGTCGGACGAGATCGCGGTTCCCACGGGGAAGGAGCGAGTGCAATGGCGGAATCGCTCTCGATCGGCCGTGACGGCGTTTTCACGATCCAGGGTCGCCACTACCGCATCCCAGCGGAGTTCTCTACACGCGAGGTGTTCAGCTACCGCAGGCTTCTCGAGCCGATTCCCGACACCCCCGGAGGGGCCTGTCTGACCACGGAACAGCGGGCACGACAGCGAGCCTATCTGCTCCGCCGTGCCGCGGCGTGCGTCATTCCGGGACTCGAGGCCAGTGTTCTGGAGTCTCTGTCGTTCCACACGCTGCAGAGCCTACACGTGTGGATCGCGCGGCACCGCCCCGCGCTGACGGTGCGTTGCGAGCAGCTAACCACCTGACGGCCGCGTCGCGGTGCTCATCGCGCCGAAGCGCGCCCTCCCGCCGAGTCCGCTAGCTCCGGCGCGTCGGCCCCGAGAGCGGCTTCGCGCGTAGCTGGCAGGTCCGGCGTCCGGCGCGGCGACCCTACGCCCACCGGCGAGGAGGGGCCCGGCCGCGGCCACACCCCATCCGCGAGGAAAGGCCAAGCCGCCGTCCCACCCACGCCCGCGAGCGCGTGCCGGCGTGCGGAAAAGAGGCCGGTCCCACCGCGCGGCCTCCCCGTTACCCGTAAAGCCCCGGACGCTTACTGTACGGGACGTCTACCGTGGGGGTTCGGTGGTGAAGAGAGAGATTCGAAGAGCGAAGATCGTCTGCACGGTGGGGCCGTCGAGCTCCGATGAATCGACCTTCGGTCGTCTCGTCGAGGCCGGCATGGATGCCGTGCGCGTAAACTTCTCGCACGCTTCGCACCGGGAGGCGGGGCACATCCTAACGATGGCTCGCGATGCGGCGCGGGACTGCGAACGGCCCCTGGCGGTGATCGCCGATCTGCAAGGGCCGAAGATTCGCGTTGGGGACCTCCCGGTCCCGATCGAAATCGCCGAGGGCGAGCGCTACATGTTCGTTCCGGAAGAGCGGGCGAGTGGGATGAGCCGCCAGGACGGTCCGCCAGCCATTCCGTCCACCTACGACGCCTTGGCGGACGACCTTTCGGCCGGAGACACGATCCTGCTCGACGACGGCCGCCTGGAGTTCCGGGTCGAGGCCGTCGAGGAGCACCGGGTCACAGCCACGGCGCTCAACGCAGGCAGCCTGGCTTCTCAGAAGGGAATGAACCTACCGGGCGTGGCGGTGAAGGCACCGAGCCTCAGCGAGAAGGATGTCGCCGACGCCCGCTTCGCCTGTGCCCAGCACGTCGATTATCTGGCGCTGAGCTTCGTACGTCGGCCCGAGGACATCGCGGCCCTCCGGAAGGTGGCCACGCCGGGTATCCTCCTGATCGCAAAGATCGAGAAGGACCAGGCGGTGCGTCATCTCGCGGAGATCATGCAGCGGGCTGACGGCGTCATGGTGGCCCGCGGCGATCTCGGCGTGGAGCTGCCGTACGAGGAAGTACCGATGGTGCAGAAGCGCATCCTCCGGCTAGGTCAGGAGCTCGCGAGGCTCAGCATCACGGCGACCCAGATGCTCGAATCGATGACCCGGGCCCCGCGTCCCACTCGGGCGGAGGTGTCGGACGTGGCCAACGCGCTCCTGGACGGGACCGACGCCGTGATGCTCTCGGCCGAGACGGCCACGGGCGGCTACCCGGCGGAGGCGGTTGAGGCGATGGACCGGATCATCCGGCGCACCGAACGGGACACCTGCGATCGGAGGCAGGCATCGGTGGTCGGGGCCCGGCGTCACCGGACGCCGGTGCAGGAGACGAGATCGGCCGCGATTGCCGCCGCGGCGCTGGAAGCGATCCAGAGACTGGGATGCCGCTTCATGGTTACGTTCACCCGCAGCGGCTTCACCGCCAGGGTCGTATCGGCCCACAGGCCCGCGGTTCCGATCCTGGCCGTCACCGACCAATGGCGAACCTACAACCAGCTCGCGCTCGCCTGGGGGGTCGTTCCGCTCCTCTTTCGGGGGGAGGTGACGTACGGCAACATGCTGGAGCTGGCTGTGCGTCGCGCCCTCGATGCGGATCTCGGCCGCCCAGGCGACAGCTTCGTCGTCACGGCGGGCGTGCCGTTTCACGTGGCCGGCACGACCAATATGATTCGCGTGGAGGAGCTGTAGAGCCGTGTCGGAGCCCGCCGCCGGAGGGCCGCTCGGTTCGGGCCGCCTGCGGGGCGATGCAGCCGCCCGAGCCGTCCACCCAAGCCGTTCTCATCGGGGCCGCTGACGTGAGACTCACCTTCCTCGGCACCGGGACCTCGTTCGGCATTCCGGTCGTCGGGTGCGAATGCGCTGTATGCCGCTCTCCCGATCCCCGAAATCGGCGCACGCGGCACGGCCTGCTGGTGGAGGACGCCGGGCGAACTCTCCTCGTCGACACGCCGCCGGAACTGAGGCTTCAGCTCGTGCAGCAGGGGGTGCGCCATCTGGACGGCGTGTACATCACCCACCTGCACGCCGACCACGTGCACGGCCTCGATGACTTGCGGATATTCTCCCTTCGCTCCGAGCGGGCCCTCCGAGTGTACGTGGCGGCCGAATACGAAGAAGAGCTACGAGGCCGGTTTCCTTACATCTGGGGCCCGGACGCGCAGCCGGAGGAAGGCACGACGATCCCGGACCTCGAGCTCGTCACCTTCCGGGACCGGAAGCCGCTCAGCGTGCACGGCCTCTCGATCCTCCCGATCGCCTTCCCGCACGGGCGTTATCGCAGTTACGGCTTCCGAACGGGCCGGCTGGCGGTGATCGTGGACGCCAAGCGGATTCCCCCGGAGGCCGTCGAGCTGCTGGAGGACGTGGAGGTGCTGGTGATCAACGCCCTCTGGTATGGTAACCCTCATCCCACGCACTTCAACATCGAAGAGGCGGTGGAGGCGGCCGCCGGTCTGCGTGCCCGCCGCACGTACCTGACCCATCTCACGCACCGGCTGGATCATTCGGATCTGGAGCGCCGACTGCCCGCGAGCGTGAGGCCGGCGCACGATGGCCTGGTCGTCGAGGTGTAGACTCCCGATCGTCGACGTGTAAACGAGAGACGACCGGCCCCACCCTGGACTTTCCACCCACCACTTCTATTATTCGACCGCGCGTACCCCGCTACCGAAGAGAGTGCTTCTACGTGTCCATAGAGAGGATCCGCAACTTCTCGATCGTCGCCCACATCGACCATGGAAAATCGACGCTGGCCGACCGCCTCCTGGAAGCGACCGGAGCGATCGAGCCGCGCAAGATGAAGGCGCAGATCCTCGACTCGATGGATCTGGAGCGCGAGCGGGGCATCACGATCAAGCTCAACGCCGTCCGCCTTCCCTATACCGCTCGCGACGGCCGGGAATACCAGCTCAACCTCATCGACACGCCGGGTCACGTGGACTTCACGTACGAGGTCTCCCGGAGTCTAGCCGCGTGCGAGGGAGCTCTCCTCGTGGTCGACGCGAGCCAGGGAATCGAGGCTCAGACGATCTCGAATCTAACCCTCGCCGTTAACGCGGGTCTCGAGATCATCCCCGTGATCAACAAGATCGACCTACCGGCCGCCGAGCCGGAGCGACGCCGGGACGAGATATGCGAGCTGCTCGGAGGGGACCGGGACGGGGTCCTTCTCGCATCCGCCAAGGAGGGAACGGGCATCGATGAGATCCTCGAGGCCATCGTGACGCGTGTGCCGTCGCCGGACGGAGACCCGGAAGCGCCGCTTCGTGCTCTCATCTTCGACTCGATGTACGACAAGTACAGGGGCGCGGTGCCGTTCCTGCGGGTGGTGGATGGGAAGATCGTCTCCGGGATGCGCATTGCCTTCGGAGCCAACGAGGCGGTGTACGAGGTCGACGAGGTCGGGTACCTGCGGCTCGGCTTCCAACCGACGGGCGAGCTGCGCACGGGCGAGGTGGGCTACCTGACCGCCCAGGTCAAGCGGCTCGCGGACACCCAGGTGGGGGACACGATCCTGGACGCTGAGCGGCCTGCGTCGGAGCTGCTCCCCGGATACCAGGAGGCGAAGCCGGTCGTCTTCGCAGGCCTCTATCCGACCGACTCAGACCGGTTCGAGGAGCTGCGTGACGCGCTCGAGAAGCTGCGGCTGAGCGACGCCAGCCTCCACTACGAGCCGGAGACGTCGACGGCCCTCGGCTTCGGCTTCCGGTGTGGGTTCCTGGGTCTGCTCCATATGGAGATCGTGCAGGAGCGGCTGGAACGGGAGTTCGGCCTGGAGCTGGTGACCACGATTCCCAATGTGGAGTACCACGTCACGCTGACGAACGGCCAGGTGCTGGAGGTCGAGAACCCCAGCCGCATGCCGGACCGGAGCCGCATCGAGAAGGTGGAGGAACCATATGTTCGCATCCACGTGGTCTGCCCGTCCGAGTACATCGGCGGCGTCCAGTCGCTGTGCCACGATCGGCGCGGCGAGTACGTTACGATGCATTACCTGGACCCGCGGCGGGTGGAGCTCAAATATGACATGCCGCTCGCCGAGATCGTGCTCGACTTCTACGACCGTCTGAAGTCGGTGTCGCGCGGCTACGCGGCCCTCGACTACGAGCTGGCGGAGTACCGTAGCTCCGACCTGGTGAAGCTCGACATCCTGCTGAACGGCGATCCGGTCGATGCGCTGAGTGTCGTGGTGCACCGCGAGCGGGCGCACGGGTACGGCCGCAAGGTGGCGGAGAAGCTCAAGGAGCTTATTCCGCGCCAGCTCTTCGAGGTGGCGATCCAGGCGGCGGTCGGGAAGGATGTGATCGCCCGCGAGACGGTGAAACCCCTTCGGAAGAACGTCACCGCCAAGTGCTACGGCGGGGACATCACCCGAAAGCGCAAGCTGCTCGAAAAGCAAAAGGAAGGGAAGCGCAGGATGAAGCAGGTGGGGACCGTCGAGATCCCGCAGGAGGCTTTTCTGGCCGTCCTGCAGGTGGGAAAGTAATCGGCTTCGGTCGCTGTCGCCTCTGCGGGTACGGATGCCTGCGGAGGAGTCCCTCGGGCGCGCCCCTGTGGAGGCACGGCGTTCGGGTGGGGACGCGGCGAATATGAGCGAGCCGCGCCGCGGTCGGCGGGTGGTCCGGGCGCCCAACCATCTCGGCGAGGTCGTGATGTCCCTGCCGGCGCTCGCAGAGGCGGCGGAGGAGGCACGCCGCAGCTCGGGGAAGCCCCTGCTCGTCCAGGTCGTAAGCGGGCTCTGCCCGATCCTGCAGATGGCCCGTCTGGACGCGGAGATCATCCCACTTGAGGACCGAAGGGCCGTCCTCCGCGGGGCGGCCGAGCTACGGAGACGAGGCGCGGCTCGCGGGGTGCTGCTCACGCCGGCGATCTCGGCCGCGGTGATCTTTCTGCTGGCCGGGGTTGCGAGCCGGCGCGGGGTGTCGGTGCGCGGTCGCAGCTGGATGCTGACCGAGGCGGTCGACCGGGAGCCCCTGCTCACGGGCCACAGGGTCCTCGAGTACATGCATCTGGTCGGGCCGGGGAGAACGCCGAGCGACCCGCCGCCTCCGCGGCTGGCCTGTAGCGACGAGGCGCGCCGGGCCTGGAGGGCGCTGGGCGAGCGTCTCGGCCTCGGGGCGGCGGCCGGGTCGACGGTGGCCCTCTTTCCGGGGGCGAACGCCAGCTCGCGACGTTGGCCGACCGAGCGGTTCACGAGGCTGGCCGGGTGGCTGGCTCGGGAGGGACACCGGGTGCTGGTGCTGGGAGGGCCGGGCGAGAGACAGCTGACGGCGCGTGTGGCCGATGGTGGAGCCGCCGGAGCGGGGGAGATCTGGGACCTCGGAGGACGCACGACGCTCGAGGAACTGGTCGGGGCCCTTTGCGCGTGCGACGTGCTGGTCACAAACGACACAGGTCCGATGCACGTGGCGGCGGCTCTGGACCGACCCATCGTGGCGCTCGAGGGCGCGGCCGACCTCCGGCAGACCCGCCCCCTTGGAAGCCGGGTTCGGATCGTGGGTCACTTCGAGCTGTCGTGCGTGCCGTGTGTGAAGAACGAGTGTCCGCGGACTGGGCGCGGATTCGCGCTTCCCGAGGCGGAGCGGGAGTGCATGCGGTTGATCACGGTGGATGCCGTGCACGAGGCGGTGGCATCCCTGCTCGAGCGGAGCACGTGACGTGGAAGACAAACGCTACATCGTCGGGGTGGACCTGGGCGGAACGTCCATCAACGTGGGGGTCGTCCCGTTCGAAGGCGGGCCGGTGCTCGGCATGCGCTCGATGCCGACCGAGTCGCAGCGTGGAGCCAAGTTCGTGGTCGACCGCATGATCCAGATGATCCTGGCGGCAATGAAAGATGCGCGGCGTGAGGGGAGTATCCCGAAGGAGGGAATCATCGGGATCGGCCTCGGTTCGCCGGGGCCCCTGGATCGGAAGTCCGGGACGGTGATCGACACCCCGAACCTGAGGTGGCGGAACTTTCCGCTGCGCGACCTCATCTCGAACGCGATCGGTCTGGACGCGGTGCTGGACAACGACGCCAACGCGGCGACCCTCGGGGAGTGGTGGCTCGGGGCGGGTCGGCACGTGGACACCCTGATCGGGGTCACTCTGGGCACCGGGATCGGGGGCGGTATCGTGCTCGGCGGCCGGGTCTTTCACGGTGTGTCGGACGTGGCGGGCGAGATCGGGCACATGACGATCGACTCCACGGGTCGCAGGTGCAACTGCGGGAATTACGGTTGCCTGGAGGCGTACGCCTCCGGTCCGGCCATCGCCGCGCGGGCGATCGAGGGTCTCGAATCCGGGGCGGCGAGCATGCTCCCGGCGATGGTGGACGGCAACCCGTCCAGGATCACGGCCGAGACGGTGTACGAGGCGATCGTGGCGGGAGACCTGTACGCGCAGGAGGTTATGCGCGACACCGCCAAGTTCCTCGGCACCGGGATCGCCAACCTGATCAACATCCTGAACCCGGAGATGGTGGTCATCTCCGGAGGCGTCACGCTCGCGGGCGACCGGCTGTTCGAGCCGCTTCGGGCGGAGGTGCGGCGCCGCGCTTTCCGACATGCGGCCGACAGCTGCCGCATCGTGAGCAGCGAGCTCGGAGACATGGCCGGCGTGATCGGGGCCGCCGCCACCTTCAAGGTGGAGCGGTTCGGCGAGGTGTGACGCATGCCCCGGCTGGGCGTCGTCGGGACGATGGTGTGGGACACCATTCACGCGCGGGACGTAGGCCGCACGGAGCCGGTCGAGGAGTGGGGGGGCATCGCGTACGCCCTCTCGGCTTTCGAGGCGGCTGCCCCGGAGGGATGGCGACTCTTTCCGATCATCAAGGTCGGAGCGGACCTCGCCGAGCGGGCAGGTAGCTATCTGGGTCGCCTGCGCCGTATCGACTCCATGGACGGCGTGCGCCCTGTGCCCGAGCCGAACAACCGGGTGGAGCTCGTCTACCATGATGCGGGCCGCCGCTGCGAGCGACTCACCGGCGGTGTGCCCGGCTGGAGCTGGGAGGAGCTGGCGCCTCTCGCCGCCTCCTGCGACGCCATGTACGTCAACTTCATCGCGGGGTGGGAGATGGACCTCGGGTGCGCCAGCGAGCTCCGGCGCCGATTTGAAGGGGTGATGTACGGGGACATCCACTCGTTGATGCTCGGGATCGGTCCGGACGGCGTGAGGCGCCTCCGCCCGCTCGCGGCGTGGCGCGAGTGGTTGGCCTGCTTCGATCTCGTTCAGATCAACGAGGAGGAGCTGACGACCCTGGCGGGACCGGCGGGGGATCCTTGGAGGCTGGCGGCCGAGGTGGTCGGCGAGCACACTCGCGCGCTCCTGGTGACCCTCGGCGAGCGTGGAGCCGCCTGGGTCGCGGCGGCCGGCTTCGAGCGCCTCCACGGCGGGCTACGGCGGGACGGCCTGGCGATGCGCGGCGGCGCGGTGACCGGCATGGTTCCGATCGCGCGTCCCGTCACCGACGGCGATCCCACCGGGTGCGGGGACGTATGGGGGATGACCTGCTTCGCTTCTCTGCTCGGGGGACGAACGTTGACGGAAGCGATGGAGACGGCGAACGAGTTCGCCGTCCGCAACGTCGGTTTCCGCGGTGCTTCGAACCTGGCCGAGCTCCTGCGGTCGGAAGGACGGATTCTCGGGAAGGAAGAGCGGTCGGGATGAAGCCGGTCGGCGTGACGCCTCGGCTCCGGGGAAGGTCGACTCCGAGGAGTCGCGCTTGAGCCGGGTGATCGAGGTCCCCGAGACGCTCGACGAGCGGGGCTTCGAGGTGCTCGTGGCGGCCGTCAACGATGCCACGCGCGACGGGGCGCGGCCGCGTGTGCTGTTCGACGCGCGTCGGGTGAAGTGGGTCTCGCCGTACGGCCTCATCGGCCTTCTCTCGGTGGGGCAGGTCGCCAGGGATCGAACCGGTCTGGCGGCGGGGATCGAGGCCCCGGAGAACTCGGACGTCCGGGGTTATTCCGAGCGGATGAACTTCTGGCAGGCCGCGTCCGAGGTGTTCGACCTACCCTCCATTCCCGGGCGACCCCACGCGCCTTCCGATGCCCTGCTCGAGATCACGCCGATCCGTTCGCACAACGACGTGCACTCTGTGGTGGAGCGGGTGCGCGAGCGCGCCGCGGTGATACTGGAAAGCCGCCTGCACTACCCGAAGCCCGCGGTCATCCAGTTCAGCGTGATGCTTTCGGAAGTGTGTCAGAACATCCTGGAACACGCCGAGGCCACCGGATGGGTATGCGCTCAGACCTATTACTGGAAGCGCCGTCTGGGAAGAGAGGTGGTGGTGCTTGCGGTGATGGACGTGGGGATCGGGTTCAAGGGATCGCTCGGCACCGAGCACGCCCGACGCCTCGGGGAGGCGTGGACGGCCGCGAAGGCGCTCGAGGCGGCCTTCCTGCAGGGCGAGTCCCGTTTCCGCGATCCCGGCCGCGGGCAGGGGCTGCAGGCCATTCGGAAGCAGGTCGCGAGATGGAACGGGGCGATTCGGATCCGGAGCGGCAACGCGATGATCGCAGGCGTTCCCGCGTGGGACGACTGTCCCGCGATGCAGAGCCGGCTTCCGGAGTTCCCGGGCGCCCAGGTACTGATCGTCATGCCGGAGCGGAGCTCGGAGGCGCGCAGGTGACCGGCGGTCTGGGTCCTGTGCGGTCCGGGCCGGCCGTGGCGATCGCCAGCCTGTACAAGCCCGATCTCGTCACGCGTCACACGGGGCGTGCCGTCCGACTGAGCATCGAGAGCCTTCTCGCCGAGTACGAAGGCCACCTCCTGACGGTCCTCGATTTCCGCGATGTCACCGTGATCGACTTCAGCTGCGCGGATGAGGTCGTGGCGAAGCTCGTCCTCGCCTCCCTTCCGGAGGCGCGCCCGCCGCGCGACCGCTTCTTCCTCTTCCGCGGGATCGGGGACCACCATCTCGACCCGGTCCAGTCGGCGCTCGATCGGCGGCGCCTGACCGTGGCGGCCGAGCGCGACAACGGAGAGCGCACCCTCATCGGGCACGTGGAGCGCCACGCGGCTCGGGTGTGGGAGGCCGTGTGCTCTGCAGGCCGGGCGCCCGTGCGGGCCGTCGCTGCGGAGATCCGGCTGCCCGAGCCGGCCGCCCGGGCGGTGTTGGAGGATCTGTACGGGCGACGTCTGCTGATCCGCGTGGCCGATGAGTACGTGTCGCTCTTTCAGGCCCTAGCCGAGGCGGGTGCCGCCGGCCCGCGGCCATGAGCGGGCGACCGGCGGGGCGGATCATCGCGGAAGCGCTGCACCTCCTGATCTGGCTCGCCGGAATCGGGATTACGGCGGCCTTCTTCTACCTTCGATCCTCGGCCGCCGAGCCGGAGGGCACCCTGCTTCTGTCTGGTGCGGGGCGACCCGTTCTGGTGCTGGTCGACAGCTTCGACATCCCGCACCTCTTCGCCGAGTCCGAGGCGGACCTCTATCGGGCTCAAGGCTACCTGCACGCCACGGACCGGCTGTGGCAGATGGAGCTGTTCCGCCGCACCGCTTCGGGCCGGCTGACGGAGCTGTTCGGCGAGCGGGCGCTGGCGGCGGACCGCTTCGTCCGGACCCTCGATCTGTGGGGAGCGGCTGCGCGGGGGCTGGAGACGCTCGACGCGGGGGAGCGAGCGCTCCTGGAGGCATACGCCGAGGGGGTCAACGCGCGGATCCGGAGCTGGAAGGGCGCCCTCCCTCCCGAGTTCGTGCTCCTGCGCTTCAGATCGGAGCCGTGGAGCCCTCAGGCCAGCCTGGCGGTCGGGATGATGATGAACCTAGACCTCTCCCACTGGCGCAACGACCTGCGCCGGTTCTCGGCGAAGTCACGCCTCCCTCCTGCGAAGCTCGGGTACTTGCGACTCCCGTTTCCCGCCTGGGGGCCCACCATACTCGAAGACTCCGTGCCGGTGCCGCCCTACCCGGGTTCCCCGCCAAGCCGGGGTGCCGAAGCTTTCCCCGATCGCGCGGCGCATGCCCGGCACGTGACCGGCTCGCGTGGCGCATCCGACTCCGAGTGGGATCCCTTCGCCCTCCTCGGCGGGTACTCCCTGCGCGTCGCCTCGAACGCGTGGGCCGTGTCCGGCGAGCGCACGGCGACGGGGGGAGCCCTGCTGGCCAACGACATGCACCTCGGCCTGCGGGCCCCCGCCATCTGGTACCTCTCCGCGCTGCACGCCGACCGCGCCGGCATCCACGTTGCCGGGATCACGCTGCCGGGCGTGCCGGGCGTGGTGGTCGGCTACACCCGGGGGGTCGCCTGGGGCTTCACGAACGGCATGATCGACGACATGGACTTCGTGATCGAGGAGGTGAGTGAGGACGGGTCATCCTACCGGGACGCTGGGCGATGGAGGGAGTTCACCGTCCGCCCGGAGACACTCCGCGTACGAGGTCGCTCGGAGCCGGTGGTCCACCGGGTACGGGAGACTTCGCGCGGTCCGGTGATCACCGATGTCCTGGCCGGCCTTGGAGCCACCCTCTCCGCCGTCTGGGTGCCGGCGCGCCCCGCCTGGAGCACGATCGGGATCCTCGGGTTGAACCGGGCGACGGACCTCGAGAGCATGGATCGGGCCGTGCGCAGGTTCGCCGTCCCCCATCAGAACGTCGTGTTCGCGACGACCTCCGGACGGATCGGGTATCGCCTCGCGGGCACGATACCCCTGCGCGCGGGGTGGGACGGGAGCATCCCCGTGCCGCACGAGGTGGTCGAGAGACGAGCGCCCGCCTTCTGGCCGCCGGAGGCCCACCCCGCCGGACGGGATCCGACACGGGGCTTCTTCGCCACGGCGAACAACCTCCAGGCGCGCGGTCTGGACGGCGTGCTCGGCGTCGACTACCCGCCGCCGTTCCGGGCTCGTAGGATCAGCGACCGGCTGGCCGAGGAGGCCGCGTGGACTGCCGACGAGACGTACCTCCTGCAGCGCGATACCCGGAGCCTGCTGGCCGACAGGGTCATCGATCGGGCCGTGTCGGCGGCCAGGGCGATCGGCGCCGAATCAGTCGCCGATCTCCTGGAGGGCTGGAACAGGCGGGTCTCGCTCGACTCCCGGGCCGCCCCGATCTTCTACGCCTGGCTCTACCGACTCCGGGCGCTGGTCGCGGCGGACGAGTTCGCAGAAGCGCCGGAGTGGGCCTTCTATCCGGTCAACGGCTTCCTTCGCACGCTGGAGCTGGGGGACGCCGACCCGTGGGTGGATGACATCACCACGCGGGAGGTCGAGACGCTGGACGGGCTGTCGGCGCGCGCCATGCGCGACGTCCTCCCGCGAGTGAGGGAGAGGGAATGGGGCGAGCTGCACCTCGAGCGCAGCCATCACCTGCTGGGCGGGTCGCCGTGGCTGGATCGGCTGTTCGGCTTCGACATCGGCCCCTACCCGGGCCCCGGCGCGCCTCACACCGTCCGCCCGGACGCGTACGACCGGTGGACGGCGTTGGATTCAACCTCCTGGTCTCCTCCCTACCTCAGCGAGTACGGCCCGTCCGAGCGCTTCGTGGCGGAGGTGGGGCCGCATGGCATCCTCGGCCGCTTCCTGTTGCCTACCGGACAGAGCGGCAATCCTTTCAGCCCTCATTATCGCGACATGAATGTCCGCTGGAGAGAGGGAGGTCCCCTCATCCCAGTTCCGCTCGATGGGACGGCGGCCCGCCGCCGGGCCATCCGGCAGTTTCGGCTGGTGCCGGATGAGGGCTGAGCCCGCCTCGAGCCCCCCGCGCAGCCCAGGGGTCTCGCCCCGGCTGCGCCTCGCCCCGCGTCGTCATGAGTGTTGAGCTCGGCCGGGCCCCGGACGTCGGAGCGACGGAGAGCCGGGTGGAGCTCCTGGTGATCGGCGAACCTCCTCGACGTGCCGGGCGAGGAGCTGCCGAAGGTGTCGCACGTCTTTCAGGAGCCGCATCGGTACTTCGATCAGGAGGTGCTCGTGGTGGGTGGGGGCAACTCCGCCGTTGAGGCGGCACTCTCCGTATGGCGGGCGGGGGCTTTTCATCGCGGGTGTGCTGGCGGCCGGGTTCGACGCGAATCGGATCTTCATCGAGAACGGGCGCAGCCACGGCGCGAGGATCGTGCGTCACCTCAGTAGCGGGGAAGCCGTTCGTCGTTGACGGGGTTCCACCCAACGGGTAGCTTCGCCGCGAGGCCGTCCTGGCAGCGGCAGCAAGGGGTCCCTGAAGGCAAGTCTCTGTCCCAATGGCCGATACCGCCACGACTCACGCCGTCCCGCCACGCGAGCGAATCGAGCAAGTGCTCGCTTCCATTCGCCCGGCGATCCGCGAAGACGGCGGGGACATCGAGCTAGTCGATTTCGACGAACGGGAGGGGCTGGTGCGCCTGCGCATGGTCGGAGCGTGTTATGCCTGCCCGATGTCCATGCTGACCCTCAAGGCGGGCCTGGAGCAGCGGCTTCGCATGCAGGTGCCGGAGGTGCGCGCCGTCGAGTCCGTCTGAGGCCCGCGCGAGCCCTCACGTTCCCCCAGCGGCCCAGGCTTCTCGCCGCGGACGGTCGTCCCCGAGATGGTCGAGTCCCGAGTGTCATGATGGAGAAAGATCGACCGGAAGATGGAGCCGC
The DNA here is from genome assembly GCA_046758745.1 of Gemmatimonadota bacterium. GTDB lineage: Bacteria > Gemmatimonadota > Gemmatimonadetes > Palauibacterales > Palauibacteraceae > JBHIAV01. The sequence goes on from JBHIAV010000029.1 coordinate 14,166, forward strand.
CGGTTCGCGGGGTGGGAAACGGCGCTCACTCCCCATCGTCGGCGCCCCGCCTCGGCCGAGCGCCGCCTTGCCCCATGCCCGGCCCGGCCCGCCGCCGGTGAGCCGGCAGGAGGCCTCTCGCCGGCCCTCCGAGGCCGAGCCGCTCGACGGCGTCCGGCACGTGGTCGCGGTGAGCTCGGGAAAGGGCGGGGTCGGCAAGTCCACGGTGGCCGCGAACGTGGCCGCCGCGTGGGGCCGGTCGGGCCACCGGGTCGGACTGCTGGACGCCGACGTCTACGGGCCCGACATCCCGACGATGCTCGGCGTGTACGGTCGGCCCGGCATGGCGAACGACGAGATCATCCCGCTCGAGGCCCACGGCATCAAGCTGATGAGCCTGGGCTTCCTGGTGGATGAGGAGACGCCGGCCATCTGGCGGGGACCCATCGTCATGGGGATCATGCGCCAGTTCCTGCGCCAGGTTCGCTGGGGCGAGCTGGATTACCTCGTCGTCGACCTTCCGCCCGGCACCGGCGATGCGCAGCTCTCTCTGGTCCAGCTCGTCAGGGTGACCGGCGCGATCATGGTCACCAGCCCTCAGGACGTGGCGGTGGGAGGGGTGCTCAGAGGGATCAAGATGTTCGAGACCGTCGAGATCCCGATCGTCGGGGTAGTGGAGAACATGCGGGGTTTCGTGTGCCCCGACTGCGGCAGCGTGCACGACATCTTCGGCTCCGGGGGCGGAGAGGCGCTGGCCGCCTCCGTAGGTGTTCCCTTTCTCGGCGCCGTGCCGCTCGGAACCGCCGTCCGCGAGGAGGGCGACCGCGGGATGCCGACGGTGATCGGACGTCCCGAGTCGTCGGAAGGCACGGCGCTCCGGCGGATCGCGCAGGCGGCGGCGGAGCGCATTGTGGAGCTGGGAGCGGCGGCGGCCTCTCGCTGAGCTCCCGCCCGCGGGCCGTCGATCCCACGCGCGGCCCCGTCGACGTCGCGGTGCGGCGTCTGGCCGGACCCGCCGTGGCGAGCCGCAGGCACGGCGAAGGCCGCCCGGACGACGCGGCGCGCACCGTGTATCAGGCGTTCTGGCTCGCCCTCGGGGTCGCGCTCATCCTGGGAGCGAGCGCTCTCGCCGGCCTGTGGGCGCTCTTCTCTCTCATGGGGACCCCGGGCGAGGTGACCGTGCAGGGGAGCGGTTATCTGGCGGTCTACCTCGTCGGGGTTCCGATCGTGTTCATCTATTTCGTGATGGATGCGGCGTTCCGGGCGGCGGGGGACACGCGCACCCCGCTTCGTCTCCTCACCCTCGCCCTGGCGCTCAACTTCGTCCTCGACCCTCTGCTCATACTCGGCGTGGGTCCCTTCCCGCGCCTCGGCATCCAGGGCGCGGCGCTCGCCACCCTGCTGACGAGATCGGCAGCGCTCCTCCTGGGCCTGTGGCTGCTGGTTCGGCGGGGTCTCATCCGACGTGAGCCGCCGACCTCGAGCGTCATGGGGCGGATGGCGTGGGTGGGCGCGCCGGTGGCGGCCGCCGGGGCCGTCTTCTCGGTCATCTACATCCTCCTCACCCGCATCACGAGCGGTTTCGGCACGGCGGCGCTGGCCGCGCTGGGTGTCGGGCACAAGGTGGAGTCACTCGGCTACATGCTGTGCGTCGGGTTCGGCATCGCCGCCGCCACCGCGGTCGGGCAGAACCTCGGCGCGGGTGCTCCCCGGAGGGCGGAGGGCGCCGGAAACTTGGCGACCGGTTACGCCCTCGCGGTCACCGCCATCGTCGGAGCCGCTTTCCTTCTCGTCCCGCGTCAGCTCATGGGGGTCTTCTCGGACGATCCGTCGGTGATCGCGGCGGGGGCGAGTTACCTCCGGATCGTGGCCCCGGCGCAGCTGTTCATGGCTCTTGAGATCGTGCTCGAGATGGCGATGGACGGCGCGGGGTATACTCTCGTACCGATGGTCTTCAGCGTGGTCCTGTCCGCGCTCCGTTTGCCCGCGGCGATCCTTCTGCGCGGGCCGCTCGGCCTGGCCGGCATCTGGTGGGCGATCAGCTCGACGGCGATGGCGCGGGGCTCGGCGGCGGCGGCCGTGTGGCACACGGGGCGGTGGAAGCGCCGGCCCATATGAGCGAGGAGGTAGCGATGCGGCTCGTGACGCTCACGACGGACTTCGGTACCGAGGATGGGTACGTCGGCGAGGTGAAAGGAGTGCTGCTCAGCCGGTGTCCGGAAGCCCGCCTGGTGGATGTCACGCATCGGATCCCGGCCGGGGACGTCGAGTTCGGGGCCTGGGTGCTCGATCGGACGTGGGAGCGGTATCCGGCGGGTACCGTTCACCTGGTCGTGGTCGATCCTGGGGTCGGCTCCGAGCGACGCGCCATCGCGGCCCTCACCGGCGAGAGATGGTTCGTCGGGCCGGACAACGGCCTCCTCACCCGGGTCGCGGGCCGCTTGCCGATCCGGGAGCTTCGGGAGATCACCGCCGCGGGCGTCACGGCGTCTGCCGTCTCCCTCACCTTCCATGGCCGTGATCTGTTCGCCCCGGCGGCGGCCATCATCGCCGAGCTGGACGGTGGGGAGTCGCTCGGGCCGCTCCTCGACCCCACGACGCTGGTGCGCATCGATCTGCCACTCCCGCAGCGCTACGGGGACAGAATCGAGGGCCGCGTGATGCACGTCGACCGGTTCGGCAACCTGATCACCGATGTCCCTGCCGACTGGCTCCCGGAGGCTCCCCTGGTGGCGATACGGGGCCGACGTCTCCGCGGCCTCGTCCGCAGCTACGCCGCCGCGCAGGGGGGGAGAGGGGGACCCCTCCTCGCGATCGTCGGTTCTGGGGGCACGCTGGAGATCTCGATGGCGGGCGGGAGCGCGGCCGCTCTGCTCAGCGCACGCCGGGGCGATCGAGTGACGGTCTCGCCGCCCGGTCCGTGACGGCCGGACGCCGCCCCGCGGGCGCGCCCGCGGGGCGGCCTCCTCGGTCAGCGCACGAAGTCGATCTCGATCGTGCCGAACGTGGCATCGAGGTCGATGTCGAGGCGGTGCTCGGCTGTCTCCCAGTTGGCCGTCCGGTAGCTGTCTCCGTCCTTCTCGAGGCCGCCGGCCTCGAACGTGGTGAGGAAGGTGCTGCGCCGGATGCGCACCCCGATGTGGCGCGGGAGACGCAGGTGCAGGGAGCCCACGCCCATGTCGAGGGAGGCGGTGGCGCTCCTCTCCCACTCGCCGCTGAAATCGAGGGTCACGTCCCCGATGCCTCCCTCGAAGACGAAGCTGCCGAAGCGCGCGTTTCCGAGGCCCTCCGCATGAAAGGATGCCGCCCCGACCGCCAGTTCCAGCCGGTCCATCCGAACGGGATTCGGCTCGTCGAAGCGAAGCCGGGTCTCGCTCGCCCCCGTGTGGTACCGAAGGCCGGTGAGGGGGACGCCGCCAAGCTCGAGCGAGCTCTCCGCTGCCCCCACCGTGAGGTCGAGATACGTGGGCACCTCGCGGCTCAGCCCCAGGGAGAGGGAGCCGACCTCGTGGGACCCGCCCCGCAGATGCCGGAGGTCGAGGTCGAGCTCCACGCCGTCGTGCCCGTCTAGAGATACGGAGAGCCTGCCCACGCCCTTCGACAAGGACCACTCACGCTGCGGCCGAAACTTCGAGGCATCGTAACGCACCCGGTAATCGTACAGGCGCCCCGCTCGCGCGGGGAAGACGGCGAGCTCGCCTGCGGCGTATTCCACATCCACCTCGAGCCGCGACACGCCATCCAGCTGACGGCTCGCGGAGAGCTCCAACCAGTGCTGGCCGGGTGCCGGAGAGGCCGCCAGCAGGACGGCGGCGGCCCCCGCGACGGCTCGGCCCCTCTTACGCACGGCCGGGACCTCCCCCTTGGTACCCGCCCGTCCCGGCATACAGATCGGCGTCGTCCCCGGCCGGCGTCGCCGGGCGCGCGTACTCCGTCCGACGTCCGCCGCGGGTAAGGATCACCGCCCCGAACCCGCTCGTGAGGGCGACCCACGTGAACACGACGGCCGCGAAGATCGTGAGCCCGCGCAGGACGCCGAGCAGGCCGCCGAACACGTGCAGGATCGCCCCGAGCGCGAACGGGGCCAGGAGGAAGACCAACCCGCTCAGGGTGTAGTAGTAGGAGTTGGAGCGTCTGAGCTTCAGCCGGTCGAACCACCGGTACCGGTGCAGCGCGATCGTCTCTCCCGCCGCATGCGCCACTGCCAGGTACCCGACCAGCAGGGCGAGGGCGACCGCCAGCAGGTAGAAGGGGATCACGAGGATCGTCACGATCGCCACCACGAGCACAAGCAGAATCGGAAAGAAGAGGAGCTGTCCGGCGATACCGACACCGAAGGACCTCGCGAAGTTGCCCCGCACGGTGTCCGCCACCACCTCGAGCCGCGGACGGAAGAGATAGACGGCCAGGAGCCCCGCCACTCCCAGCGCGATGTAGAATCCGAGCGTGGCGAAGAGGCCGGAGAAGGCGTGGCCGATGTTGTGCCCGACCCTCCCGAAGAAGCCCGGACGCTCGGACCGGATCGCCTCCCGCAGCTCGCGAATGTCGGCCCTCTGATCGCCGATCTTCGCCTCCGGCGCGCCCCGCGCCTCGGCCGGGAGCGGCACGGCCTCCGGCGAGAGGAGGGTGAGCTCGACAAGCTCGCCGGTGACCCGACCGCCGAGCTCGCTCACCTCTCCCCCGACCTGGAGCACATCCCCCTCCACCCGAGCGGAGGGCTCGAGCCGGAGCGTTCCGGCGAGGACGAGCACGTCACCCCGGATCGTGCCGGCAAGGTCGAGCTCTCCGTCGAGCAGGGCGAGGTTCCCTGAAACCACCCGTCCGTCGGGGATCGTGTAGTCGTCGTGCACGATCAGCGCGAGGCTCTTCGCCGCCCCCTCCGCCTGCCGCCCGAGGCGGGCCAGCGAGGCCTCGAGCCGCTCCAGCCGTAGCGAGAGCTCCTGGAAGGAAAGGACGCCCGGCGCGATGGCGAGCTGGCTCCCGTCGGGTCCGGCCACGGTCGCCGTCTCGGGTAGCTCGGCCACGGCCGGGGGGCCGCTGAGGAAGAGGGCGACGCTCGCCTTCAGCTCCGTCGCGGCGGACCGTTCCGCCGCTCCCGCCGCGTCCGGTTCCCACCCCCCGACCGCTTCCGCTACCTCCTGCGCCTCGAGAATTGCAGTCCTGGCAATCAGCTGGCGCCACGAACGCTCCAGTGCGCCGCCGGGACCGTACGTCCCGCGCACCTCTCCGTCGATGCTCAGCTCCCCGTTCCGGAGCCCGATCTCCAGTCGGGCACCGTCGGAGCGTTCGAGCTCGAGAGTCGCTCGCCCTGACGACACGCTGACTGCACTGCCGACCACTCGGGCTTCCTGCCCAAGCAGGCCGGTCGCCGAAAGAGGCAGCACCGCCGCCGTGAGGCCGGCGGCCGCGATCGCGTTCCGCACACGTTCCATACCGCTCGCTCCTCCTCGCCCGTTGCTCAACTCGCCGATCCCCTTGCCGCCGGCGCCAGCTCTCCAACCGATTCCTGCATCAGCCGCACGAGCACCACGGAGGCTCCCACCGCGACCAGGCTCAGCGTCGCCAGTCCCAGCGCCGCCTCGGGAAGCGTGATCTCGCTGACCAGGCTCCGCGCCGCGTCGGCCAGGCCGGACTCGAGGACGGTGCGCCATGCCGAGATGGTGACCCGCCAGAAAGCGACCCGCAGCCGGTCGTACACGAATCCCGCGAGAGCGCCGGGCGTCAGTCCCGGGTGGCGGGCCAGCCATAGAGCCATTCCGCCGACGGAGACGCCGACGGCCACCAGGACCGCCGCGATCGACATCCAGCGTTCGACCAGCGCCGCCCACGCTTGGGCGTACCACGGACGCGGGAGAACGACACGCTCCATCACTCGAGCCGCGAATCCAGGACGAGGCCCGAGGAGGGAGAGCGAACACAAGGCGGAGTGCAGCGCCCGAAGCTCTTCCAGCTCCCGGCGGCACCGGCGACACCCCTCCATATGCTGGAGGAGCTGCGCAGGAGGATCTCCCGCCCCGTCCAGGGCCAGGAGGTCCAGCTCCTCCGGCTGCAGGTGCCTCTGCCCGTTCGGCTCCGTGTCTGGATTCATCTCCGGATCACCGCTGAGGTTCGAGCTTCCCTACGGAGCTCGTTCCGTGGGGGTTTCACCCGTCTCCGCCACCAGATGGCCGAGCGTCTCCCGCAGCTCCCTGCGGGCTCGGAAGATGTAGGTCTTCACCGTTCCCAGAGGGATATCCATGATCTGGGCGATCTCCTCGTACGCCCGTCCTTCCACGTGCCTGAGCAGGATGGCGGTGCGGTAGTCCGGGCGCAGCCGGGTAATCGCCGCCTCCAGCTCGCCCGCCAGCTCGCGCGCCTCCACCCGCTCGTCGGGACGCTCGTCGATCGACTCGATCACGATGGAGGTCGCCTGCCGGCGCTCCTCCGTCACGGCGTCGGGCGTGCCGTGAATGGAGACTGTATCGAGTTCGCGCTTCCTCAGGTGATCGATGGTCAGGTTGTAGGCGATCTTGAAGAGCCAGGACGAGAACTTGTAGCTGGGGTCGTAGCGGCGAAGGTTGTTAAAGGTACGCACGAAAACATCCTGCGACAGGTCCTCTGCCAGCTCACGGTCGCGCACCATGCGGTACACGAGAGAGAAGACGGGCCGCTCGAAGCGGGAGACGAGCTCCGCCGCCGCCCGCTCGTCCCCGCGCTGGCACAGACGTACGAGATCCGGGTCACTGCTCTCCGTGTAGTTCACCCGATCGCGATTCGGTCCCTTGACGTCGCGCTCGAGAGCACCGACGCCGACCATTGCGTCGACGCAGGGGCGTACGGGGCGAGCGCTCTACCGGTTTCGGTGTGCAGGAGCGCCGTTGCTGATCCGGGAGGCGGTTCGTAACGTGGGCGGAAGCTAGACGGCGGCGAGACGGCGCGACAGCGCCGAACGCCGGTGGAGCCGCGGGGACCCGCCGCGCGGCTCGCGGAGCGAACCGCAACGGAGCGTTCATGGCCCACGCGAGCCTACGGGAGTTCCTCTCGCAGCTCGAGGCGGCCGGCGAGCTGCGGCGCATCGCGAGACCTCTTCGGGTCGAGCTCGAGATTACCGAGGTCGCGGACCGCTGCATGAAGAGTCCGGGCGGAGGACCCGCCCTGCTCATCGAGCGACCGCTCCTTCCCGACGGCCGTCCCGCCGAGCAGCCTGTCGCCATCAACGTGTTCGGCAGCCACCGCCGGATGTCGATGGCTCTTGGAGTCGATGGCCTACAGGAGATCGCTGACCGGATCCGAGCCCTGCTGGAGCTGAAGCCACCCACGGGGTTGAAGGAGAAGCTCCTTCTCATCCCGCAGCTGGCCGAGTTCGCGCGCTTCCCGCCCCGTCGGGCGAAGGGTCCTTCCCCCTGCCAGGAGGTGGCGGTGCGGGGGCCCGACGTGGATCTGCTGCGCCTCCCCCACCTCAAGTGCTGGCCGGAGGATGCGGGACGCTACATCACCTTCCCGCAGGTGATATCGCGGGACCCGCGAAGCGGCACGCGGAACGTCGGGCTGTACCGCATTCAGGTGCTCGATGAGCGCCGGCTGGCCATGCACTGGCAGCGGCACAAGGTCGGCGCGGCGCACTGGCGTGAGATGGCCGCACGTGGGGAGCGCATGCCGGTGTGCATCGCGCTCGGCGGAGATCCGGTTTCGATCTACGCGGCCAGCGCTCCGCTCCCCCCGAATGTGGATGAGTATCTGTTCGCCGGCTTCCTGCGTCGCGAGGCCGTCCCCCTCACCGGCGCCACGACGTGCGATCTAGAGGTTCCGGCGGAGGCCGACACGGTGATCGAGGGGTGGATCGACCCGGCCGAGGAGCTCGTGACGGAGGGACCGTTCGGGGACCACACCGGCTTCTACTCCGAGGCCGACCTGTATCCATGCGTGCACGTCGAGGCGATCACCATGCGGCGGGAAGGCGTGTACCCCGCCACCATCGTGGGGCGTCCCCCGATGGAGGACTTCTACCTCGGCCACGCGACGGAAAGGATCTTCCTGCCGCTCCTCCAGCTCACCCTGCCGGAGGTGGTGGATTACCACATGCCGGCGGAGGGCATCTTCCACAACCTCGTCTTCGTCTCTATACGCAAGGAGTATCCCGGCCACGCCTACAAAGTGATGCACGGGTTGTGGGGGCAGGGTCTCCTGTCCCTCGCCAAGGTGATCGTCGTGTTCGACGAGTGGGTCGATGTTCAGAACGCGCAGGAGGCGTGGTGGGTGGCGCTCAACCACATCGACCCCGAGCGTGACGTGATGATCACCCGGGGGCCCATGGATGTGCTGGACCACGCCGCTCGCGCCTTCACCTTCGGCTCGAAGATGGGGATCGATGCCACGGCGAAGTGGCCGGAGGAGGGCTTCGAGCGCTGGTGGCCTCCCGTCATCGAGATGGACCCGGAGACGCGAGCCGCGGTGGACGCGATGTGGGACGAGCTGGGGATCGACCTGTAGTGAGTGTCGAGTCGGGCGGTGCGGCCGGTGAGGGCGGTGTCCGCGCGGTGTCCGCCGGAGCGGCAGCCGGTCGGGTTCGCGCCCCCGGGCATGCGACGGGTCCCAACGGCGGGACCGCGGTGCTCGGAGCCCTCTCGGGCGAGGGGGTTGCCGCGCGGGTCGGGCGACGGGTGGGGCTGTATGCCCGATTCGTGAAGCTGTCGCACACCGGCTTCGCGCTTCCCTTCGCGCTGGTGGGCGCGATCCTGGCCTCGTACCGGTACCCGGTCGGAGCCACCGACCTCCTGTGGATCGTGGTCGCCTTCACGGCGGCGCGCTTCGCCGCCATGGGGTTCAACCGGATCGTGGACCGGGAGCTCGACGCGCGGAATCCCCGTACCTCCGATCGGGAGCTCCCGGCCGGCCGCCTCTCGGTTGGGGAAGCGAAGCTTGCCGTCGCGGCGGCGAGCACCGTCTTCGTGCTCGCCGCCGGCATGCTGAATCCCCTCTGCCTGGCCCTCTCGCCCGTCGCGCTTGCAGCCGTGCTCCTCTACTCGTACGCGAAGCGCTTCACGGCCTGGACCCATGTGCTGCTCGGCATCGCGGACGGGATCGCGCCGGGCGCGGGTTACCTGGCGATCGCCGGGGAGTGGAGCGAGCCCTGGTTTCTCCTCCCCCTGCTTCTCCTCGCTGTCGCGTTCTGGGTGGGCGGCTTCGACGTGCTGTACTCCCTGCAGGACGTTGAGATGGATCGTCGGAGCGGCCTCCACTCGGTTCCGGCCCGCTTCGGCCGACGCGCCGCGCGCTGGGTGGCCGGGACGTTCCACGTGGGGACGGTGGTCTGCCTGGCCGCGGTCCCGGCCGCGATGCCGGAGCTCGGCGCGGGTTACGCGGCGGGGCTGGCCGTAGCGGCCACGCTGCTGGGGCTCGAGCACGGCCTGTTCGATCCCGACTCGCCCGCAGCCGTGCAACGAGCCTTCTTCACCTTGAACGTGTGGCTCTCGTCGGCCTTCACCCTCCTCGTCCTGGCCGATCGCCTCCTGTGAGCGTGCGGGCCGAGAAGGGGATTCCGGCTCCCGGAGCGAGAGGGAGGCGAGCTTCCGGAGCGAGACGGAGGCGAGCCTGCGGAAGGGAAGGCGAACCCCCCGGAGCGGAAGGGAGGCGCAGTGAGTGAGCGTCGCTGGATCGTCGCCGTTACCGGGGCGTCGGGAGCGCCGTACGGGCTACGCCTCCTCCGGGCGCTCGCCTCCACGCGCTCGCCGGCGGACGTCATCGTCTCGGCGCACGGCTGGCGCCTTCTGGCCCACGAGGCGGGGGTGAAAGGGCCGGAGGATCTCGCCGCCCGGCTGGCGGACGCTCCCCTCCGCTTCTTCGACGATGGAAACCGCGGCGCGCCGCCCGCCTCCGGATCCGTGCCGTACGCCGGCATGGTGATCTGTCCATGCTCGATGGGGACCGCTTCGGCGATCGGGCACGGCAGCTCGCGCAGCCTCATCGAGAGGGCTGCCGACGTGACGCTGAAGGAGGGGCGGCAGCTCATCGTGGTCCCGCGCGAGACCCCCCTGTCGACCGTTCATCTGGAGAATCTCCTCACGCTCTCGCGTCTCGGCGCCGTTGTGCTCCCGGCCTCGCCGGGCTTCTACCACGCCCCCGCCGAGGTCGCGGACCTGGTGGACTTCGTGATCGCCCGCGTGCTGGACCATATGGAGGTCGAGCACGCCATCGGATACCGGTGGACGGGGGAAGAGGAGGGCTGATCTTCGCCCACGGCCTCTGGCCGATCCCGGCCGGTCGATGAGCCGGACGGGGCATGACGTGGAAGTCGTGCGGCTCGGGGTGATCGGCGACACCCACGGCCTGCTCCGCCCGGAGGTGTTCGAGGTGCTGGCCGGTGTCGATCACATCCTGCACGCCGGCGACGTGGGGGACCCGAACATCCTTCTCGACCTCGCGGCTATCGCCCCCGTGCAGGCGGTGTGGGGGAACATGGATGGACCCGAGATCCGCGCCCGGACGAGCGAGGTGTTCCAGGGCAAGTTCGGCGCTGTTCGGGTGGCGATGACGCACGGTCACCTCGCCCGCGCGTTCGAGGTCCTGCCGGCCCGCTTCCCCGAAGCGCGTCTCATCATCCACGGCCACACCCACGTGCCCCGGAGCGACGCGGTCGGCGAGGCGATCCTCCTGAACCCCGGGAGCGCCGGACCGCGAAGGCCGGGCAAACCGGTCGCGCTGGCCGTGGTGACGATTCGGAATGGCCGGATCCAGGTGCGTCACGTCGACCTGGAGTCCGGGGTCGAGTTCCGGCCTCTCGGCGCAGGCTGATGACCGGCCGGTGGCCGAGATCAGCGGGCGGGGCCGGAGGCAAGAGGCGGGACGGGCCCGGCCGGGGGCTCAGCCCTGGCAGCGCGGGCAGAAATAGGTACTGCGGCCGGCCTGCACGATCCGCTCGATCGGCCTCCGGCAGTGCGTGCACGGCTCGCCCTCCCTCCCGTACACGCGCAGGCGGGCCTGGAACTCGCCCGATCGTCCGTTCACGGCGCGGTAATCCCGAAACGTAGTGCCCGCGGCCTCCAGCGCCTCTTTGAGGACGCGGCGGATCGCGGTGTGCAGTCGCCGCGTCTCGCCGACCTGCAAGGAATTCGCCGCCCGCCTCGGGTCGATTCGGGCCCTGTGGAGGGCCTCGCTCGCGTAGATGTTCCCGATCCCCGCGATCCTGTACTGGTCGAGAAGAGCGTTCTTGATCGGAGCTCGGGACGCGCCGAGGATCCGTCGCAGGACAGAGGGTCGGAACTCCGGGGCGAGCGGCTCGGGTCCGAGCTTTCCCGAGATCGCTTCCCATTCGTCCTTCCCGAGGAGGCGCAGCCCGCCCAGCCGCCGCGTGTCGTCGTAAAAGAGGGTACGGCCGTCGTCCAGGTCGAGCTCGGCGGCGATGTGGCGGAACTCGGCCGGGTCCGGCCGTGCGTGCCCGAGGACGAAGCGTCCCGACATTCGTAGCTGAACCTGGGTCACCATCCCGCCGTCGAGGCGGAGGATGAGGGTCTTCCCGCGCCGCTCCACCGCGTCGATCCGATGTCCATGGAGGTGGCGGGCGAAGGCGGCCGGACCGGTGGAGTCGATCAGGATGTCAGGCTTGTGGATCCGAACCCCGACCACCCGGCGTCCCACGATCTCCGCTTCGAGATCGCGTCGGATCGTTTCGACTTCGGGCAGCTCCGGCACGCAGGCGTCGTCCGGCCGGGTCAGGCGCGGCCCGCGGTGAGGCTCGCGGTCAGGCCGATGTCGCGTCGAAAGTCCATCCCCTCGAACTCGATTCGCTCAGCCGCTCTCCGGCTCGCGGTCCCGGCCTCCTCGAGCGTGCTGCCGAGGCCGGTCACGCCGAGCACCCGCCCGCCGGCCGTGACAAGACGACCGTCCCCCCACGCCGTACCTGCGTGGTACACCCGGAGCTCGGGACCCTCCAAGTCTTTCGGCAGCCGGATGGGCAGTCCCTTCGGATAGCTCCCCGGGTAGCCGCCGCTCACCAGCACGGTCACCAGCGCGAAGCCGCGGCGCGTCCCGGGCTCCCACCTCCCGAGCGGCTCGCCGCGCGCCACGGCCGTCATCGGCTCGCTCAGTCCGCCCGCGGTGAGCGGCAGCACGACCTGCGCCTCCGGATCGCCGAGGCGGCAGTTGAACTCGAGGACCACCGGTCCATCATCGGTGAGCATGAGCCCGGCATACAGAAACCCGCGGTACGGACACCCCCGCTCCGCCAGCGCCGCCAGCACCGGCTCGGCGATCTTCCGCCGCACCGTCTCCACGAGGCCGGCGTCGACACCGGGAACGGGAGCGAAGGCCCCCATCCCCCCGGTGTTGGGACCGCGGTCCCCCTCGTAGCGTCGCTTGTGGTCGCGTGAGGCGACAAGCGGCACGGCCCGCTCCCCATCGCTCAGGAAGAACACCGAGAGCTCCTCGCCATGCAGGAACTCCTCGACCACCACCTCGCGTCCGGCCTCCCGGAGTCGGCCCTGCACCATCATCTCTTCGAGCGCGGAGAGTCCCTCCTGGACGTCCCGGCACACGGCGGCGCCCTTGCCGCCCGCAAGGCCCGACGCCTTCACCACGAAAGGGGGTTGCAGAGCGGAGACGTATTGGCGCGCCGCAGCGTGGTTCCGGAAGGTGCGATGGCGTGCGGTGGGCACCCGGTGCTCCCGCATCAGCTCCTTGGCGAACGCCTTGGAGGACTCGATGCGCGCCGCCGCCCGGGTGGGACCGAAGATCGGTAACCCTCGCGACTCGAAGAGGTCGGCCAGCCCTCCGGCGAGCGGCGCCTCCGGTCCCACGACGGTGAGGTCGATCTCCTCCTGGGCGGCGAAATCCGCGAGGCCGGAGAGGTCATCCGCGGGGATCGGGACGTTGGTACCGACGCGGGACGTACCGGGATTGCCGGGCGCGATGAACAGCTCACCCTGCGGCCTCTCCGCGCGCAGGCTGGCCGCCAGGGCGTGCTCGCGGCCCCCGGAGCCGACGATGAGCGTCTTCATGGGACCACTCCGCGGAGGGCTGCGAGCCGTGCGCCAGGCCATTGGAAAGCCGACGGGGCGCTCCCCTGCGGCGGCCCGTCCGGAGCGGGCGCCGGGGCGGGCTCCAGGGGGCGGCACTGCCCCGCCGCGCGCCCGCTCAGCGGTCGCGCCGGCGCCACGCTTCGGTGAACCGGGTCTTGATCCGGTCCACGGCGGCGTCCACCTCCTCGAGGATCTCCTGTGCGGTGTCGCGATATCCGGCGATCGCCTCCGCGAGATCCTCCCGATACGGGTGCGTGTCTTCCTCGTCTCGGCGCTGGTACTCGCCCGCCAGGATCCGGTCGTACGCGCCGCTCTCGACCCACTCCCGAAGCTCGGCGACCCGGACCACCGCGAACGGGTGCGTGGCCCCCAACACGTTGAGGACCTTGTACACGGAATCGAGCAGGTCGCCTCCCTCGCGGTAGTCATCGGACTGCGCGATGAACTCCTCGAGGTTCAGCTCGTGGCCGCGCATGCCGCCGGCCATCTTCATGAGGGCGCCGTTCGACACGTCCAGGTCCTGCACGGCGAGCAGACCGGCCCGGTCCGAGGAGAGCTCGCTCTTGCGATACCATTCCAGCAGGCCGAAGAGGATCGGCCGTAGCGCGATCCCGGCAAGCGGGTAGCGGAACACCGTGAGGCGGAGGATGATGAGCAGCAAGGTGCGGTACAACACGTGGCCGCTGATGATGTGTCCGACCTCGTGCCCGAGCACGGACTCCACCTCGTCCTGATTGAGCACCTCTAGCATCGAGGAGTTCAGGACGATGAAAGGGTCGCTCATCCCGACGGCACCCGCGTTCACGATCGGAGTCTGCGAGATGTACAGTTCCGGCCGCTTCTCCACATCGAGCACCTCGCACACCCGCACGAGCCGCTCGTGGACCCATGCATACTGTTTCTCGCTGACCCGGACTGCGTTCGCCTTGAAGGCAAGGCGGATCGCGCGCTCGCCAAACATCCCGAACACCTTGCGCAGGGCCAGGTCGAAGCCTGGGATCTTCCGCAGGGCGTTCAGGGCGGCCCGATCCGCCGGGTGCTCCCAGGCGATCGGGCCGATCGCGGTCAGAACTCTACGCTGGGTCGTTTCCATATCTTGCCTCCTGCACGGTCGCTCGCTCCATGCTCAACCCGGTGTACGCGCCGGTCGGGGGTGCGGTTTCAGCGACCCCTCCTCCATAGCTGCCAGCGCGCGCTCCAGATCGGCGATGAGGTCATCCGCGTCCTCGATCCCGATCGAGAGGCGAACCAGGCCGTCGGTCAGCCCCATTCGCTCCCGCCGTTCCGGCGGAACCGAAGCGTGCGTCATGCGGGCGGGCACGGAGATGAGGCTCTCCACGCCACCGAGGCTCTCGGCCAGGGCGAAGATCCGCGTGCTCGACGCGAAGCGCTCCGCACGTTCGGCCGAGCCCGTCTCCACCGTGATCATCCCGCCGAACCCCCGCATTTGACGGCTGGCCAGCTCGTGCTGCGGGTGGGAGGAGAGCCCCGGGTAGAGGACGGATCGCAGGCCCGGCTGGCTCACGAGGTGTTCCGCGACCCGCGCGGCGTTCTCGCAGTGCGCTCGCATTCGCACGTGCAGCGTCTTGGTGCCGCGCAGCACCAGCCAGCAGTCCATGGGTCCCGGAACGCCCCCCGTCGCCTTCTGCTGGTAGAGCAGCTTCTCGGCGAGCTCGTCCGAGTTCACGACGAGCGCGCCGCCGATCACGTCGCTGTGCCCGTTCAGGTACTTGGTGGTGGAGTGCACCACGATGTCGGCCCCCAGGGCCAGCGGCTGCTGCAGGGACGGGGTGGCGAAGGTGTTGTCGACGGAGAGGAGGGCGCCGCCCCGGTGCGCGATCTCGGCGCACGCCGCGATGTCACTGAGCCGCATGAGCGGGTTGGTGGGCGTCTCGATGTGCACGAGGCGCGTGGAGGGCCGCATGGCCCGGTGGAGCGCGTCGGCGTCCGAGGTGTCCACGAAGCTGAACTCGATCCCGAAGCGGGCCCATACCGTGCGGAACATGCGCTCTGTGCCGCCATACACGTTGTCCTCGCACACCACGTGGTCGCCGGCGGAGAGCGTCGCTTTGAGGAGGGCCTCGATGGCGGCGAGCCCCGAGGCGAACGTCGCGCCGTGACGGCCTCCCTCCAGCGCCGCCAGGTTCGCCTCGAGCGCCGAGCGGGTGGGGTTCGACACCCGGGCGTACACGTTGCCGCGCCGGGGCCTGGCTACCCCGTCCTGAACGTAGGTCGAAGTCTGGAAGACCGGGGTCATGATGGCCCCCGTCACCGGATCAGGCTCCTGCCCGGCGTGAACCGCCCGCGTGGCGAAGCCGTCGGTCTCGCGCAGCTCCATCGCACCGCTTCCGTTTCTCCGTTCGCCCGATCGTCCGTCGTGCTCCGTCGTCTCAACCTAACGTTGCCGCGGCCGGTCTCGAAACGCCGGCCGTGGCCCGAGGCGCCGGTTCGAGGACCGGCGCCGCGACACACGGGCTGCAGGGTGCGAGCCGGCGCGTGAGACATGGCCCGGTGCGGGGGGCAAGGACCGCCTCCCGGCGCCTGGATGACGAGCGGATGACCGTTCGTGGCATCGTTCGGGCATGATCCAACCGCCTCTCCCCTCCGTCCCTCCCCGGCCGGCTCGGCCGCTCGGGTCTCCTGACGAAGACGCCCCGACGGGGCCTGGCGAAGGGCTCCCCGCGGTGGAGCGGGCGACACACCGCCTCTACGCGGTGGTCTGCTGGACGACGCTTGGGCGGCTGCCGCTCATCCGATCGGCGGTCCGGGCGACCATGGAAGGACACCTCATCGCTCTCTGCCGCCGGCTGGATGTCGAGCCCGTCTCGGTGACCGTCCTCTGCGATCGGGTTCACCTCCTCGTCCGCACCAAGCCGACCCACTCGATTGCCCGGCTCGTCGGTGCCCTGAAGCGGGGAGGGCGCGAGTCCCTGCAGAGCGCCGGTGAGCCGGTGCGTTGGGGTGCCGGCTTTGCCGCCATCTCGGTCGGGAGCCGCGAGGTTCGCCGGGTGATGCGCCTTCTCGCCGAGCTGGCGGAGCGCGAGGAACGACGTGAGGGGGGCCGCCGCCGGCTCCGCCGCCGCCCGCGCGGGCCGAACACGGGGGGATCGGCTCTTCGGCCCCGTTGACACCCCGTTGAACCGGCTCCGTCGAGCGCCGGCTCTGTGCGGCCCGGCGCGCCGCCCGCCGGCTCCGCGGGGCCGTTGATGGGCCGTCCGCCGGCCCTCTCCGGGCCGTTGACGGGCCGCGAGGAAGGCGAGTAGTGTACGGGGGAGCGCCCGCGGCCCACGGAACCTCGCCGGGGCCGTTGTTTTTTTCCGGGGCCGCCCGAACGGTTCCGCCCAAGCGAATCGCGGAGAGGCGTGTCCGATTCTCTGATCGTCTCCGCCTCGGGCATCCGGGGCGTCTTCGGCGAGGGGCTCACGCCGGAGGTCGCCGCTCGGTATGGGGCGGCGTTCGGCACGCTGCTCGCCGCCGGGACCGCCGATCGAACGGACGGCTACGTGCTGGTCGGACGAGACTCCCGCGTCTCCGGCGCCCTCCTGGCGGAGGCGGCGACGGCCGGCCTGCGGGGCGCCGGCATGGAGGTGCGCGACCTCGGCGTGGCGCCCACCCCGACGATCCTCCTCGCTGCCGGAGACGATGAGCGGGCGGAGGGCGCCCTCATCGTCACCGCGTCGCACAACCCGATCGAGTGGAACGGCCTTAAGCTGGCAGGGGCGGACGGACGGTTCCTCTCCCGGGAGGCGGGCCTCCGGGTGCAGCGGTTGTACCGGGAGGGCTCCACCCACCCGCGCTGGGAGGGGGTCGACAGACGCGAGCCGCTCGCCGGCGCGATCGACCACCACGTAGAGCGAATCCTTGCCCTCCCTCTCGTCGCCCGCGAGGCCATCGCCCGCCGCCGCCCGCTGGTCGCACTCGACTGCGTCCGGGGGGCGGGCGGGATGATCATGCCGGCGCTCCTCCGCCGGCTCGGGTGCGACGTGTTGGGCCTCGACCTCGAGCCGGATGGGAGATTCCCTCGCGATCCCGAGCCGACGGCCGAGAACCTGGACCGGCTCAGCGCGCTGGTACGGGAGGGAAGCGCCGGGGTGGGTCTGGCCGTCGACCCCGATGCCGATCGGCTCTCTCTGGTCGACGAGGGCGGCACCCCGATCGGAGAGGATTGGACCCTCGCGCTTGCGGTGGAGTACGTGCTGTCCGTGGGGAGCGGTCCGGTCGTCACCAACCTCTCGTCCAGCCAGTGCATCGAAGACGCGGCGGAGCGCGGGGGAGCACTCTGCCTTCGGACGGCGGTCGGTGAGGTGAACGTGGCGGAGCGGATGGCCGAGATCGGTGCCGTGATCGGCGGGGAAGGGAACGGCGGGGTGATCCTCCCCCGTCTGCACCTCACCCGCGACGCTCCGCTGGCGGCGGCCCTCATCCTGAGCTTGATTGCCGAACGGGAGCGCGGTATCGGGGAGATGCTGCGGGCGTGGCCGCGCTACCACATGGTGAAGCGCCGCTGCCCACGCCCGTCTGCGTCGCTCGAGACGCTCTACCGGGCCCTGCGCCACGGGGCCTCGCCGGGAGCCGATACGGACGATACGGACGGCGTGTGGCTGGCGTGGCCGGAGCGGCGCGAGTGGGTGCACGTTCGTCCATCCGGGACGGAACCGATCTTGCGTGTGGTGGCGGAAGCGAAAAGCGAGGCGCGGGCGGAACGGCTCGCCGGCTGGGCCGAGAGCGTGGCGGTGGGGATCGAAGGGACGGGCTGACCCTCCCGGGCCCCGCAGGAGGATCGCGGCGACATGTGCGGGATCGTCGGGTACATCGGAGCGCGGGAGCCGCAGCCGCTTCTCATGGAGGGGCTTCGGCGGCTCGAGTATCGGGGCTATGACTCGGCCGGCATCGCCGTTCTGAACGATGGCTCCCTCGAGCTGCGCAAGTGCGCCGGGAAGATAGCGGCGCTGGAGAAGCTCCTCGACGGCTCGCCGCTGCGGGGCGAGGCGGGGATCGGCCACACCCGATGGGCCACGCACGGCGCTCCCACCACTCTCAACGCGCACCCGCACACGGATTGCGAAGAGAACCTCGCCCTCGTTCACAACGGCATCATCGAGAACGCCGAGGTCCTGCGCGTCAAGCTGAGCGAGCTGGGCCACCGCTTCCGCTCGGCGACGGACACCGAGGTGCTGGCCCACCTGATCGAGGAGGCGTTCGAGGGCAACCTGGAGCAGGCGGTGGCCGCCGCGCTCACCCAGGTGACAGGCACGTACGGGATCCTCGTCATCAGTTGCCGCGACCCCGGCAAGATCGTCGTCGCTCGCCGTGGCTCTCCCCTCCTCCTCGGGGTGGCCGAGAACAGCGGGTCGGAGCTGTTCACCGCCTCGGATGTGGCGGCGGTCCTCGGACACACCCGCAGGGTCGTATACCTCGACGACGGCGAGCTGGCCGTGCTTCGGCCTGACGGCTACGAGACCCTCGACCTACGCCACTGGGACCACGTCGGCGCGCCTCCGCGCATCGAGAAGGAGGTTAGTCACGTCTCGTGGGATCTCGAGAAGATCGAGCGCGGCGGCTTCGACCACTTCATGTTGAAGGAGATATTCGAGCAGCCCGCGACGATCCGCAACGCGCTGCGGGGACGGCTTCTGGAGGAGGAGGGGACCGCCAGGCTCGGGGGCCTCCTGCCGCTCGACGAGGCCCTCGAGCGGGTGGAGCGGATCGTCATCACGGCCTGCGGGACGAGCTGGCATGCGGCACTCGTCGGGGAGTACATGCTGGAGGAGTACGCGCGCATCCCGGTGGAGGTGGAGTACGCCTCCGAGTTCCGCTATCGCAGCCCGATCATCGAGCGCAACACCCTCGTCATCGCGATCTCTCAGTCGGGGGAAACCGCCGACACCCTGGCCGCCCTTCGCGAGGCGCGCTCGCAAGGGGCTCCGGTCATGGGGATCGTCAACGTGGTGGGCTCGACGATCGCCCGGGAGACGGATGGCGGCGTGTACACGCACAGCGGGCCGGAGATCGGCGTGGCCTCGACGAAGGCGTTCACCGGGCAGATCGCCGCTCTCGCCCTCTTCACCCTGCTGATGGCGCGCAGGAGAAGGATGAAGATCCTGCAGGGCAGAGAGATCGTGGCGGCCCTGCGGGACCTCCCGGGGCTCGCGGAGCGCGTGCTTGAGCAGAGCGATGCGGTGCGGGAGCTAGCCCGCGCCTACGCGCGGCACGCGAACTTTCTGTACCTCGGGCGTGGGTACAACTTCCCGGTCGCGCTGGAAGGGGCTCTCAAGCTCAAGGAGATCAGCTACATCCACGCGGAGGGGTATCCTGCGGCCGAGATGAAGCACGGTCCGATCGCGCTCATCGACGACAGAATGCCGGTGGTGTTCATCGCCCCGAACGACGCGGTATACCATAAGGTCGTAAGCAATATCGAAGAGGTGAAGGCGCGCGGCGGGCGCGTCATCGCGATCCTCTCGGAGGGAAACGAGGAGCTGATCCACAAGGTCGATCACGTCATACCCGTGCCGCATACGATCGGCATACTCCAGCCCGTGCTCACCGTGATCCCGCTACAGCTTCTGGCGTACCGGATGGCGGTGGAGCGGGGGTGCGACGTGGATCAGCCCAGAAACCTGGCGAAGAGCGTGACGGTCGAGTAGGAAAGTGCTCCGACACGGCGGGCGGCGAGGGATCGCGCGCACGCGTTCGGGGTTCTACCTTGAACGGGGCCCGAGGAGGGTCAACAGCCGGGAGCGCACATGGCTGCCGATTACATGCAGGCTCTCAAGGAACAGGTGGCGGGCTACGCTGGCACCCTGCGTGAGGTCGTGCTCCTCGCCCCGGTCTACGGCATGCTCATGTTTCACCTGCTCAGCGACCCCCGCCTCTCGGCCCACCACAGGCTATGGGTGGACGCGGCGATCGCCTACCTCGTCAGTCCGAACGACGTGATCCCGGAGAACGAGGTGGGACCCTACGGATACCTGGATGACATCTTCTGCTGCGCGTATGTGGCGAGTCGCATCGCGGATGAGATCGGGTGGGAGGTGGTCGAGGAGGGTTGGACGGGGCGCGGCTCCGCGCACGAGGTCTCGCAGCAGGTTCTTGCTCGGGAGCAGGAGCTGCTGGGCACCGCGGGCGACGACGTCCTTCGCTTCGCTGGCCTGTACGAGTCTTTCGCGCCGCAGGACTCCGGTCCGGCGCCCCAGGGCTGAGCAGGGCGTCCGAGCTCGGCGCGATCGCCGGTTGTCGCGTTTCTCCTTCCTTCTCCGCCACCGGGCGCTGCTCGGATTCCCGTGGATCGTAGCCGTCGCCGTACTCTCGGCCACCGACGAGGCGGCGGCCCAGTACCGGCTCGAGTCTCCATCCGGCCGCCGGCTCGAGTTCTCGAGCGAGCGGCTCAGGACCATGCTCGACACCACCCGGGCTCTCTACACGGACCTCGAACAAGACCCGCGGGTGGGCTATTTCATCGATGTGGGACCGGCGGTACCGACGCGGGAGCCCGATCCCGCGTTTCCCTGGAACGCGGTCGAGGTGCGCAGCGACTCGCTGGCCGCGGTGCGGACCCCGGGCAACCTGCGCGAGGCCGATCGCGCGTACTTCAACTACGCGGTCATGCGCATGCGCGCCGTGCGCGGGGGGGATCCCGACGTGAGCTGCGACTCGCTAATGGCGGTCGAGAGCGGCGTGGTTTCCGCCTTCGCCGACGGGTGGATCGTTGCCCGGACCCTGTTCGGCGGCCCGCCGTACCCCCCCTTGGACGAGATCGGATTCGCGCGCGAGGCCGGAGTGCTTCCCGGCCTCATCGCGGCGCGCGGGGATCGGCACCTCGGCGCCTGCGCGGAGGAGTGGGCCGAGGCTCACCCGGAAGAGGTCGAGGCATACCGGCAGTGGCGACGGTCCGCCTTCCTGGCGGCACTGGAGCCCGATCCAGAGACGTCGGCCGACTCGGCGTCCCCCATAGAGCTTCCGATTCTCGACGAGGACACGGCCCCGGACGACTGATGGATCACATCGGCTGGCGGTCGGAAGTCGCCATTTCGCACTCGGACAAGACCTTCTGTCGAGAGCGTGGGGGGGTGGACGAGGCGCTTCGAGCTGCGTGGGGGCGGACATCGGCGGCGACGGGCGGCTGATGAGCCTCCGCTTCACGAACACGCTCACCGGAGCTCTCGAAGAGTTCCGGCCGTTGGAGGGGGGGCGGGTGCGCATGTACACGTGCGGCCCCACCGTGTACGACCGTGCCCACATCGGAAACTTCCGGACCTTCGTGTGGGAGGATCTGCTCCGCCGCTATCTCGAGTGGAAGGGATACGAGGTCACGCAGGTCATGAACCTCACCGACGTCGACGACCGGACGATCGGTGCCGCGGTCGAAGGGGGCGTGGGCCTCTCCGAGGTCACCCGGCCGGTGATCGAGGCGTTCTTCGAGGACTGGGAGACGCTCGGACTGGAGCCGGTGGAGCACAACCCGCGGGCCACCGAGCACATCCCACAGATGATCGAACTGGTGAGGACGCTGGAGGGGAAGGGGCACACGTACGAGAGCGAGGGCTCGGTCTATTTCGCGATCGCCAGCTTTCCCGGTTACGGGCGGCTCATCCAACTGGATCCGTCACGGCTTAGAGGCTCCGGTCGGGTCAGCGGGGACGAGGAATATTCGAAGGAGGATCCGAGGGACTTCGTCCTGTGGAAGGGGGCAGCGCGTGGTCCGGAGGCCGAGGTGGCGGTCTGGGACTCCCCCTGGGGGCCGGGCCGGCCGGGCTGGCACCTGGAATGCTCGGCCATGGCGATGGAGTATCTGGGTCCTCGGCTTGACATCCACACGGGCGGGGTGGACAACATCTTTCCCCACCACGTGAACGAGATGGCGCAGTCCGAGGCATCCACCGGCGAGCCGTTCGCCCGCTACTGGCTGCACGCCGCCCACCTCCTGGTGGACGGGGAGAAGATGTCCAAGTCGCTGGGGAACTTCTACACCATCCCGGACCTCCTCGCGCTCGGTTGCAGGCCATCGGCGATCCGCTACCTCCTCCTGAGCGGGCATTATCGCAGCCACCTGAATTTCACCCTCGAGGGAGTGCGCCAGGCGGATCGGGCGCTCGACAGGCTCATCGAGTTCGGGGCGCGAGTGAGGAAGATCGGGGAGACGGCCGGAAGCTACCCATCGTCCGGAGAGATCGAGGCCGTGGTGGAGCGCGCGCGAGGGGAGTTCGTCTCCGCGATGGACGAGGACCTCAACGTGAGCGAGGCGCTCGCGGCGATCTTCCGGTGCATACGGGACGTGAACGGGCTGCTGGACCGAAGCGGCGACCGGGCTTCCCGCGAGGAGGCGGCCGCCGTTCTTTCCCTGCTGACGGACTTCGACGCGATATTCGGCGTGGTTGCGCTTCGCAAGCGGGAGCTGAGCGAGGTCCCCCCGACGCTCCGCGCGTGGGTCGAGGAACGGATCGCACAGCGGAACGCCGCGCGGGCTGCACGTGACTTCGCCCGAGCGGACGCGATCCGTGACGAGGTGGCGGAGCGCGGGTTCGCCCTGGAGGACACCCCGGAGGGGACCCGCTGGAAGTGGGCCGGCGCTCCGTCGGGTGCGGTGCCCGGAAGCGCCGCCCCCCGCTAGTGTTGACGCATGAGATACCTGCCTCTATGTTACCGATCTCTCGTTGCTGACGTAGCTCAATCGGCAGAGCGTCGGATTTGTAATCCGAAGGTTGTGGGTTCGACCCCCACCGTCAGCTCAGTACGGGGTCGGGATCGCCGCTACGGCTTCCTCGAGAGCGTCGCGCTCGCCTGGGCGCGAGTGCCTTCCCGGAGACGCGGTGAGGGTGGGTCCGGTCGATCGGTGGGGTACCGAAGCGGCCAAACGGAGCAGACTGTAAATCTGCCGGCTTATGCCTTCGGAGGTTCGAATCCTCCCCCCACCATCACTGCACCAGAGCGACCGGTAGGGATCCAATGCCACGCGCATGACCAGGAGCAAGTGAGGGATGGCGAAGAAGAGGTTTGAGCGGACGAAGCCG
>JBHIAV010000030.1:0-36575 GCA_046758745.1 Gemmatimonadota bacterium
CGGCACCGAGCTCCGGCGTTGAGGCGGCCAGCCTACTAGCCGGCCCACGGGCGTCAGGACACGCTGTCTCATGAGACGCAACGGGATCGGGCCAGCCGCGCTGGCGATCGGACTCGGCATGACGGCCGCCGGCTGCGGAAGCGGCGCGGCGGAGGAGCTGTCGAACGGCCTCGCCACGGTCACGGTGGAGCGGCGGAGCATCGTGTCCAGCGTCGCGGCGACGGGGACGGTCGAGCCGATCCGGGTGATCGAGGTGAAGTCCCAGGCTTCCGGTGAGGTGCTCGAGGTGGCGGCGGAGCTCGGAGACCGCGTCGCGCGCGGCGACATGCTCGTCCGCATCGATCCGCGCGATGTGCGGAACGCCTTCGAGCAGGCGGAGGCCGACCTCGAGGTGGCGCGGGCACGCCTGGGCATCGCCGAGCGTCAGCTCGAGCGAACGCGGGCGCTGAGGGACTCGGCCGTCGTGACCGAGGAGGAGCTCGAAAACGCCATCCTGGAGCACGCGAACGCCAGGGCCAGCCTGGTGAAGGCCGAGACGAACCTCGAGCTCGCCCAGGACAAGCTCCACGACGTGACGGTCCGCGCGCCGATCACGGGCACGGTGATCGAGCACAACGTCGAAGAAGGGCAGATCGTCACCTCCACGCGCGAGGTGACGGGGGGAACGACCCTCCTCCGCATGGCGGATCTCGCCGAGGTGCAGGTGCGAACCCTGGTGGACGAGACCGACATCGGCAAGATCGAGCCCGGGCTCCCCGCCACCATCCGGGTCGAGGCCTACCCAGACCGCGCCTTTGAGGGGAGGGTCCTCAAGATCGAGCCGCAGGCAGTGGTCGAGCAGAACGTCACGCTCTTCGCCGTGCTGACGAGGATCCGTAACGAGGAGGACCTCCTCCGGCCGGGGATGAACGCCGACGTCGAGGTCGTGGTGGGTCGCCGCGCGCAGGCGCTCGCTCTCCCCAACGGTGGCATCAAGACCCCGCCGGAGGCGCGCCAGCTCGTCCAGGCGCTCGGCCTCGATGCAGCGGCGCTCGAGGCGCGGCCACCCGGGCCGGAGGCTCGCGACGAGCCTCGGCCCGGCGGCGCTTCCGCCGGCGCCGGGCGGGCGGGTCCCGAAGCGGGCGAACCACGGGAGGCGGGGGCGTCCTCCCTTCCCTCCCGCGCCGAGATCCGGGCGATGTCGCAGGAGGAGCGGCGGCGCTTTGTCCAGCGACTCTCCCCCGCCGACCGGCAACGGCTGTTCACGGAGTTTCGGGCGCAGCGGGAGCGCGAGCAGCGGGAGGAGCGCGCCGACCCGGGTCGCCCGAAGCCGGCGTTCGCCTTCGTGACCGATGCGGAGGGCCGTCTGACCGTGAAGCCGATCCTGATCGGGTTGAGCAACTGGGAGTACACGGAGATTCTCGCCGGGCTCGAAGAGGGCGAGCGGGTGGTGGAGGTGCCCCTCTCGCTCGTCCAGCAGCAGGAGCTCCTGGAGCGGATCCGCAGCCGCAGCGGCGTTCCGGGAATCCGGCGCAACTGATGGCCCGGTAACGGGGGACCCGGCCATGCTGATCGTGGAGATCATCCGGGTGGCGCTCGATGCCATCCGCACGAACAAGCTCCGCTCCTTCCTCACCATGCTGGGAATCGTCATCGGGGTGGGAGCCGTGATCACCATGGTGGCGCTCGGCGAGGGTGCCCGACGGGCGGTGGAGGAGCAGATCGCGGCGCTCGGCACCAACGTCCTCACGGTCCGTCCGGGGCAAGCCTGGTTCCACGGCGTGCGCTCGGCGGACGCCAAGCTGACGGTGGATGATGCCGAGGCGATCCGGCGCCGGGCAGGGGCCGTGAGCGCGGTGGCGCCGGAGATGCAGGCCAGCCTGCAGGTCGAGTTCGGCGCGACCAACGCGAACATCCGGACCCTCGGCACCACCGCCAACTTCGCGGAGGTCAACAACTACAGGATCCAGGTTGGTCGCTTCTTCGAGGCGCGCGAGGATGAGGGACGACGCCGGGTGGCGGTGCTCGGGGGCGCCGTGCCCGCCGTGCTCGGCTCCACGGCTGAGCGGCTCGTCGGCCGCCGCATCAGCATCCGGAACATCGGCTTCGAGGTGGTCGGGGTGCTGGAGGAGAAGGGCGGCACGAGCTGGTTCAACCAGGACGAACAGATCTTCGTCCCCCTGCAGACGGCCCAGTTCCGGCTCATGGGGACGGATCGGCTGCGCGCCCTCAACGCCATCGTGGCGGACGGGGCACGGATCCCGACCGCCATGGCGCAGATCGAGAACGTGCTACGACGCGAGCACCGGGTGCGCGTGGGGGAGGAGAACGACTTCTGGATCACGGACCGCGCCGAGCTTCTCGGTACCCAGCAGGAGGCCACGCAGACGTTCACCTTCCTGCTGGCCTCCATCGCCGCGGTGAGCCTCCTGGTGGGCGGCATCGGCATCATGAACATCATGCTCGTTTCGGTTACCGAGCGGACCCGGGAGATCGGGGTGAGGATGGCGATGGGCGCCACGCGCCGGGCCGTGCTTCTTCAGTTCCTGCTGGAGGCGCTCGTCCTGTGTCTGGTCGGCGGCCTCCTCGGCGTCGTCTTCGGCTTCGGCGCATCCACCCTCCTCTCCCGCCTCGCCAGTTGGAACACGTCCGTCTCCCCCGAGGCCGTCCTGCTGGCCGTGTTCTTCTCCGCCACGGTCGGTCTCTTCTTCGGTATTTGGCCGGCCCGCCGGGCAGCGCGGCTCGACCCGATCGTGGCCCTCCGGTACGAGTGAGATGAACGGGCCGGTGTCGCCCGCCTGGCGCCTCCGAGCGAATCGGCGGCCGGCGATCACGAAGGAATTGGGGGCCTCCGGCGGCGGGACCTTGCCGGTCGGTCTCCGGTACCTGATATGATAGACGGACAATCGCCCCGCGTGGAGGACGCATGAGCCTGGCCAACTTCGACTCGTTGCCGGATGACGCCCGGGTGTGGTGCTTCGGGGCGGAGCGGGCGCTCGATGGGGCCCGTACCGCGCAGCTGCTCGACAGCACGAACCGGTTCCTGGAGCGGTGGACGGCGCATCGACGGGAGCTCACGGCTGGCTTCGCGCTCCGGTACCAGCGCTTTCTCTTCGTCGCCGTGGACGAGAGCCGGGCCGGTGCCTCCGGCTGCTCGATCGATGCCCTCCTGCACTACCTCACGCGGCTCGAGACGGAGATCGGGGTGCGCCTTACCGACTCCGCCCCCGTGTGGTACCGGGACGCCGAGGGGCGCATCCGCTGCGTCGGCCGGGCCGAGTTCCGCCGGCTGGCGGAGCGGGGCGAGGTGAGCGGGGAGACGATCGTGTTCGACCTTACGCTCACCCGACTGGGCGACGTGCGGGCGGGAAGATGGGAGGTGCCGGCGGCCGGGGCGTGGCACGCTCGTCTTCTACCGGACCGCCCGGGAGCGGAGACCCGCAGCGCCCCCGTGGCCGGCCGCGGCTGACCCCGCACCGAAGCGTGGCGCGCCGCATGGAGACCACCGCTCCGGCCGCACTCTCCCAGGCGCCCGCGGCACCACGGCTCTCCCTCGTCCTCTCGGGCGGCGGCGCGAGAGCGGCCTACCAGGTCGGGGTTCTCCGGTATCTCGGCCTGCGCCTCCCGCACACCCACGTCCCCGTCATCACCGGCGTGTCGGCGGGAGCGATCAATACGTTCTGCCTGGCGAGCCACACGGGGAACCTGCGGGAGGCGACGGGCACCCTCACCGACCGATGGCTCTCCCTGAGCACGAGCGATGTCTTCCGTACGGCGACCACGGCGATGGCGACGACCGCGGTGCGGTGGGTCGGTGCGCTCGCCTCCGGCGGAGCCCGGCTGGCGCCGAGCGTGCGGGGGTTAGTGGACACGGAGCCGCTCCGGCGCTTCCTGAACAACGTCGTCGACCCGTCGTGCATCGAGGAGAACCTGCGAAACGGCCGGCTCCGGGCCGTCGGAATCTCCGCCACCTCCTATCACACCGGCCAGACGGTGACCTGGGTGCAGGCGGAGGACACGGTGGAGATGTGGGAGCGCACCCGGCGCCGGTCGCTGCGGGCGAAGATCACCGTCGACCACGTGATGGCCTCCTCGGCCATTCCCCTCCTCTTCCCCGCGGTACAGATCGGCGACGATTACTTCGGCGACGGAAGCATCCGCCAGTCGAACCCGCTGGCTCCGGCGGTGCATCTGGGAGCGGAGAAGATCCTCGCCATCTCGTCCCGATACGGGCGGACCGGGGTGGAGGCACGGGACCCGGTCATGCACGGCTATCCGCCTCCGGCGCACATCATCGGGCTCCTCTTGAACTCGATCTTCCTGGACAGTCTGGACGCGGACTCGGCCCGTCTGACCCGGATCAATCACCTGATCTCCCGCATCCCGGAAGCCACCCGAGAGAAGCTCGCCCTGCGCCAGGTGGGGCTCCTGGTGATCCGCCCTTCGCGCGACCTGGGCATGCTCGCCTCCGGCCACGAAGCCCGGCTGCCGCGTGCCCTTCGCTTCCTGGTTCGCGGCCTCGGCACCCGGGGGAGCAGGAGCTCCGATTTCCTGAGCTATCTCCTCTTCGAGCGAAGCTACATCGGAGAGCTGCTGCGGCTGGGGGAGCGGGACGCCGAGAGGCAGTGGCCGAGGATCGCCGAGTTCCTGGGCGTCGACGAGACGGTCGGCGCCGGAGCCCCCGGCCTCATGCGTGATTGAGCGCCCGCAGCTCGCATCGGTGCGAGGCGTCGGATCCGAGCTTGTCCCCAGGGGCGCGCTATTCCATCCCCGGCTTCCGCGGCGGTTCCAGGTAGACCCGGTCCTTCAGGTACGTGATGTCGAGCTGGCGCGCATGGTGGCGCAGCAGGGTCAGGGGGACGATCAGGGGCGTGAGCCCCCGGCGATAGCCGCGGACCGCCTCCGCGAGTTCCGCGCGGTCACCCGCATCGAGCCGATCCGACAGGTGCCCGGCGACGTGCTCCAGCACCGTCGCGTGCCCCTTCCGCGTCGGCACGCGGCTCATGACGGCCATGAACCGCGCCAAATACGTCTCGGCGAGGGCCGGCAGGTCGGTCGGCTTCGACGGCTGCGCGAGCAGACGCCCGAGGCGGCGCAGCCCGGCCTGGCTGCGCGCCATGCAGTGGAGCTCGTGGCGCCGGTGGAAGCGCATCAGTGAAGCCCGGCTGAGCCCTTTCGCCTCCATGGCCCGCCACCGATGAGCCGCGAACACCCGGCTGATGAAGTTCTCGCGCAGCCGGGGGTCGTTCAGCCGATCCTCATCCTCGACGGGAAGGTACGGGAGGGCGTCCATCAGGCCCGCTGCGAACAGGCCGCGCCCGTCCCGCCGCGAGCGGCCTTTCCCGCGCCGGCGCGAGGGACCGCGGCCTCCCCCGTGCGGGCCGTCGTTCGCGTCGAAGACCTCGACCCGCGCCATCCCGCAGCTCGGCGAGTCGCTCTTCAGCACGTAGCCGCACAGCCCTAGCGAGGCCAGGAGGGCGACCCTGCCGTCGACGTAGCCCCGCATGCGCTCGGTGAGGTCCTCGCCCGTGGAGGGCATCACGAGGTGGATCTTCCCCCCGTCTCCGCGCTCGAGCCGGATGGGAGGGCGCGGCGTGCCGAGCCCGATCTCGACCTCCGGGCAGATGGGCACCCACTCGACGTACGGGCCGAGCACGTCCGTGAGGAACCGGTCCCGCTTGTGACCTCCATCGTAGCGGACCGCCTGCCCGAGCAGACAGGCCGAGATGCCGATGCGGGGCCGTCCTCCTTCTCCCGGCTCGGGGGGCGGCGAGCGATTCGCGGCGTGACTTCCGGGCTCTCCCCGCGCAACGTCGGACCGGGCCATGTCCCGGCTCCGCCCGCTCACGACAGCATCCGACGGAGCGCCCCCTCGACCTCCGGATCGCGAAAGGTGAAGCCACTCTCCAAGAGCCGGACGGGCAGCACGCGGGCGCCTCCGAGCAGGGTGTCCCCAAGCTCGCCCAGGGCGAGGCGGAGCACCGGGGCGGGAACGCAGAGGACCGTGGGCCGGCGCAGCACCCGTCCGAGCGCCCGTGTGAAGGCGATGTTTCGCACCGGGTTCGGCGCCGTCGCGTTCACCGGCCCGGCGAGGTCGGCCGCGTGCAGCGCGTACATCAGCGCGCTCACCGCGTCGTCGAGGCTCACCCAGCTGAGGACCTGCCGGCCATCCCCCAGCCGGCCTCCGAGGCCGAGACGGAAGACCGGAAGCATGCGGGCGAGCGCCCCGCCGCGCGGAGAGAGAACGACCCCGAAGCGGAGGTGGACGACCCGGATGCCCGCTACCCGCGCAGGGTCGGCGGCCGCCTCCCATTCGACGCACGTCTCGGGGAGGAACCCCGTGCCGGCCGGGCTCTCTTCATCCAGCGGCTCGTCCCCGCGATCGCCGTAGAAGCCGATCGCCGAGGCGCATACCAGGACCTCGGGCGGCCGGGTGCGGGCGGCCAGCGTTTTGCTGAGCAGGCGGGTGCCCGCGACTCGGCTCTCCCGGATCCGGCGTTTCCGCTCCGCCGTCCACGTGCCGGAGGCGATGTTCTCTCCGGCGAGGTGCACTGCCGCATCGAGCCCCTCCAGCCGCTCCGCGTCGATCGATCCGCCGACCGGGTCCCACCAGACCGCCCCCTCGCCGACGGGGCGACGTCGCACGAGTCGGACGGCGTGGTGCCCCTCCGCCGTGAGCCGGGAGACGAGCGCGGACCCGATGAGGCCCGATGATCCTGTGACCAGCACCCGAGGGGACTCCGAGACGCTCAACGGGGATGGACCTCCTTCCGGGAGAGCGGCCTGCGCCGGACCGTGATCCGACGCGGCACCGCGCCTTCGCGCATTACGCCGTCAAGTTCCGGGCATTAGAATAGCGCCCGGACGTCACGAGGGAACGGGCCCTCGCGGCGGAGCCGCGGCCCTCAGCGATCGAGCGATGATCCGACTCATCCATCTCGCCGATGTTCATCTCGACGCGCCGTACTCCGCGTTCGGGCCCCTGGCCGAGCGCCGGCGCGCCGACGTGGTGAAGGCGTTTTGCGACCTCCCGACGATCGCCGAGCGGGAGCACGCCGACGCGGTGCTCATCGCCGGGGACCTGTTCGACGGGCCGACACCCCGGGAGGCGACGCTGGCGGCCGTGCGGGAGACGTTCCGCCGCCTGCACGACGCGGGCTGCCCCGTCATGCTCGTCGCGGGGAACCACGATGCACTGACGCTGCGTCCTTCGCCGTACGATGCGCCGCTGGGAGACATCCGGCTGTTTCGAGAGCCTGCGTTCGGGAGCCCCGTCTCCGTCGACACGCCGGGCGGGCCGCTTCACCTGTACGGGATCTCGTTCGACGCCGCCCGCGAGCCGGATCCGCTGGCTACCTTCCGGCGCTCGGAGGAGCCCGGGGCGCACGTCGTTCTCCTGCACGGCTCGGTCCCCGATGCGCCCCACTGGGAGGGCGGACGGTCGCTCCGGCTGCCGCTCGAGCGCCTCCGGGAGCTCGAGGTCGACTACCTCGCCCTCGGCGATCACCATCGCTTCCGGGCGCCCGAGGAGTTCGACCGCTCGGGGGCTCTTCCGGCCTGCTACAGCGGTTCCTTCGCCGCGGTCGACCTCACGGAGTGTGGCCCGCGCGGCTACGTCCTCGTGCAGCTCGCCCCGGGCGCGGTGCCCTCGGTCCGCCTGCTCGGATCGGGGGTGAGGGAGGTCGCAGACCTCGGACGCGTCGACGTGAGCGGGTGCAGCGATGACCTCGAGGTCGCCGGGAGCGTGGCGGAGCGCGTGCCCGGCGACGCCGTGCCCGTCGTCACCCTGGCCGGGGAGCCCGACTTCCCGGTGAAAGCCTCCCGCGTGGCGAGTCAGCTGGTGGCGAGGTTCGGCTGCGCCCGGGTGATCGACGAGACGCGGTACTATGCCTCGCATCGCGTGCGGGAGCTGATGCGCGGGAGCACGATCGCCGCGCACGTGGCGCGGCTCGGCGTGCAGCGGATCGAGGGCGCGGCGGACGAGGAGGCACGCAGCTCCCGGGAGCGGGCGCTTCGCCTCGTCCTCTCCGCGCTGGATGTGGAGTGAGCCGATCGTGAGCGCGGGCAGGCGCGCACGCTTCCGGTCGATCGAGCTGGCGTTCGGCGCGCACCGCCGCTCCTTCGACTTCCCCGGCGGGGCGCGACCGGTCGTGATCGCCGGCCCGAACGGCTCGGGCAAGACGACCCTGCTCGAGGGACTCGTCCGCACCCTGTACGGCTTCTACCTCCGCTCCGCGGCCGAGCGGCAGCGGCACGGCCTGCGCCGTCCGTGGGAAGGCGACGGCTTCCGCGCGAGCGTGACGCTCGAGACGGAGGGCGGCGAGCTTCTCGTCGTCACCCGGGACTTCGACACGGACGAGGTGACGGTCCGGCCGGGGGAGGGAGGAGCTCCGATCTTCCAGGGCGAGGCGAAGCCGGGGCTTCACCGGGAATCGCACCGGCGCTACCGGGAGCTCCTGGAGAGCCGGTTCGGCCTCGGGGAGCTCGAGTCGTACGAGCAGACCGCCTGTGTGCGGCAGGGCTCGCTCGCCGACACCCGCCTCGGCGATCACCTTCTCCGCATCGCGGCCGGCGGTCACGCCGCGGTGGACGCGGCGCGCGAGGCGATCCGCGAGGCCCACTACCGGCTCACTCGCGAATCGATCGGCCCCGGGCAGGCCGGGAAGAGGAGCGACCAGGAGCGTGAACAACTTCAGGCCGCGGTGAGGGAGCTCGAGGCGAAGCTCGCGGCGGCCCGGGACGCGCGGGAGAGGCGCCGGCCGTTGGTGGAGGAGGAGCGGGCGACGCGCCTCGGGGTCGAGCAGCTCGACACCGAGATACGGGCCCTGGAGGCGGCTCTCGGCCCGCTCAACGAGCGGCGCGCGCTGCGCGAGCGAGCGGAATCGGCGCGCACGCGGCTCGAGCGGGCGGAGGAGCTTCTCGAGGAGCTGGAGGCCGCGCTCCGCGGGCTGGAGGAAGCGGAGGCGGAGGCGGCGGGTGCGGCGGCCGGCGAGGCGCCCTACCCGGAGGACTTCGAGGAGCGCGCCGGTGCGCTGCTGGTGCTGTGGCGTGACCGCGAGCGTCTCGGGGTGGAGCTGGCGAGCGTCACACGGGAGGCGGAGGAGCGCCGGCCGGCCGGGAGCGCGGTCGGCGTGGCCGCGGGAGGGTTCGGCGTGGCGGCCGGGATCGCGGCCGCCGTGTGGTGGAGCCCGTCGATCGGGAGCGTCCTGGCGACGGCAGGCCTCCTCGGGACGCTTGCCGCGGTGCTCTCGTGGGCGCGGGCCCGCGCGGCCCGGCGGGCCGCCACCGAACGGAGGTCCGAGCTCGAGGCCGACCTGGCCGACGTCACCGCGGCGATCGAGACGCGGCTCCGGGGCGTGCCCGAGGCGGAGACGCTGACCCCGGCCACCTTTCCGGACCGGCGGCGCGTCTTTCGGCGACAGAAGGCCGCTCGCCATGAGCGCGAGCGGAGGCGGGCCCAGCTGACCGAGGCGGTGGCCCGTGCGCACGGGGCTGTACGGACCTTCCGGCAGCGACGCGGCGTGCCGGCCGCCGTCGAAGAGGGCGGCGAAGACCTGGCCCAAGAGGCGCGCCGGCTCCGTGCCCTGCTCGCGGAAGAGCGCCGGCGGGTCACGGAGGAGCTGGCGACCCTCAATCTCAGGATGGAGACTAGCGCCCCGGGCGACCTCGGTCTGCCCGGCGGCGTCGAGCCGGCGGCCGGCTCCGTGGAGGCAGCCCTCGCCGAACGTCGGCCGGAGCGCGAGCGCCTCGCTTCTCGCCTCTCCGGCCTGGAGGTGAAGCTCGCCACGGAAGGCAAGCCGACGGAGAGCCCGGTAGCGCTCGAGCGGCGTCTCGGAGAGCTGCGAGCGCGGCTAGAGGAGGTCGAGCGCGAGGTGCGGGCGCACCGTGACGCGTACCGCCTGCTCGACGACGCGTACGAGGAGTTCCGTGCCGGCGATCAGGAGCGACTCCTCGGCTGCATCTCCTCCCACCTCGGAGAGCTGGGCGGCGGCGAACTCGGCCCGCTCGAGGCTACCGATGGGCTGGACGCGGCTCGGCTCAGGGCGTTTGGACGCGTGATTCCCCTCACGTCGCCTCCGCTCAGCTTCGGCGAGCTGCACGCCGTCCTGTTCGCCATCCGTCTCGGAGCGGTGGACTTCCTGGCCGGAGCCGGCATCCACCTTCCCCTCCTCGTCGACGAGCCGTTCGCCCACCTGGATCCCCGGAGGGCGGCCGAGCTGTGGCGCCTGCTGTGCCGCGTGGCGCGCGACCGGCAGGTCCTCGTGGCCACTCAGGACACGCTCGTCCTCGAGCGGCTCGCCGTGGAGCCGGATATCATGCTTCCGGAACCGGTGCAGCGGGAGTTCGACTTCGCTCCGCCCTGATGGACCCGAAGGGCGAACGGCCGCTCGGCAGCGATCGGCGGTCGCGGACGGACCGGCGTCAGTCGAGCCCGATCAGCCTCACCAGCTTCAGGGCGTTGGTCGACGTGGCGACGCCGGGACGCAGGCGATAGTCGAAGGTCATGCGCGGGATCCCGTTCTCGTCCTCCTCGAAGGTCTCGGTGAAGTAGACGGGCCGGCACCTCTTCGCGAGGTCTTCCACGTCGGCGAGATCGAGATCATGCGTGGTGACGGCGCCGAAGGCTCGCTGCGCGAGCAGATGGCGCAGGACCTTGCGGGACGCCACCCGCCTCTCCGCCGTGTTGGTACCCTGCAGGATCTCGTCGAGCAGGTAGAGCGCGACCACGCCTCCGCGTCCCTCGATATAGCGGGCCGCCCGCACGATACCCTCCAGGCGATACAGCTCCGCCATGAATCGCGACAGACCAAGTGCCAGGGAGTCAGCCACTCGCATGCTCGTATGCAGCTCGACCGGCGGGAGCCGCATGCGGGAGGCACACACCGGACCACCGGCCTGCGCGAGGACCACGTTTACGCCGATCGCTCGAAGCAACGTGCTCTTTCCCGACATGTTCGAGCCCGTGACCATGACGAAAGTACCGGGCGGTCCGAGGCGGACGTCGTTCGTCACCCGAACGGCGGGATCGAGGAGAGGGTGTCCGACATCGTCCGCCTCGAGGACCGGACTCTCGCCGTCCACGGCGAGGATCTCCGGG
Source organism: Gemmatimonadota bacterium (assembly GCA_046758745.1). Taxonomy (GTDB): domain Bacteria; phylum Gemmatimonadota; class Gemmatimonadetes; order Palauibacterales; family Palauibacteraceae; genus JBHIAV01. The sequence goes on from JBHIAV010000030.1 coordinate 11,078, forward strand.
AAAGCCCAGCCCGGGTTGTCGTGACGCAGGACGGCGAGCGCCGACAGCGCCTCCACCTCCCCGAGAGAGGTGAACCAGGCCCGCACGTGCCGCCCGGCCTCCCGCTGCCACCGCTCGAGGGCGCGGAGGACATGAATGTCCCACAGGCTGAGCGCCTGGATCGGCAGGTAGAGCTGGGAGAAGCGCAGGTCGGCCAGCTCCATGAGACGCTCGAGCCGTTGCATGTGTCGGTGCGCGGCCGCACGTCCCACGGCGAGATCGGATTGGAGGCGACGCAGGCGGGGGGCGGCGAGCTCCGCCTCCGACACCAGCAGAAAGAGTCCGGAGTAGTGTCGGAACACGCCGGAGCGTGGGAATGCGCGCTCGTACGTCCGCCTGACCCTCCTGCCGACCAGCGCGGTGATGGCGATCCCCAGACCCAGGCCCACCGCCCACGGGTGGAAGGTCAGCACTCCCACGGCGTTCAGCGCCATGGACGACAGGGTCGCCACCGGGAGCACGCGGGCCACCCACACCAGGGCCGGCTGTCGCTCGAGCCACGATCCGGACTCCTCGGCCCAGGCCAGAAAGCGATCGAGCTCTTCCCAGCTCACGGCCGCGCTCTGCCGCCCGCGCACGGCTAGCTCGTCGCGCAGGTCGATGCGCCCGGTCAGCTCCTCCACCGCTCCCTGACGCGCCCGGATCTCCTCCGGCGGCGCGGCGGAGAGCAACCAGCGGCGCAGCGTGCGGCGGCCCGCCGGAGTACCCGGAAGGCCGAGGAGCTGGCTGAGGGAGGCGCTTCCGAGCAGGTCCAGATCGGCCGCGTACGGGTGGTCGACGCCTTCCTCCACCGGCTGCAGCGCCGGCAATCCGTCCCACTGGCGGGCGGCCCGTCTCCTTCCTTCGTCGTTCAGCAGCCACAGCTCGTGCAACCACGCGATGCGGCGCTTCACCCGGCGGTGGCGCCGCACGAGGACGAGAAAGACGCCGCCGAACAGGCTGGCGAGGGAGAGCGCGAGGACCGCCGTGGCGGGCCGGGCCTCCGCCCACACGAGCGCGCTCACCAGAACGAGGAAGGCTCCGATCCGGAAGGTGCCGAGCCGCACGGACCGAGATTGGAGATGGTCTCTGTCCGCACCGAACCGCGCGCAGCGCGCTTCGTACACCGCCCCCGCCGTGTCGGGCGGCCGGCCATCGTTCACCGACGGCTTCACGGCGGCGGCATGGCGCGCCCCGTCCTCCTCGGTGACCTCGGCGTCGGGCCCTTGACCGCGGGTGGCCGCCTTCTCCCCGGGCCGCCCGCCCGGGTCCGGGCGATCGGGATCCGCCTTCATCGCACCGGCCGCCACGGCCTCGAGGGGCGGACGCCGCCGGCGCCGCACCCTCTTGAAGCCCTCACTTGCCGGTGACGGCGGGAGAGCCGGTCGAGTGTCCCGGACCGACCGTCGCACTCCGGGTCACGTAGGTCCCGGCGTTGTTCACCGCGATGGCGGCCTCGCCGAAGGCGGTAGAGACGAGCTCCAGCTTCCTTCGTAGGTGACGATGTCCCCCGCAGCCAAGACGCCCGATAGGTTCCGGAGCGTGCGGAGCGGAACGGCGGCCGCGGACCATCACACCGGCTGCCGCTCCTCCGCCTCCCGGGTTCCCGCCATGCCGTAGTCGATGATGGCGTACACGGAGGCGCACCCCACCAGAAGGATCAACAGGGGCACGGCTTCGGGCCGGACGATGAGCGCAAACAGGGTCAATACCTGTAGCGCCGTCGTCACCTTGCCGCCGAGCCGCGAGCGGAGCGGGACCAGATTCCCCGTCAACCGGCCCACCAGGTATACGCCGCTCGTGAAGATATCCCGCAGGATGAGGATCAGAAAGCCGGCCCAATCCAGGTACGGGCCGGGGATGAAGGAGGTCACGCCGAGTAGAACGAACAGCTTGTCGCAGAACGGGTCGATGAGGATGCCGATCTCCGACATGGTTCCGGTGATCCGGGCGATCCAGCCGTCGAGGAGGTCGGTCACCGCGCCGAGGACCACGATGAGAACGAGCCAATCGCGGTCGCTGACCGCGAGGAACGACACTCCCAGCGGGATGCGTGTCAGGGAGATGATGTTGGCGACGGTGAGGAAGCCCGGGTCGTGTCGCGGCCCGCCCCTGTTCGTCACCTTCTCCCTCCGGATGGTATCCGTCGTTCCGCGTGCGCTTCGCGGTGTGCCCCGCCGAAGGGGTAGCCGCTCCGCCTCGTCGGCTCCCCGGATCCAATCACAGATAATCGGCGAGCGCGTCTCGGAAGGGAAGCGGCATGACCTGGAACACGGAGCGAAGCGGGTTGTCGGACGTGCTCAGGACGCTTCCCGAGCGAAGCATGTCGAGCTGAGCCGGTGTTATCGGCGCCGGGAGGCCGAGTCGGGACGACAGCCACAGCGCGGGTGTGGCCAGCCGTGGGGGAAGCGGCAGGATCGCCCGGCGCAGCCTGAGCACCCGAGCCACCATACGCACGATCTTTTTGAAACTCAATCGCTCGGGACCGGCCAGCTCGAACACGCGGTCCGCCACGTCGGGCCGCTCCACCGCCTGGCAGAGAGCGTCCGTGAGGTCCTCGATCGCGACGGGCTGGAGCTTGAAGGAGCCATCGCCCAGCATGGGGAAGACAGGGAGGGCGTGGAGGAGACGTGCGACCGCGCTCGTGAAGTGATCGCCCGGACCGTACACCACCGAGGGACGGAGAATCACGTACTCGGGACGCGCCCGTCGCACTTCCAGCTCGGCCTCGTACTTCGTACGAAAATAGGCGCTGCCGGTCGGCTTCGCCCCCAGGGCGCTGACGAAGATGAACCGCGCGACGCGGGCCTCCGTCGCCTCCGCGAGCAGGTTCCGCGTCCCCCCCACGTGCACCCGGTCGAACGTCTGACGCCCGTGCTCGGAGAGGATGCCGACCAGGTGCACGATCGCATCACATCCATCGGCGATCCCCCGCAGCGTCGGCGGGATTGTCAGGTCGGCCCGTCGCCACTCCACGTCGGCGATCTCGGCGGGCGGGGCGGGCTTGCGGGACACCGCACGGACCCGGTGCCCCCTCGAGACGAGGCGGGGCAGCAGGTGACGGCCGATGAACCCTCTCGCCCCGGTCACCAGCACCGACCGCGGGCGGGCCGGGGTCACGCTGTACGGGTAAGGCTCTTCCGCTGTCGCGAGGCCGAAGGAGAGCTCGTCGCCCGAGTCGTCCGGATACGTCGGCGAGTTGCCCGGCGACATGGCCGCTCCTGTTTGCCAGGGAATCCGGAGTGAGAATGTGCCCTCCCCGACTGGAGGGCGCAACGCAGTCCGGACGGCGACCAGGGCCGGACCTCGGGCTCACAACCCGCGCGCGGCGCGCGGTCAGCAGGTGGAGCATCCACTCTGCCCAGCTAAGGCGCGTACTCACAACCCGCGCGCGGCGCGCGGTCAGCAGGAGGCCGCCGCGACCTCCTTCACACGAGCTCTTCCGAGGCGCCCTGCTCCTCTCCGTCCCAACCGTTTCCGGCCGGGCGTCCATCCAGAAACACGAAGTCCTGCACGACGACGTCGGTGGTCGGGATCGTGACCCCGTCTCGGTTGAAGGAGCCGTACTCGATGCGCCCTTCCACGTACAGACGACTCCCTTTGCGAAGGTATTTCTCGACCGTCTCCGCCGCTCCTCCCCAGAAGGTCAGCCGATGCCAGTCCGTCTTGCGCTGGAGCTGGCCGTTCAGCGTGAACACGCGGTTCGTTGCCAGGGACACGTGCGCGACCGTGGCGCCGTTCCCAGTCTGTCGCACATCGGGGTCCGAGCCGGCGTTCCCCACCAGGATGACGCGATTCACCGAGCGACTCATTCCGGTTCCCTCCCTGATCGAATGCCCGGCGGCTGCCGGTCGTGGCGGCCGCACCCGCCCGCCAGGATGCTCCCGCAGGGAGGAAGGGAGGAGAGTGCCTGTGACAGTTCGTCGGTCGTCCGTCGGGCCGCGTGCGCTCGGAACCACCTGGAGGGTGTGGGGGAGGCGGGTCGCCGCCCCGGCTCCGGGATCTCCTGCCGCGCGTAGTCACCCCGCGAAAGCCGTCGATCGCAATCGAGTCGAAAAGCGCCGCCCGGGCATGGTGCGGCGTCAGCCCCACATTCGAACCCGCGGTACGGCGGCCACCTCGTCCAGATCGGCGGCCAGCTCGTAGAAGCGGGTTAAACCCCGCAAGGCCGGCGGGTCCAGGGTGTAGCGGATGCCCCGCCAGTAGGCGGCGAGTCGCGACGCGGCGATGCCGAAGCGACCCGCCGCACGTCGGGCCAGCGCGTCGGCCGATCGCGACAGCCCATCGCGCGCCGCCAGCATCCGCCGGTGCAGCTCGGGAAGGTGCGGTTCGCTTCGCGCTTCGTCACGAAGCTGCCAGAGGGCGAAGACGAACGGGAGGCCGGTCCAGTGGAACCACTCGGAGCCGAGGTCCGTTCGCCGCTCCCCCTCGCCGGGCAGCCGACGAAGGGCGATGTCGCCGATAAAGAGCGCCGCGGCCACATCGGAGTCCATGAGCGGGTCCTCCGCCTCCTGGTCGAAGTCCTCCCACCGGGGAGCGATGCCGTGGCGGAGCTCGAGAAGGATCCGCAGGAGCACGCGCGCCGTGGCCGATGCCGTCGGGAGGGCGACCCTCGAGCCCGCGAGCCCCTCCAGCGGGGCGCGCGACACCACCGCGATGCTCTCCACCGCCTCGTCGCTCGCGATGCACAGCCCGCGCAGTGCCCGGTACTCGCCCGGATGGCGGGCCAGCTCGATGCTCGAGCACGGAGCCACATCCAGCTCCGCCCGCGCCAACAGCTCGTTGAGGAAAGCCGGCGACCCCTCCACGAGCTGCAGCCACTCGGCCCGTCCGCCGAGGAAGGGCTCGTGAATCGGATAGCAGTTGCTGTAGCGGATATGTCCCAGCCGGATCACGCCCCACAAGGCTCCCGCTCGGGCGGGCTGACGACGGGCGCCGCCTCCCTTAGCTTCCATGCCGGAATGGCCAAACGAGACGCGTTCGGTGTCGGCTGGGGAGAGGTGCGACGTGGAGCCCTGTACCTCGCGGTGCTGGCGGCCGCCGCGACCACCGTGTTCTTCGTGGACGCGGTGCGGCGCCGCTTCCTCGAGGGACCTTCCCTGATCGTGACTACGGGGGAAGCCCGTCGTCTGACTCGGGGGGCGCAGGTTTGGATCGCTGGCGTGCCCGCCGGTCGCGTCCTGTCCATCCGCTTCGACGAGCCCTCGGCAGTGGATGACCAACGCGTGGTCGTGCGCGCCGTGCTGCATCGCGGGCCTGCTTCTTTCATGCGCCGCGACGCGACGGTTCGTATCGTCCCTTCGGCCCTTTTGGCCCCGGTCATCCTCGCGATCGACCCGGGATCAGCTGACGCGGCCCCGTTTCGCTTCGGCGACACGCTGCGCGTCGGTGGGGTGCTCACCCCGGACAGTTTCGTCGCCCGCGGTGCGGTCGCCCGGGCCGAGCTGGATACGCTCAGGACCATGAGAGAGCGGCTGGCGGCCCGGCTGGACGCCGGGCCCGGAAGCGCGGCGGCGCTGCTTCGCGACCGATCCCTGATCGACAATCTCTCCTCCTCGCTCCATCGGCTGGCCGCGCTGGCCGGTCCCTCTACGACGACCGGCTCATTGCGGCGGATTCTGGACGACGATTCGTTGCGGGCGGAAGCACGCCGCGCTGCCTCCCGCCTCGGCGGTTTTCTGGCGGAGCGGCGCGCACGCACCGGCCACGCCGAGCCGCTCACGCAGCTCCTCGAGGCGCTGGAGCAGCTCGACTCTCGCCTCGAGCGAAGCCGAGACGATCTGGCTGCCGGGCGAGGCACGGCCGGTCGCGCCGTGAACGACGACGAGATCCGGATCCAGCTCGAGCACCTCCGGGCGGCCATCGACAGCGCGAAAGCCGAGCTCATCGCCGAGCCGTTGCGCTGGCTGCGGGTGCGGCCGTTTTGACGGCCGGCGGGGGCCGGGAAAGGCGGACCGCTAGCGGGGAGGCGGGAGCTTCGCTTCCAGCGCGAACTTCACTACCTCGGCGCGTCTCCCGCGCCTGCGTCGGGTGACCACGACGATGGACTCGATGAGATCACCCGGATCCTCCACCGCGATCTGGAAGTCAGCCGATCCGTCGAGCGCGGAGACGCGGGTCCTCACCATTCTTCCGGGCGGAGCCTCGGCACGGCGGGCGGGGTTCCGGAAGAGCGTCTGACTGGAACGCCGACGGTTGCCGGGCAGCTCGCGAGAGATCTTCACGCGGCTCAACCAGTCGGGCTGGTAGCTGATCAGCCAGAGCTGGCCCTGCTGATCGACGCCGCGAGCCTCTCTGTTGTGTCGCGCCATGCCCGGCCTCCTTCGCTTCCGTGTTCTCCCGACTCGGAACTCCTGGCCCCGGGCAACGTATAGCGATGCGTCTCCTGCGAGAAGACCGTCCGTGCCTTCGCGCCCGCTTGACCCGGCTACAGTGAACGTTTATCGTTATCGGGCCACCGGATTCCTCGCCCTGACTCGAATAGTCGTTCGAACCCCAAGGCAACACGGCGATCCGATCCATCGAAATCTTCCGTAACGCCCCCGGGCTCCCGTGGCTCGGGTGGCCGTGGTGAACCAAGCTCTCAATATCGGAGGGTCCTTCGTGGACATTGCGGAACTGAAATCCAAGTCGATCGGCGAACTGCACGAGATGGCGGAAGACCTGAGCATTCACAACTACTCCGGGCTCCGGAAGCAGGATCTGATCTTCCGCATCGAACAAAATCTCCTTGACTCCGAAGTCGTTCTGCGGGGAGAAGGTGTGCTGGAGATCCTCCCGGAAGGATATGGCTTCCTGCGAAGCCAGGACTGGAACTATCTGTACGGTCCCGACGACATCTACGTCTCTCCGTCGCAGATCAAGCGCTTCGATCTTCGCACCGGGGACACGGTTCTCGGGCAGGTGCGCCCCCCGAAGGAGGGCGAGCGCTACCTCGCCCTCCTCAAGGTCGAGTCGGTCAACGGCGAGGATCCCGAGAAGGCGAGACACCGGATCGGCTTCGACAACCTGCGCCCGCGCTATCCGGAGGAGCGGCTCAACCTCGAGACCGCCGCCGGTGACATCTCGATGCGCGTCCTCAATCTCATCGCCCCGGTCGGGAAGGGGCAGCGCATGTTGATCACCTCGCCGCCGAAGGCGGGCAAGACGATCCTTCTTCAGAAGGTGGCCAACGCGATCCTCGAGAACCATCCCGACGTGAAGCTCATCGTGCTGCTCATCGACGAGCGGCCCGAAGAGGTGACGGACATGGAGGAGCACGTGGACGCCGAGATCATCGCCTCCACGTTCGACGAGCCGGCGGACCGGCACACGCAGGTGGCGGAGATGGTGCTCGACAAGGCCAAACGGCTGGTCGAGTACAGGCAGGACGTCGTCATCCTTCTCGACTCGATCACGCGGCTGGCGCGGGCCTACAACACCACCGTGCCACACTCCGGAAAGATTCTCTCCGGAGGGGTGGACGCGAACGCCCTGCACAAGCCGAAGCGCTTCTTCGGCGCGGCGCGCAACATCGAGGAAGGAGGAAGCCTCACGATCGTCGCCACGGCCCTGGTGGAGACCGGAAGCCGAATGGACGAGGTGATCTTCGAGGAGTTCAAGGGCACCGGGAACAGCGAGGTCGTGCTCGACCGGCAGATCTCCGACAAGCGCATCTACCCGGCGATCGACCTCAATCGATCCGGGACCCGCAGGGAGGAGCTTCTGCTCGACGAGACGGAGCTCAACCGCATGTACCTCCTCCGGAACTTCCTCGCCGACATGCCGCCGGCTGAGGCGATCCAGTTTCTCATCGAGCGCCTGAAGCGCACGAAGTCGAACGAGGAGTTCCTCGACTCGATGAAGGGCGGCGACTAGCGAGCAAGGGGAGCTCGTCACGCCGATGGCAGACCCCGGGGCCGAGGGCCTGACCGACCGGGCCATCCTGGCGTACGAGGCGTCGCTCGAGAAGCACGCCATGGCCGATCTTCGGCCCCCGCTCCGCCACCTTCTGGTTCGCCTGAAGAAGCGGGATCCGGCGGCGTATGAGGAGGCCGTCCGCCGCTACGAGGAGGAGCTGGTGCGGGCCGTCGCGCGGGAGGCCTCGGAACCGCTCACCGCGTGGATCTCCTTCGGGATGTGGCTCGCCGAGCGACTCGAGCCGGGCCGTGCGGTGATGATCGACGCGTCGGGCCGCGCCTACCCGGTCCCGGCACCTCCGCGGCCCGGCCACCTCGTGCTGCACCTCCCGACCGGCCGAGGCTCCGCCGCCCTTCTGCTCGCGGCGCCGCGCAGCATGAGCGAGTTCCAGCGCGCAACAGCCGAGCTCCTGGTGCGGTGAGCCGGCCGGACGCACGAGCGTCCGGCGCCTCGCCTCCGTCCCCTTCCCTCCTCCGAGCTTTCCTCGCCGCACGGCGGCGAGCTGAGACTCGGCGGCCCGTCCTTCTCAAATCTCGGCCGGCCTTGTGCCCGCCGGGGCGTCCTGCAAGAATACCGAAGGTGAACCGAAGAAGCGGTGCGCCGCGAGCGGAGGCCGTGAAGCGGCGCCTCTTACCACCGGGAGGGCGAAGCGACCGCGATGAAGCCGAGCGCCCAGCAGGAGAGGATCATCCCCCGCTACATCGAGCAGGAGATGCGCGAGTCGTTCATCGACTACTCGATGAGCGTGATCGTGCAGCGCGCTCTCCCGGACGCCCGGGACGGCCTCAAGCCCGTCCATCGGCGAATACTGCACGCCATGCAGGAGCTCGGCCTTCGTCCCGAACGCGAGTACAAGAAGAGCGCGACGGTCGTCGGCGACGTGCTCGGCAAGTACCATCCGCACGGGGACGCGGCCGTGTACGACACCCTCGTGCGCATGGTGCAGGACTTCTCTCTCCGCTATCCGCTGATCGACGGGCAGGGGAACTTCGGCTCCATCGACGGGGACAGCGCGGCGGCGTATCGCTACACGGAGACCCGGCTGGCGCCGATCGCGCTCGAGCTGCTGGCCGACATCGACCTGGAGACGGTCGACTTCAGCCCGAACTTCGACGGGCGGCTCACGGAGCCGAGCGTCCTCCCGGCACGGCTCCCGCACCTTCTCCTCAACGGCTCGGACGGCATCGCGGTCGGCATGGCGACGAAGATTCCGCCGCACAACCTCCGGGAGCTGTTGTCGGCCACGATCCACCTGGTGCGAGAGCCGGGCTGCGACGTGGAGGAGCTGATCGCACGCCTGCCCGGCCCTGATTTTCCGACCGGCGGTTACATCTGGGGGCGGGAGGGCGTCCAGGAGGCGTATCGCTCGGGTCGGGGACTGATCGAGATGCGCGCGCGAATGCATCTCGAGGAGGGAAGCTACGGGAAGAGCTCGCTCGTCGTGACCGAGCTTCCGTACCAGGTCAACAAGACCCGCATCATCGAGCAGATCACCAAGCTGGTTCGCAGCGGAAAGGGGGACGCGATCACCGATCTGCGCGACGAGTCGGACCGCGACGGCGTGCGTCTGGTGATCGAGCTCAAGCGAGATGCCGATGCACGCGAGCTGGTAAAGACGCTCTTCCGCAAGACCCAGCTTCGCTGCACCTTCGGCGTGATCATGCTCGCTCTGGTAGAGGGGCGACCGAAGCAGCTCCACCTCAAGGGGGCGCTCACCTGCTTCGTGCAGCACCGCCTCGAGGTGATCCGGCGACGGGCCGCTTTCGAGTTCGGACGCTCCGAGGAGCGCGCACACGTCATCGAGGGACTCCTACTGGCGCTCGATCACATCGACCGCGTGATCGAGCTGATCCGGGGCTCGCGCAATCCGGCGAGCGCGTCCCGCAAGCTGCGGAGGGAGCTGAAGCTCAGCGAGCGCCAGGCGGAGGCGATCCTGGCGATGCGACTCTCGCGCCTCACGGCCCTGGAGCGTCGGAAGCTCGCCGACGAGCTGGAGGAGCTACGCGGCAGGATCCGCGAGCTGCGAGTGCTGCTGGACGACGAAGGCGCGCGACGGGAGCATCTGGAGCGCGAGCTCCGGGAGCTCATCGCGCGATACGGCGACGACCGGCGAACCGAGCTTCTCGACGGGAGCCAGAAGTTTCCGCTTCCGGCCGGATCCGGCGCCGGAGCGTCGCTCGTACTGCTCAGCCGTCTCGGCTACATGAAGGCCGTTCCGGTGCGCGCCGGCTCGGGCATGGCGGGAGCGGATGCACTCGCCGCTCGCACGGGAGATTTCGTGAGGCAGTCGTTCCTGGCCCGCGGCTCCGATCTGCTTCTCGTATTCACCGCTCGTGGCACGGTGCACGGGATCACGGTAGGAGACCTCCCTCGCGGAACGCGGAGCTCTCGCGGGCGTTCGCTGGCGGAGCACGTCGGCCTCGCGCGAGGCGATCGCGTCGTCTCGGCCGTCCCCGTCGAGCGGTTCAATGCCGGCCGGTTCATCCTGATCGCTACGCGAACCGGACACGTGAAGCGGACGGAGCTCGGCGAGTACGCGAACGCGCGTGCGGGAGGGATCATCGCGACCGGTCTCGCGGACGAGGACGAGGTCGTTGCGGCCATGCTGACGGATGGGATGGCGGAAGTCCTCCTGGCCTCACGAAGCGGACAGGTGATCCGCTTCGCGGAGTCCGAGATCCGTCCCATGGGTCGTACGGCACGCGGCGTGCAGGGAATCGATCTTGCGGACGGAGACGAAATCGTCGCCGCACTGACGCCGCGGCGCGACAGCGATCTGATCGCCGGAACAGCCGGAGGCTATGGAAAGCGAATTCCTTTCACCGAGTTCCGCGTGCAAGGGCGCGCCGGAAAAGGAACCGCGATGCTCCCCGAGCGGGAAACGACGGGCGAGCTGGTCGGACTGCTCGAGGTGCATCCAGGCGACCGGGTGATGTGGGAGCTGGAGTCGGGTGAGCTCGTGACGACGAGCGCCAGCGACATCCTCACGCGCGCCCGTCGGGACGTGAGCGTGCGCATCCGCGAGCTCCAGGATGCGGAAGGCGCGGTCGCAGCGGTCCATCCCCTCCGCGCCGCGCCGGAGCCGATCGCCACCTCGCACCGCGACATCGCGAGCGCGGAGCGTGGTGTCTCGCAAGGAGAGCTGGAGCTGGCGACCCGTTGAGCCACGCCGATCTTCGACGCGGGTCTTCCCTCCTCCCGACGTCCGTGGCGTGATTCGACGCCAGCATACTTCTCGAGCGACGGACCTCACTCGCTTGAGCGACCCCGATCATTCCCTTGGGCCACCCCAGTCGAAAGGAGGAGGGTGATGACCGAGCCACGGTACCTCTCCATGGTCCGCATCGAAAAGCTCACCGGTCCACATCGCAGGGCGTACATCGAACCTTTCGAGGATCCGCTCGAGTTCGGCGTGCATGGTGAGATCGCCGAGTTCTATGGCGCGACCACCGAACGACCCCTCCCGACGACACTCGACCACATCGTCGCCGCAGCCGGCGGGTGACTGACCGGAACCCTGGGCGGAGCCCTGGGCGCCAGAGGAATTCCGAGCGACGATGGCCAGTTGCGCTCGCTCGTCGTCGGGGAGATCGGCGAGCGTGACGGTACACTCCGTATCATGCGCATCCGAGTCCGATACGAGATCGAGATCCCTGCGGGAAAGCGTTCGGAGGCCGAGCGGGCTCTCGAGCATCACGTGTCGCACTGTCCGGTCGCGCAAACACTGACGCCGTGCGTCGAGATCGAATGGGAGGCGGAGATAAAGGAAGTGTGAGAGTCGCATCGTGCGCGCGATTGTCTTGCGTGCATCGAACGATTTCTTATAATGAGTTGATTGTGTTCGTTTGCAGAGTCGTAAACGAACACGCAAACTTCGAAGTGAAAGGTGTAGTGTCCCGGCGCGTTGAGCATATTCGACTCGGACGATAGCTCCGAGCCGCCCGGCAGAGGCGGATTTTTTGTTGTCCTCCACATTCCCGGAGGCCACGAATGCGGATCGGGTTCGCGTTCAACCTCAAACCGGCACTCGCGGGAATGTCGCCTTCGGGATCGCCGCTCAGCTCGTCGAACGATGCAGGGCGCTCTCCGCCCGGCGAGGCGTCGTCCTCCTGCGTCAGTCAGCATGAGGCGGGCTTCGCCGAGTGGGACACCGAAGACACGATCGAAGCGGTGGCGGCCGCGCTCTCGCAGGTGGGCGACGTAGTGCTCCTCGAGGCTAACGGAAGCTTTCCCAACCGGCTCCGACGCGCGCGACCCGATCTGGTCTTCAACATGGCGGAGAGTCGGGGCGGGCGTGCCCGCGAGGCGCATGTGCCGGCCATCCTCGAGTACTTCGGTTTCCGGTACACGGGCAGTGACCCTCTCACCCTCGCCATCACACTGGACAAGGTGATGACCAAGACGGTCCTGGCGGCATCGGGGATTCGTACGCCGGCCTTTCGCGTTTGTGAGCCGGGCGTACGGCCGAAGAAGCGCGACGTGGATCCGCCGGTCATCGTCAAGCCCCTCCACGAGGGCTCGAGCATCGGCGTGCGGAACGGGTCGCTGTGTCATAGCTACGGCGAGGCCGTGAAGCGAGTCCGCGAGATCCATGCGTCGTGGGCGCAGCCGGCACTGATCGAGACCTTTCTGCCGGGCCGCGAGTTCACCTGCGCCCTCGTCGGCAACGGATCGGCGCTGCGAGCTTACCCGCTCGTGGAGATGGACTTCGCCGCTTTCCCGGAGGACGCGAACCCGATCTACAGCTACGAGGCGAAATGGGTCTGGGACCGACCGTCGGATCCGCTGCCCGCGTTCCGCTGCCCGGCCCGCGTGGACGAGCGGCTCGAGCGGGAGATCACGCAGACGGCGATGGTCGCGTATCGCGCCCTCGGGTGCCGCGATTGGGCGCGGATCGATCTCCGTCTCGACGAGCGGGAGCGCGTGCACGTTCTCGAGGTGAACGCGCTGCCAGGCGTGCTGCCGGATCCGAATCAGAACTCTTCCTACCCCAAGGCGGCGCGTGCCGCCGGACTCGATTTCGACGGGACGATCCTCGCCGTCGTGGAGGCGGCTCGTGTCCGGTATCGAATCTGAGCCTCTCCCCCCGATGACGGTCGGAGTGCTGTACGAGGAGATGCACCGCCCTCCTCGCCGACCGGAACGGCTCGCCGTGCTGGACGCGGTGGACGCGACCGAGGGTGCGCTGGCCGGCTTCGGTCATCGGGTTCTGCGACTGCCCGTTCGCGCCAGCGACTTCGAATGGCTGGAGAGGCTTCGGTCCGCCGACCTCGACCTCATCTTCAACCTGTGTGAAGGGGTCGATGGCGATGGGATCGGAGAGTTCCGGGTCAGCGCCGCCGCGGAGCTGCTCGGCATACCGATGACGGGGTGCAGCGCGGACGTGCTCTCGTTCGCGCTGCGCAAGGATCGGGTGAACGGGCTGCTCGTCGGCCGGCGGTTGCCGATCCCGCCGTACACGCTGGTCGAGCTGGGACGCGTGTCACTCGAGTGGAGCCATTTCCCGGCGATCGTAAAGCCGGCCGCGCAGGACGGCTCTCTCGGTATCGACGAGCAGGCGGTGGTGCAGACGCCGGCCGAGCTCCGCGCCAAGATCGATGAGCTGCTCCCGATCTTCGAGCTCCTTCTCGTACAGCGGTTCGTGGAAGGACGCGAGTTCAACGTCGGATTCGTCGGAACCTCGCGGCTGCCGCTGGCCGAGATCGACTTCGCGTCGATGCCGGATGGGATGGCGAGGATCGTCTCGTACAGTGCGAAGTGGGAGAGTGGCTCTCCGGCCGACCGCGGCACCATCCCCATCTGCCCGGCCGAAGTGGAACCCGAGTTGGAGGCGCGGATCGTCGAGGTCGCGGAGAGGGCGTGGCTCGCCGTCTCCTCCGGCAGCGGATACGGGAGGGTCGACGTGCGCCTGGACGTCCACGGCAGACCGTACGTGCTGGAGGTGAATCCGAATCCCGACCTCACGCCGCAGGCCGGCCTGGCGCGAATGGCAGGTGTGGCGGGGCTCGATTATCCGGCCCTGGTGGCCGCCGTGTGTCGCGAAGCTTTCGGCGGCGCCGCGAACGACGAGGGGAGGGACAAGGAACCAGCGCCCGAGCCGCAGAGGCGGCGCGCGGGCACCGTTACCCTCGCGGCGGTCGAGGCGAGCCACCGCGAGCGAATCCGCCAGATCCTGGAGGACACGGGGGTGTTCCGGTACGACGAGGTCAACGTCGCGCTCGAGGTGCTCGACGTGTACCTCAGCCAGGCCGGTCAGACCGACTACTACATCATCGGAGCGTTCAGCGAGAAGGGGGAGCTCGTCGGTTATGCCTGTTATGGACCGACACCGTGCACGGTGGGCACGTGGGACCTCTACTGGATCGCCGTCGACCCGACGCATCACGGACAGGGCGTCGGGCGCAGGTTGCTCAACCGGGTCGAGAGCGAGATCGCCGCGCGAGACGGACGTATGATTCTTGCTGAGACGTCGTCCCAACCGAGCTACAGGCCGACCCGCGAGTTCTACGCGCATCGCGGATACGAGATGGTTTCGCGCGTAATGGACTTCTACGCTCCCGGCGACGATCGGATGATCTTCGCCAAGCGCCTCTCTGGCCCCTTCGGAGGAGCCGGGTCCGATGAATGAATGGCAGCAGGTACTGAAAGGGAGCATCACGACGGTCGACGAGCTGGTTGAGCGGTTCGGCGAAGAGAACGTCGACCGCGAAGCGGTCCAGCAGGCGATCGACAACTTCAACCTGCGGATCACGCCAGAAGTCCTTCAGTTCATCGAACGGGCGGGGGATGCGTTCTGGAGACAATACATACCGACGGCCGAGGAACTGGACGTGCGCGACGGTCTGGTCGATGCCCTCTCCGAGGACGATGACTCTCCCGTACCCAACCTCACCCATCGGTACCCCGATCGCGTGCTCTTCCTGGTCAGCCCGGTGTGCGCCACCTACTGCCGGTTCTGCACCCGCCGGCGCAAGGTGGGCGATCCGGAGAAGATTCCGCTCAACCAGTTCGACGCGGCGTTCGCATACCTACGAGAGCACACCGAGGTTCGGGATGTGATTCTGTCTGGCGGCGATCCCTTCATGCTGTCGGATCGTCGGGTCGACTACTTTCTCAAGACCCTGCGGGCGATCCCGCACATCGAGATCATCCGCATCCACACCCGGATCCCCTCGCACCTCCCGGAGCGGGTCACGCCCGAGCTGTGCGCGATCCTCAAGAGATATCATCCGGTGTACGTGAACCTACACTTCAACCATCCGCTCGAGCTCACCCCGAAGGCGTGCGAGGCGCTGGCGCTGCTCGCCGATGCCGGTTGCCCGCTCGGCTCCCAGACCGTGCTGATGAAGGGGGTGAACGACGACCCGGCCGTGATGAAGGAGCTGATGCTGGAGCTGGTGAAGAACCGCGTGCGTCCGTATTACCTGTACCAGGCGGACCAGATCGCCGGCGCCGAACACTTTCGCACCACGGTGGCGAAGGGGATCGAGATCATCCGCGCACTTCGTGGATGGACCTCGGGCCTCGCCGTGCCGCACTTCGTGATCGACGCACCGGGTGGCGGCGGGAAGATCCCGATCCTCCCGGAGTACGTCGAGAAGATGACCGATGAAGAGGTCGTGGTCCGAAACTATGCCGGGAAGCGGTTCGTCTACCGTCAGGCGGCCCCCACGCAGGTGGCCGCCCCCGCCGTGGCCACGGCCGCCGCGAACGGCAAGCGGGTTGCCGCGAGCGCCGGCACGAAGGCATCGAAGGGCTCCTCGGCCCGTCGAAACGGCAAGAGCGGGGGAAAGAAGAGAAAGGTGAGCGGAACGAGGAACGGTCGGGCCGCGCACAGCCTCGCCGAAGCGGAGGAAGAGCTGGCTGTCTCCCGAAGCCGGTGAGCGCCGCCCCGGCGCCCCTGGCCGCTCCGGCAGTCGGACTCCCACCCGCCGCTGCGGGCGGTCGGCTTCCTACCTGACCTGCCCGGGCAGCGGGCACCCCGCTCGTGACCGTTTGAGCCGGGCACGCGCACGCGGGCTGCGGAGGTCGACGTGAGCGTGTTCGCTCCGAAGGCCGACGTGAGCCTGTTCGCTCCGGAGGCCGAGGGACGTCGGTACCGGCAAGGCGTCTTTCTGCCCCTCGACGCCGCGACTTTACCGGAAGCGCCGGAGGATGACCGCTTCCCCGCTCGCGGATGGGGGCCGCCGTTCCGGCGCTGCGACGAAGTGCCGCGAGTGCCCCGGCTGAAGCATCTCGTCGGCCCTTCCATCATCGCCCTCGCCATGGGACTCGGTGCCGGCGAGTTCCTGTTGTGGCCGAACCTGGTCACCGTCAACGGCTACTCGATCTGGTGGCTGTTCTGGGTGGGCGTCCTGACGCAGTTCGTGGTGATCGGCGAGATCGAGCGCTGGACGATCGCCACCGGCGAGTCGGTCTTCGCGGGAATGGCCAGGCTCGATCGGCTCGCCTTCTGGCCCTGGTTCTTCCTCGCGGCCACTCTGGTGAGCTTCTTCTGGCCGGGATGGGCGTCACAGTCCGCCGAGTACGTAGGAGAGATCGTCGAGGCGGTAACCGGAGCGCGGGTCGCCTGGCAGCCCCTCGCCCTCCTCATGCTGGCCGTCATCTGGTTCGGCCTCGCCGTCTCGCGGATCGTGTACAACGCACTGGAACGCTTCGAGATCGCCCTCGTTCTCGGCTTCTTCCCGCTTCTGGGCGTGACGTTGATCCTCGTCGGAGTTCTTCCTTCCGACGTCCTCGCGCTCCTCGAGGGCGCGGTGTCGATCGGCTCGGCTCCACCCGAGCTCCTCACGGGAGACCAGTTCCCCACCTTGCTCATCGCCGTCGCCTACGCCGGGTCGGGCGGCACCCTCCTGCTGGCCCAGTCCCTGTGGCTGCGTGACAAGGGGTTCGGCATGGCGGTGTACCAGGGGCGCATCGCGGGAATCCGGGGCCGCAACGAGGAGATCAGCGAGACGGGCTTCGTCTTCGATCCGGAGGGCGGGCCCGGCGCGCTCGACCGTTTCCGGGCATGGGTACGGACCGCGCACCGGGAGCTCCTCGTCACCTTCGTGCTGCTGATCCTGGCCAGCGTGGTCATCACCAGCATGCTCGTCACATCGACCCTCGGCACGGGGAACTCGGAGCTGGCGGGCGACCTGAGCGGTATGGTAGCTCGGCAGTCCGCGGTGCTCGAGCGGATGGGCGGCACCTGGTTGAAGGTGGCGTTCCTGCTCGGCGGCTCGTTCGTGCTCTTCTCCACGCAGGTCGGGATCGTGGATACCGTCACCCGGATCGCGGGCAGCATCTTCTTCGAGCGGTACGGGCGCCGCACCCGTTTTTGGACCCTGAAGCGTACCTTCCTCTTCTTCCTCACCCTGTTCGTCCTCGCCTCGATGGCCATCATCACGGTCTCCTGGGTCGGTGAGAGGTCGGTCGAACGGCTACAGCCGAACTTTCTCGTCCTCATCGCCGGCCCCTTCACCATTGCGAGCATGTATCTGTTCGCCATGGTGGTCGGTGTGGTGAACGTGCGGCGGCTTCCGCCGGCGCTGAGACCGGCCGCGTGGCGACGCTGGGCGATGGTGTGGGCGGCCGCTCTGTGGGGCTGGTTCACGGCCGAGCAGCTGAGCCGCGTGGTGCTGGCACGCCTCGGCGCTCCTACAGAGGTCATCGAATCCGTTGCCCTCGAGCCGGTACGCACCATCCTGTACGGCGCCTGGCTCCTCTCCCTCGCCTGGTTCGGCTGGCGGATCCTCGGCCCCGGCGTGCGCTCGACGAAGCGGCCGGCTTGAGGTAGCTTTCTCGCCCTCACACCAGACCTGGCCACGCGGAAGGCGATTGACACAGAGAAGAATGGAGCCGTGCTGAGGGGATATGCGGGCGGACTGGCGGCGATCCTGCTCACGGCGGGAGCGCTCGATGCTCAGCTCGCCTCGCAGAGCGACAGCGTCATCCGCCACGCCGAGGAGGAGGGGCGGCGCATCGCCGAGTACGACAACGCAGTGCACCAGGCCACCGAGGCCCTGCTGGCCGCCCGGCCGGAGCAGCATCGGATCAGCCTCTACGTGGCCCGCCAGCAGGACGCACGGTGGCACGTCTTCTTCGGCTCCATCAACATCGTCTCGTCCGAGTTCACCACCGCGTACGAGGTCACCCAGGAGGAGCCCGACGGCGACCGCTACGTGGTATCCCGTCTTACCGGGCGCGAGCCGGCCGACCCGGAGCTCTCCCGCGCCGCGACCGCTCTCGTCACCGCCCTCGGGGCGTTCGAGCCGAAGTGGGAGCGCTACCAGACCTACGTGTGGAGAGACTTCCGCGGTCGGTGGGTCACCTACTTTCTGCCGGGCCCGACCGCCGAGGGGCAGTGGCCGATCGGCGCGGACATGCGAGTCCTGGTGAGCTTCGACGGCCAGCGAATCCTCGAGGCCACGACCTTCCACGCCGATCTCACCGTGGTCGAGCCGAGCCGTGAAGCGGCGATCGCGACGCACCATCGCCACCTGGCGGGGGAGAACCCCGCGCCCACCGATTTCGCCTACGTGCTGATCACCCCGCAGCTCGCGCCGATGGCGCTGGTGGCGAGCGACTACACTTGCACGGTAACGCGGCAGGGTCGCATGGGCCCGTGCCGGCCTAGCGAGGAAAAGTAGAGGCCGGAAACTCCGAGGAAAACTACGCTATTCACCTTACCGCCAGAACGTGGCGGGGCCCTTCTGTGGTGTTCGTCAAGATCGTTCGCCGGATTGCCCGATCGAGTCCGTCCAGGTCATGAGCGCCGAACAACGCCAAGCGTACGATCCCTGCTCCATCAATGACGAGCGTTAGCGGGATCCCATTGGCGCCCCAGAGACTCTTGAGCGTCCGCATGTCGAGACCAGTCGCGTTGACGTAGTCCGCGCCCCAACGTGCAGCCCAGGCTTGCGCTTCCTCTTCGGGCACCCCGCTCACCTCCACACCGACGGCTCGCAGCCCTCGGCCGGCCCACCGGCGGTGCGCTGTGGCCAGGTCCTGCGCCTCACGACGGCAAGGTACGCACCAAGTTGCCCAAAAGTTGAGCAAGGTTCCCCTGGGGCCAAGGAGATCAACCAGTCGTGTCTCAGTTCCGTCCACTACGACTGTCAGGTCGGGCAGAGGCTCCGACATCGGAAGTGCTGGGGGACGCCGAACTTGCGCTATGAACCTGTTCTCACCGCAGCCGAGCAGGAGTAGGCCGATTACAGCTATCCCAGCCCGATGATGGTGAAGCGCGGCGCCCCTCATAGGTCGACCTCGTAAACGCTCGCGTACTGGACGTTGAGCTCGTCCCGTTCCCTGCCGTAGATCAGCGATCCGACAACGCTGTTCGGAATGAAAACGCCAGGAAGCGCCACTCTCCCGCGTGGCCGGCCGTCCGGTTCGTAAACATGCCAGATGACACGCTCGGGAGTGAGTCTGGGGCCACGATACTCACCTGTGGGTTGAACCCAAACGGCTCCGTCTCCTCCGACCAGAAGTCTCCGGAGGGCAGGAACTCTCTCGGGAATTGGAAGTTCGGCGCGGTTCGCTCGGATTCTGCGGATCCGTTCCTCGGAGGCCTCCGACACGTCGGCGGCCGTTCGGAAGTCACGACGCTCTGTATCCGAGGCCGGCCGCAGCTTGTGCTCCACCATGAGACGGCAGGTGATCCGCCCGTCGGCGCCGACCCTCTCAAGGGTGTATTCGCCGCTGTCGGCGTACCAGAAGCCACCATCCGGTGCGGGGGACCAGAGCGGGCTGCGGCCGAAGGGGATGTCTCTGAGCCCGCCCGCGGCGAAGAACACCTCAACGCTCGGCACGTCGCGGATCGCTTCCCATGCCTTGGCTTCACGATCCCACCGACTGACGGTGTTCAAAGCCCGGACCACTCCGCTGATACGTGAGCCAAGGTCTTCGAGCAGGCTCTCTCGAAATTTCTCGAAGCCGAGGTTGAGGAGGCCCCCTCGAGGATCGAACCGCACCTCGGGAAACTGACCGTAATTCGGACCAAGTACCGGAGACGTCGTACCGACAAGTTGCCCGGCTGAGTCGTAGACGGTCTCGCGCCAGAGTCGCTGGTCGAAGACCCGGAGAGAGTCACCTAGGACGACTCGTAGCGTCAGCAGACCTTGGAACTCACCGGGCCCCTCACCCTGCCTGCCGAGCCTCCGGATGGGGGACCCGGTCGAATCAAAGACCGCGACCTGGTGGAGTCGGCTATCGGCGACGTAGATCCGACGTTTGCTATCAGCGTCCACAGACGTTATGAGGTCGAACATCTCGCCGCTGTCCAAGTGAACCGTCCCAATCCGCAGGGCGAGGCGTCCGTCGGACGGGCGGCTGCGGGCATTCCAATCGGGGTTGGGAATGGTCAGCTGGATGGTGCCGCCGATGTCGGACGCCTCACATCTCTCGGCCACCGCGGAGACGACAAGATCGCCGCCGCAGGCAGCAGCGGCGAGCATAGATGCCACGGCTGCAACTGATCGGGCAGTTGAGCTACGCATCGTCCACCTCCGCGGTCACGGGACACCAAGAGAGATCCGCTGTTAACGCCTCCGGACTAGTTGCGGATGCCCCCCGCCGGAAGAAGGCGATTACGGAATCGAGGCCCCCCAGACGCTTGGAACGGCAGCAACACGGATCTCGGACATGCTCCGCCCGCCTTCTACGTAGTAGGCGGGGAAGCGGATAGCGAACAGCTCGGTGAAGGCCTTCACCGAATGGGGCTCTCCGACAACTGACACCCAATACACTAGGACGGCCTTGCCGTCGGAAAGAGTCTCTCGGTATCGCCACGGCTCTGCACCGCGCTGACACGCTTCGCAGTCTGGATCAAAGAGGTAGAAGACGGTGCAACCCGACTGCGAGAGGTCGAGAAAGCTGCTTCGACGGCCAGGGTCATCGACCGCGACCAGTGTAGCGTCCGGCAGTTGTTCGCCGACCCTGAGAGGTGGATCGAACTGCAGCATTGGATTTGCGTTAAATTGACTGGCTACCTGCCAGCCCGCAAGCGCAATGAGGACGAAGACCACGACGGCCTTGAGCGCGAACTCGCGCAGCTTCATCTGAACCATTCCCTATTGACGGGTGAGAGCACGCTGAGAGGTGGAGGTCGGGCCAGCCGTTCAAGGATGCCTCAGCAGCCGACCTGCTGCGTTGTGAAGACCGAGGATCCGCTGCAGCTACCACCGCAGTCGCGACCGCACGCCCAACAGATGCAGCCACTGCAGAACGTGCATACTTCGACGCCGCTGGAGCAGTCGCTTCGCTCGGTCGGGCACTGCTGCGCGATTGCGGGCTCTGGGGTCTGAAACGCCAGACCCACGTTCAGCATGGCGAACGCCAAGACGAGACCCAGGAACTTCTTGTGGTTCTTCACGGCCCTACGCATGGACACTTCCTCCTTTCGGTCGTGACGACCGTCCCGACCCAAACACACCTCTCAGTCTCACCGGAGCGTGAACGACCGCTCCTCCAGTTCCCTAGAGCTCGAGCCCCGCGGCGGTAGCCGCCGTGCGGCAGTTGCGGACCATCAGGTCCGTCCGCAACAGGCCAGACTCCGAGCCTTGCGATGGTGACCAAGAAAGGCGGGCAGCCCAGTGGAGAGGGAAGCGATGGGAAAAGGGTGGACAGAACGTGAAACCTTCTTCAGTCCGGTAAAGACCTGCCGGTCCGATTCCATATCGCCAACCCCCTGACCGTAGGGCGATGCTCGGACCCGCGTTTTCTTACTACCCTTCACGTATGAGATGCCGCTCGACGGCAAAACCTTTCATCCAGTTGGAAAAGTCGGTCGCGGGAGGCAGCCCGGCGGAGACATTAGCGCTCTAATCCGAGGGTCCCGGCGGTGGCGATCAGGCATAACGGCCGGAGTCCGCGCTCGCGGTTGGCGGTGACTGCCCTGCTCACGGCTTCCGGCTCGAGGTTCCCGTGCCCGTGGCCGGCAGCACCCGGAGCCGGTCCAGAGAGAAGCCGAGAACTCGGAAGGCCCGGTGCACCGCCGTGTGCGTCTGATCCGAGCAGCACGCGCGCCCTCGCCCGGCCGGCTGTCCAGCCTCTCCTTACGTGCTACGGCGAGGCCAATGAGGTTGGCGACCAACCCACCACTGGTGAGAAGGCCGGCCCCCTGATCAGGGAATCTGAAGCAGTCCTTCAGCCAGTGGACCACGAGCTCGACCTGGCTCGGTCGGCCGACTCGATCCACGTCCCCTGGAAGAAATTGCACCGGGTGGCGAGCCAGTCGCCAAGCATGCTGGCGAACGTCGGAGAGCTCGGGATAAAGGCGAAGAAGCGCGGGTGGTCGATCTTGCCGGCGAAGGGCTCGATGTCCGTCCAGAAGCGTTCGAGCACGCGCTCCAGCAGTTCTCCCTCACACGGGGAAGCGGCTCGCAGAGCGGCAGGTCTCGTTACGCTGGGTCGGCGGACCGGTGCGAAGCGACGGCTCGTCCCTCAGCCCGCCGCAGCCGTCGAGCGGTTCTCACCCCTTCTGCTCGGAGGCCTCCACGACGAGATCGGTCGTGTACGGAAGGGTGGAAAGACCGGAGTCCCGATCCTCCACGGTGACGGACATGCGGTAGGCGCCCGGCTCGGTGCCGCGCAGATCGAGCCTCAGATACCGCCGCGTGGCAGCTCCGCCGAACTGCGCCTCGCCCGGGAAAGTGAGTTCGAACGGCGCTCCGTCCCTCTTCGGTTCGAGCCGAACCCGCGTGACGTAGTCGCCGCCGGGAGTGAGGTTGTACGCCTCGTAGTAGACGTAGGCGATGCCATCCGGGCCGGTGGCGTGGGCCGGCGTGAGTCGCAGGAAGATGCCCCCACCGGGCGACCATGTGCCCCCGGAGTCGGCCGCCACCGCGATGTCGGAGAGCAGCGGCCGATCACCGGCGAAATCACGTACGATCAGGGCGTCACGCAGGTAATTGCCGGCGTGCACCCCCGCCCGCGTCCGGTCCTGGGCATCCCGGACGGCCACCGTGTACCGATAGCGCCCGGGGCGCAGCGCCGTCACCATGCGGACGGGTATGCTCTCATCCCGGTCGAGGCGATGGTCGGTGATCGTCTCGAACTCCGACCGGAGCCGGCGGAACTCGGCGTCCTCATCGAGGACCGCCCACACCGCGTCCACCCGATAACGGAACCGACCGTCCTCGAGCGGATCGGCCAGGAGCTTCTCCGCCTCGATGACGCCGTTCAGCCACACCCGCGTCGACGTCGGGCTGGTCGCCCGATACTGGAGAGCCTCGAAGAGCAGGCGCGGCTCCATGTCCACCGCGGGTCTTTCAGGCACGTCCCGGATCGCGAACTCCGCATCCGCGTGGGTCCAGTGCCGCTCTTCCTGCAGGAGCTGTAGCGCCAGGAACGAGCTCTGACGCGACCGGAATCCCATCTGGTAGTAGCGCGTGTCGAGTCCGCCTCGCGACGCGTACAGGTCGCCCAGCACCACCGGGGCCGAGAGAGCGATCGGAGCCAGCCGACCCTCGCCCAGCGGGGAGAGGACCAGGGTCCCGTTCGGCGTCCCGCACCGGTACACCTCAGCCAGGTTGTCGACCAGCCACCAGTCGTCCAGCCCGTTGCCGGTGGTGAAGTGATACACCCGCGTTCCGTCTGGATAGTCGTACGCCCAGCTCTCGTTCGGCTCGAAGCATTCGGGGCCCGCCACCGCCGACGGACCGCTGCCGCCGCCCGCGAAGCCGGTCTTCCGATCCGGCTCGCCCATCCTGAGGTAGATGAGCCCTCGGTCATCGAAGGTAGCGTTGCGGGGTCGGCCCATCTCGGTGGAGAACGTCGGTCCCTTCTTGCCGGAGCGGCGGGTGTAGTTGTCCAGGGCGTAGCGGAGGCGCTCGTAATGCTGGCTGATCCGCTGCCCGACGGTCACCGTAGAGGCCAGCGCCCGCTCGGACCAGAAGACGCGGAGAAAGGCGCACAGATCGCGCTGGTTGGAGGGTAGCGTGCGGAAGCGATCCCATTCGTCGGCTTCGTCCGGCGTGGCGAGCGGCCCGATGTCGAGCCAGTACTCCAGCGACCCCGCGTCGTCCGCCACCTCGCACCCTTTCCAATACGCCTCCTCGCCGAGCGCAGGGTGCTTCGCCAGGAATGCGACGCGAGCCTGGTCCAGAAGGAGCTGACCGGGAGCGACGCCGCCCTCCGCCCTGTGCAGCGCCATCTCGGCCTCGGCCGCCCGTCCCGCGCGAAGCCACAGCCGGGTGACGGCGAGCCAATCGTACCCGCTGTCCGGACCCCCTTCCTCCTCCACCCAGCGGTCGAGGAGCTCCCGTACGTCGTCGCCGTCCGGGTGAGCTCGATGATCGAGCTTCTTCGCGATCCTCTCGGCCAGCTTCTGGTGCCCGCTGGCGAGCAGCTCGTGGTAGACGGGCCCCGGCATGGTCTGAGCCTTCGCGGGTCGTGAACCCGCCCCGGGTAGCGTCGCCAGAGCCACGCCGATCACCCACCAGCGCGGGCCGCGGCGAAGACCCCGCCCCAGGGCACCCGTGCCCATCACCCTCTCCACCCTCCGGGACTCGATCGCCCGACTCCGGGACTCAATTGCCCACGCCCCTGGAACGCACTTCTCGGATCTGAAGCGGCGGACCGCGACTCTTCTCGGTCCGGACCTTGAGCTCCACCCGCCGCGTGTCGCTCGTCCGCCCGGTCGCCAGGTCCGTGATCTTCACCGTGACCACGTACGGTCCCGGCTCCGTCTTGCTGAGATCGAGGCGCAGGGCCGACCGGATGGGCTCGTTCGGATCGGTCGGCGCCGTCCCTCGATACTGGAGCTGAAACGGGCGGCGCGAGCCGCGGAACGTCTCGCCCTGTCCGGTCGAAGCCCAGGTGGAGATGAGCTTGACCTCCCCCCGGTAGACCGCCCCGGGTGTGACGCCGTACGCCTCGAAGTAGATGAACGGACGAGACTCCTTCCGTACGATGCGCGCCGCGTTCAGCTTGAGGCTGACGTGCTTCGCCGGCAGCCATGTGCCGCCGGAGTCGGCCGCGACGGCGATGGAGCTCACCACGGGACCCGGATAGGCGAGGCTCGGGATCGTGACCTCGCCGGTCTTCTCGTTGACGGCGGGAAACGCCTCCCAGTTGTGATCCGTGACCGCGATCCGGTAGCGGTACTTCCCGGGGGGCACCCGGACGCGAGCCTGGAGCGGGAAGCCGTCGCTGGTACTCTCCGGAACGAGGGCGTTCAGCGTGTGCTCGACGCGGGTTGTCTCCGAGGCGACGAGGGCGTCGTCCCGCAGGAGGTCGAAGCGCAATCCGAGGGAGTACTTCCAGCCCCCTTCGAACACGCCACGAACGCGGCCGGCGTGCACGCTCACCGCCGCCCACACATCCACCAGATCGTCGCTCGGGCCGGAGAACACCAGGTACTGGTAGTCGAACGGAAACGCCCCCGTCGCCTTGAGGCCGCCGCTCTCGGCCAGTCGGGTGAAGTCGGCGCCGCCCGCGCCGCCGGTGTCCTGCGCGGCGGGGAGAGCCGGGGGAGCGGTCGGAGCTAGGAGAAGGAGAGGCAGGAGGACGGGCGTGAGCTTTCCGGGCGTCTCGTACCACCGCCGGTGACGCATACGCTCCAACCTCCCGTTGGGTTCCGGCTTCGCTGCCCAAA
>JBHIAV010000031.1:0-36397 GCA_046758745.1 Gemmatimonadota bacterium
GCGGCGGCAGCGCCGAGGGCCCGATCGTCAAGGTGCTCCGCTTGATCGAATAGCACATTCACCACGGCGGGAGACGAGATGGAAGGGATTACGATCAAGAGCGCCCTGATCTCTACGGACAGGGAGTTCCGCAGCGGGCTGAAGCGTGTGCTCGGCTCGGAGGAAAGCGGGATCTCCGTCGACCTCGAGATCACCGTGCCTTTCCCGGACATCAACGACGCGCACCTCGAACAGCTGCGGCAGCTGGACCCGGAGCTGATCTTCCTCGATCTGGAGGAAGATCCGGTGATGGGGCTCAAGTTCGCCCAGTTCCTCGTCGAGGCGGCGCCGTCACGGCGGCTCATGGGCGTCGGGCCGGTTCTCTCCCCCGATCTGCTGATCGCGGCGATGCAGGCCGGCATTTCGGAGTACCTCCCGAAGCCGATCACCACCGAGACCCTCCGGGACGCCATCGACCGGCTCGGACGCAAGTTCGGACGCAAGCAGGACGAAGGGCAGCGTGAGCCGGGCAAGCTGTACGCGGTGTTCAGCCCGAAGGGCGGAGCAGGGTCCACCAGCGTGGCGACCAACCTGGCGATAGAGATCCACCGGCTGACGCGGCGGAAGACCCTGCTCGTGGACCTTGACCTCGAGCTCGGCGAGACGGCCCTTCTGCTCGGGGTAGAGCCGCGCTTCAGCTTCGTGGATCTGGTGAGAAACTTCCACCGCGTCGACGCCGGCCTCCTGGCCTCCTACATCGAGCGGCACGAATCCGGGGTCGAGCTCCTCTCCGCCCCCTATCACCCGGCCAAGGCGGAGCTGGTGACCGGAGATCAGATCCGTCAGATCCTGCACTTCCTGAAGCAGCACTACGACTACATCGTCGTCGACACCACGAAGTCGTTCAGTCCGCCGACCCTGGCGACGTTCGAGCATGCCGACCACGTATTCCTGGTGACCACGGTGGACCTTCCCTCCCTGCGGAACATCACACGCTGCCTTCCGCTGCTCGAGCGGATGGGCAGCGTCAAGGGGGAGGAGTGGCTGCGGCTCATCGTGAACCGGTACCAGCCAAACGACGCGATCTCGCTGAAGGAGGTCGAGAAGACTCTCGG
The DNA here is from genome assembly GCA_046758745.1 of Gemmatimonadota bacterium. Classification (GTDB taxonomy): domain Bacteria; phylum Gemmatimonadota; class Gemmatimonadetes; order Palauibacterales; family Palauibacteraceae; genus JBHIAV01. The sequence goes on from JBHIAV010000031.1 coordinate 1,095, forward strand.
CATGGCGGCCTATTGGACCCTGAGCAACGACTACGAGTCCGTGATGCGGTCCATCAACTCCGGCAGGCCAGCGGTGCTGTCGGAGCAATCGAGCTACGCGAGGGACCTGAAGGCACTGGGCGCGGCGGTCACCGGTGTGCGCGCCAAGCCCGAGAAGGTCCGGAAGGGGTTGTTCGGCGGACTCAGGAACCCAATGCGGCGGCTAATCGAGCCGTTCGTGCGGCGTCAGGAGGTGACGGCATATGACTGATCGACGGGCACCCGAAGGGGGTGCTTTCGGAATCGGCAGCCGTACGGACAGCGGCCGCTTGCCGTGGGAGCGCTCCGGAGGAGCCCCGCCCGCGGCGCCTCCGGAGGCAGCGCCGGCCGAGGGCCAAGACTCCTCGCTGATGCAGGAGATCAAGGTCCGCATCCACCGGCAGCTCCTCGAACGACTCAACCTCTCGAACCTGGATGCGCTCGACAAGAACCAGGTCGTCGGGGAGATCCGCAAGGTCGTGCACGACCTGCTCGCGCGCGAGGCCACGCCCCTCAACCTGGAGGAACGGGAGGAACTCGTCGGCCAGGTGCTCGACGAGATCTTCGGCCTCGGCCCGCTCGAGCCGCTTCTGCAGGATCCGGGCGTCTCGGACATCCTCGTCAACACGTACAGCCAGGTGATGATCGAGCGGAACGGAAGGTTGGAGAAGACCGACGTACGCTTCAAGGATGACCGGCACCTCCTCCAGATCATCGACCGCATCGTCTCCGCGGTGGGGCGGCGGATCGACGACTCCTCGCCGATGGTCGACGCCCGTCTGGCGGACGGATCGCGCGTGAACGCGATTATCCCGCCCTTGGCGATCGACGGGCCGCACCTCTCGATCCGAAAGTTCAAGAAGGACGTGCTGTCGGCGCCCGACCTGCTCCGGACGGAGACGTTGACCGCCCCGATGCTGGAGCTCATACAGGGGATCGTGCGGGCCCGACTGAACGTGCTGATCTCGGGGGGCACCGGCGCCGGGAAGACCACGCTCCTCAACGTTCTTTCGGAGTCGATCCCGGCGAGCGAGCGAATCGTGACCATCGAGGACTCGGCCGAGCTCCAGCTTCGGCAGCCGCACGTCGTGCGCCTCGAGACGCGGCCGGCCAACATCGAGGGGGCGGGTGAGGTCACCCAGCGCCTCCTTCTCATCAACGCGCTGCGTATGCGTCCCGATCGGATCATCCTGGGTGAGGTGCGCGGTGCGGAGGCCGTCGACATGCTGCAGGCGATGAACACGGGTCACGACGGCTCGCTCACCACGCTGCACGCCAACAACCCCCGGGATGCGCTCGCGCGCCTGGAGACCATGATCTCGATGGCCGGTCTGAACCTGCCCGAGAAGGGGATGCGGCAGCAGATCGCGAGCGCCATCAACGTGGTGATTCACGTCGGCCGCCTCTCGGATGGGAGACGGAAGGTGATGACGATCGCCGAGCTCACCGGAATGGAGGGCAACATCATCACCATGCAGGACATCTTCCTGTATGAGCGGGAAGGTATCGACGAGTCGGGGCAGGTGATCGGCCGTTTCCGGGCCACCGGGATCCGTCCGCGCTTCGCCGAGCGGTTGCGCACGTACGGGGTCAGCCTGCCGATGGCGGTCTTCTCCAACCCGGACTTCGAGCCGGCGAGCGGAGGGCGCCGATGACCAGGTCGCTTCCGGCCAACTGGCTTCCGGCCCTCCTCATCTTCCTCGCCGTCGCCCTCGGGGTGGTGTCGATCGTCTTCCTGTGGGAGTGGCTGCGCGAGCAAAAGCGACAGAGAGAGGTCCGGCGTCAGCTCAGAGGACTGGTGGATCATCGGGCTGAGGAGGACGCCGCGACGGCCGGTCTCTTCCGGGAAGCCGGAGAGGAGGAGCTGGCGTGGCTCGCGCCGGTGCTCGAATACATGCCGCATCGGCAGGACATCCAGATCCTGCTCGACCGGGCAGCGCTGCCGTGGGGCGTCGGAACCTTCCTCATGCTCACGCTCGGGCTGGGCTTTGCCGCCGGCTTGAGCGCCCTGGTGATCGCCACCTCGTGGGTCATCCCGCTCCTCGCCGCGGCTACAGGCGCCTCCCTTCCCTACCTCTACGTTCGGCGCCGCAAGGGCCAGCGGATGCGGGCGTTCGAGGAAGAGTTCCCGGAGGCGATCGACCTGCTCGGGCGCTCGATCCGAGCCGGGCACGCGTTCGCGACCGGGCTCAAGGTCGTCGCCGACGAGGCGGAGGACCCCGTCGGCGCCGAGTTCCGTCAGATCTTCGAGGAGCAGAAGTTCGGCCTGCCGCTCGAGGACTCGATGCTCGCCCTGGCGGACCGGGTGGCGCTGGTGGACGTGCGGATTTTCGTCACCGCCATCCTGGTGCAGCGCGAGGTGGGCGGAAACCTGGCGGAGATCCTGGACAAGATCTCGTACACCATCCGCGAGCGCTTCATGATCCAGCGCCAGGTGCGGGTGTACACGGCACAGGGCCGGCTCACCGGGTACCTGCTGGCCGGCCTGCCGATCCTCGTCGGCTTGCTGATCTTTCTGCTCAACCCGGAATACATGAGCGTCCTCTTCACCGAACCCGTCGGCCGGCTCATGCTGACGGCAGCCGGGGTGATGCAGGTGGTGGGATTCCTGGTCATCCGCAGAATCATCGATATAGAGATCTGATGCTCGTCCTCGTCGCTCTTCTGGCCGCCGCCTCCGTGGTGTTCATGATCGTTGCCGTGGCCGGTGCCGTGCCGGCGCGCTCTCGGGCCGTCACGCGCCGGCTGGCGGAGCTGCAGACGATCGCCAGCCGCCACACGGTCACGCAGCGCCGCCGGCGTCAGGCACGCCGGGAGCAGCTGGAGACGTGGCTGCAGGCGTTCGGAGAGCGTGTGGCCAGCGGCCGCACGGATTGGCTGCAGGTGCGGCAGCGCCTGGTCCGCGCGGGCTACCGGCGCTCCAACGCCGTGGCGATCTTTTTCGGGGCCAGGGTGGTCTCCGTTGTCGCGGTGGGGGCTCTGATCATCCTCCTCGTCCCGGTACTCGGACTCCGTCCTTCGGAACTCCCGATCTGGGTCGGTCTCGGAGCGATCGTCGGCTGGATGCTCCCCGGAACTCTGCTCTCGCGCCGCATTCGGCATCGGCAGAAGGAGCTGCAGAGAGCCTTGGCGGATGCGCTGGACCTCCTGGTGGTGTGCGTCGAGGCGGGCCTCGGCCTGAACCAGGCGATCCTCCGGGTCTCGGAGGAGATCGAGCACATCAGCGAATCGATGGCTGAAGAGCTCGCAATTGTAAACCTCGAGATCCGGGCTGGCACGCCGCGCGAGGAGGCGCTCCGCCACCTGGGCGAGCGGACGGACGTGCCCGACATCCGGTCCCTCACGGCGATGCTGATCCAGACCGATCGATTCGGCACCTCCATCGCGCAAGCGCTGCGCGTCCACTCGGACACGATGCGCGTAAAGCGGCGCCAGCGCGCGGAGGAGGCGGCGGCGAAGACGACGATCAAGCTCGTCTTCCCCCTCGTTCTCTTCATCTTCCCGGCCATGTTCGTGGTCATCCTCGGACCGGCCATCATCCACATTCTGGCCGAGCTCGGAGGTCTCACGTGAGGCAGGTCGAGCTGACCAACGTCACGCGTGACGCCTCTCTGGGCGCGCAGATCGCGGTAGCCGACGGCTGGTGGACGCGACTGCGCGGGCTGCTGGGCCGGCCGCCGCTGGAACCCGGCCAGGGGATGCTGCTCTCTCCCTGCCACTCTGTGCACATGTACGGGATGAGGCAGTCGCTCGATGTGGCTTTCCTCGACCGTGCCGGACGGGTGGTGGCGATGTACCCCGATCTCCCGCCGGGCAGACGAACCCGGTGGCATTCCGATGCGCACCAGGCACTCGAGCTGCCCCCCGGCATGCTGGGGGCGACGAGGACGCAGCTCGGCGACACCGTGAAACAGGCGCCCGCGGGCGTGTCGGCCGAGGTGCCGGCCAGCCTGGCAGGGGCGAGGGAGTAGAGACGATGCACGATCCCGCACTGGCCTTCTCATCGGACGACGCCGAGGCATCCCCGCCGGCGGTCCCTCGAGTACCGGAGTCGATTGCCGATACCGGTCTCTCGGCCGGAATGATCTCCGATCTCCTGATCAGGACCCTGTACGTCCAGGGCGCCCGCACCGGCGCCCAGCTGCGCCGGGTGCTGGGCCTCCCCTTCTCCCTCCTCGATGAGGAGCTCCTGTCGCTCCAGCAGCGTCGCTACGTCCAGGTGCGCGGTGCCGGAAGCCACGGGCGCTCGACGTACACCTTCGAGCTCACCGCCGAGGGACGGGACCGGGCGAGAGAGGTGATGGAGGTCAACCAGTACGTCGGACCCGCCCCGGTGCCGCTTGCCGAGTACGAGCGCTGGGTCGCAACGCAGACGATCCGGAGAGTCCGGGTCACCAAGGAGGTCATCCACGACGGCTTCAGCCACCTCGTGTTCGACGACCAGTTCCTGGACCAGCTCGGCCCGGCGATCAATTCGGGCAAGTCCCTCTTCCTCTACGGGCACGCGGGAAACGGGAAGACGACGATCGCGGAGGCGATCGCCCGTATGATGGGCGGTTCGCTCTACCTCCCGTACGCGCTCGAGATCGAGGGGCAGATCGCTGTCCTGTACGACCCGGTGTATCACCACCCGTTAGACGGCACGGAGGAGGACGACGACGGGGACGACCTGACCTTTCTGCGCGATTCGCCCAAACACGACATGCGGTACGCCCTCATCAAGCGACCGGTGGTGTTCGCCGGGGGCGAGCTGACGCTCGACCAGCTCGAGCTGCAGTACGACGCGCAGACGAAAGTCTATCAGGCCCCGGCCCACGTGAAGGCGAACGGTGGCGTCTTTATCATTGACGACTTCGGCCGGCAGCTGGTTCGCCCGCGCGACCTGTTGAACCGATGGATGATCCCGCTCGAAAAGCACCTCGATTACCTCGCGTTCCGTAGCGGACACAAGTTCCCGGTGCCCTTCGACACGTTGATCGTCTTCGCGACGAACCTTAACCCCCTGGAGCTGGTAGACGAGGCATTCCTCCGCCGGATCCGCTACAAGATCCTGGTTGAGAGCCCGAGCTACGAGCAATACAAGGAGATCTTCCGCCGGTGCTGCCAGGCCCGGGACATCCTCTTCGACCCGGATCGAGTGCGGTACATCTACCAGCAGTACTACGAGCGTCTCGAGATTCCGCCGCGCGGCTGCCATCCGCGCGATCTCGTCGATACCCTGTGCAACGTGGCCAAGTATCTGGAGGTCGAGGCATCGCTGACCATCGACCTGCTCGACCGTGCCTGCAAGTCGTACTTCCTGGACATGCCGGGCGGTGGCGCCTCCCACCTGACGGAGCCACAGACGTTCGACGGCTAGCTCCCGCTACATGTCCGCCACGAGGCTCGGGAAGCCGGTCACCCCGACCTGGGCCGCCTGGCTCCTCCCCTCTCTCGGCGGCGTGATCGCCGCCTACGCCTTCTTCCACGGGCTCTTCCCGGCCGCGGCGTGGCTCTTCGCTCGAGACGGGGATGTCGGCCGCCACATCCGGGTCGGCTCGTACATCCTGGAGACCCGAAGCATCCCGCGCGTGGACCTCTTCTCACACACGATGCGGGGAACGCCGTTCGTCCCGTACGAGTGGCTGTCGGAGTTGCTGTACGCGGGGGCGCACCGTGCAGCCGGCCTCGCCGGCGTGACCCTCCTCGCGGCGATCCTCTTCGCCGCGACCTGTACGCTCGTATACTGGACGATCGTCAGGCTCGGGGTGGGCCGGCCGCTCGCGTTCGCCGCAGCGTTCGTCAGCCTGGCGCTCCAGAACTCCCACTTCCTGCCGCGCCCGCATCTCTTCACCACGCTCCTCGCGGCGATCGTTTTCGCGCTCCTCCTGGAACACCGCCGAAGTGGACGACCCGGTCTCGCCTGGGCCATTCCGCCCCTCGTCCTACTGTGGGCGAACCTGCACGGGGGCTTCCTGATCGCCTTCATGTTGCTGGCGGTCTTCCTGGCCGACGCGGCCTGGCAGGCTTTGGCCGACGGGGGCGGTGCGGGGTCCAGCCGCCTCCGGACGCTGGGCCTGGTGAGCGGCGCCTCTCTCCTCGCCTGCATGGTGAATCCGGCCGGGCCGGAGATCCTCGCGCACACGACGGGGTATCTCCGCGCCGAGTACCTGGTCGACGGGACGCAGGAGTACCAGTCCCCCGACTTCCACGAGCCGGCGGATCAGCTCTTCCTCGCCGTCCTTCTCCTCGGCGCCGCCCTCGCTCTCTTCGGTCGGGCTCGCGTCCGCTTTCTGGAGGGGACGCTCTACCTCCTGTGGGCCGCAGCGTCGCTGTACTCCGCTCGCAACATCCCGATCTTCGCCGTCGTCGCGCTCCCCGGGATCGCCGGCTGGGCCTCGCGAACCGTGCGCACCGTGGCCGAGGACGGCGGGGGAATCCCGCGGGCGACCGCCGCGGCTTGCGCCCGCTGGGCCGATCGAATCTCCCGGACTGACGCTGACCTCGGTCGTCCCGTCGCTCTCGCCGTCGTCCTTCTCGCCCTCGCCGCCCTCGCCCTCAGCCCCTCGGGGCGAGCGCGATATCGCTTCTCGCCCGAGGTCTTCCCCGTCGAGGCCCTCCAGGCGGCGCGGGAGGCGGGGGTGCGGGGGCCCGTGTTCAACCAGTTCATCTGGGGCGGTTACCTGCTCTACGCGGCGTACCCCGAGATCCCCGTCTTTATCGACGGGCAGACCGACTTCTATGGTGAGAAGCTGACCCGCGAATACATGCGAGCGATCGGGGTACACGAGGGGTGGGACGAGGTGCTGGATCGGTACGGGATCGCGTGGACGATGGTGGAGACCCGCGCTCGTCTGAATCAGGCGCTCGCCCTCGCGCCCGGCTGGCGTCTCCTTCACCGGGACAGCACGGCCACCATATACCTCCGAGAGCGCTGACGCCGCGTTCCGGCTCCGGCTGGCGGACGGCAGCGTGGTGTGCGCACGCGTTGCGACGCCATCCCTCTTCGTTCCAGCCCAGCCTCGCTACTCCTGCGCCTTGACCGGGGCGCGCGACGCGCACCACCTTGGATCCCGTGAAGGCTGGCAGGGTTCGGGCCGGACTCGGTGTCCTGGTGGCGGGGGCGGTGGTGGCGGCATCGCCGTGCGGCGCGCAGTCCATCCACTCCGGAGAGCTCCTCCCGACCGTCGCCCGCCTCCACTACGGAGGCGGAGGCGATTGGTACGCCAATCCCACGAGCCTCCCGAACCTCTTGACGGCCATCGGGAACCGCACGGGCCTCCGCGTCGCCACACAGAACGCCGAGGTCCGGCTCTCGGACCCGGACCTGCGCGACTACCCCTACCTGTACCTGACCGGCCACGGCAACATCCGCTTCACCGACCAGGAGCTGGAGGTGCTCCGGGGGTACCTCCTGGCGGGCGGCTTCCTCCACGCCGACGACAACTACGGCCTCGACGAGTCGTTTCGTCGCGAGGTCCGTCGGCTCTTCCCGCAGCGTGAGCTGGTGGAGGTCCCGTTGGATCACCCGGTATACCACATCCTGTACGAATTCCCGGAAGGCCTACCCAAGATCCACGAGCACGACGGGCTTCCCGCGCAGGGGTTCGGCCTCTTCCTGGATGGACGGCTCGCCCTCTTCTACAGCTACCAGAGCGATCTCGGAGATGGTTGGGAGGATCCAGAGGTGCACGGAGATCCTCCCGAGGTCCGGGAACAGGCCCTCCGCATGGGCGTGAACCTCTTCCTGTACGCCATCGCGTCGGCCCCCTCGAGGTGAGCCGGTGAGCGGACCCCGCGCCCTTCCCCTGCTTCTCGGCCTCGTCGCCTGCTCGGCGCTCGACGCGGACAGCCAGCAGACGGTGCGCGTCACCCTTCTCGGAACGACCGATGTCCACGGGCATCTGCTCCCCTACGACTACGCCACGGATGGAACGGAGAGGGGCGGTCTCGCTCGCGTGGCCACGCTGGTTGACAGCATCCGTCGCGCGGACGAGCACGTCCTCCTGTTCGACAGCGGCGACCTGCTACAGGGGACGCCGCTGGACGAGTACCAGGCGCGGGTTTCCGCGGACCCGGTGCACCCCGTCATCGCGGCCATGAACGCGCTGGGCTACGCGGCCTCCGCGGTGGGGAACCACGAGTACAACTATGGCATCCCGTTTCTCGAGCGGACCCTGGCGGCGGCGGGCTTCCCCTTCCTGGCGGCGAACATCTACGATGCCGTTTCCGGCGAGACCGTCTTCCCTCCCTTCATCATCCGCGAGACCGGAGGGGTACGCGTCGGGATCCTCGGCTTCACGACTCCGGGGGTCGCCATCTGGGACCGCTCTCACGTCGAGGGACGGCTCCGCTTCGCCGACATCGTGGAATCGGCGCGGCGCTGGCTGCCGGAGCTGGAGAGGCAGAGACCGGACCTCATCGTGGCGATCGCCCACTCCGGGATCGGTCCCGGCTCGAGCTACGCCCCGGAGAGCGGCGTTCCGGAGGAGAACGCAATACACCGACTGGCCACCGAGCTCCCGGCGATCGACCTCGTGTTCGCCGGCCATAGCCACGATCGCGTGGAGGGTTCGAGGATCGGCGAAGCTCTGGTCGTGCAGGCCGGGCGGTTCGCACGGGTCCTCGCCGTGGTCCACGTCACTCTGCGCCGGATCGCCGGCCGGTGGTCGATCCTCAAGAAGCGAAGCTTCACGATCCCGACGGGAGAGACGGCCCCGTCAGCCGTCGTGGCGAACATCGTGAGGGATGCGCACGAGCGGACCGTAGCCTGGCTTCGCGAGCCGATCGGGTTCACGCCTGACCGGTGGACGGCCGCCCGCGCTCGCTTCGAGGACACGCCGATCGCCGACCTCATCACGGAAGTGCAGCGGCAGGCCGCGGGGGCCGACCTGGCGAGCACGGCGGTGTTCGACCCGAGTGCCTCCTTCGGGCCGGGGGCCGTGTCCCGGCGGGATATCCTAGGCCTGTACATCTATCCAAACACCCTGAAGGCGGTGCGGATCAGCGGGGCGGATCTGCGCGCCTACCTCGAGTGGAGCGCCCGCTACTTCACCGGCTTTCCGGGCGAGCCCCTCATCAACGACTCCGTCCCCGGCTACAACTTCGACGTGGTGAGCGGCGTCTCGTACCGGATCGACCTTTCCCGGCCGGCCGGGCGTCGGATCACGGAGCTGCGTTTCCGGGGCCGGCCCGTGGCGCCGGCGGACTCCTTCACGCTCGCTCTCAACAACTATCGGCAGAGCGGAGGAGGCGGAGCGGAGATGGTGGCACGCGCGCCCGTCGTGTACAGCGGCGAGGAGTCGATCAGCCAGCTCATCATCGACTGGGTGCGGGGCCGGGACACTCTGCGCTTCACGGACGTGTTCGAAGAGAACTGGCGCCTCCTGCCGGAGGCCGCGGTGCAGCAGGTGAGCCGAGAAGCGGGCGCCGTGGCGACGCACTAGGGACGGGCCCGGAGAGACAGCGGCGGTGGAAGCTCACACGGGTGCGGGACGGTCGGACCGAAGCAACTGGTCGCTCGCGGAACTCGGCGCGGGCGCCTTTTTCGTGGTCTACCTCGGCTTCCAGCTCGCCTTCCCCGTGTACCGCCTGGCGGCGGGAGGATTCCAGCGCTTCGGCTGGCAGATGTTCGCTCGGGCGAACCTGCCGCCCACCTACGTGCTGATGCGCTCGGACGGAACGCAGGACACCGTGCCGCTGGGGACGCACATCGGCAACTGGCGGGGCGACCTCGATTACTCCGGTGACCTGATATCGGAGCAGCTTTGCCGGCTCTACCCAGAGGCAGAGGAGATCGTGATCCGCACGCGCGATGACCTTCCGGACCGGGGATACCGGTGCCGGTAGTCCTCCCCTTCCCGAGCTTTCGGAGCTTCCTCGGTCGCCGGGTCGATCCTCGTCCCCTCGGCCGGGTCCGGCTTATCATCGGAGGGCTGGCCGTCGCCCGCGGAGTGGAAGCATTTCGGATCCTCCGGCTCACCCACGCCCCGGACGCGCTCCATCTCCCCCTCATCGCCTGGCTCCCGGAGCTCGATCCGGATCTGATTCCGGCCCTGATCGGGGTGTGGCTTGTTTCCGGCCTCCTGTTCACCATCGGATGGCGGGTTCGTCTTTCGGGACCTGTCCTTCTGGCAGCGATCGGCTCCACCCTGCTGTTGGACCAGCGGACGTACAGCAACCACCTGTACCTCCTGTGGCTGCTCGTGCTCCTGCTCACCGTCGGAAACGCCGGCGCGGCCGCCGCCGCCGGGAGGCGGAGGGGCGACGTGACAGTTCCGGAGTGGGCGGTGACTCTGCTGAAGATCCAGCTCAGCATCGTGTATTTCTTCTCCGCCGCGACGAAGCTGAACGTCTACTTCCTCTCCGGGTCCGTACTGTGCGGAACGATGACCGGTTGGATCGCCCTCCCGGCGAGCTGGCGTACGCCGGACGTGTGCAGCCCGCTGGCCATCCTCACCGTGCTCTTGGAGGTCTTCCTGGCCGCCGCGTTCTGGCTGGAGCGCTGGCGTCTGCTGGGGTGGATCGTGGGGATCTCCTTCCACGTGGGAATCATCGTCCTCCTCCCCGAACGGGTGAGCGTCCAACTGGTGATCTTCGCCCTGGCCATGGTATCGCTGTACACCCTCTTCGGACCGGCGCGACGGCCCAGAGCGACGTCCCGGCAGCCCGCGTGAGGCCCACTCCTGATGATCCACCACACGTGATCCGCGTCTTGAGCCAAGCGGGGTTCGGGTGCAGGCGGCGGAGAGCACGCCGGGCCTCGGTCCGTCCGAGGGACTCCGCGCGAGCGGCCGTGCTGGCTCTGGCCGGCGGCCTCCTCGCGGCCGGCGCATGCCGGACCGGCTCTCGGGAGCCTGCCCGCACGGCGACCGTCAAGCTGCCGGTGACGTCCGTCGCCCGCGTTCAGTACAGCGCCGTAGAGGAGAGGGAGCGGAGGGTCATTCGTGATGGCGGGACGTGGACCCGCTACTGGAGCCTTCTCACCCGTGACCTTGAGCCGCCGGGCCCGCCACCCACCGTCGACTTCGATCGGGAGATGGTGATCCTGGCGGGGATGGGACGAAGGGCGACAGGTGGCTACACGATCGCCATCGACAGCGCCTACGTGAGCGACGAGGGGCTCGTCGTGTGGGTCACTGAGACCTCGCCCGGCGCCGGCTGCGTGACGACGCAGGCCTTCACCGCTCCCGCCGCAGCCGCCCGTGTGCCGCGCCTGGACGGCCGCGTCCGCTTTACGGAGACGGCCCGCACGCGGGACTGCCAGTAGGCAGCCCTAACCCGAAGCCGGAGGCGCCACGGGAAGCCCCACCCCTCGGCGCGACGCCGGGCGCCCGCCGGAGCTGGTGGCTATCGCCCTACAGCGTCTCCACGTTCAGCCTGCCCGACGCATTCGGCTGTTCGTTCGTCGTCCACGGGTCGAGCCGGTTCACGATCGCTTGCTCCACCTGCGCCGGGGTAGCGTTCGGCTGGCTCTGCAGGAATAGGATCGCCGCACCCGACACGTGCGGCGTGGCCATCGAGGTTCCGCTGATGGTGTTGAATCCCCCGTTCAGCCACGTCGACTTAATGCCGATTCCCGGCGCCGCGACCGTTACCGCGTTGCCGAAGTTGCAGTTCCCGTCGGCATCGCTCGCGTTGCTGGCAGTCACCGTCATGGTCCCGTTGACCCGCCGGTTGTCCCCGTCGCTGCCGTTGGAGGCGTTGATCGCGTCGTCGCCCGTGCGCGCGGGAGACAGGAACTTGGCGTCGTCCGGGATGAGGCACGCGCCGAGCAGCCCGTTGCCGGCAGCCACCGCGACGATCACGCCCGCGTTTACCGTCCGGCGGATCGCCGTGTCCATGATGTCGCTCACAGGCCCCGCCAGGCTGAGGTTCGCGACCATCGGCTGACTGGGATCGGCCAGCTTGCGCGCCGTGACCTCGTCGACGCCGGCGATGATATCGTCGAACGAGCAGGACCCGTCATCCGAGCAGACGCGGAAGCCGAACACCGGGGCTCCGGGTGCCACGCCGACCACGCCGCCGTTCCCGTCACGCGCCGCGGCGCTCCCCGCCGTGTGGGTGCCGTGTCCGTTCCCGTCCTCCCCCGTCGCGCCGGGCTCGGCCACGACGAAGTTACGGATCTCAACCACGTTCAGATCCGGGTGGTCGCTGTCCACGCCGGAGTCGAGTCCGAAGTACCAGACCCGCAGCTCGCAGCCCGGCCGCTGGTTCGCCTTCCAGGACAGGTTCAAATGGGCCTTCACCTTGCTGATGTTCCACAGCTCCGTCAGGTCGTCGTGGTTCCCGGTGTCAACGCACTCTCCGGGATTCGCCGCCTCTGTGGTAGCGCACGAGATGTTCGTGTAACCGGAGTTCCCACCCGCGTTGAACGCCCGCACCTGGTAGCAGTACTCCGTCTCCGGGATCAGCCCCACGTCCGAGTACGTCGTCACGTCCGCCCCTACCTGCGCGATCTCGGCGAACGTCCCCGTCTGCCCCAGCCGCCGCTCGATGGCGAACCCGTCCTCGTCCACCGAGTTGTCCATCCACACGAGATCGATCCCCCCCGACCCCACCACCGTCGCTACCAGACCGCTCGGCGCCGTGGGGGGAGGTGGGGGGGTGGGGGGGGTGGGGGCGGCGCCCCGACCCCGTACGTCTCGATCAGCGATCCCACGATCTGGTCCCGCTCCGCGTCCGTGACCTTCCGATCGTAGAACAGCAGCTCCGCAATCTGTCCGTCGAACCGCGACACCGTGCTCGGCTCCGTCATCCCCACCAGATATCGGTCGAACGGCCCGCGCATGTCGCTCCCCACCACCGCCGTCGCCTGGTCCACCCCGTCCACCTGAAAGTCGATCGCCACCGACCCCTCGATCCGCCACACCGCTACGTGCACCTCCCCCGCCTGCACGCGGAAGCCAGAGCTCTTCCACCCGTTCGTTGGGTCCCAGTACGCGATCGGACCCCCCGAACCCAGGTCCCGCTGCGTCACGAAACCCGCCCGGCTCGTCGAACTCCCGTACGGCGCGAAGATCCCGTAGTTGTGCGAACCCACATCCTCCTGGCTGAACACCGCGATCAGCGTCCCCGAACCGTGCGAGGCCACCCCCGTGATCTCCAGCACCTCGTCGTCGTCCGCTCCCTCGTTGAACCCCACGTGCCCGTGCCCACCGAAGTCCACCGCCCCCGCATGGAACGTCGGGCGCCGGTTCCCCTTCTCCTGCACCGCACCACCCTCGCTCCCACGGTTCGGCCAGCTCGCCACCCGACCCCCGTCCCCCACCAGCGGCTCCAGATCGTCCGCCACCAGGTGCACCCGCAGCCCCTCCGTCGGCACCGGCCCCGGCGGGGGCGGGGGCGGCGCCGCCTCCGTGGTAGCGCACGAGATGTTCGTGTAACCGGAGTTCCCACCCGCGTTGAACGCCCGCACCTGGTAGCAGTACTCCGTCTCCGGGATCAGCCCCACGTCCGAGTACGTCGTCACGTCCGCCCCTACCTGCGCGATCTCGGCGAACGTCCCCGTCTGCCCCAGCCGCCGCTCGATGGCGAACCCGTCCTCGTCCACCGAGTTGTCCATCCACACGAGATCGATCCCCCCCGACCCCACCACCGTCGCTACCAGACCGCTCGGCGCCGTGGGGGGAGGTGGGGGGGTGGGGGGGGTGGGGGCGGCGCCCCGACCCCGTACGTCTCGATCAGCGATCCCACGATCTGGTCCCGCTCCGCGTCCGTGACCTTCCGATCGTAGAACAGCAGCTCCGCAATCTGTCCGTCGAACCGCGACACCGTGCTCGGCTCCGTCATCCCCACCAGATATCGGTCGAACGGCCCGCGCATGTCGCTCCCCACCACCGCCGTCGCCTGGTCCACCCCGTCCACCTGAAAGTCGATCGCCACCGACCCCTCGATCCGCCACACCGCTACGTGCACCTCCCCCGCCTGCACGCGGAAGCCAGAGCTCTTCCACCCGTTCGTTGGGTCCCAGTACGCGATCGGACCCCCCGAACCCAGGTCCCGCTGCGTCACGAAACCCGCCCGGCTCGTCGAACTCCCGTACGGCGCGAAGATCCCGTAGTTGTGCGAACCCACATCCTCCTGGCTGAACACCGCGATCAGCGTCCCCGAACCGTGCGAGGCCACCCCCGTGATCTCCAGCACCTCGTCGTCGTCCGCTCCCTCGTTGAACCCCACGTGCCCGTGCCCACCGAAGTCCACCGCCCCCGCATGGAACGTCGGGCGCCGGTTCCCCTTCTCCTGCACCGCACCACCCTCGCTCCCACGGTTCGGCCAGCTCGCCACCCGACCCCCGTCCCCCACCAGCGGCTCCAGATCGTCCGCCACCAGGTGCACCCGCAGCCCCTCCGTCGGCACCACTTCGGTCGCATCCGAACGGGCCGCGGTCCCTTCCAGATGGACAACCCAGTTCGGCTCGATCGTCTGGATCAGCGGGTGCTTCTGGAGCGCCGACATCGCGGCTTCGGGAATGACCGCCGAGAATCCCCGGATGGCGTGTCGATACACATGTCGGAGCCGGAGCCCGTGGCTCGACGCCAGACTGCGCGCGACATCCCGCGGGTTCTTCACGTCGTCCCGAAACATGATGATGTACTGGTCCGGCCCGGTGGTGGCCGGGCGGCGGGACGGAACGGTGACGCGGCCGGCCTTCGGCGCAGGAACGTCCTCGGGCTCAGGCGTGACGGGGTTGTCCCCACAGCTCGCGAGCAGAGAAGCTCCGGCCAACACGGACGCCCACCTACGCGGACCGGACATCAGGCTGATCTCCTTCTTCGAGTTCGTTCGAGTTCGGCGATCCGGGCGGGGATGACGGCGGTAGGCGGTGGGAGGCCGGGAGACGACCGGTCGGGTGAGTGTTGGATCCGTGCAACAGGTCATGTCGTGTCTCCCCATCCGACCGGGGTAGGCGAACCCCGCAGCCCGTCGATGTGGAAAAACCTACACACGCCCCGAAGAAGGAGCGAGCCCCGGCGTCGCCGGTTCTCCAGGATGTTCGAGGATAAGCCGTGTGCGGCCGCACTCGGCGTGAAGGGCTGCAGATCCCGTGCCCTCGGGCACTATACCCGCGGGCGTGGAAACACGTGCGGCCTGGGCGCCCTGCCCTACCGCAGTGAACCGAGCTCGGGAGTGCCGGGAGCAACGGCCTCGGACGTCCTTCCATCGATCCGGGTGAAGCGATACGGAATCGCCCAAGCCGACCAGTAGGTGCGATCCTCCAATGGAGGAAGGTCCGCGCCAAAATAATGAGCCAGAACGAGCCGTATGGCGTTCACCGGAGTGATCGAGTCGTACATCCTGGAGGCCGCACCTCCCGGCAGGTGATATGCAGCGAAGATCTCCGTACGGTCCCTTATCTGCGATGCATCGGCCTCCTCCAGCCGCGTTGGCTGCCCGAAGGGGAAGCGTCCGAACCCGTGATCCGCTTGCAGGAGGATGACCGGCGGACTCGGACTCGCTGCCAGAAGCCGGTCCACCAGCGCCGAGACCTTCCGATTCACGCAACGCACCTGGTCGACGTAGCCCTGACGTAGCAGCCGATCGGCTCTCCGGTCGATCCTCCCCGGCCAGTAGGAATCATCCCTCGGAGTGCAGTCAGCCCGGTAGATGAGTGGCTCGTGCGGAACGAGGAAATGCGCGAATACGAACTTCGGTCCCGGCAGTCGGGCAGCTTCGGCGAGCAGCTCGAACTTTCTCGATACCTGGTGGGTGGTCTCAGGGTCGAACGGCAGGGCCCGCGCGCCGCATCGCAGAAGAAGGCATGCAACGGCCGCGATAGGGCGCATGGCGGTACCGCTCGCCCATACCCGCTGAAACTCTCCGACTTGCCAGGAGGGGATATGGAGGTCCGCATGCCGGTTCCGGCTAAGCGCAGGGTAGGCGCTCCGAACGAAGACGAAGCGGTACCCGCGGTCCTTCAGGTAACGAACCGTTCGGTTGTCTTCCAGCCTGCGATAGCCTATCGAACGGTCCCGACTGTCCTCTCCGAACGTCGCAGGGATGTCGTCCAGGTACTCCCAGTTCAGCGCCGAGGAGAGCGACAGGAACGTCGACACGTAGTTGGCGTGGCTACGCTCGGGGACGTAGAAGCCGCGGCGTCGCAGAAACCCTTCGAACGCGCTGTTGTCGAAGCCGTAGTCGGTGGCCAGGGTGCGGTGACCCGTGTACGCATCGAGGACGATGAGGTATATGTCGGGCTCCTCCGCTTCGGCGTCACCGCCGACGTCCGCAGCCATCCACGAGCCGTCCGGCCCCGCCCGGGCCCGGTGGAGGAAGGCCACCCCGATCGACGCGACCGGGAAGCCGAGTAGCACGGCGCTGGCAATGTTGAGGAAGCGGGAGACGCTGGCCAGGTCCCGTCGCGCCCGAACGATCAGGACTCCCGCCGCGATGAGGACGCCACCCAGGATCGCGAAACCCAGGAGATCCCGCATCTCGGCCGGCTGAAGCGCGAGAGCCTCGAGCCGGCGGCCGACGACGCCGTATCCGACGAAGCACACCACGAGAACTAGAGAGAAGAGCGCCCGGCGGTGCGGGTCGCGCGTAGCGAGGCCCGCGAGGAGCCAGCCCGTCAGCGCTACGGCAAGCGCGATCAGCAGGGGAAGCCACACATCCGCGAGGCGGATCGCCTCGTGCAGGTTCTTGGCGACAAGCGCGAGAACGGCATACGCAGCCGCAAGGAGGGGATATACCGGCACCGGCGTCCGGTTCAAGAGATTCCCCGCTCGATCCGCTTCATCAGGTATACCTCGCGCTCCGTACCCTCGATTCGCTCGCGCGCCTCAATCCGGTACCACCTTCCGAACTCCCGCTCGAACACCTCGCCGCGATAGTCCCCGAATATGTCCTTCCGGCTGAGCAGAAGCCGCCGGACCCGGGGGTCGCTCTTCGGTACGAACTCGATGATCAACCACGGGGCGAGGGTGGACAGCCATTCAGCGATGCGCCCGATCGGGACGTTGTTCGAGATCGCCAGGTGATGGAGCAGGGCCAGCGCGAGGACGGCGCCCGCCGGTCCCCTGCCGGCAAGCGACTCACGCTCCGCACCAGCCCAGCCAAGGGCCGGGCTCGGGTTGGTCACGTCGAGGACCAGCGGAAGGACCCTTCCCTCGCCCTCCGAGCGGAGGACTCGGTACATGCGGTCGACCACCACGGCGTCCATGTCCATAGACACGACGCGCGCTCCCTGAGCCGCCGCGATTCGACTGAACGCTCCAACGTTCGCACCGAGGTCCCACACACTCTCGGGAGAGATCCGGCGGAGTAGCCTGTCGACGATTCGCCGCTTCTCCTGCATTGCGGCGCCGTAGCCGTGCTCCTGCTCGTAGCCCGTCCACTCGGTAGCTCGCCGCGAAAGCGTGAGCCCGCGAACGGTGTTCCTGAGGCTTTCGACCAAAGCCACGAGTCGCTGTCGAGTCAGGGTCGACGCGCGATGTGAACGCTCAACAGATATACGGGCGTGTCGGCGCAGGCTCCTGGCGTGAAGATGGACGTGCAGGAGTCGGGACGGTCGAAGCCGCGAGGTCCACGGGAGCAGTTCGGTCGCCAGCTCGAGCGGCACGCCATCGAGGTAGAGCGCAGAGAGCCTGCCGAGGCGCGGGTCGACCGTGCCGGCGAGCAGGAGAGGCGCCAGGAAATGCTGGCAAAACTGCCGGTACGCGATCCAGGGAGATCCCTCCTCATACACCTCGAACGACAGCGTATCGATGAGGATCGGCTGTAGATCGATGAACTGCACGTTGAAGGCGCTGGCGTCTTTCAGGACCATCCCCCGCTCGAGGGCGCGCAGCTGGACCTCCAGGGTCAGCAGGGCGGCATCCCGAAGCTGGCTGAAGGACCATTCGTACGGAAAGGAGACGAACGGTACGCGCTCGGGCTCCAACACCCGATACGCCTTCTCGGTGAGAGCCTCTTCCAGCGGTCGCTCCACATGCCGAACGAGCAGACCATCGGCGGAGAGCTCTGCGTAAAGACCACTGTCGATGAGGTGATCGAAATGCGGTCGATAGGCTTCGTTGACCTGGCGGAAGAGGCCACCAGCCCGATGGAAGATGAATCCGCTTGGATCGCGGAACGATGCGCCGGATGCCTCCGCGCTCACCGCCGCACGAGACGACCCCACACGTGGGAGACGAGCGCGGTTACTCGCAGCCATGGCCGCTTCAACGTAATGCCGGCGGCCACCACCGCGGCAGTCACGACCTGGATTACGAGGCTCCCCGAGAGTGGGTCAATGTAGCCGTACGCCTCACGGGGCGTCACGACCCCTAGCAGACAAAGCAGGCCGAAGACGCGCAGGACGCTCCCGCAGGTGCGATTACCAGGATTCAGTGACATCGTCTTACCCCAGCCGGCCGAACCACCGACCGCCTCGCGAGTGGTCGATCGCCTGTCCGACGCGATGCGCGACTCATACTCGCGCGTTTCGCTTCCGAGTTTGTCTCCCCGGGATCGGGCTCGCCCGATGTGTGCAAGCAGCATGCCGCTTTCCTCGGTAGCGGCGCCCGCGATGTGTCAACTGCCGTCGGCGCGGCTGTTCTCTCTAGAGCAGAATGGCGCTCCCACCGGACGATCGTTCATCGGATGCCCTTTCCGCAAAGTTTGCAGATCGCCAGGGGCATCCGGCAGAAGTCCGGCGCCTGAAAGGCGGGTCGGAGCGCTACGAGAGAAAGATTCAACCATCTGAAGAGATGACACTTACGGACAACCATGCTCTGCACCCCGAAGCGACGCACAGGAGTTGCTCCACTGGGCGGCCCGAGTCAGGAGGAGGTGTGGCCCAAGCCAACTGGAAGAGAGGAGGAGCTAGGTGTTGAACCGAGTGACCTATCTGGTCGCCGCCCTCGGGATGGCGCTCGCGGGATGCGGGGATTCAGCCACCGGTCCAGCCGTGAACCGGAACGATCCGGGCAGTGGCACCCGAACGATGAAGGTGACCGCCGACATCGAGGGGAAAGACGTGCCCGGCGGGTTCGTCACGGACTTCGACGTGAGCCTGCGGAACGTCCAAGGGACCCCGATCTCCGGGGCCACCGTGACCGTGAGGAACAGCAACTTGGGCACGGTGAACCTCTTGGAGATCGACGCGGGATCCGGCGACTACGAGGCGACGGTCAACACCTTCGCGCCCGGAGACTATCGGCTCGACGTGGTGAAAGGGACCGACAACGTGCAGGGCGTGGTGGTGGGTGGGATGGCCGCGCATTCGATCTTGAGTCCCCCGACGAACTCAACTGTGCTGTCGACCCAGCCCCTGACCGTCACGTGGAGCCGCCCTTCCGAGGCGGCGGCCGCCGATGTCGAGACCAAAGACTTCGCGGTGGAAGGTATACCGGACTCCGGGAGCTTCACCATCTCGGTAGCCGACAATCCTCCCAGGGACGATCAGCGAATCCGGGTGTGGCGATTCAACGAGGTGCAGATGGTCGGTGGCCTTTTCGGCTCTCGCCTGAAGCTGAAGATCCGGAATACGGTTGAGCCGGTCGTCGTTCAGTAACCCCAAGTTCGGACGGTGCGTGGCTGTCGCGGGCGATCCTGTCCGCCAGCGGACGCCCGCACCGATTGGCTACAGCGCTGATGCCACGCACCGGAGGCGTGATTCCTCGTATCTGCGTGCGAGATAATGGGTAAGGGGATCCTATGATGGGGGCCACGGTCTTACCACATGGCCGAAACACGGCCGGCCTCCCGCGTGACAGGTCGTGCCCCGTCGACATCGGGGCCCCCTGACCGGGGTGCCCGCCTGCGGAATGCGATGCCTACACGTCGCTGCAGCTGCCTCTCGCAAAGTATGTGACGAAGACCGACGTCGGCAACGAGCAGAAACAGCCTTTCGATTCGGCGGCGCTGTCCGAATCCGAGAGGAAGCTGCTTTGTCGTCTCAGGATCCCGTGTGAACGGCGGTGTCCTCCGCGATACGGAACCGATCCAGTTCGCGATGCCGTCGCACTCCACGGAGCACCGGCGCGCCTTCGGGTCGCGTCAGCAAAGCGAAGCTGTACAGGGCGGCGACCAGCAGGAGCAGGGACTTGATCCCGGTTAGAAAGCTCAACGACTGAAGAAGGGCTCCGACCAGGGCCCCGATCAGGTTGGCTCCGAGGGCCATGTCCTTCCGCTCCACCAGCGTGAACGACTTGATGAAGACGATTCCGCCGAACGCCATGGGAAGAGTAGAGAGCCCTCCCACGATGACCGCCTTGGTCCCGTACGGCAGGAAGGCGAATCTTGCCAGGTCGATGAAATAGAGCAGAGCGGGAGTGGCGAGCAGCGCCACGTATACGGGACCCATCGATATTCTCGGTCGCAGGGCGACGATCATGTTCGCCACGAGCACCATCGCCAGCACGCCGGATATGATCACCGCATTGACCAACCAGGTGTTGCCGAGCGCAACGGATGCCTTGCTGATGTTCTGAACCTCGAGCAACAGAAAGGCCGCTCCCAAGAAGAAGAAGTGCCAGTGCGAACGGCTCCAGCCGACAGGGCCGAGTCCGACCGGGTTCTGAACCCTGGCGCGACAGTGCAGTACAAGCAGCCCGACCAGGCCGGCCAGGAGGATGAAGAGCGGTGGGATCCCCCGCTCGGGAAGGTAGAGGTATGGCCAGTCATCGGTTGCCATGGGCGTGCGGTACGTCAGTTCGACGGGGTAATCGCGCCGCCACTCCTCGATCAGGGTCGACAGTCGCGGGCTCCCTTCGATCTGCCCTCTCACGACGTCGAGTTCACCGGCGAAGAAGAGCACGCCCCCCCAGCCGTACGAGTTTCCCGGTATGCGGAAGACGATGGGGTCCTCCCCGAAGACCTCCTGCAGCTCGACCGCGATCCGATCCGCGATGAACGGCTTGAAAGCCTCGAAGCTCAGAGCGAGGACACCGTCCTCTGCGAGCAAGTCTCTGGCGCGCTCGATGCTCTCGAGGGTGTAGACGTAGTGGTCGAGCCTGGCGTTCGTCATCGCCGTCGTCGTGTGGGAGTCCAGCAGGCCGAAGATGATGAGGTCGTACCTATCATCGGTGGTTGCGAAGAAGGATCGCGCATCGTCGTTGACGAGACGAACGCGAGGGGAATCGTAGGGCCGCTCCGGGTGGAGCTCCCGGCCCAGTGAGATGATCGCGGGATCGATCTCGACGGCAGTGACGCGGTGCGCCCCGTGCCGCAGCGCTCCGGCCGCATCGTTTCCGGCACCGGCACCTACGATCAGCACGTCTTCCGGACGCGGATGGACGAGCAGGGGGATGTCGTACTGGCTCATCCCCAACTGCCGTGGCGGAAAGCTCTGCGGATCGGCGCGCTGGACCTCTTCGCGGAGGTCGATCATCCCCTGGTACCCGACGTTGTTCACCGAGACGACGTACCGCGCTCGGGCCTCCAGATCGGAGAAGTCCGGTCCGTTCCATAGGGACAGCTTCTGGTACGGAGACCAGACCGTTCGAATCGCACCGTCCACGCGGCTGCCCATCCACACGAGTCCCACCACGAGGAGCAGGGCACCGGCGGAGGGCCATGACACCCGCCCGCGCTGCAGGAGGAGCGGTATGAGAAGGAGGTAGAGAACCGCGAACCACACGACAGGGGGCTGGTTCAGCCTGCTCAGCAGGACGAAGAGCCACGTCCCGGCCAGGCTCCCCGCCACGTTGACGGAGTACGCGAGGATCGTCCTCGGGTGCCTGTCCATGAGCTCCCCCAGCACGCGGCCGATCGGGATGAACATGTCCACGACGAGCACCATCACGATCAGCGCCAAGATCAGGCCTATCGCCACGCCAGCGGCGGTCAAGAGCGGGCTGTTCGCCTGGCCACCGTACCAGATGTTCACATCGCCCAAGACGCTCAGATAGGCGCTGATGTCGAGCATGACCTCGCGGCTGGCCGGCAGGAACAGGACGCCGGCGAGGAGGGCGAGCGGCCACGCTACGCGTCCGGGCGAGACGGGCTCCCGCGAGGTGAAGAGCCCCACCCCGAGCCCGAGGAAACACACGACCAGCACCGTGTTCTGGAGGTAGGCGAAGATACGGATCTCGGTGCCGATCCACCGGATCAACAGCAACTCGAGATAGAGTCCGAGTACGCTGATCCAGAAGATCGCCGCAGTGGCGTTCTTCTGCCCGAAGGCCGTATGGTCGCGCCTGAGGCTGTCGTGCATTCCCTTGATGCGCGTTGCGATTCGGAGCTTCCGGGTCCCGGGTCGACATCTTCGGACGGGCGCCTGCAAGCAGTCTGCCGGGCGTCGTCGGCAGGAGGTGGCTCGATCCGCTCAAGTCCAGCGGGCCTGCTCGCGGAGCCGAACCGGCCATCGCCCATCGGCCCGCTCGGCGTGCAAGCCGCGTGCCTCCCTTCATGCTCGGAGCCGAGCCAACCGCATCGCGTTGAGGGTGACACCGAGAGATGCTCCCATGTCGCCCACGAGCACGGCCGTGATGAGGGAAACCGCTCCGAAGGGGATGCCGAGCGCCAGAACCGCCTTGATCAGGATCGCCGCCAGAATGTTTTGCCGGATCACCCGTCGGGCCTTCTGCGAGAGCCGAACGAGGTACGGGAGCCGGGAGAGATCGTCACCGAGGAGTGCAATATCGGCGGTCTCCAGCGCCGCATCCGAACCGGCCGCACCCATGGCGATCCCCACCGACGCGGCCGCCAGCGCAGGCGCGTCGTTCACGCCGTCGCCCACCATCGCCACCCGGCCATGAGTCCGCTCGAGCTCGCGGATCACCTCGACCTTCCCCTTGGGACCGAGGCCGGCCAGCGTGTCATCGGTGCCCACCTCACGGGCGACGGCGCGCGCGACGGAGCGTACATCGCCTGTGAGAAGGACGACCCGCTCGACCCCCGCCGCGCGGAGCTCGGAGATGACCTCGGCGGCCGCAGGTCTGGCGGGGTCGCTCAGGCCGAGAACTCCGATCGGCGTCCCGGAGCGCAAGACCAGCACCGCGGTGCTGCCCACCTCGGTCAGCCTCACGGCCGGCTCGGGCACTTCGCCGGAATCTATTAGCGACAGGCTTCCCACCGTGATCTCCTTCCCCCCGAGGTGCGCGCGCACTCCCCTACCCGGAAGGACCTCGAAGGCATCGCCGCTCCCCGTTTCGATCGTGAGGCCCGCGTCCCTCGCCGCCCGCACGATCGCCTTCGCCACCGGGTGCTCCGATGGGACTTCGGCCGCCGCCGCCAGTGCGAGCACCTCGCCCGCCGATGTTCCGTCCAGCGGGACGATGGACGTGAGGCTCGCTCGCCCATGCGTCAGGGTCCCGGTCTTGTCGAAGGCGACCACTCGGACGCCTCCCATGACCTCCAGGCTCAGGCCGCCCGTGATCAGGACGCCGTTTCGTGCCGCGCTGGTCACGCCGCTCACCACGCACACGGGCGTCGAGATGACGAGGGCGCACGGGCAGGCGATCACCAGGAGCGTCAGGCCTCGGACGAGCCACTCGGCCACCGGCTCGCCGAAGACGAATACGGGAATCGTCGCTAGAAGAAGGGCGAAGAGCGTCACGACCGGCGTGTAGACGCGGGCGAAGCGTTCCACGAACCGCTCGCTCGGTGCCCGCCGACGCTCTGCTGCCTCGACCAGCCGGATCATGCGGGCCAGGGTGGTATCGGATCGCCCTCGTGTGCTTCTCACCCGCAGGAACCCCTCTTCCGCGATTGTCCCCGCGAACACCTCCGATCCAGGTGCCTTCTCGACGGGGGTGGACTCACCGGTGATCGGGGCCTCGTTCACCGCGGAGTGGCCCGCCACCACCTCGCCGTCCACCGGAATGGACTCCCCTAGACGCACGACCACCTCTTCGCCCACCTGCACCTCGCTGGCCGGAAGGACCGTCTCGCGGCCATCTCGCAGCACGCGAGCCGTCTCCGGGGAGAGCTCCATGAGCGCGCGCACCGAGCGATGTGCCCGCTCGACCGCGTGCGCCTCAAGGAGCTCAGCGAGCGAGAACAGCACGGCGATCGCGCCGGCTTCCAGGTACTCGCCGATCACCAGCGCGCCGAAGATCGCCACACTCATCAGGACGTGCATGTCCAGCAGGAGGCCCCGCGCCGCCCGCACCGCCTTCGGGAGGAAGCTCCACGCTCCCACCCCCGCTGCCGCGAGGAAGAGCCAGCCGGGGACGTCGGGGCGCAGCAGAAAGCCCGGCGCCGCCCCGCTGTGCGCTGCGCCGAGCGCCAAGCGGAGGAGGAGGCCAGCACTGAATAGTGACGCCGCCGTGTAGGTGATCGCCGCGCGTGCGCCGCGCCACACACGCGCCGGCTCGGGCAGCACCGTCGCGGCGGGAAAGGGCGCGTAGCCCAGCTCTCCAATCTCGTGGCGGATGAAGTCGGGATCGATCCGCTGCTCGTCGTACTCCACGCTGACGGTGCGAGCCACGGTACTCCCTTCGGCTGCGAGGACACCATCCAGTCTCTCGAGGCGGTGTCGGATCCCGGCCAGGCAGCTCGGGCAGTCCATCCCCTCGACGCGGAACTCGACCTGTCGCTTTCGTGTCGAGAGAACCTCGGCCTTGCTCAACGCAGGCTCTCCCGAACGTGGGTCAGGCCGATTTCGAGAAGGCGAGCAATGTGCTCGTCGTCCAAGCGATAGTAGATGAGCCGCCCCTCCCGCCTTGGGCGTACAATCCGCATCTGCCGCAGCTGCCGCAGGTGGTGGCTCACCGCTGACTCGGTAGACCCCACCACGCTGGCGAGATCGCCGACGCAGAGCTCGCGCCCAGCGAGAATCTGAACGATCTGCAGACGGGTCGGGGTGGCCAGCATCTGGAAGGTGTCAGCCGTGTGAACGAGCTCTACCTCCCCTGCGAGCTCGGCCCGTGCGGCCTCTACGCCTTTGGCGTCTACCGTGCCCAACGCCGCTCTCCTCTCACCCGCCTCCTGTGCAGGCACCGTGAACATCCCCCGGCGGCAACCGATCGATGGCTTTTCCACGGCCGTCGCCGACCGAACATGCCTGTGTTACAGGTCAATATCTGAACATTAGTTCAGTTATGCAAGTATTCCACGCGGGAGGCACCTCGTGCATCGGCGGCACCGGACCGTCAGGACCGATCGTCCAGCCGGCGCCGGAGAAGCTTAATGCGCAGCCCACCCGCCCCCTCTTCGGTGAACTCGACAACCGTCTCGTACCGGCGGCGCACCCAGGCCAGGACAGCCGAGCCTGACGAGGGGTCGGCTCCGAAGCGAGGAGGTCCATACTCCGTGACGTCGCGGTTGACCAAGAGGATGAGCTCCGGCGGATTCAGGCCCAGGCTCGTCAGGATCGCCGACGCGCCGTATGCCGCGAGCTCCGGCGGCATCGTGCTGACATACGGCGTCGGGAGGGGCCGGCGGAGCCAGTAGTTGAGCCCGGCCCCCTCGGGAAGCACGGCGATCGGAGCGCCTGGGCCCAGCTCCTGGTCGACCCGCTCGAGCACGCGCTGCAACAACGCACCCAGACGCGGTGCCTCGTGAGAGCCTACGTACAGCCTGTCGCTCCCCCGGCCCACCGCCGACTCCTTCGCGGCGTAGTTCTGGTGAGAGATTCCTACACAGACGCCCGCCAAGGCTCCGACGCAAACAACCGATACTGAGCGAAACAGACCTCCGCCTTCCCATCGGCGGCTGAGGAACGCAGGCATCCTGTCAACCAGGATGACGATGGTCAGCAGGGTGGCGGGCATCGCGAGGTAGAATCCGTAGTGGTGCAGCCGGCTGTATAGGACGATCCTGCCCAACAAGACCAGGGAGAGCACGGACCACGAGGCGAACAACGACCGCGCTCCGGCTTCTGGCCCTTCGCCGGTGGCGCGCTCCACACCCACCGCTCCGCGCCGCCACAGGCAGCTGCCGATCGACAGGACAGCCGCGCCCGCAGCGACGAGCGGCAGCGGGCGGGCCAGGTCCAGCCAAGGAATCAGCCTCAGGTTGAGCAGAAGCAGAAGGAGCACAACCAGGCCTACACCCAGGACGGCGCCCCGACGCCCACCTGTCGGCCGTCCTCCGATCCGGTCAAAGCCGATCGCCACGGCTGCGGCCGCTCCGAGTCCCAGCGCGATGCGCAGCATCTCTCGGGCGTTGTGCGCCGGGCGATCCAGGCCCGACACGCCCGCGTAGAAGACCGATGACCATACGTCGCGGTCGGCGAGGTGGACCCAGCCTCCACTCACCGCCCGCGCGGCTCCCGCAGGGGAGAGAGGCCCTATGAGCGCGAGGAAGGCGGTCACGGGGGGCAGCAGCATGCACCCGGCGAAGACGGCGGCACTCCGCCGGTCCCTGACTCCCTCTCCGGCCCCGCCGCAGGCGGGAAACAGCCACCAGGTAGCCGCCCCGGCCAGGGCCGCTGCGAAGATCTCGGGTTTCGTCAGGAACGTCGCCCCGAGCGCCGCGCCCGCCAACGCGGCCCATCGCAGCCGACCGTTTCTGCCGTAGCGGTGGAGGGCCCACACTACCAGAACGGCGAGAGCGATGCCGTGCACCGCCTCATGGGAATAGGGGGTAAGGTAATTGTAGTTGCCGACGAACGTGAGATGCCCGAACGCGAAGACAGCCAGGAAGACGAGGCAGGCCAGCACAGCCGTGAAGCGGCCCGCCATCGCCCCCACCACCTCCAACAGCAGCCATGTGATGACCGCTATTAGCGCGAGGTTCGCGAAGAGGAGGGTAGTGACGGATGTGCCAAAGATACGGAACCAGAGCGAATTGAGGTACTGCGAGAGGGGACCGAACAACGACGCCACGTCCCGGTACAGCACGCGACCCGAGGCAAGCTGCCAGGGTGTGTACAGTTCCCGTCCAAAGTCTATGACCGGATCCCCCGACCGGCGCCACGTCCACACGACGAGAACTACGAAAACCAGCGCCAGCAGGAGGATGGGAACGCACGCGACGGTCCGCGCAGCCATCCGGGTCGGCGGACCGCGCCGCGTCACGGTCGGGTCTCCTCCCCGCTCAACACGACCAAGCTTCTCAGGAGCCCCCGCCGGCTCCGGTGAACACCCCGAACAGGGCGAGCATGGCGAGGATCAGCATGATGGCCACGATGAGGGGACCGACGAAGAGACTGGTGAAGGCCCGGCCGTCAAACTTCAGGTGCATAAAGAACATAGCCACCAGTGAGAACTTGGTGCCCGAGAGCACGAGGAGGACGGGCACGATGACCGGCCGGAGCGCCTCCACGTAGAACACCATCACCTCCATGGCGGTGATCACGGCCAGGACCGCCGCCACTCCCACGTAAACCTTGGTGCTCGGGTGCGCTCCTTCGTGTGCCCGCGCCCTCTCTTCCATGCGGCTCTCCGTCATCGATGCTTCGCCCTCAGGAGAGGAGGTAGATGAG
Organism: Gemmatimonadota bacterium; assembly: GCA_046758745.1. Lineage (GTDB taxonomy): Bacteria > Gemmatimonadota > Gemmatimonadetes > Palauibacterales > Palauibacteraceae > JBHIAV01. The sequence continues at coordinate 28,387 of JBHIAV010000031.1, forward strand.
TGTGAAAAGCACGATCCACACCACGTCCACGAAGTGCCAGTACAGGCCCGCGATCTCCACCGTGAGGCTGTTGGCGCTCGTAAGGCGGCCCCGCAGCGCCATCCCCCCCAGGGTGAGCAGCCAGATCACCCCCACCGTGACGTGAGCCCCGTGTGTTCCGGTGAGGAGAAAGAAGCTCCCTCCGAACAGGTTCGTGCTCAGGCCAAGTCCTTCCCGAACGAAGTGGGAGAACTCGAACACCTGCCCGCCCAGGAAGACCATCCCGAACAGCGCGGTCATGAAGAGCCATACCCTGCCCCGTTTCATGTCGTCCCGCTGCACCGCGGCGAGGGCCAACACCATCATGAGGCTGCTCATGAGCAACACGAACGTGGTCACGCTGATGAAGGGGATGTTCAGCAGCTCCTCGGGGTACGGCCCGACGACGCTACGGCCGCGGTATACCAGATACGTGATGATGAGCGAGCCGAAAAGCATGCACTCCGACCCGATGAACGCCCACATCGCCATCTTGCGGCTCGGCAGGCCCGTGGCCGTCGCCATCTCCATCACGCTGGCACCCGAACGGCCCATGTGCGGATCGTCCCGACCGTGGACATGCCCCTTCCTCAATGTTCGCTGGGCTCGAAGGACCAGCCGAACACGCCGTATAGGATGACCGCCAGGCCGGCGAGCACCACCGGCAACATGGTCAGCGCCCCGACCGCCCCCAGCAGAATCCCCACGGCCACCACGATCGGGTAACGGGAGGGCCCCGGGCATGCGCGGTTCCCCCGGCTCCGCCGGCGGGATCTCGTAGCCCGGTCCTTCGCCCGCCCACAGCGGATCGCGGCCGCGGACCTCGGGGACCACGCGGAAGTTGTAGTGGGGCGGCGGCGAGGCTGTCGACCACTCCAGCGTGCTCCCTCCCCACGGGTCCGATCCGGCCGCCGTTCCCTTCCGAAGGCTCCGAACGACGTTGTACAGAAAGATCAGAATCGATGCGCCGAGGAGGAGCGATCCCACAGTCGAGAGAAGGTTCAGACGTTCAAAACCGAGACCGCCTTGATACGTGAAGGTACGTCGCGGCATCCCGTGCAGGCCGAGGAGGTGTTGGGGAAAGAAGGTGATGTTGAAGGCGATCAGCATGAACCAGAAGTGGAGCTTGCCGATCCCCTCGCTCAGCGTCCGCCCCGTCACCTTGGGGAACCAGTAATAGACCCCGCTGAACAGCCCGAAGATGACGCCGCCGAACAGCACGTAGTGTATGTGCGCCACCACGAAATAGCTGTCCGTCTGCTGCAGATCGGCGGGCGGCGAAGAGTGCATCACGCCGCTCAGCCCGCCCATGATGAACATCGCGATGAAGCCGACCGCGAAATAGAGGGGCGTTCGAAATCGGATCGTCCCGCCCCACAGCGTCGCGATCCAGTTGAAGATCTTCACCCCCGTGGGGATCGCAATGAGCATGGTGGCGGCGGAGAAGACGGTGTTGGCGACCGGACCGAGTCCCACGGAGAACATATGGTGGGCCCACACGCCGAAGCCGAGGAAGGCGATCAGCACCCCGGAGTAGACGACGAACGGATAGCCGAAGAGCGGCTTGCGCGAGAACGTGGGGATGACCTCCGACACGATCCCGAGGGACGGCAGGAGGAGAATGTAGACCTCCGGGTGGCCGAAGATCCAGAATAGGTGTTGCCACAGCAGGACATCGCCCCCCGCTGCCGGGTCGAAGAAGAGCGTCCCGAAGAAGCGGTCGAACATCAGCAGCACGAGTCCCACCGTGATCGCCGGGAACGCCAGCACGATGAGGAACGAGGTGACCAGCGTCATCCAGCTGAACAGGGGCATCCGCATCAGCTTGAGCCCCGGAGCTCGCAGGTTGAGGATCGTGACGATGAAGTTGAGGGCTGCCACGATCGACGCCACGCCGAGGATCAGCAGACCGAGCGCCCAGAAATCGACCCGCATCCCAGGCGAGTACTGGCTCGAGGTCAGGTTGGCGTAGCCGAACCACCCGGCATCGGGCGCGCCTCCGAACAGGAAGCTGGCGTTCAGGAAGAGCCCGCCGGCAAGGAACGTCCAGAAGCTGAAGGCGTTGAGCCGCGGGAAGGCCACGTCCCGCGCTCCGAGCTGCAGAGGAACGATGAAGTTGAAGAAGGCGGCACTGAGGGGCATGATGGCGAGAAAGACCATGGTCGTGCCGTGCATGGTGAACAGCTGATTGTACAGGTCTGCGTCGATGAGCTCGCTCTCCGGGGCTCCGAGTTGGATGCGGATGAGCAGGGCCTCAAGCCCGCCGACCAGGAAGAAGAAGAGCGCCGACACCCCGTACAGCACCCCGATCCGCTTGTGGTCGACCGTGGTGATCCAGCTCCACAGCACGCCCGCATACGCACCCGCGTGCACCGCTTCTCCCATCGGCGCCCCACGCTCCACGACCGCTTCGCCGGTGGCCATGGCTAGCGGAGGCTCCCGAGGTAGGCCACGAGGCTCCCGATCTGATCCTCGCTCAGGCCGAGCGAAGGCATCAGGGCGCCCGGCTTGACGGCCGGCGGATCCCGCAGCCACACGGCCAGGTTCCTCGGCGTGTTCTCGCGCATCCCGGCCGCCATCCTCTCCCGACTCCCGAAGTGGGTCAGATCGGGACCCTGCCTCCCCCGGGCCACCGTGCCCGCCACCGTGTGGCAGCCGATGCAGGCGCTCCGCAGGAAGAGATCACGGCCCGCCAGCTCGAGACTGTCGGCCGGTTCGGTGGCGGGCTCGCGCATGCGCTCCACCCAGGAAGCGAACTCGGCCGGCTCCTCCGCCACGAGCCGCATGCCCATCAACGCGTGCGCGATGCCGCAGAACTCCGCGCACTGTCCGGTATACGTGCCCGCCGAGTCCACCGTGAACCAGAGGCGCGTCTCGTGGCCGGGAAGAAGGTCCCGTTTCCCCCCCACGCGCGGAAACCAGAAGCTGTGGATGACGTCCGCCGAGCTTAGGTGCAGGTCGACCGTTCGGCCGACTGGCACGTGCAGCTCGTTGGCCGTGGTGATCCCGAGCTCCGGATAGCGAAACTCCCACCACCACTGATGCCCGACGACCTCGATGGCCATCGCCTCCCCGGTCGGCGGCCGATCCACCTCCCATATCGTGCGGATAGTGGGGATGGCGATGAGGATGAGAACGACCGCCGGCGCCAGCGTCCATGAAATCTCGAGAAGAGTATGCCCATGCGTGGGGACCGGTGGGGCGCGACCGGGACGCTCCCGAAACCGAACCACCGCGACGAGGAGGGCACCTTCCACGATGACGAACACCCCGAAGGCGATCCACAAGATCACCTGGAAGAGGCGGTCGATCCCGGCCGCAAGGTCCGAGCTGGGAGAGAGCGAGGACTGGACGTACTCCGCGCCGCACCCCGTCAGCGGGACGCAGGCAATGCACAGCACCGCCGCGAGGCGCCACCGCGACGGACGGGCTCTATCGGATGGCTGGGGGGTCGAGATCGTCAAGTGCGGCTTTGGCTTGTCTCGCCGGGCTCGAGGACGCGCCACACTAGGCTGGATCGCCGGATGCGTCAAGCGCGAGTGGAACGTCCCGAGAACGCTGGCGGGCCCGGCGGCTCGAGGCTCTCCCGCCGACCCGCGACGTCGTCCATCAGTGCCGGAAGGTGCGCCGTCCGGTGAGCACCATGGCGATCCCGTGCCCGTCCGCCGCGCCGACCACCTCCTCGTCGCGGACCGAGCCGCCGGGCTGCACGATGGCCCTCACCCCGGCGGCAGCCGCCTCGTCCACCCCATCGCGAAACGGAAAGAAGGCGTCCGAGGCGAGCACCGCGCCCGGGACCCCGTGCCCCGCATCCCGAGCCTTCTGCACAGCCAGCCGTACGGCGTCGATTCGGCTCATCTGGCCGGCCCCGATCCCGATCGTCGCTCCGTCGCGGGCGAGCACGATTGCGTTGGATTTCACGGACTGGACCGCCGCCCATGCGAACGCCAGTTCCTCCCACTCTTCGTCCACAGGAGCACACGCCCCGCCCACCCGGGCGCCCGCCCGGAAGTCCGCGGGGCGCGCCGGCGCGGGAGGAGTCTGGAGAAGGATCCCTCCCCTCACCCCACGCGCCTCCAGCCCGCCCGCGATATGACCCGTGCGTGTCTCCAGGTGCTCGCTGGGTCTCGGGCCCAGGATGCGGAGGTTCTTCTTCTCCGACAGGATGCGGAGCGCCTCGGCTGCATAGCCGGGCGCAAGCAGGCACTCGACGAAGAGCTCCGACAGCGCCTCCGCGGCCGTCTCGGTCACCGGCTCGCTGAACACGACGGTCGACCCGAAGGCGGAGACGGGATCGCACGCGAGCGCCCGTCGGAACGCCTCGATCGCCGAGCGTCCCCACGCGATGCCGCACGGCGTGGTGTGCTTGAGGATGGCGCACGCGGCTCGATCGGCATCCAGGAATGGCGCGATGGCGCTCAGCGCGCCGTCCAGGTCGAGGAGATTGTTGAAGGACAGCTCCTTTCCGTGGAGCTGGCGGAGCGACGGCAGACCCCACGCGGCGCCCGAGGCCCGATAGAACGCCGCCCGCTGATCCGGGTTCTCGCCGTAGCGGAGCGTCTGCGCGCGCGCGAGCGGCACGAGGATCTCCTCCGGAAAAGCCGCGTCTTCGGCCGGCTCGTCCGGCCGCAGGTAGGCGGCGACGGCCGCGTCGTAGGCAGCCGTGTGCCGGAACACCTTCGCGGCGAGCCGACGCCTGAGTTCCGTCTGGTCCTCGCTCGAATCGAGCGCCGCGGTGACAGGCTCGTAGTCGGCCGGATCGCACACGGCCCAGACGTGCGTGTGGTTCTTCGCGGCCGCGCGCAGCATGGTCGGGCCGCCGATGTCGATCTGCTCGAGAGCCTCGGCCAGGGTCGCGGAGGGTCGAGCGACCGTCGCGCGGAACGGGTAGAGGTTCACCGCGACCAGGTCGATGGTGCCGAAGCCGAGACGGGTGAGCTCCCGCTCGTCCGATCCGTGCGCCCGCCGCGCCAGCAGCCCGCCGTGCACGGCGGGATGGAGCGTCTTCACCCGACCGCCGAGGATCTCGGGAAAGCCCGTGTATTCGGCAACGTCGACCACGGCGAGCCCGGCGGAGCGGAGCTCGCGCGCCGTTCCCCCGGTCGAGAGGATACGCCACCCGCGCTCGTCCAGGGCGCGCGCCAGCTCCACGATCCCCGTCTTGTCGCTCACGCTGAGCAGTGCCGTCCGCATTTCACTCACCCTTCCGATGTGGCGGAGCCGCACGGGGAAGGGTGTCCTTCTCCGACTCCCTCAAACGCGAACCGCGATCCGGCGAACCACGGCCGCTCCCACCGACAGCCGCCATCCCCGAGACGGACCTCTCCGCGCGCAAACGCCACCACCACCTCCGGAAGGAGACGGTGTTCCACCTCCAGCACCCGCGCCGCGAGGCTTTCCTCATCGTCATCCTCCCACACCGGGACCGGCCACTGTGCGATGATCGGCCCGCGGTCGTACTCCTCATCGACGAAGTGCACGGTGACGCCGGTGACACGCGCTCCTGCGTCCAGGACGGCCGCGTGGACCCGACGACCGTACATCCCCGGGCCGCCGAAGCCGGGAAGGAGGGCGGGATGTATGTTGATGATTCGCCCCCGATATGCCCGCACCACCGGGCCGGGAACGCGCAGGAGGAACCCGGCCAACACCACGAGGCCCGCCCGGGCCAGCTCGAGCTCCCCGAGAAGCGCCCTGCACAGGCTTGAGCCCGGCCCTTCCCTTTCCCCGAAGGCAGCGCGTGGCAGGACGGCGGTCGGCACGCCGGCCCGCTCGGCCCGCTCCAGCGCGCCGATCCCCGGCCGGCTGGCCAGCACCCGCACCACCCGGGCCGGTGCGCCCGGCACGAAGTTCAGGCGATCGAGTAGGGCCTGTAGATTCGTGCCGGAGCCGGAGACGAGGACGACCACCCGAAGCCCTTCTCCGGCTGCCCGCGGCTGATCCGTCGCGTCGCTCACGCGCTGCCCCCCGCGCCTCCTCCCAGGGCCCGCGCGACCGCCTCCCCCAGGTCAGCGGCCGGGATGCAACCCGGCGGGGGTTCCGGGCCAGCCCGACCGGAGCGCAGAAGGAAGGCCGTGGCGCCGAGCTCGACGGCGGGAAGCACGTCCTTAACGCGATCCCCGATGAACAGAGCGTCCGCGAGGCGTATCCCGCGCCGGGCAGCCGCCCGGCGGAAGAGCCCCAGCCCCGGCTTCCGGCAGTCGCATACTTCCCCCTCGGGGTCGTGCGCGCACAGGTAGACGGCGTCCACCCGTGCCCCTTCCTCGGCCAGACGCCTCTCGACCTCGCGCTGCACAGTGCGGAAGTCATCGATGCCGTACAGGCCGCGTCCGATCCCCGACTGGTTCGTCACCACGATGACCGGGATTCTCTCGGCGTTGAGCCGGGCGATCGCCGCCGCGGCGCCGGGGAGGAGCTCCACGGAGAGCGGATCGGCCGGATAGCCGCTATCCCGGATGATCGTTCCGTCCCGGTCGAGGAACGCGGCGGAATAGCTCACGCGCCGTCCCGCTCTCCTTGGAGGGCTTCGCCAACGGCGCGCGCCGCCTCTCTCTCCTCGCCGGGGAGGATCGTGCGGAAATCGATGCGGAGCTCCCCCTCCTCGACCCGCCCGACGAGCGGCGGCTCCGCGCTTCGGCAGCACGCGTCGAGCCGCTCGGCCCTCCCTCGCACGCCCCATCCTGCCGACTCGATCTCGAAGCCGGGGTAGGCCCCTCCTCCGACCACCGACTTCATGCGGCGCACGGTCACCCGCCGGGCGGCCGCTTCCGCGATCACGTCGAGCGCCTCCCTGGCCCTCCGCTCGACGGACTCCACCGGTTCGCGGAGCATCGCGAGGGCCGGCACACTGCGCACTGCCATCTCGGGATCGCGGTACAGAAGGAGCGTCGCCTCCAGGGCGGCGATGGTCATCTTGTCCACCCGAAACGCGCGCAGGAGAGGATTGCGTCGGAGCCGGCCGATCATGTCGCGAGTGCCGTGAATGATCCCGGCTTGCGGGCCGCCGAGGAGCTTGTCTGCGCTCCAGCAGACGACGTTCGCCCCGGCCGCCACCGACTCGGACGGCGACGGCTCGTGGGGGAAGCCGGGAAGGAGTGCGGGCAGCAGGAGGCCGGAGCCGAGGTCGTGCACGAGGGGCAGTCCGCGCTCCCGGCCGAGCGACGCGAGCTCCTCGAGCGAAGCGGACGCGACGTAGCCGGAGATCGTGTAGTTGGACGGATGCACCTTTAGGATCGCGGCCGTGGCCGCTCCGATGGCGCGCCGGTAGTCCTCGAGCCGCGTCCGGTTGGTGGTTCCCACCTCGACGAGGGTGGCCCCGGCCCGCTCGACGACGTCCGGGATGCGGAAGGCACCTCCAATCTCGATGAGTTCCCCGCGGGAGATGAGCACCTCACGGCCACGCGCCAGCTCGTTGACGGTGAGGGCCACGGCCGCCGCGTTGTTGTTCACCACGAGGGCCGCCTCGGAGCCGGTCAGCTCGCGGAGCAGCGCCGTGCAGTGCTCGTACCGGCTGCCTCGCCGGCCGGCCTGTAGTTCATACTCCAGATTCGAGTACCCCGGGGCCGCCCGAAGCACCGCCTCCAGGGCCTGCGCGGCAAGGGGAGCTCGACCGAGATTCGTGTGCAGGACGACCCCGGTTCCGTTGAGGACACGTCGGAGCGACGGCCGCGTGGCGAGCCGCAAGAGGTCGTGCGCGCGCCGGAGAAGCGCGTTCGCTCGGGGGGCCTCGGACCCGGTGGCGACGCCGGCCCGAGCCTCGTCGAGGGCTCCGCGAAGCGCCGCCTTCACCGGTTCCCGCCCCCATCTCTGGCTCCACTCCGCGGCCTCGGGCGTGCCCAGGAGCCAATCCACCGCGGGGAGGGCGCGCCGCGCGTCCACACGGCGCGGATCCAGTCCGTCGGGATCAGGCGGGCTCATGGCGGGCGGGGGGCCTGCGGATCCGTCGTGTCGGTGGGCGCCGCGTCCTGGGCGCCGGTCGTGTCGCCGGGCGCCG
>JBHIAV010000032.1:0-35826 GCA_046758745.1 Gemmatimonadota bacterium
CTAGAGGCCGCGTGCGTAGCGGCGCTTGAACATGGAAGCCTCGTTCGAGATGGCGACGATCCAACGGGGAGCTCGGCTTCGTCGGTCCCCCTTCTTCGCTTCGACCCGACGCCACGGCTGCCGGGGATACACGGTGTACAATCACATGTTGCTGCCGATGGGCTTCGCAGGATCTTCGTGGCCCGCCGCAGGTAGAGGGGGCGAAATGTGCCCTATGAGGTCTGAATCGCCCGAGCAGCGGGGAGGTGAGGTATGGTGAAGACTCGGTGGAGCCACGGCGGGTTGCTCCTGGCGATCTGCGCTGCGTACCCGGCAGTCTCTCATGCGGATACGACCGCTACCCCCGCATCGTCGGCCTCTGTATCGGAGATCCGCTACGAGGTGACGTTCGACGCGAGCACGGCCGAGGCAGGGATCCTCCGCGTCGGCATGTCCTTCCGCGTGGACCGGGAAGGGCCCGTCGTGCTCTCTCTCCCGGCGTGGACTCCGGGCTCCTACGAGCTGGACAACTTCGCGCGCTACATCCGGAACTTCGCGGCGCGCGCCGCCGGGCAGCCGATCCGGTGGGACAAGGTCGATTTCGACAGCTGGCGCGTGCATCCGACCGGAGCTGGCACCGTCACCGTGAGCTTCGACTACGCCGCTGACACTCTGGACACCGGGATGGCGTGGTCGGCCCCGGACTTCGCCTTCTTCAACGGGACGAACATCTTTCTGTACCCGGAGAATCAAGCGCTGGAGTTCGCGGCCCGGGTCGCGATCCACACCGAGCCGGATTGGCGCGTGGCGACGGGGCTGACTCCGGCAGGAACGCCCGGCGAGTACACGGCGGACAGCTATCACGAGCTGGTGGACATGCCGACCTTCGTCGGGCGCTTCGACCTGGACAGCGCGGAGGTCGAGGGGCGTTGGTACCGTCTGGCCACCTACCCCCCGGGAACCGTGGCCGGAGAGTCGCGCGAGCGGATGTGGGACGAGATCCGTCGCATGCTCCCGCCCATGGCGGCCGTCTTCGACGAGACGCCGTGGGACGACTACACCGTCCTGATGGTGTTCGGCGCGAACTACCCGGGTGCCAGCGCTCTCGAGCACCGGAGCTCGCACCTCGGGATCTACGCCACCGGCCTCATCGGCAACCCGGTCCTTCCCCTCGTGATGGCGCACGAGATCTTCCACGCGTGGAACGTGAAGCGACTCCGGCCGGCGGAGCTCGTGCCGTACCGGTACGACCGTGCGCAGCCGACGGAGCTGCTGTGGATCAGCGAGGGGATCACCGACTACTACGCCGACCTGGCTCTGGTGAGGAGCGGGATTCTCTCGAAGAGCGTGTTCTATCAGATCACCGCCGGGAAGATCGCCACCGTGGCCGCCGCGCCCCCGGTCGCGCTGGAGGACGCCTCGCTCTCGACCTGGATCGAGCCCACGGACGGGACGGCGACTCTCTACTACCCGAAAGGCTCCCTCGCCGGGCTGCTGCTGGACATCCTGATCCGGGACGCCTCCGACAACCGCTCGTCGCTGGACGGAGTGATGCGGCAGATGTACCGCGAGGCGTACAAGAACGGTGAGGGGTTCACGTCCGAGGGCTGGTGGCAGGCCGTGAGCCGCGCAGCGGGCGATCGGTCGTTCGACGGTTTCTACGCGCGGTATGTCGATGGGAGGGAGCCGTACCCGTGGGCCGAGGTGCTCCCGCTCGCCGGCCTCGTGCTGACGACGGACACGACGAAGTTCCCTCGCATCGGCGTGTCGACAACCCAGGACAGCGCCGGGATCCGGGTGGTGAGCGTCGCTCCGTCGAGCGCGGCGGCCGCGGCGGGAGTGCAGCCCGACGACCACCTCCTTCGCGTGGGCGACGTCGAGGTGGATGACGCTTCGTTCGGCGCCGCGTTCCGTTCGAGGTACGCGGAGGAGCCCGAAGGCTCGCCGCTGGAGATCGAGGTCCGCCGGGGAGCCGAGACGCTCACACTGCGGGCGCTCCTCCGCTTCGCCGTGAATGTCACCCGGTCGGTCCGCGAGGACGCGAACGCGTCTCCGAAGGCGGTGAGGATCCGGGAGGGGATCCTCGAAGGCCGGGTCGACGAGTAGCTAGGTCTCGAGGCACCGGGGGGTCCGCCGCTCGAAGGGCCTGCGGGAGGACGGGATCGACGGCCGCGAGCAAACGGAGCGCGGGCTCGTGGCTCGGCGGCGCCGGACGGGAAACCCCCGAACTTCCCCGATCGTTTCTTAGATGAGAGTGTGAGCCGAAGTCTCGACCGCGCTTCAGCGGTGGGGGAGGCGTCGCGTGGCGGCGTCGGGCTGCCGCAGCCTCGGCTCACCGAGTGTGGAGGAGGTGCGGTGAATACGATGACGATTGAAGGACGGGCCGGTCCCTGCGACTCGCCCGCCGAGATAAGAAGCTGGATCGATGAGCTCCTCGAGCTCCGTTTCGCGCTCCACGGTTATCAGGAGTTCGTTCGTGAGATCGATGACCAGCTCAGCTTGGCCGTCGGTTGGCTGAGCGCGCGGATGGCCGGAGTGCAGTGCGCCTGAGCCGACGTGGGGTCCCGCGTCGGCTCAGCCGACGCCGCGAATCCGCTTGGTGAGCGCGGGCTCGATCCCCATGAGCCGGGCGTACAGCGCGAGCTGACCGCGGTGGTACATCTCCTGGGCGATTCCGTGGTGGAGCCACGCGAGCCTCGTCCCACGGAGCCCGTCGAAGCGCTCGATGAGCTGAAGCATGTGCAGCTCTCCTGCGGTGCGGAAGCGCGCGCGACCTTCGTCCAGCGTCGTGCGGAGGGCGTCCAGCAGCTCCGGCTTGGCGGTGAGATCGGCGACACCTCCGGCATGGAGCGCCAGTAGCTCGGGCCACGGGAGCCTCCGCAGGTTCGTCTCCTCCCGGGTGAGCTCGCCCGCCATCATCAGCGAAACCTCTAGAATGTGCCGTACCAGCTCGGCCACGTCTCGTACGTCCGGCGTCGGCCGGAAATCGAATCGCTCGGCCGGAAGGTTCTCCACCTCGGCGATCACACCTTCGCGGGCGTCAGTCCAGGCCTCCAACGCCTCTTCGAGCAGGTTCGAGAACATCGATCCTCCCGGGTCGATTTCTGACACGCTGCAACATACGCACCCTCTGCTTCGCCGTTGAGGCCGACCGGTAGCCGGCAGACGGGGATAGGCGGCGCTTCGTTGCCTCTCGCGGATCCTTCGGGCATCTTGAACGGCCGCATGCCGGTCTATCTCATCTTCCTCGCGGTCTGTTTCGCGCTGCCGGCGGCCCTGATCGGCTGGCTGGGCAGAGGCCTGCTCCGTCGGTATCAACGGCCGCTCATCTGGTGCTTCCTGTTCGTCTTCACGGGGGGAGCCCTGTGGGACTGGATCGCTGTCCGGACCGGCGTGTGGCGGTACGACAGCGCTCCCACCCTGGGCGTGTGGATCGACGGCCTTCCCATCGAGGAGTTCCTCGGCTTCTACATCCTCGGGACGCTTCTCATCGGAGTCGTCTCGCTGGTCGTCGGCAGACGTAGCGTCCAGAAAGATCATCGGGCAAGGATGCGGTAAGGCCGAAGTGTTCGGGTCTCTGAGCTACGTCGGCTACACGCTTCTCCTCTGCGTCCCGCCGCTCCTGCTCATGTGGCTGCGCCGGGAGTTCCGGCGGATCCTCACCGGGAACTTCCGATCCGTTTGGCTTCCGACCGCCCTTCTGACGCTGTACGGCAGCCTCATCTGGCCGATCGCGCTGGAGATCGGTGCCTGGGCGTACGGGGCCGATCGCATCACCGGCATGAAGCTGTTCGGCTATGTGTTCGTCGATGACGTGCTCTGGTGGCTGGCCGTCAGCTCCACCTTCGCCTCGTTCCTGGCGATCGCCACTCACTACTGGGACAGAGGGGAGGACATCATGGTGCTGGAGATCCGCGGCCTGCTCGCCAGCTTCGCCAACGCGGTACGGGGGCTCGGCGCGATCACACTCGAGCGAAATCCGACCATCCACGTCGCGGTGGCCAGCTTCGTGCTCCTGGAGGGCGCGCTGTTCCGTATCACACCGTTGGAATGGCTTTTCGTGGCCGTAGCCATAGGTAGCGTGCTGGCCTTTGAGCTCATCAACAGCGCCATCGAGCGTCTGGGATCGAGGGTCCCGAGCGGGTTCGAGGAGGAGGTGAGGCTCATAAAGGACGGTGCGGCCGCCGCGGTGCTGATCGCCTCCCTCTCGGCCGCGGTGATCGGGGCCGAGATCCTTCTGACCCGCATGATCGCGGCCCTGAAGTGAGCCGCCGCCGCCGCGATCGGGGCCGAGAGCCTTCTCGCACGCATGATCGCGGCCCGCCTCGAGGACGGGAAGGCATTCACAGCCGGAGCTTGACGGAGAGGGAGGTCCTGGGACCCGACTGCCCGAACTCCTGCTCGATGGAGGCGCCGAGGCTGTTCGCGATCTTCAGCCGCGCGCTAACCTTCCCGCCGAGCCGCTGGTTCAGCAGGTCGTGCGTGAGGCCTCCGGAGAGCGTCAGCGTGTCATCGGCGCTCAGCTTGAGCCCGGCCGTGGAATGGAGGTTCAGGACGAGCCGGTCCGGCCGCCGGTAGTCGAGCCCCACCAGAGCCTTGGTGGCGTCGCTGATGTGGAGAGTAAGCCGGCCCTTGCCGGTGAACCGGCCGGCGAAGTCGGTGGAGCCTTTCACTTCGAGCTCGATATGGTGGGACATTGAGTTCTCCGGCATGGCGTGACGGGATGGCTCTTCCGTGGACCACCCGGGTGCTGCGCCGTCGTGCGGTCGCTCCTCGTGTCGCGACGGAAGATGCCGAGGCACCCGACGTCGCGCGAGATCGGCGAAAGCGCCGCCACCGCGTGCGAGTGCAAGGAACGTGGCGGGGGCGATCGTTCTCGGCGCAACCGTGGCGCGGAGATTCTCCCCCTGGCGCCGGTAGCTCGGCCCTGGCCGCCGCAGGGGCTCTCGCTCTGGCGGCCGCGGGGGCGCTCACCCCGGCTGGCTGTGGAGAAGGGGAGACGAGTGCCCGCGATGAGATCGCCTGGCACAGGGGTGACGTGCCTTCCGCCTTCGCGCTGGCCGCACGCGAGCGGAAGCCGCTCTTCCTCTACTGGGGCGCCGCGTGGTGTCCGCCGTGCCAGTACCTCGAGCGCACCGTGTTCCGGCGCCGAGAGTTCATCGAGCGAAGCCGGCGCTTCGTGAGCGTATACCTCGACGGAGACATGGAAGGAGCCCAGCGCCTCGGCGAGGAGCTCGGCGTGCGCGGCTACCCGACCGTCCTCCTGTTCAGCCCGGAAGGCGAGGAGATCACCCGGATCCCGAATCTTCCGATCGCGGAGTTCGTCAGGGTCCTGGACGAGTCGCTGGCGCGCATGCGACCGATCGCCGGGCTCCTCGGCGATGTCCTCGAAGCCGAGCCCGCCGAGATCGCCCCCCGGGACCTGCACGCCCTCGCCTTCTACGCCTGGGAGGAGGACCGGAAGCTCGAGCTCTCTGACGAGGAGTGGTTGGAGATCTTCCGCGCGCTGCACGGGAAGACGCCCGCCGACCTCCCGGTCGAGAGGTCGCGCTTCCTGGTTGCGTACCTGAGCCGGCTGGCGGGAGCCGAGACGGAAGAGAGGGAGGAGGAGGAAGGAGGGCGCCCCTCCGCTCTCGAACCGGTCCCCGATGCCGTCGAAGACGGCCGACCGGCCCTCGCCGAGGAGGCCGGCGCCCTGCGCGCCGCGCTCGCGGCCGTCCTCGGCGATCCCAGGCTGGTGGCCGCCAACCTTCACGCCCGGTCCGACTCGAGCTCGCGCTACGTGAGGTTGCTCTATCCCGAGCCCTCTCCCGGCCGCGACTCGCTCATCGATCGCTGGACGGGGGCGATGCGAGCCGCCGCGGACGATCCGTCGCTTCCGACGGAGGATCGGCTCGATGCGCTATTCCCGGTTCTCGAGCTGTACCGTCTGCGACACGCGGCGGGGGTGGGCGAGGAAGGCGTGGCTGCGCTCCCGGACAGCCTGGTCGAGGAGATACGCGACCGGATCGAGTCGGCGGTCGAGGCCGTCACCGACCGCGCGCAGCGCCACTCCGTGTGGAACCGCATCAACGCGCTCTCGCGCCGGGCCGGCCTCGCGGCCGAGGCCGAAGCGCTGCTCGCCTCCACCCTCGAGGAGATGGTGGCGCCCCACTACTACATGTGGCTTCTGGCGGCGCACGCGAGGCGCGCGGGGCGAGCCGAGGACGCGATCGAGTGGCGGCGCCGGGCGTATGAGGCGGCCACCGGACCGGCCACCCGTTTCGAGTCTGGCAGATACTACCTGAGCGACCTCATGGAGCTCGCGTCCTCCGAGACCGGACGGATCGAGGCGGAGTCGAGGCGAATCCTCGGCGAGCTCCTGTCGTCGGAGGACGCCTTCGCCAATCGCAACCGGGAAGGGCTCGAGAGGCTGGCGGAGAGCTACCGCGGGTGGAACGAGGACGGCGAGCACGACGAGGAGATCGGGCGGATTCGGGCGTTCGTCCTCGGGGCCTGTCCCCGCTTCCCGGACGGTGACGGCGACTCCCCGCGGGCTCGCTGCGAACGGTTCCTCGCGGCCGAGGAGTGAAGATCCGATGCGCGGCTCCGGCCGGCGGACCGTACCCGAGGTGCGTGGACCGGGTTTCGGCCGGGGGTTAGCTTCCCCGCGCCCGCGACAGGGGGGGCAGCGGCGCACGAGCGCCGCCCGGTCGGAGGGCGCGATGGCCCGAAGCGGCTGGCGGCCGTCACCGGGCCCGGCCGAGGACGGCGATCCACAGCGTATCAGGCGGAATGGAGGCACGGGTCGGTTTGGCCACCCGCACGCTCAACTTGACCGACGAGCTGTACGACTACCTGCAAAGCGTCTCCGTTCGGGAGCCGGACGTGCTGGTCCGGCTGCGGGAGGAGACGGCAGCGCTCGAGGAGGCCCGCATGCAGGTCGGGCCGGAGCAGGGCCAGTTCATGGCCCTGCTCGTGGAGCTGCTCGGTGCCAGCCGAGCGCTCGACGTGGGCACCTTCACCGGCTACAGCTCTCTCGCGGTAGCGCTCACCCTCCCCCCCGACGGCCGCCTCATCACCTGCGACGTGAGCGAGAAGTGGACGAACATCGCCCGGCGCTACTGGGAGGAGGCCGGCGTGGCCCACAAGATCGAGCTTCGCCTCGGGCCGGCCCTCGCCACGCTCGACGCCCTTCTTGCCGAGGGAGAAGAGGAGAGCTTCGACTTCGTTTTCATCGACGCGGACAAGGTCAACTACGATGCGTACTACGAGCGTGCTCTCCTCCTTCTGAGGCCGGGCGGGTTGATCGCGATAGACAACGTGCTGTGGGATGGGAAGGTGGCCGACCCCGGGGTGGACGATGCGGAGACGGCCGCGCTTCGAGCGCTCAACCGGAAGCTGCACGCCGACGCCCGCGTGAGCCTCAGCCTCGTGCCGATCGGCGACGGTCTCACACTGGCGCGAAGGCGAGGGTGACCCGGCTGCGTCAGCGGGTTGGAGATCGGCTAGCAAGCAATTTGCAGGAGCGGTAAGATGACGAGGGGCCCCGCAGGTCCCACGACGGCGGGCCTGCGCAGGGCGGCGCACCGAGCCGAATCGGAAACAGTCAGGTGATACCCACGCACGTCACGAACCCGGCCTACTACCACAAGGTGGTGGACTGCCAGTGGGCATGCCCCGCCCACACGAACGTCCCCGAGTACATCCGTCTCATCGCCCAAGGCCGGTACACGGACGCCTACATGCTCAACCGGGACTCCAACGTATTCCCCGGGATCCTGGGAAGGACGTGTGACCGCCCGTGCGAGCCCGCCTGCCGGAGGACCCGGATCGACGGCAAGCCGGTAGCGATCTGCCGGCTCAAGCGGGTGGCTGCCGACCTTCGCGGCGACGTAGAGGAGAGACTACCGAGGGCATCCGAGAGGAAGAACGGCAAGAAGATCGCGCTTGTCGGGGCGGGACCCGCCTCCCTCACCGTGGCCAACGACCTGATGCCGCTCGGCTACGAGACGGTGATCTTCGAGAAGCTGGATCGGCCGGGGGGCCTGATGCGGACGAACATCCCGGCCTTCCGCCTGCCCGGCACCGTCCTCGACGAGGAGATCGACATGATCCTCCGCATGGGCGTCGAGGTCCGGTACAACACCCCGATCACGAGCATGAGATCCCTGCTGGCGGAGGGGTACGATGCCGTCTTCGTGGGAAGCGGTGCGCCCAAGGGCAAGGAGCTGAGCCTCCCTGGCCGGCAGGAAGGGGATGCGAACATCCACATCGGCATCGAATGGCTGGAGGCGGTGCACTTCGGCCACGTCGACTCCATCGGCGAACGGGTGCTGGTGATCGGTGTGGGCAACACGGCCATGGACTGCTGTCGAACATCGAAGCGTCTCGGCGGGAAGGACATCAAGGTCATGGCGCGCAAGTCCCGCCCCTATTTCAAGGCTTCGGCCTGGGAGCTGGAGGACGCCGAAGAGGAGCTCATCGAGATCGTGGAGAACCACTCTCCGAAGCGGTTCCTTGTCGAGAACGGGAAGCTGACGGGGATGGAGTTCGAGATCGTATCATGGCACGAGGGTCCCGGCGGCCGTCTGAAGAAGAAGGTCCACGACACGGTCCGCATTGCGTGCGACGACGTGCTCCTCGCCATCGGCCAGGAGACGGCATTTCCGTGGATCGAGCGGGACATCGGCATCGAGTTCAACGAGTGGGACATGCCGATCGTCGACCGGACCACCATGCAGTGCACGCGGGAGGGAGTGTTCTTCGGCGGGGACGCCGCGTGGGGACCGGAGAACATCATCTGGGCGGTGGAGCACGGCCACCAGGCCGCGATCTCCATCCACAACTACTGCCAGGGGATCCCGATCGACGAGCGACCTCCCCACGGGATGAACCTCGTCAGCCGGAAGATGGGGCTGAACGCCTGGACGTACAGCAACGAGTACAACCCGGCCGAGCGCGCCAAGATGGTCCACATGGACCTGCGACAGCGCTTCAAGGAGCTCGCCCTCGAGGTGGAGCTCGGATTCGACCCGGAGCAGACGGCGAGCGAGGTCGAGCGCTGCCTGAACTGCGACATCCAGACCCACTTCACGGCAGCCCTCTGCATCGAATGCGACGCCTGCCTCGACGTCTGCCCGGTCGACTGCCTTACGATCACCTGGAACGGGGAGGAGTCCGGGTTGCGGGCCCGCCTCCGTGCACCGGCGGTGAACCCGGAGCAGGACATCTACGTCTCCGAGGGGCTCCCGCAGACGGCGCGAGTGATGGTGAAGGATGAGGACATCTGCCTGCACTGCGGCCTGTGCGCGGAGCGCTGCCCGACGGCCGCGTGGGACATGCGGCAGTTCGAGCTCCTGATCCCGTACGCGGGACGGCCGGTTCTCGAGGCGCAGCTCCAGACGTGATCGCCGACCGCACGAACGACTTCGGGGTCAAGATCGCCACCGTCAACGGGACGGGCTCGGCGAGCGCGAACGGTCTCCTGATGAAGGCGATCTTCCGGATGGGCGTTCCGGTGTCCGGAAAGAACGTCTTCCCCTCCAACATCCAGGGTCTTCCGACCTGGTACGAGATCCGGGTCAGCCAGGCCGGGCACACCGCGCGCAACCCCCACTTCGATCTGTTCGTAGCGATGAACCCGGAAACCTACGCGAGTGACATCGCCGAGGTGGAACGCGGCGGCTACCTCCTGTACGACTCGAGCTGGCCGATGAGCGAGGAGCTGGCGCGGGAGGACGTGACCTTCCTCGGCGTCCCGCTCGCGGAGATGTGCGTCGAGCACTTCGAGGGAGCCCGCGAGCGAATCCTGATGAAAAACATCGGATACGTAGGTGCGCTGGCGGCTTTGCTCGACATCGACATGGAGGTGTTGCGAGCGCTGCTGGAGGAGCGGTTCGGAGCCAGGAAGCGAGCCCTGATGGACTCCAACTTCCTCGCCCTCCGCCTCGGGTACGACTACGCCGTCGAGCACTTCGAGTGCCCGCTCCCGATCCACCTCCAGCGGATGGACGCCCTGGCGGACTCGATCCTCATCGACGGCAACACGGCGGCGGCGCTGGGCTGCGTGTACGCGGGAGCGACGGTCGCGGCGTGGTACCCGATAACCCCGGCCACCTCGCTGATGGATGCGTTCAGCCACTTCTGCCACCGGTACCGGAGGGATCCCGAGACCGGGAAGAACCGCTACTGCATCATCCAGGCGGAAGACGAGCTGGCGGCGGTGGGGATCGTGATCGGCGCGGGCTGGAGCGGCGCCCGTGCCTTCACGCCGACCAGCGGGCCGGGGATCTCGCTCATGTCGGAGTTCATCGGGCTCGCCTACTACGCGGAGGTCCCGGCCGTCATCTTCGACGTCCAACGGGCTGGACCCTCCACCGGGATGCCCACGCGGACCCAGCAGGGCGACCTGATGACGGTGGCGTACGCCTCCCATGGCGACACCAAGCACATCGCGCTCTTCCCCGCGAATCCCGAGGAGTGCTTCCACATGGCGGTGGAAGCGTTCGACCTGGCGGAGCGCTTCCAGACGCCGGTGTTCGTCGTCTCGGACCTCGACATCGGGATGAACGATTGGGTGTGCCCCCGCCTCCGCTGGGACGACTCATACCTGCCGGACCGCGGCAAGGTGCTGAGCGCCGATCAGCTCGAGCGAATCGAGAAGTTCTACCGATATCTCGATGCCGACGGCGACGCGATCTGCGCCCGCACCCTGCCCGGCGTGCATCCGAAGGGAGCGTACCTCACACGCGGATCGGGGCACGACGCGTACGGCGGGTACACGGAAGACTCGGACGAGTACACGGAGGTGATGGACCGCATCGGGCGCAAGATCGAATCGGCCGCCGCCGCCCTCCCGGAACCGGTGATCCGGAACCGACCGGGGGCGCGGATGGGGATCGTCTCGATCGGCGGGTGCGACGCCGCGGTCCTCGAGGCGGCGGAACGGTTGGACGCCGAGGGAATCCCGCTCGACTACCTGAGGGTTCGGGCCTTTCCGTTCGCCTCCGGGGTAGAGGAGTTTCTGGGCTCGCACGATCACATCTTCGTGGTCGAACAGAACCGCGACGGGCAGCTTTGCAGGCTCCTGAGCATGGAGACCGGCGTCCCGATGGAGAACCTCCTCTCCGTGCGCTACTACGGCGGCCTGCCGCTGAGCTGCGAGCAGGTGGTCGAGGCTGTCTCGGGCCACGTCGATCGTGTCGAGGGCGGCCGTCGGGGACGGCCCGTCGTTCACCCGATAGAGGGGTTCGGCACATGACGTCGATCGAGAAGCCGAAGGTCCGGCATCCGGGACTCCCGGTGAACGCCCTCGGGCTTACGCGGCGCGACTACGAGGGATCGATGTCGACCCTGTGTGCAGGGTGTGGGCACGACTCCATCACGGCGGCGATCGTCCAGGCGTTCTTCGAGCTGAACCTCCCCGCACACCGGGCGGCCAAGCTAAGCGGAATCGGCTGCTCCTCGAAGACCCCGACTTACTTCATGAGCCAGTCACACGGCTTCAACGGGGTGCACGGGCGAATGCCGTCCATCGCCACGGGGGCGAACGCGGCGAACAGGGACCTCGTATACATAGGGGTATCGGGCGACGGCGACTCCCTCTCCATCGGGCTGGGCCAGATGTGCCACGCCATCCGCCGGAATCTCGACATGCTGTACCTCATCGAGAACAACGGCGTGTACGGGCTCACCAAGGGACAATTCTCCGCCTCCGCCGACGTCGGCTCGAGGTCCAAGCGGGGAGTCCCGAACACCCAGCTGCCGATCGACCCGGTCATGCTGGCGCTCAGCATCGGGGCGACCTTCATCGCCCGGAGCTTCTCGGGAGACAAGGAGCAGCTCGTCCCGATCCTCAAGGCCGGCCTGGCGCACCGCGGCTTCGCGCTCGTCGACGTCATCTCGCCGTGCGTGACGTTCAACGACCACAGCGGCTCCACAAAGAGCTACGCACACACGCGTGAGCACTATCACGAGGTGGTGCACGCGGACTTCGTTCCACCGGCCGAGGAGATCACCGCGAGCTACGAGAGCGGGACGTGTGCCGCTGTGACGATGCATGACGGGAGCGTGGTGAGCTTCCGGAAGGTCGAAGAGGGCTACGACCCCACGGACCGCCAGGCCGTGTGGTCCTACCTACAGGAGCGGTTGGCCGAAGGGGAAGTCGTCACCGGCCTGCTCTTCATCGAGAGGGACTCGCAGGACCTCCATGCCACGCTCGGCACCGTGGACACGCCGCTCGCCGAGCTTCCGTTCGGGGATCTGTGTCCGGGTGGCGAGGCGCTCTCGGAGCTGATGGCGGACTATCGCTAGGCCCCCGGCCATCGCCCCCGCCTCGACATCGAGTGGCCGAGCCGGAGGCCGTCCCCGCAGCCGTAGGTTGGAGTCGTGGCCGGGCGGGAGTCGGGCGGGGGTCAGGCGGGGGGAGCGGCCTGGCGGGGCGCTCTCCCGGCGGCATCTCCGTTTCGCCTCTCTAGGAGCCAGCGGTCCCGGATCGCGCCGCTCGCCGCATGGAGTACGGCGAGCGCGGCACCCTCCACCACGTTTCCTCCCACTGGCATCGCCCCGATCAACGAGGAGCCGGGACGCCTCTCGTCGCGTAGCGCCGCCAGCACCACGCTCGCGTCGAACGCCTGGAGACGCTTGATTCCAACGAGTTCGAGCTCCGCCGCTCTGGAGGCGAGCGATCGAAGCGCCGCCAGGGTGGCGTCGGCGGCCAGCCGGAGCTCGACACTCTCGGTTCCCACGCCTTCTGCCTCGGCGCAGCCGCCCCGGCCGGCGAGTTCGAGCTCCACGCGGACCCGAATGGCGCACCCGCGGCTCCGCGTGAGAGCGGCGGAGATGAGCGAGAGGCGGCCCGGCCCGGCCGGCATGGGCACCTGTGAGCTCTCCTGGGCAAGTCGCCGCGCAACCGCCAATGTGTAGTTCTCCCCGCTAGCTCCAAACTTGTGCTGTAGGCAAGTGCCGGAGCAAAAAGCCTGCTAGGAAGGACTCCCGACGGCTGCGCTCTCCCGGCCCGGCAAGTCGAATCCCTCCGCAATGTGGCCGAATCCCCCGTGTTTACGGGCGATACGGCCTTCGCTCACGCCGCGAACCCCGAGGCATGTCGGCCTGGCCGGAGCGTCCGGCCCGGCCCCGGAGAAGGGAGCCCGCCGGACCTGTTGCCTGCCCTCAACAGCCGGACCTGCGGGACGAAGCGGGAACGGGATCCCGGCCCCGCTCGACGACGTCGAACGGGACAGGGACCTCGCGCGCCGCCACCCCTCCGAGCACGAGGCTCAGGCCAGACGGAGGGAGCGCATGCGGCTCACCGCTTTGGCCACCTCCTGAGGCCGCGGCAGGGCAAGCTCGGGGCTCGGCTCGATCGCGTACAGCCCCTCACGGCGCGCCCGGTCCACCACGTCGTGC
Source organism: Gemmatimonadota bacterium (assembly GCA_046758745.1). Classification (GTDB taxonomy): domain Bacteria; phylum Gemmatimonadota; class Gemmatimonadetes; order Palauibacterales; family Palauibacteraceae; genus JBHIAV01. The sequence goes on from JBHIAV010000032.1 coordinate 13,369, forward strand.
ACGAGCCTCCGGAGCGAGGTTCGGCCGTCGCACAGCCGCTGGAGCTCCCACAGCATCGCGGCCACCGCGCGCGCCTGACCGTAGTCGGCCAGCTGCTCGACGCTGCCCAGGTCGACGTCCTCCGTCCCGAACTGGATCGCGTCCGTTCCGCGGGTCGCGATCTTCACCTTGCCCGATGCCCGGCGCGGGTCGAAGGACTCCGGGAGGGGGGCGCGATCGCTCGTCCGCAGCGGATGCTCGCCGACGCCGATGCGCCGGCCCGTCGGATGACTCCGCGCCACCCGCTTCGCCTCCTCGGTGACGTCCCGGGGACGGTAGTCCTCCATGACGATCACCCGGTCGGCGACGTCCAGGTAGTCGCCGCCGCCGCCCGTGACCAGGACGGTGCTCACCCCGAGCCCCAGCAGGTCGCGGACCCGGTCGATGAGCGGCGTGATCGTCTCCTTCTTCACCAGATCCTGCATCCGCGCGTCCCGCACCATGAGGTTCGTCGCGCACGTGTCTTCGTCCATGAGGAGGAGTGAGGTGCCGGTCTCCAGCGCCTCGAGTATGTCGGCGGCCAGGCTGGTGCTCCCCGAAGCATCCGGCGTGGTGAAGCGGACGGTGTCCTGGCCGAGCGGCAGACCGTGGATGAACGGCCGCAGATCCACCCCGGTCACGGCGCGTCCATCCTCGCTCCGCACCTTCACGGCGTCCGCCAGCGTGACCGTCCATTCCCGGCCATCGCCGGGGACGTGTGGGAAAACCCCCTCCTGGAGGGCCTGGAGCAGGGTCGTCTTCCCGTGAAATCCTCCGCCGGTGATGACCGTGACCCCCTCCGGGAGCCCCATCCCCGTGACCTCCCCGTGATTCGGGGTGGGCAGACAGACGCGGAGCTCGGGCGGGCTCTCGAACGGGACCGCACCGTGCAGCGGCGCCGAGCTGATTCCGCTCTTCCGAGGCAGGATGCTGCCGTCACGGACGAATGCCACGAGGCTGCGCTCGGCGAGGACCGCCTGCAGCGTCGCGTGGTCCTCGGTCGTGCGGACCCATTCCCATGCACGCTCGCCATCCACGTTCCTCCACCGCACCGCGTCGATAGCGTGGGGGAGCCGCTCGCACAGCAACGTGGCCGCGGCACGCCCGAGACATCGCCGTCCCCGGGCCGGCAGGCCGACGCGAAACCGGAGCTCCAGCCCGCCCTCATCGATGACACAGCCCGCCCGCACCACCACGATCGGGCTGTCCACGGAGACGAGCACGAGGCCGGACTTGCCCGAGCCGGGGATGCGCGGAAGCCTTTCGCACGCGGCCTTGAAGGCTCGCAGGAGGCAGTCGCACAAGCCGGTTCGCCGGGCGGGCGTTCTCCATGTGTCGTCCGGGATCCCGTGGCTCTCCGGCGGGAGATGGAGCCGGAGCTTACTCGGCGTGGCGAACGGATCTCCCTGCACATGGTCGATCATCAGGGTGAAGTCCGGTCCCCTCCATGCTCCCTTCGCACGCTTGTAGGCCCCGTAGCCGGCCCCGTCGATGCCGCGAAGCAGTCTGGAGAGGTCCTCGAGAGAAGCCACCGAACCGTCCCTCGCTCTTGCGGGCGCGTCACCCTGCGTGGCTCATAGTACTTCGTGTTATTCTGGACCCGACACCCGGTGGGGTCGAGCCACGACACGGGAGAACAGACCATGGAGCTCGAGATCGGGCGAAAAGCCAGCCGCACTCTCACCCTGACCGAGGAACACGTACGGACCTATGCCGAGCTGACGGGAGACTACAACCCCTTGCACTTCGACGAGGAGTTCGCGTCCCGCACGCGGTTCGAGGGACTCGTCGTGCAGGGCGGCCTGACGACGGGACTCCTGCACGCCCTCGTCGCCATGGACATGCCGGGTCCGGGGACCGTCTTCCTGAGTCAGAACTGGCGGTTTACGGCTCCTGTCTACATCGGCGACACGATCACGGGCGAGGCGGAGGTGCTCAGCGCACACGACACGAAGCCCGTCGTCCAGCTGGGAATGCGGGTGGTGCGCCAGACCGGGGAGACGGTGCTGCAGGGAGAGGCGTGGTGCTATGTCATGCGTCCGGCGTGAGGAGGAGAGCAGGTCCGGCGCCCGCGTGGAGCGGCGTGATGCGCACGGCGTGAGGCGACGCCGGTGTGGTGCGTGATTCCCGTGGCGGGCCAGGCGACTCGTCTCGCCTCCCGCACCGGCGGTCGGCCGAAGGCCCTCCTCGACATCGGCGGCCGCCCCGTCCTGATCCGGCTTCTCGAGCAGCTCTCGCCGGCGGTGACGGACGTCTGTCTGGTGATCGGGCGGTCGGGCCAGGCGGTCCGGGAGACCTTCGGGAAGCGGGCGTGTGGAGCGCGCCTCCACTACGCCCTCCAGACGCGGCCTGCCGGCGTGGCGGACGCCGTCGGCCGCGCGGGCGAACTCGTGCGGGGGCCCTTCCTCGTCGTCATGGGGGACGTCTACTACGAGGAGCCGCTGGCTCCCTACGTGGAGGAATGGAGGCGATCCGGCATCGAGGGAGGCGTCCTCGTCGAGCCGATCGAGCCGCACGTCGCCGGCGAGGTCGGCCTCGTCCGCACCCGTGCCGACCGGGTGGTCGAGATCTTCAAGGCGCCCTTCGACGGCCGGGCGGAGCTGCGTGTGTGCGGCATGATGATGTTTCCCGAGGCCGCCTTCGCCTTCTTGCGGCGCACCGGCTCGGGGCAGACCGGCGAGGCCGAGCTCGAGGAGGCGGTCGCCGCCATGATCAGGGAGGGAAAGGAGTTCCTGGCCGTCCGCTATCGAGGCTGGCGCCGGAACATCAACAGCTCCGACGACCTGGAGGCCGTTCGACGCCGCCTAGCCGGGCGTGGCCGGGCGGCCCGGGAGTGAGGCGGCTCTCTCGACTACGCGACGGCCCGCGCGTGGGACCCCTCTCGGAGGTGCCGAAAGAGCTCGGGGCGCGGTAGGCTGCCCTCGGGCCGGTTGCCGGGCCGGCCCTGTTCCGATCCGAGTCGCGCGGCCTACGAGTCCACCGGCCGCGAGAACTTCTCGGGCACGGGGTTCACGAGCCGCTCGAACGCGGAGTAAGGGATCTCCACCGCCGTTCGGTGATCGCCGGCGTGGAATGCGATGTACTCGTCCTCCCGCAGGCTCTCGTCCACGAAGGTCCTCTGGCCGTACAGGTTGCCGAAGGGGGGCATCGCCCCCGGTTCGCAATCCGGATACAGGGAGCGAAACTCGGACTCGTCGGCCAGCTCGACCCGCTCCGACCCTACCGCCCGGCGGAACGCCTCGAGATCGAGCCGCCGCGTCGCGGGGAGCACGGCGAGTGCCGGCTCATCGTTCACGCGAACCACGACGGTCTTGGCCCAGTTTCGGCCGGGCACATGGGCGGCCGCGGCCTCCTCCATCGCGGTGTAGGCCGGCGTGTGCTCGATTACCTCGTAGTCCACCGACTCCTCATCCAATAGCGCCTTCAATCGCTCCGCAATCATCGCGGTCCTCCTTGCGCAAGGGCCGCGCGGCCTCTCATAAGGTGCATCGGCGGCCCGCTACATCCAAGCTACACCCGCCGCGGACCGATCGGGCACGGTCGCTGCCCCATCCCGGCGGGCCCTTTCTCGTTCGAAGATAACCGATTTGCGATCGGGGGTCAGTCCGCCCGCGACGGCGTCGCCACCCACGCTCGGCTGGACCGCCGTATCACCCGGTCGGCGTCACCCGAGCGAGGACCGTTCGCGTCCGCGGCCCGTCGAACTCGCACAGAAAAACCCCCTGCCACCTTCCGAGCTGGACCCTACCCTCCGACACGATGAGGGTGAGGCCGGGTCCCATCAGGCTCGTCTTGATGTGCGAGTCGGCGTTCCCCTCGAGGTGACGGTAGGAGGCGTCCCGCGGCGCGTGGTGGTCCAACCAGCCCTCGATGTCGCGCGCGACGGCGGGATCGGCGCTCTCGTTCACCGTGAGGCCGGCCGTGGTGTGCATCGACCAGAGCACGCACAGCCCTTCGCGGACGCCGGACTCCGCGACCGCCCGCCGCACCGGCGCCGTGATGTCGACCAACTCCTCTCGCTTCCCCGTCCTGACTTCGATCCTGTTCATCGTCGGTCCCCTGCGTTGCGCTCCAGCCTGCTCGTCCGTCCTCGCAGCCGTATATTGTCCCTCCACTTCGTTCAACCCAACCCTTTCCAGGAGGTCGCGATGCCCACGTACATCACGCTGCTTCGCTGGACCCAGAAGGGGATCGAGCAGGTCAAGGACAGCGCGGCTCGATACGAGGGCGCCAAGAAGCTGTTCGAGTCCATGGGGGCGGAGATCAAGGCGATCTACCTCGTCATGGGTCAGTACGACCTCGTCATCGTCACCGAGGGTCCGGACGACGAGAGCCTGGCGAAAGCGGCTCTGGCCGCCGCGTCCAGAGGATTCGTCCGAACCGAGTCCATGCGCGCCTTCACGGAGGACGAGTACCGGAGGATCATCGCCGATCTGCCGTAGCGGAGACGTCGCCCCTCCCCGCGCGCGCGCATGACCGGCCGCCGGCTCCGTCGCGCCGCACTCGCCTCTCGCGCCCCGATCCGGTGAAGCGACCGCGCGCCTCCGTCGCGGCCGGGACGCGGCCTCTCCCGATGTCGAGGAGGTGTCGATCCCTTCCGATCCCTGCCCTGGCCGGCACGATCGCGGCGTTCTCCGGTTGCGGGTCCGGGGGGCCGCACCCGGAGGGGCCCCGTCCTTCGGTTCCCATCCTGGCGCGGCAGGAGATCGGGACCTCCGTGCTCCTCCAGGCGGTGAGCGTGGTGGACGCGCGGGTCGTATGGGTGAGCGGACACGGCGGAACCTACGCCCGCAGCCTGAACGGCGGCGAGACATGGACGGTGGGCGTCGTCCCGGGCGCGGACACCCTCGAGTTTCGGGATGTCCACGCCGTGGACGCCGAGACCGCTTACCTGCTCAGCGCGGGCCCCGGGGAGCTCTCGCGCATCTACAAGACGACCGACGGCGGGCTCGGCTGGGAGCTGCAGTTCATGAACGAGGAGCCGGACGGGTTCTACGACTGCTTCGCCTTCTGGGATGGGCGAAACGGGCTGGCGTACGGCGATGCGGTGAACGGCGAGCTCAGGATTCTCCTCACATCCGACGGGGCGAGGTGGCGGCGCGTGGCGCCGGAGAGCCTCCCGCCCGCCTTGCCAGGCGAGGGTGGGTTCGCAGCGAGTGGGACCTGCGTGGCTGTGCTGCCGGGCGGCCGCGCCTGGATCGGCACGGGCGCCGCCGACACGGCCCGCGTGCTCCGGACAAACGACATGGGTCGTAGCTGGACGGCCGCCGTCACGCCGATGGTGGGCGGGAGCACGGCCGGCATCACCACGGTGGCCTTTCGCGACCGGCGAAACGGCATCGTGCTCGGCGGGGATCTGCGAGATCCGGACGGTCGTACGGAGAATGTGGCCGTCACCCGGGACGGCGGGAAAAGCTGGCGGCTCGCCGGCCGTCCCCGCATGACCGGGGCGATCTACGGGAGCTCGTACGTCCCGGGCGCGCAGACCCCCACGATCGTGGCCGTGGGTCCGACGGGGGCCGACTACTCGCGGGACGAGGGGCGGACGTGGGCCGCGCTCGACACCGCCGGCTACTGGGCGGTGGGCGTGGCGTCACCGCGGGCCGGCTGGATGGTCGGGCCCCGCGGTCGGATCACGAAGATCGGATTCTTCTGAGGCCGGACGGTCCGCGACCGAGAGCCTGATTCGCTGATCTGTCGCGCGGAGAAGCCGGGGCCGTGAGTCGCCGAGGACCCGGACCACGACGTCCACTTCCGTCCCCGGTTCCCAGGCCGGCCCGCCGCGCGCCACACCTCGGATCTCGTTCGACCCGGCAGACTCGCTCTCGAGTCGTGCAGCCCATATCTCCTCGCCGCTCACCACCCACACGGAATCGGCCCCCACGCCGTCCGAAAGCGGCCGGCCGTCGGTCGCCTTGACCGTGACGCGCACGAGGAGTCGTCCGCCGCCCGCCCGGGGCGCCGGCAGAGCGTCACGGATGAGGTTCGTCTTCAGCGTCAGGGTCCGCCCGTGGATGATGATGATGGTGGGAGCGTCCGTGAATCGGCCCACGTGGATAGCGAAGAACGTGTCGGAGCACGCCCAGATCGCGAGGGGCAGGACGACGGCGAGCAGGCTTCGCAAGGCTCCAGCTTCGGTTCCGGCGGTCTCCCCAATCTCCACCGCCCTTGCCGCGCCGGCAAGCCAGAGCCGTCCGGGCGACACGGCAGCTCCCGGCCAGGGGCGACACGGCCGCTCCCGACCAGGGGCGACACGGCCGCTCCCGACTCACGGGCGACACGGCAGCTCCGGCAGGGGACGAGGCTGGTTCTTTCCTCGCTTCCTCGGGTACCTTCAGCGAGGCGGGCCGGACGCGGCCCGAAACGATCATTCGCGGGACCCAGCCCCATGCCGATTGGCCGATCCATCGGGACGGCCGGCCTTGCCGGCCCATGGCTCGCGTTGCTCTGCGGCCCGGGGCTCGCTTTCCTCGTCGGAGCGTGCGCTTCCGCCTCCGGCGGTTCGGGGATGATCTCCGGAGCGGAGACCGGCTGCGCGCTCGTCCCGGGCTCGCCGACGGGCACGGCCGTCGATGTCGCCGTTCGCGGAAGCGTCCACCCCGGCCACGCCCCGGTCCCGCGAAACGCCGGCGAGAGCCTGGTGTTTCGGCACCTGTACGAGACGCTGGTCCGCGTCGACTGCGCCGGCCGTGTGCGCGCGGGCCTGGCGGAGAGCTGGTCGCCGGAGGACGGGGGTCGCGCGTGGACCTTCGTGCTCCGGGGCGGTGCGAGGTTCTGGGACGGGACTCCGGTGCGGGCCGCGGACGTTCTGGAGAGCTGGCGGGCGGCGCCCGTCCGGGGCAGCGACGGGCGCCCGGACGGGATGTCGGAGTCCCGGTCGAGCGGAGACGTGGGGGGAGGGGAGTGGGCCGTGGAGGTGTTGCAGGTCGACTATCGGCTGAGGCTTCGGGCCGCGGTGGCGGAGTCGGCGAGCGCGATCGGAGATCGGGTCCTGCGCATCTCGTTCGGTCGTCCGGAGTCCGAACTGCCGCCCTGGCTCGCCGACCCCGCTCTGGCGGTTCACCGGCCTGCGGAGGCGGGCGCGTGGCCGCTCGGGACGGGGAGCTACCGGCTACACGGGCCGGATTGGGGGGAGGTGCCGGCCCGGGTCGGGTCGTCGGGCCGCGTGCTGACCGCGTACCCGGTCCTGAGGGTCCCCGGAGATGAGCGGCCCATCCTCCGGTTCCGGACCGACTCGCCGGCCGACGCGCGCGAGCTCCTGGACGCCGGGATCGACCTGCTGGTCACGGAGGCCCCCGCCACGATCGGGTACGCCGTCACCCTCTCCGCGTACTCCGCGGTGCCGCTTCCCTGGGACCGCACGTACGTGCTCCTGCTCGGCGGAGGGGCTTGGCCGACGGACGCTGGCCCGGCTCCGGAGACCGGCCCGACGGCGCCCGGGAGCGCCGCCGCGGCATTCCGTGAGGCGCTCGCCAGGGACGCGGTGCGGGCGGAGGCACGAGCGGCGGAGGCTCCCCTCTGGTGGAGCGACGGGGACGGTTGCCGTGCCCTCGGTGGGGGAAGGGGACCGGGATCGCCTCGGGTCGTCTACCCGCGCGGGGACCCGGTCGCCGGCGACCTGGCGGAGAGGCTCATCGCGCTAGCAAGAAGCGCGAGCGGCCCGGGCTCCGAGCGTCCCGCCGGGGTTCCCGCCTGGGTTCTCTCGCTGCCGCCCGGCGCCGCGTCACTGCCCGCCCGCCATCTCCTCACCGCGCTCCGAGCGGGATCGGAGGCGGCGTTCGTGTTCCCTGTGCCCCGCTCGACGAAGCTCCCGTGCGGCGGCCTCGCGGACTTCCTGGCCCGGCCGGCCTTTCGGCCACTCCCTCTGGTCGACACCCGCCGCCGCGCGATCGTGCGGCGGGATCTCGTCGGACTGAGCCTCGATGGGGAGGGCAACCTCCTCCTCTTCGGAGCGGGACGGGCGGGCGTGGCGCTGGATCGGTGAGGGACAGGTGAGCCGCCGCCTCACCCGCACAGGAGGCCGAGGACGCTCCGGTTCCCGTGATCGCCGAGAACGCCCGTGAGCTTCCGCGTCCGCCTTCTCCTCGCCTTCGTGGTTCTCGCCCTCGCCCCGCTGGTCGCGTTCGCGATCGGTGTCCGGCGCGAGATGGGGGGACGGCTTACCGGCGCCTACGAGCGGCGCGTCGAATCGCGCGTAGCCGCGATCCAGGGGAACCTCGGACGCGAGAGCGAGGCGATCGCGAGGCGTCTTCGTGCGCTGCGCCGTGCCATCGCCGACGACAATCGCTTCCGGCTGGCCGTCGTGCAGGGCGCCACCTCCGAGCGTCCGTATCTGCTCGACTACGCGGGGAACGCGATGCGTCTCGCCGGCCTCTCCATGCTCCAGATTCAGGACGATTCCGGGCGCATCCTGAGCTCCGGTCATTTTCGAAACGAGTTCGATCGGCTGGAACCCGGTCTGCCGGAGGGGATCGCCGCGGTCCCGGGAGGCGCGGCGCTCGTCGAGGCGCGCACCCCCGACGGCCCCATACTCGCCCTGGTTCGGGTGGACTCGCTGCGGCTCGCCGGGAGGAGGCTCCACATCGTGGGCGGGGTGTCCGTCGAGGATCGGTTTCTCGAGCGGCTCTCCGGCGATGACGAGCTGCGCGTGAGGCTGGTGTACCCCGGTGGGGTCCTGACCGTGGGCGGAACAGTGGACGGTCGGGACGACGGCGGGCCGGCGGGTGGGGCGCGGAGTAGGACGGGCCGGGACCTTCTGGCGGGCGGCGGAGCGAAGGGGCGCGCGGGAAGGGCCGTCGTCCGGGAGCTTGCCATGCCGTTCGTGGCCACGCGGACCGGCGGGAGAGCGCAGGCCCCCGTGGTGCCCGGCGCCGGTGGAGCGCGGGCCGGTGGCGCGGCTGCCGCCGCCCGCCTGGTGGTCACCTCTCCCCTCGCCCCCCTCGACGTGCTGCGGAGAAGCGTCGACCTGTGGTTTCTCGCCGCCGTCGGGATCACGGGCCTCGCCGCCCTGCTCCTGGCCGGATGGGTCTCCGCCCGAATCAGCCGACCGCTCACCGAACTCGCGAGGAAGACGGCCCGGGTGGATCTCGAGCGGCTCGACGTCGCCTTCTACACCACGCGCCGGGACGAGATCGGGGCGCTCTCGCGTCTTCTCGCCGCGATGACGGAGCGGCTGAGAGCGGGCGCCTCGCGGCTCCGCGACGCCGAACGGCGGGCTACCCTGGGGGAGATCGCCCGGCAGGTGAACCACGACATCAAGACCGGCCTCGCCCCCATCCGGAACGTGATCCGCCACCTCACCGAGGTGGCGCGCCGCGACCCGTCGCGGGTGGCGACCGTCCTGGAGGAACGCCGCGGGAGCCTCGACTCGAGCATCTCGTACCTGGAGAGTCTGTCGGCGAACTACGCCCGGCTCTCGCCCGCTCTCGAGCTGCGTCCATGCGATGTGAACGCCGTCGTGCGGAAGGTGGTGGCCGGGGCGCGGGGCCGGAGAAGGGCGCCCGGGCGGAGCGGCTTCGCTTCGGAGCCGCCACCGGTCGATGCCGATTCGGCGGCGTCAGAGCGCGGGGGCGACGTGCGCCTGCGGCGGCTCCTGGCCGACGGGCTTCCTGCGGTCCGAGCCGACCCCGTGGCGCTTCGCCGCATCCTCGAGAACCTCGTCGGCAACGCCATCGAGAGCCTGGAGGGGAGTGGCGGGACGGTGACCGTCTCCACCGAGCTCGTCACGGAGGGAGGAGCCGGGGCGGGCCCGACGGAGCACCGGCGCGTCCGAATCGCGATCGCCGACACCGGCCCGGGTCTCACGGCGGAGGAGCTGGAGCGGATCTTCCAGGACTTCTACACCACGAAGCCGGGCGGGACCGGGCTGGGGCTCTCGGTGGTGCGGCGGCTCGTGGCGGACCTCGGCGGCTCGCTTCGGGCCGAGAGCGAGCCGGGTGCGGGGAGCCGGTTCGTCGTAGAGCTGGAAGCGGCGGAGGCGGTCGAGGCGGCCGGAACCAGGCCCGGCGTGCCGCGGGAACGAACCCCGGTACGCCGCCGGAACGAACCCCAGCGCGGCGCGGGAACCAATCCCGGCGCGCCCCCGGAACGGCGCGGGAACCGACCCGGGCGCGCCCCCGGAACGAACCCCGCGCACGGCGAGCCAGTAGAGAGCGATTCGTGACCCTCGTCCTCGTCGTCGATGATGTGCCCGCCATGGCCGAGCAGTACGCGTACGACCTCAGGCGGCTCGGCGGCTTCAAGACACGGGTGGCGACCGGCGGTCGGGAGGCGCTCGACATCCTGGCCGACGAGGCGATCGACTGCGTCATCCTCGATCTCGAGATGCCTCGGGTCGACGGCTTCGAGGTGCTCCGTGCGCTGCAGCGACGGGGCGCCGACGTCCCGGTGATCGTGTATACGGGCACGGGCGACTTCGACCGGTGCGCGCGGGCGATTCGGCTCGGGGCGTTCGGCTTCATCGACAAGGCGGAGTCGATGCACCGGGTGGTGCAAGAGGTGCGCAACGCCCTCGAGCGCGGGCGCCTCGCATCGGAGGTGCGCGCCCTCCGGGAGAGGATCGCCGAAGAGAGCCCCCTGCTCGGCTCGAGCGCTCCGATGCGGGCGCTCCGGGAGGCCATCGGGCGCCTCGCGCCGATCCCCAGCCCTGTCCTCATCGTCGGCGAGTCCGGCACGGGCAAGGAGCTGGTGGCGCGCGAGCTCCACCGGCTGAGCGACCGGGCCGAGGCCCCGTTCATCGCCGTGAACAGCGCGGGGCTGCCGGAGAGCCTGGTGGAGAGCGAGCTGTTCGGGCACGAGCGGGGCGCGTTCACCGGAGCCGATCGGCTGCGCCGCGGCGCCTTCGAGCGGGCGGGCGAGGGCACGCTCTTCCTGGACGAGATCGGCGAGCTGCCGACCGCCGCGCAGGCGAAGCTGCTCCGCGTGCTCGAGCAGAACGAACTGACCCGGGTCGGCGGAGAGCGGACGATCGAGGTGGGAGCTCGCGTGGTGGCGGCGACGCACCGGGATCTCGAGGCCGACGTGGAGGAAGGCCGCTTCCGCGGGGACCTCTACTACCGTCTGAGCGTCCATGTGCTCCGAGTCCCGACTCTCCGGGAGAGGCTCTCCGACATCCCGGAGCTCGCGCAGCACCTGCTCGAGAGCACCGGCGCCCGATTCGGCGTGCGCACGAAGAGGCTGCACGCCGCGGCGCTCGAGCTCCTGATGGCGTACGAATGGCGCAAGAACAACGTGCGCGAGCTCCGGAACATCATCGAGCGTCTGGTGATCGCGGTGGACGGGGAGGAGATCCGGGCGGAACAGGTGCCGCCCGAGATCCGTGGCGCGGTCGCTGCGGCGGGCCGCGACGCTCCGGCTGAAGGGACGCCGGTCCGGACGTTCAGGGAGCTGAGGGCGGAGGCGGAGCGCCGGATCGTGCTCGCCGCGCTTCAGCGCAACGAATGGCAAATCACACGCACGGCGGAGGAGCTCGGCCTCGCCGACCACGCGAGCCTCCTGAAGATCATGCGGCGGCTGGGAGTCGGCCGTAGCTGAGCGCGTCGAATTCGAGTGCGTCGAACCCGAGTGCACCGGTGCCCGGGTGCGTGGGCCACCTGACCGCACCGGCGCCCGGGTGCGTGGGCAGGACCGCGCCGGCGCATGAGCGCGCGCCGGCCGTGTCCTGCTGGACACATTCCGCCGCCGCCGCCCGTGTCCGCTCGGACACAAGGGGCCCCGGCGTGGCGTCACCCGCGTCGGCCATGGACAGTCTAACCTCCTTACACACAGCACGTTAGCGAATCTGTCAGCCCCCTCCCGCGGCCCGGCCGCCCCCTTGCCACTCGGGAGCCCCGACACGGTGGCGAAACCGGGGCTCTGAGAAGGGCCCGCAACCGAGGGAGGAAACCATGACCGCAGGACGAACCCCCCGACTCGAACTCACTGCCCGGCGCGACCGCCCGCATGTCATCGTCCGGCGCGACCGCCCGCATGTCATCGCCCGGCGCGAGCGCCCGCTTCTCACTGCCCGGCGCGACCGCTTGCTTGTCATCGCCCGGCGCGAGCGCTCGCTTCTCCTTCGCCGGCGCGACCGCCCGCTTCTCGGCCTCCTGCTCCTGGCGGCCTCGCTGGTCGGCTGCGGTGACTCGAGGGACGGCGGCGACGAGCACACCGGCGGCGGAGCGGCCAGCGTAGCGGCAGCCAGGACGTCCGTCCCGGAGGCCGCTCCGGTCGTCTCCCAGGCGGCTGCCGTCGCGGAGCCACCCGCCGCCGAGTCGATCGAGCCGAAACGCGAGATCCCGCGACGGGTGACCTACGAAGAGGCCGAATCGGCCTTCCGCGACCGCCGATACGACGAGGCGGTCCAGCTCTTCACCGCCTACACGGAGCGGAAGCCGGCGAACCCGTGGGGCCATTACATGCTCGGTCTCTCCGCCTGGAAGGCCGGGCTGAACGATCACGCGATCGCCGCGTTCGAGAAGGCGTTGGAGGGGGATCCGGGTCACCTGAAGAGCCTGGTGAACCTGAGCCGCGTCCTGCTCGAGGAGGGGCGTCCGGAGGAGGCGGTCCCTCACATTGCCGAGGCCCTGGAGCTCGACCCGGGGTCGGCCGAAGCGTGGCGGGTGGCGGGGAACGTGCGCTCCGATCTCGGCCAGGTGGACGGAGCGACAGAGGCCTATCGGCGGGCGATCCTGCTCGATGAGATGGATGCGTGGGCGATGAACAACCTCGGGCTCCTCCTCATTCGCCAGAGGCGCTTCGAGGAGGCCCTCGGGCCGCTCGCCCGCGCGAGCGAGCTTCGCGGGGAGATCGGCGTCTTCTGGAACAACCTGGGGGTCGCGCTCGAGCGGACCGGCCACCTCGCCGGCGCCGCGGATGCCTATCGGGCGGCCCTGCGCGCCGACGGCTCGCACGAGAGGGCGTCCGTCAGCCTGGCGCGGGTCGAGGCGAGGGGATTCGACTCGGAGGAGTCCGTGGACCTGTCCGCGCTCGCCCGCGCCTTCGCGGAGGAGGTCGAGGGGTGGAGCGTCACGGCGCTCGCCGCCGATCCCGAAGACCCCGGCCTCGTGCCGGGCGTCGAGCCGGCCCACGCGGAGGGCGACGTGGAGATCGTGGAGGGCGACGTGGAGCTCGTGGAGGGTGAGCCGGACGGGGAGTGAGACAAAAGGAGCGGGGCCCGACGAGGGGTCCCGCTCCTGCTTTTGACTGCTTTTGACTCTGTCGAGCCCTTTCGCTCGGAGTCAGTTGCTGGCGAAGCTCCAGGGGCCGTTGTCGGCCGGAGCCTCGTTCACCTCGAAGTCCATGGACCCCCACCAGGAGGGCTGGCCGGATTTCGGGCCGGCGACCTTGGCCAGGTTCGCGAAAGTGGCCTCGTACTCCGCCAGGCCGCTGATCGCGTCGACCTCACAGACCATCTTCCCGTCGGCCAGCGATGCCTCGGCCGTACCCACGTCCGGCGAGCTGTATTCGGCAGCGCCGTACATGGCCCAGGCGGACGTGCAATCGGTGACGTCCACGCCGTTCCGCTGCAGGTAGAACATCACCTTCCACTGGCTGACCGTCTTCTGAAGGTCGGTGACGCCGTCCTCCGACACCGTGCCGGAAGCCGAGGCACCGAGGAGATGCACGGTCCACACGTCACCCACCGTCACCACGACCTCCGCCGGGTCCGTGTGGTGCGTGGTAGTCTCCTGTCCCGTGCCGACCCGGGCCATCCCGCTGACCCGGAACGTGTAGGTGCGGTTGTGATCTATTCCTGCGCGGGTCCGACGCGATCGCGCCGCTGGAGCCCAGCGGCTCTTCGCATTCGGGAAGGTCCCGCCCGTACCTTCCGGGAGCCCGCGGTCTGCACGGCGCGGAGTCAACGTCCGTGCCCCGCCGAGCGGGCGGGCAGGGTCCGGGTCGGCCCGCGGCATCGACCGCGCCATCCCGCCGGGCGGATGCTTTTCGGCAATTACTTTCCGCGCATGCGGTTGCGCGCTTCCGAAGATCGGGATTGGGGCGGCGCGGATGGCCAGGCTGGCGGACCGCGGTGCTGAGAGTCCTCCCGCCCCGAGGCGCGGGAGTGTTGGGCCACGCCCACAACCGCGCGCGGGCCGTTGTGGGGGTTCCGCTACTGACCCTCGGTCCGGAGGCGGCTGGGGAGGTGGTGGAGCCGGGAAATCGCTTGTGCGCAAAGGAGCTCGGCCGGATTCCCGGCGAGCGCGGCGGTATGTGGCGGGCGGGCCGCAGCTGACGGCGGCCGCCGAACCTCCCGGGAGGACCGCGCCCCGTTCAACGCTTGCGATCTCCCTCCCCCGACAACGAGAATCGCACGCACGGTGGAGTGGAACGGGAAGGCCCGAAGCGCTCCCCCGCGTGGGCCCGACATGTGGTCGACCGGCAGACCCGGACCCGGACCCGTGCAGGGGGCCGGCCGCTCCGCGGTCGCCCGCGGGGAGCCGACTCTTTTCGGAGGAGTCCACATGAAGGTGGCGGTGGTCTTCGACACGCCCAACCCGGGCTGGGAGGACGAGGACTTCAAGAAGGAGGTGGAGGCGCAGATCCCGGAAGAGGAATACGAGGTCGGGGAGGCCCTGATCGAGAACGGCCACGAGGTACTCCTGGTCGGGGTGTACGACGACCTCCACCACATGGTGGTGCGCCTACGAGAGTTCGTCCCCGACCTCGTCTTCAACTGCGCCGAGACCTTCCTCGGGAACGACGACCTCGACTACGTCTTTCCGGCCCTCCTGGAGGCCGAGGGGTACCGGTATACGGGCGCGTCTCCGCTTCCCATGCTGCTCACGAGGGACAAGGCGCTGTCGAAGGAGGTGCTCGCCCAGCACGGGGTGCGCGTGCCCGATTTCGTCACCTACCGGCCCGGTGAGGAAGTCCTAGACGCGCCGCCAATCGAGTTCCCGCTCATCGTGAAGCCGGCCAGACAGGATTCCTCCGAGGGGATCGCCGCCACCTCGGTCGTCCGCGACCTCGAGGCGCTCGCGGGGCGGGTGGAGTTCATCCACGGTCGCTTCGGGCAGGCCGCGATCGCCGAGCAGTTCCTCGAGGGGCGTGAGCTGTACGTCGGCATCCTGGGAAACGAAGACGATCTCGAGATTCTGCCGCACACCGAGCTCGTGTTCGACAAGGAGCTCAACAAGCCGGAGGAGAGGATCGCCACCAAATACGCCAAGTGGAACCTCGCCTACCGGGAGCGGCGCAAGATCAAGAGCCAGTTCGCCCGCCCCCTCTCCAAAGTGGCCAAGGAGAGGCTGGATGAGACCGCCCGCATCTCGTTCCGGGCTCTCCACCTGCGGGACTACGCACGCCTGGACGTGCGACTCGCGCCCGACGACGAGGTGTGGGTCATGGAGGCCAACTGCAATCCGTACATCAGCTTCGGTCACGAGATGGCCAACGCGGCCGAGAAGTACGGGATGGACTACTACGAGTTCGTGGAGCGGCTCGTCCGGGTCGCCCTGGCGCGGTACGAGCCGCGCCCTGCGAAGGCGTCCGGGCAGTGAGCGATTCGGCTCGAGCGTCGGGAGGCTCGGAGTGATGAGGTCTACAGGCGCCGGAGCATGAAGACGAAGCGAAAGGTACCCCGATCGGGATCGCGGTCTCGGCGGACCTCCTCGCGCGCGGGGAATCGGGGCCCGCCGAAGCGCGCTTCACGCTCGGTCCGTAGTGGCTCACGGAAGGGCCCTTCACGCTCGGTCCGCCGTGGCTCGCGACGGCCACTGAACCCGCGCCTCATCTGCACCTGCGGACGGCGGCTCCGGCGCTTCTGGTCCTACTGTCCGGACTGCCGCCGCGCCCTGAGGTGGCGGGATGTGGGCGAGGTCACCGGCGCCGAGTGCGACGCCTGCCGGTGGGTCGTCTCAGGCCGGTTCAGCTACTGCCCGTGGTGCGGCTCTGACATCTACGACGAGGACGTGTCCAGCGAGGTCCCCCTCCGGGCTCCACGCGGCTTCCGGCTGGACGCTCCGTGCACGCGGCGCTGCGGCGGACGCGTGCAGTTCCCCATGGAGTACTGTCCGTGGTGCGGAGGCGAGCAGGAGTGGAAGTACCACGATCGCTTCGAGGGGAACTGTCCCCACTGCGGGGCCGGCGTGGACGACGCGATGGACTGGTGTCCGTGGTGTGGCGAGGATGCCACCGGGCAGGACCTCATCCAGCGCGCCCTCACCCGCGTGCGCCGGCTGCTTCTGGTGTCCGGCATCCGGCGGTGGCCGTACCGGGTGCTTCTGCGGCCCGGGATCTCGGGCGTCGATCCGGATTATCCGAACACGATCGAGATCGAGCAGCGGTATGTGGTCAGCGCGCGCAAGCGCGACGAGATCCCGTGGAAGTTGCTCGTCGGCCTCATCGTCCACGAGCTCGGCCACAGCTTCCTCTTCAACAACTGGCGGTGGACGCGCAACCGTGACTTCGTCCGCCTCTTCGGTCGGGTCGACAAGGCGTATCGCGGAGTGGACAACTCCTGGGTGTCGTTCCAGCGCAGGCGGGTCGCCACGTACACTCCCGATTACGTGAGCGGCTATGCCGCGACCCACCCGCTGGAGGACTTCGCCGAGACGTTTCGCTTGTATGTGACGCGGAGGGCGCGGATGCGGGAGCTCCTCGCCGAGCTCGGGAGGAAGCGCAAGGGCGTCGTGGTGTACGAGAAGTTCCTCCACCTGCATCACTTCGTGCGCTCGCTGCGTGCGAGGGGGTGAGCCTCCGAGCGGCCGTCGCGCGGGGTACTCTGGACCGGTGCCGCGAATGGTTGGCCGAGCTCCCGTGCCGCGAATGGCCGGCCGAGCTCCCGTGCCGCTGATCCCACGGGACATCCCCGCCGGTCGCTCCTATCCCGCGGGACATTCCCCCGGTTGCTCCTACCGGGAAGGGAGCGCTCCAATCCATGCTGGCCGGAGTTGTAGAGATCGGTCCTCGACCGGTATGTTGTTGATAGAGGGTCCGAGCCGCCGGAAGTCCCCATCCGACCGACATCCCGCAAGTGCTAGCACCGGGCGCCCCGATCGCCCGGAAACTCAAGCAGTTGGTGGGCCGGCGCGATGGAAGCTCGGGCGTCACACCCGCGTCACCCCTCGGGCGGGAAGGCTCGGGAGAGACCGGTATTCTGGTGCCGGGCGCTCGGCGACCTGCTCCTCTACGCATCCCCGGTAGAGAATCGGCCCCTCATGGGGCCGGGGAAGCCGGTCGCCCTCCTCGTCTACCTCGGGCTCACGCCGAAGGGCCACGCGGCACGTGACCACGTCGCCGAGCTCTTCTGGCCGGGCACCGACCTCTCCGACGCCCGGCACTCCCTCCGCCAGTCCCTCTACCGGCTCCGGCAAGCCGCCGGTGGGGAGCGGCTGGTCCGGGCGATCGGAACTGAGCTCGAGCTCTCCCCGTGCGTCCGCTTCGACTTTCAGGAGGGCGAGCGCGCCGTCGAGGCCGGCGAACTCCCGCGGGCCCTCGAGCTCCTCCGAGGAAGCTTTCTCGAGGGCTTCGACATAGCGGAATCCCGCGAGTTCCAGAGCTGGGCGGAGGCCCAGCGGGCCCGCTTCCGCGACCTGTGGGCGAGGGGGGCGGAGCGGCTGGCCGGCCAGGCCCTGAAGGCCGGCGATCCGGAAAGGGCGCTCGACACCGCCGAGGAGCTCGCGGCGAGGAAACCCTTCGACGACGAGCCGATGCGGCTCGTGATGTCGGCGCTCGTCGACTCCGGGCGTCATGCCACGGCCGTCGCGCGGTATCACGCGTACGTCGACCTCCTCCGGGAGGAGCTGGAGGCGGAGCCGGGGCAGGAGCTCGCCTCGTTCGCGGGCGAGCTCGAAGCATACCTCAGGGCCCGCCCGGCGGCCGGCGCGATGCTGCCCTTCGTGGGACGTGCGGAGCAGTGGTCGGTCCTGGAGGAGCTGTGGCGGGAGCGGCCGGATCCCGACTGCTTCACGGTCCTCATCGAGGGTGCCGCGGGGCTCGGCAAGTCGCGGCTCATCACGGAGCTGATCGGGCGCGTGCGCGCGGCCCGCGGTCTGGCGCTGGCAGCGAAGTGCTACGAGATCGAGCGCTCGGTCCCGTATTCGGCGATCGCGGAGGCGCTCGCGGGTGCCCTGGAGCGCCCGGAGCTCGCGCGGCTCGACTCCTCCTGGCTCGCCGAGGCGGGCCGCCTCCTCCCCGAGCTCCGCGAGCGCTTCCCGCAGCTTTCGGATCCCGGCGAGACTCCGGGCTCCCAGGCGTCCAAGCGCCGCCTGCACCAGGCCCTTTGCCGGTGCTTCGAGGTCTATGCCGCCGACGGCGGGCTCCTGGTGGCGATCGACGACATCCACTGGGCCGACATGGCGAGCCTCGAGGTCCTGCACCTGCTGAGCCACCGGCTGCGCGACCTGAGGGTGCTGATCGTCGCCTCCTACCGGCCGGCCGAGCTGAGCCCCGAGGCCCGGCGCTTCGCTCGCTCCCTCCTCTCCGGGAAGCTGGCCCATCTTGTGGTGCTCGATCCCCTCTCGCCCGAGCACGTCCAAGAGATGCTGACCGGGTTGGGGGAGTTCGAGGATGCGGGCGGCGCCGAGCTCGTGGCCGGCCACCTGCACCGGCACAGCGGCGGCAACCCGCTCTTCATCTCCGAGCTGCTCGAGGCGCTCGAGCGAAGCCGCGTCCTGGCCGTCAGGGGCGGGAAGTGGCGATTGAGCCGCGGGGCCGACATCGGGGAGCTGCCGCGGACCCTGGGGAAGCTCATGGCCGACCGGATCGAGGCGCTCGAGCCCTGGATGCGGGCCTGCTGCGAGACGCTCGCCGCCGCGGCCGGCGAGATGCCGGTGGAGGTGCTGGCGCGCATCGTGGAGATCTCCGAGCCACGTGCCGAGCTCGCCCTCGGCGTGCTGGAGGAGGAGCGGCTCGTGCGCCGCGTCGCCGCGTCCAGCTTCGAGCTCGTGCACGATGAGCTGCGGCGCCTCGTGTACCAGGGAGTGCCCGACGATCGGCGGAAGATCCTCCACGAAGGGATCGGTTCCGCCCTCGAGTCGCTGGGCGAGGCGAAGCGCCCCGGCGGGCCCGCCCGGCTCGCGTACCACTTCGACCAGGCCGGGGACCCGGAGCGCACGCACCGCTACGCCCTCCTCGCGGCGGGCGAGGCGGGGGCGCTGGCGGCCCCCGAGGCGGAGCGGGCGCACCTCCACGTGGCCGAGGCGCACTCCCCGAAGGCCCTCCCGCCGGGGTCGGCGCGTCCCTCCCGAGAGCGGCCGGGCCGGCCGAGTGTTCGGCGGGGCCTCGTCGTCGCCGGAGGGGTCGGCCTGGCCACAGCCGCGGCGGGCCTCCTGTGGACCCTCCTCCTCCCCTCCCCTCCCCTCCCCTCGGCGCCGGCCCCGGGTCCGATTACCGCCACGGAACCCTCTACCTGGGAAGACATGGCGTGATCGGCGTGACGCACCGGCTTCATTGGCCGTCGCGGCTCACCGAGCCGGCGGAGGTAGTGGAGCTCGCCGAGCAGCCCCACGGTTTCCCGCCGCCCCTCCTGTACCGCGACGTGACCGAGGGCGGAGAGACCCACGTGAAGCAGTTCGTGCTGCGGGGTCGGGACACGGTCCAGCTCACCTTCGGGGGGATCGACGACAGCGGAGCCCGATGGTCCCCCGACGGCCGACACATCCTGCTCTCCCGTGGCTGGCGGGCCAGCGAGACCCGATTCCAACAGAACCTCTTCCTCCTCGACACGCTGGGGCAGATGGTCCGGCAGGTCACCCACACGCGTTGGCAGGATGGACTCGCGGCCTGGTCTCCCACGGGCTCCCGGATCGCGTTCTCCCGGGACTCCGCCGGCACGACGGAGCTCTGGGTCTCGGACGCGGACGGCGAGCGGCCCGCGAACCTCACCGTGCGGCATGGCCTGCCGAGGAGACACCTGGGAGCGGCATTCTCCGCCGACGGTCGCTCGCTGGCGGCCATCTACAACGACGTGGGGACCGGCCGCGGCGCGATCTACCTGGTGGACCTGCGGGCGGACCTCGCCCGGACCCTCCCGGTATCCCACGCGCGGTTCTCTTTTGGGGATGTCGTCTGGTCGCCGGATGGAAGGTGGCTGGCCTACGTCGCGGTTGGGGACGACGGCCCGGTCCTGTGGGTGGCGGGGGTCGAGCCCGGTCTCGGCGCCTACTCGCTCGGCGGGCTCCCGCCGAAGCTGTACCCTGCGCGCTGGATCGACGGAGCGCCGAGCTACATCGCGGAGCTCGAGATCGCCGCGGAGGCGTTGACGCTTCGAAGCGGCGAGGGTGCGGCCGTCGGAGCCGTCGCGCGGACGGCCGCGGGGGACACCGTATCTTTGGCGCTCCGCTGGTCCGTGGCGGATCCGCCGATCGCGCGGGTGACCGAGAACGGCTTCCTGGTGGGGCGTCGGCCCGGGACGACCTCCCTGATCGCCAGCGCCGGCGGCTTCCGCGAGGACACCATTTCCGTGAACGTCGCCTATGCGCCCGCCGACACCCTCTTCTACGAGGACTGGTCCGGCGGGATCGACACCGCGCGATGGGCCTATTTCGGCCATCCCCGCTCCCTCGTCGTGGCGGAGGCCACCCCGGAGCGACGCCCCGTCTTCCTCAACAACGGGGACTACAACCATGGAAGCGGAGTGGTGTCGAGGAGGGAGTTCGAGCCGTGGCCGGACGGACTCACCCTGGAGGCGGAGGCCTGGTTCCACTTCAGGGGGCAGCACTGGCAGATCTGGAGTCTGGCTCTGTTCCCGGACCTCCCGTCACCGGTTCCGGCGGAAAAACGCCTTGGACCCATCAGTATCTCCGTAACCGGCCACGAGCCGACGAGATCCCGTCCATCTTGGAGCTGTGCGCCCCGAGGAGCACAAGGAGAGTGGGAACCGCAGGCCGTGAACCGAAGGTGGTGGCAGATCGCCCTCCAGGTCCGACCGGACGGCTACGGCGAGTGCTGGATGGACGGGGAGCTGCTGGAGAGCGGCCGGATCCCCTCCCAGGCGCAGGGAAGGCCGCTGTCGATCCGCCTCCGGGGCCAGAGCGTCGGGACGGAGATCTACCACGGACGCGTGGTGGTGACGCGGGGGCTGAGGTACTAGGTGGAGCTGACGCCCGTTTGACGCACGCTGTGCAAGGTTCGTGGCGCATCCGCAGCGCACCCTGGTGCTCAGTCACCAGCCTACGAACGAGAGTGAGTGAGGCCATGGACCTTGGAAAGCTGTCTCCCGGCATTTTCGCCCTTGTACTTGTCTGCTTCTTCCTCCCCTTCGTGAGCATCTCCTGCATGGGACAGGAAGTCGCGCTGTCGGGTGTCCAGCTGGTTACAGGATCCTCGGTCGGCGGCGAGCCAGTCGAGGCGGAGCCGTTGGCGGTCGTCGCCTTCCTCTGTACCCTAGCGGCCTTGGGGTTGGCGGTTCGTGACCTCCGATCCAGTAGTGGGTCGCCACAAGGTTCCGCCGGGTCCGCTGTATTTGCGGCGCTGGGCGCAGTCTCTCTGCTGCTCCTCAAGGTTAGGATCGACCGCGAGGCGCTGCTCCTCGATATCAATTACGAAGCTGGCTTCTGGCTGGCGCTGGTTCTTCTCCTCATCGGTGCGGGCGTGAACGGCTACCTGCTGCTCCAAGGGAGCGGCTCTCCGCGAGCGAGCAGCAGCATTTCATCTTGACTCTTTAATCAGCGAACGCGACCGACCGCCAGCGGGCGGGGCGCACCGCCCTGCGCCACCTCTCACAGCTCTAGCCTCCCTCTCCGGCGTAACATCCCCAGACCGGCTCCAGCCCACTGTGACGTCCATAACATCGGCCGTTCCTACCCAGTCGAAGAGCGCCGGGGTGATCCGCGGAGGGTCGCCTGTGACGCTACTGTGACCGGAATCTGCTACGCCTTCGAGTGGATGCGGCGAGACCAGTGGGGCGGCAGGCCGCCAGCGAGCAGTCGGCCGCCCCGCCAAGCGGCGTTCACGGAGGCGCAGGGTAGGATGGAAGCGCAGCGTATGTAAGGAGCGGGAATGTCCAGATCGACCGGCCAGCCACCGCACCGTCTCCTTCGTGCCCTTTTCGATCTCAGCTTTACCGATTTCGTCACCTTGAAGATCGCGCGAGCACTGTATGCACTCACGATCATGACCGCCGGGCTCGTTGGGCTAGGCTTGGTTCTCGTCGGTCTGCAGCGCTCGCCGCTGGCAGGGCTCGGCGCGGCCGTTCTCTCCGTTCTTTTCTTTCTTGCGTCCGTGACCTTCGTGCGCATCGCTCTCGAAGTGGCTGTGGTTTTCTTCCGTATCGCGGACAACACGGCGGAGATCGCGGAACACGAAGCCGCAGTGGCCATGAACACAGCGAACCTGGGATCCGCGATGGAAGGGACGTCATGAGCCCTTTGGCTAACCCGTCGTGCGACGGTCCGCCGCGGGCGTCTCGAAGGCTCCTTTAGCGGACTGAAAGAGAGCACGGACCGTGTCCACTCTACAACGATCTAGGAGGCCCCATCATGAGGAGAAACAGCGTGCTTTCGGCAGCAGTGTTGGTTG
>JBHIAV010000033.1:0-31647 GCA_046758745.1 Gemmatimonadota bacterium
GGGAGACGGAGTGTCAACCGCGCCTGCCTGCGGGCCTACGGCCCGTGTCCTCTCATCGATCCTCAGCAGGCAGCGGCCGCCGCGAAGACCCGATGGGCGCACGCCGCGACGGCGCCGCTCGCGGCCAGCGCCAACGACCGACGGCCAGGGCCCGGGCTCTGCGGTCGTCCCCTTAGGCCTCGAGGGTAGCACGCCCGCGCCCCGGCTTCCGACCCCCGTTTTCCCGACCGAGCGGCGAGGGCCCAGCCCGAGCCGGCCACACTGCTGCCGGCTACCAGTCTTCCTCGCCCCCGGCGCGCCGCGGGTGAAAGCTCTCTTCTTCCTCTAACTCCTCGTACTCCTCCCACTCGTCGAAGTCGTCGAGGTCCTCCCACTCCTCGTCGTCGAAGTCGTCGTCGTCGAGGTCCTCGTCGTCGAACTCCTCGTCGTCCCAATCGTCCTCGCCGTCCAACTTCGCGACGAGCTCGACGACCTCCTCGCTGCAGGAGGGGACGAGAGTCGCGTACGACATGAAAAATCCTCCTCATGAGTGACCCGGCACGGCATCCAGCCCCCTTGTAAGTCGGGCACCGGGCCTTGTCAAGATGGTCGGATCGGCATGGTCGGATCGCGCGGCGACCTGCTGCCTGGCATCGCGATCGGCCCGGCGCTCGGGTGACGTCCGAGCCGCCGCTCCGATGGTGAAATCCGATTGCCGCCCCTGGTGGCCCCACGTACCTTGGCCGTTGCATGACCCGGTGCACCGACTCCCGACCGAGCTCTCCGGCTCCGGCATCACGAACCGCGGCGTCACGACTCCCGATTCCGTGGGCCGTCGCCCTGGCCTTCCTCACCGCAGGGTGCGGAAAGCCCTCCTCCTTCGGCGAGGCGAACAGCCTGATCGTCGTCGCGCCGGACTCCCTGTGGAGCCAGGTGAGCGAGGAGACGTACGCCCGCCTCGAGCCGACGATCTTCACCACGCGCGAGGAGAAGAAGTTCGTCGTCACGCACGTGGATCCTGCCTCGCCGCAGCTCGGCCAGCTCCTCCTGTGGCGGCAGGTGCTCGTCTTCGCGCCTCCGCGTGATGAGCGCCTGGACCGGATCCTTCGCGCGGCGGGGAGGAAGGGAGAGAGGGGCCCGGCCATCGTGCAGGCGGAGGACGTGTGGGCGCTCGATCAACTCGCCACGGCGGTCGTCCTCGAGGCGGGGCGCGAGCGCGAGTCGTGGCGCGAGCTGCTACCCGAGTTGGCGCGCACGGTCGATGAGCAGTACCGCGACTACGTGCGGAGGCGCATGTTCGTGAGCGGCGTGGACAGCGCCACGGCCGAGACCCTCGAGCGCCGCTTCGGCTTCTCGATCCAAGTGCCGCGGGTGTACCGCCTTGTCCTGAGGGAGAGCGCCGAAGGCGGCGACATCGCGATCCTCCGCAACGACAACCCGGATCCGAGCGAGCTGATCCGCTCCATCCTCATCCAGGCTCGCCCGCGCGCCGACTCTCTGGCTCCGGAGGCGGTGGCGGAGTGGCGAGAGTCGGTGGACGGCGTGCACTACAACATCCCACAGCGGATCGACCGGAGCCGCGGCTCCGAGCGAAGCCTCACGGTGGGCGGGAGGCCGGCGGTCGAGGTGACCGGAACGTGGATCGACGAGGGCGGGGCCGTGCCCGCGGCGGGCCCGTTCATCGCCCGGGCCGTGCAGTGCTCGAAACGCACCGTGTTCCTCGACGCCTGGCTGTACGCCCCGCAGCGGAGCAAGTACGAGTACATGCTGCAGCTCGAAGAGATCCTCGGCTCGTTTCGGTGCGACTGAGATGTCGTTCGTCCATCTCCACACCCACAGCGAGTACTCCCTCCTCGACGGCGCGAACCGGATCGACGACCTGATCGACGGCGCGGTTCGGATGGGGATGCCGGCCGTTGCCCTCACCGATCACGGCAACCTGCACGGGGCGTGGGAGTTCCAGGAGAAGGCGCGCCGGCGCGGCATCCGGCCGATCATCGGGTGTGAGGCGTACATCGCCTACGGCGACCGACGGGTGCGGCAGAAGCCGCTGGACGCGCCCGCCGAGTACGCGCACCTGGTCCTCCTGGCGTGCGACCTCACGGGCTACCGGAATCTCGTGCGTCTCACCTCGATCGGCTATCGGGAGGGCTTCTACCGCCGGCCGCGCATCGACCACGACGTCCTCCTGCGCTACTCGGACGGTCTCCTTGTGCTGAGCGCTTGTCTGTCGGGGGAGATCGCCAAGTTCCTGCAGCTCGGCCGCTACGATCGCGCGAAAGAGGCGGCCGAGTTCTACGCCAGCCACTTCGGACCGGGGCGCTACTGGCTGGAGGTGCAGAAGCACGGGATCCCCGGCCAGGACGATGTGAACGAGGGGGTTTTCCGACTCGCGGAGGAGCTCGGTCTGGGCGTCGTCGTCACGAACGACGCGCATTACCTGCGGCGCGAGGACGCCGACGCGCACGACACTCTGCTGTGCATAGGGACGGGGAAGGACAAGGACGACCCGAACCGTCTCCGCTTCTACGGGGCGGAGAGCTACTTCAAGTCGCCCGAGGAGATGGCGGCGCTCTTCCCGGACCGCCCGGAGCTGGTGGCCAACACGCTCCATATCGCCGAGCGGTGTGACGTGGAGTTCGAGCAGAAGTACTACCTGCCGAGCTTTCCCCTCCCGTCCGGCTTCGACGACGAGGCCGCCCTCCTCCGCCACCTCGCCGAGAAGGGCGCTCGGGAGCGCTACGGCGATCCTCTTCCGCCCGAGGTCCGCGAGCGGCTCGACTACGAGCTCGGCGTCATCGCCGAGACCGGGTATGCCGGCTACTTCCTCATCGTGTGGGACTTCATCCGCGCCGCGCGGGAGCTCGACATTCCCGTCGGGCCGGGGCGTGGCTCGGCGGCCGGCTCGATCGTCTCCTACGCGCTTCGGATCACCGACCTCGATCCGCTCGAGTTCGATCTCCTGTTCGAGCGCTTCCTCAACCCCGAGCGGATCTCGATGCCCGACATCGACATCGATTTCTGCTACGAGCGGCGCGGCGAGATCATCGACTACGTCCGGAAGAAGTACGGGCAGGAGTCGGTCGGACAGATCATCACCTTCGGCACGATGAAGGCGCGCGCGGTGGTGCGCGACGTGGGGCGGGTCCTCGGCTTCACCCCGCAGGAGACCGACAGGCTGGCCAAGCTGATCCCGAGCGGACCCGGCTACTCCCTCACCGTCGCGAAGGCGGTGGAGAAGGTCCTCGAGCTCAAGGACGCATACGAGAACGACGCCCGAACCCGCAAGCTTCTGGACTACGCGCGGCGCATCGAGGGGCTGGCGCGCCACGCCTCGGTGCACGCGGCCGGCGTGGTGATCGCTCCCGGACCGCTCGAGGAGTACGTCCCCGTGTGCATCGACGCCAGGAGCGAGGACGGGTCGGTCATCACGCAGTACGACATGATCGCGCTCGAGAAGGCGGGGATGCTCAAGATGGACTTCCTCGGCCTGCGCACGCTCACCGTGATCCACGACGCGGAGCGGGCGATCGAGGAGCGGGACGGGGTGGAGGTGGATTGGGACGAGATCGGGCTCGAGGACCCGGAGACGTACCGAATGCTCGCCGCGGGCGGGACGAGCGGGATCTTCCAGTTCGAGTCCTCGCTCGCCACCGAGAAGCTCCGCGCCATGCGGTGCGATCGCTTCGACGACCTGATCGCGGTGAACGCGCTCATCCGGCCGGGTCCGCTGGACACCGGGATGGCCGATGTCTACATCCGGCGCAAGCGGGGCTTCGAGCCGGTGACCTACCCTCATCCGGACCTCGCCGAGGTGCTCGAGCCGACGTACGGCGTCATCACCTACCAGGAGCAGGTGATGCGGGTGGCCAACGTCCTCGCCGGCTTCTCGCTCGCCGAAGCGGACGTGCTCCGCAAAGCGGTGGGGAAAAAGGACGCGGCGCTCACCGAGAAGGTGCTCGCGGACTTCCGCGCGCGCGCGGTCGAGCGGGGCGTCCAGGAACGCCAGGCGAAGGAGATCGCAGAGCTCATCCGCACGTTCGGCCGGTACGGGTTCAACAAGGCGCACGCGGCGGCCTACGCCCTGATCTCGTACCGCACGGCGTGGCTGAAGGCACACTATCCGGCCGAGTTCATCGCGGCTCTCCTCTCCTCCGAGATCGGGAACACCGACAAGGTCGTCGCTTACATCGCCTCCGCCCGCGCGCTGGGGATCGAGATCATGCCGCCGAGCGTCAACGAGTCCGGATACAAGTTCACGGTGGTTGACGACCGGCGGATACGCTTCGGGCTCGGGGCGATCCGGGGGGTGGGCCAGTCGGCGATCCAGTCGATCCTCGATGGACGAGTGGACGGGAAGTACGCGTCGCTGTTCGACTTCTGCCAGAGGGTGGACCTTCGGCTCAACAACAAGCGCGTGCTCGAGTGCCTCATCCAGTCCGGGGCGCTGGACGACCTGGGCGAGCGGGCTTCCCTGCTCGCCGGCCTCGAGGCGGCTCTGGCGGAGGCGCAGCTCCGTCAGCGGGAGCGCGAGACGGGCCAGGCCTCCCTCTTCGGAGAGGGTTCGGGGGCGCAGCGCCCGGAGCCGCAGCTGCCCCAGGTCGAGCCGATGGCGGAGGCGGAGCGCCTCAAGCTCGAGAAGGAGGTGCTCGGGTTCTACATCTCGGGTCACCCGCTGGAGCGCTTCCGCGAGCTGGTCGAGCTCTTCTCGCTGGAGGCCAACACGTCGACCATCGGCGAGATGCGCGAGCAGAAGGTCGAGCTTGCCTGCGTGGTGACGGGCACGGCGGTTCGGGTCTCCCGGCGGGACGGCCGCGAATGGTGCCGGCTCACCATCGAGGACTTCCACGGCACCGCCACGGCCCTCGTGTTCGGGGACACGTGGCTCGACAGCCGGACCGTGCTGACCCAGGACGCCCCGGTGCTGATCGCCGGCACGGTCTCCGGAAACTCGCGCGATGAGGAGGACCCCCCCATCTTCATCGACTCGGTCCGGCCGCTCAGCGAGGTGCGGGCCACCGGCCGCATCGGGATCTGCATCGAGCTGCGACCGGGGGACCGTCTCGGGCCGGAGGCGTTCAGCCGCGTTCGGAGCCTCGTCGAAGCCTCGCCGGGCAGCGGGCCGCTGTACGTAAGATGGCGGGGGGAGGAGGGCAACGGGAACGAGCCGCCGATCCTGGCGTCCGAGTCGCTCCGGGTCTCTCCGACGGCCGGCCTTCTCGCCGAGCTTCGATCGGTGCTCGGGAGCGAGCGCGTCCGGCTCATCCGGGTGTAGCCGGCCGCGCGGGCGGCGCGCGTCCCCAGAAGACGAGGAGTCGATGGCGCTGGAGCGCGAGACGGACATGACGGACATCCGCCGGCAACTGGTGGACCTCCGCGACCTCGCGGAGCGGCGCGGGATCGATGTCTCCCGGCAGGTGCACGAGCTCGAGCAGAAGCTCGAGGAGGAGCACGCCGCCATGGTCGAGGGCCTCTCGCGCTACGATCGGGTCAAGCTGGCCCGGCACCAGTCGCGTCCCTTCACGCTGGACTACGTGGAGCGGCTGTGCGACGACTGGGTCGAGCTGCACGGCGACCGGCGCTTCCGTGACGACCCGGCGATAGTCGGAGGCTGGGCGACGTTCGCGGGCCGGACGATCATGGTGATCGGGCAGCAGAAGGGCCGCGACATCAAGGAGAACCTGCACCGCAACTTCGGGTCGCCGCACCCGGAGGGGTATCGCAAGGCGGAGCGGCTGATGCGACTCGGCGAGAAGTTCCGCCGGTCCATCGTCACCTTCGTCGACACGCAGGGGGCGTATCCGGGCATCGGGGCCGAGGAGCGCGGCCAGGCGGAGGCGATCGCGCGCAACCTCTTCGTGATGGCGGGGCTCCGGACGCCGATCGTGAGCTGCGTGATCGGCGAGGGCGGAAGCGGCGGAGCACTCGCAATCTCGGTAGCCGACCGGATACTGATGCTCGAGAACGCCATCTACTCGGTGATCTCCCCCGAGGGGTGCGCGGCGATCCTGTGGAGGAGCCGGGAGCACGCCGAGGACGCCGCCGAGGCGCTCAAGCTCACGGCCACGGACCTCCTCGAGCACGGGATCATCGATGAGATCGTGCCGGAGCCGCCGGGAGGGGCCCACACCGACCCCGACGAGGCGGCGCGGGCGCTGGGGGAGGCGCTGAAGCGACATCTGGACGAGCTCGAGGGGATCGAGCCCGAAGAGCTGCTCGCCGGGCGCCGTAGGAAGTACTACGGGATTGGAAAGTGGGAAGAGGTGTAGGGCGGGACGCTGACACCGGGGCGGTGGCGCGCGGGGTGGAAAGACTCCCCCGTGCCGCGGCGTTTCCGGGCGGAAAGGAAGCGGCGGGCGCCGACAAACGCCGCATGATGCAGATCGTGCAGGTCCGGTTCAAAGGCGTCCGCACGGACTACTACAGCTTCCGTCACGACTCGCCGCTGCGCACGAACGAATACGTGATCGTGGAAGCGGACCGCGGACAGGACCTCGGGTGGGTGAAGCGCGCGGTCGATGCCGAGAAGCACACCTGCGAGGGCGGCTGCGACCATGTGACGCATCGCCCCGTCGTGCCTCCGGCGAAGCGGGTCCTCCGCCGGGCCTCCCCGTCGGACCTGGAGCGCCGCATCCAGCTGAGCGAGAACGAGTGGGAGGTTCGCCAGAAGACCCGCGAGCTGGTGAGGAAGCACGGCCTGAAGATGAAGGTGAGCGAGGCGGAGTGGCAGTGGGACCGGAACAAGCTCACCGTGTACTTCACGGCCGAGAAGCGGGTCGACTTTCGCGCGCTGGTCAAGGAGATGGCCCGGACGTTCAAGACCCGGATCGAGCTTCGGCAGATCGGAGTGCGCGACGAGGCCAAGCGTCTCGGAGGCCTGGGCCGATGCGGCCGGGAGCTGTGCTGTCGCTTGTGGCTCCCCTCGATCGAGCCGGTCACGCTGCAGCTGGCCAAGGACCAGGGGCTCTCGCTCAACCCGGCGCAGATCTCGGGGGCGTGCGGCCGCCTCATGTCCTGCCTCCGCTACGAGCACGAGTACTACCTGCAGGCGAAGAAGCGCTTCCCGAAGGTGGGGACGATGCTCATGACGAGTCGGGGCGAGGAGGTGGTGACCGAGTGGAACCTCTTCAACGACACCATCTCGCTCCGCGGCACCGACGGCGAGACGCGCACGCTTCTCCTCGAGGACCTCAAGGAAGAGACCGCGATGGCGAAGCCGAAGCTCACCCCCCGTCCCGCCACCTGACGGCTTGGCGCGCACTTACATCACCACGGCCATCGACTACTCGAACGGCGAGCCGCACGTCGGCCATGCCTTCGAGAAGATCGGCGCCGACGTGATCGCTCGCTATCGCCGCCTTCGCGGGGATGACGTCCGCTTCGTCATCGGAATGGACGAGCACGGACAGAACGTCGCGCAGGAGGCGGCCCAGCGCGGGATGGAGCCGCAGGCCCTGGTGGACGAGCTCGCCGAGCTGTTCGCCTCGGCGTGGCGACGGCTCGAGATCTCGAACGACGACTTCATCCGTACGACCGAGCCTCGCCACGCGGCGGCGGTGACGGCGCTCCTCGAGCGTATCCGGGCGGCCGGCGACCTCTACCTCGACCGCTACGCCGGCTACTACTGCGAGCGTTGCGAGGCCTTCCGAAAGGAGAGCGAGCTGGTCGAGGGACGATGTCCCTGGCACCCGACGCGCGACATCGTGTGGACGGAGGAGGAGAACTGGTTCTTCCGCCTCTCGCGCTTCCGCGATCCGCTGCTCGATCACATCGCGCGGAACCCCGACTTCATCCGGCCCGACAGCCGGCGGAACGAGATCCTCCGCCTCCTGGAGGGCGGGCTGGAGGACATTTCGGCATCGCGGGCCCGGATTCCGTGGGGAATCCCCTTCCCGGGGGCCGAGGATCACACGGTGTACGTGTGGCTCGACGCGGTGACGAACTACCTCTCAGCGGTCGGCTTCCCGGCTGAGGAGTACGGCGAGTGGTGGCCGGCGAACCTGCACGTCATCGGTAAGGACATCACCCGATTCCACTGCGTGATCTGGCCCGCGATGCTGATGTCGGCCGGGGTGGAGCTTCCGCGAGCAGTGTGGGGACACGGCTTCGTGATGATCGGTGGAGGCAAGCTCTCCAAGTCGGAAGCGCTCCTCCTCGAGCTGGGCGCGCTCGTCGATCGGCACGGTCCGGACGCCTTCCGCTACTTCCTCCTGCGGGAAGCCCCGTGGGACTCGGACCGCGATTTCCCCTCGGTACAGGCCTTCCTCGACCGGTTCGACGAGCGGTACAACGCAGATCTCGCGAACGACCTGGGGAACCTGCTCAACCGCAGCCTGACCATGATCCGCAAGTACCGGGGTGGGGAGGTGCCGGAAGGGGAGCCCACGTCGCTCGACGAGGAGACGGAGCGGGCCCTCGGGGCGTACCACGAGCGCATGGAGGCCCTCCTTCTCAACCGGGCGCTCGAGGCGGCGATGTCGGTGGTGCGCGAGGCGAACGGCTTCATCGACGCCAGTCAGCCGTGGAAGCTCGCCAAGGAGCCGGAGAGCGCGGCTCGCCTCGACGGCGTGCTGGGCAGCGTGGCGCGGGCGCTCGCCGCCGCCGCCGCCATGTTCGCCCCCTTCATGCCGTCGAAGTCGAGGGAGCTGTGGGCGCGTCTCGGTGGGGAGGGCTCGGTCCCGTCGTTCACGGAGCTGGCGACCCGACGGGTGCGTCGCCTTCCTGCGGATGCGGGCCCGGTGCTCTTCCCTCGCGTGGAGGCACGGGCGGGCTGATGCCCGTGATCGGCCAGAGGCTTCGCACCATCGGCCCTTCCCAGGCGCAGAGGCGGGGTGGGCTGAGCCGGGCGGGCCGAGGCGGTCGGGGCCGAGGCGCTCGAGCCAGGCAGGCTGAGCCGGCGCTGGCCGACGCGAGCGGCCGTGACCCGGCGGGTGCTTCGCGCTGGCCGACGACGAGGCCGGGGGACGGGCCGGCCTTGACACTTCCGGGCACGCGTGCTAGCCTGGCGGCCTTTGGGGGGAGGCCAATTCACACCGCCGGATAATTATTTCACACAGCGGCCGTCGGATGCCGCGCGCGTGTGGCGCCAGGGAACCCGTACAGCTACAGCGCAAGAGCAACGCATGTGCACGACACGGCTCGAACTCGCACCGGCTGCCGCCCCTCGGGCGCGGAGCGTGCCGACAAGGACCCCCCCGGCCGTGAACGCCACGGCCTTTCCCACCCACCCGGGGGCCCGAGATGACCTCATCCCACTGGATCGTACAGCTGCTGCCGACCGGAACGGGACGGGTGCGTAGCTTCCGCGTGCCTCGGCGTTTCTTCGGGATCGCGGGCCTCGTCTCCCTCGTCCTGCTGGCTGTCTGCCTCACCCTGCTCGTGCGGCTCGCCAGCGATGCCAGCCGCGAGGTCGAGCTGGTACGGCTGCGGGTGGAGAACCGGCACCTCACCGGAAACCTGGCGGAAGTGGAGAGCCGGCTCGCCTCCCTCTCCGAGGCGGTCGACGAGCTGTCCGAGAAGAACCGCCGCTTTCGGCTGCTGGCCGGGCTTCCGCATCTGGAGCCGGAGATCCTGGCGGTGGGCATCGGCGGCCCGGACGGGACATCCGGGGAGCCTGACCGGCTCCTCGAGCTCTCTCCGGACCTCGCGGGACGCACCTTCGCGGCGACGTACGACGTCAACAAGCTGCTGCGCCGCGCCGATCTCCTGAACGCGAGCTTCTCGGAGGCGCTCGACTCCCTGGCCGTACACCGGGACGTCTTCCTCGCGCGGCCTTCCATCCGTCCCGTGCGGAGCACCGAGGCGTGGATCAGCTCGAGCTTCAGCCGGAGCCGCTATCACCCGCTCCTGCTGCACAACCGTCCCCACGAAGGGATCGACATCGCGGCCCACGCCGGAACGCCGATCCTCGCGACGGCGAAGGGGAAGGTGGTCTACACCGGCCGTAAGCCCGGGTACGGGAAGCTCATAGAGATCGACCACGGGTTTGGCTATCGGACCCGCTACGCCCACGCCGCCCGCATCACCGTGAGACGGGGGCAGCGCGTGGAGCGCGGCCAGGAGATCGGCGAGGTCGGGCAGACAGGGCTGGCGAGCGCGCCGAACCTGCACTACGAGGTGCTGGTCCACGACCGCCCGGTGAATCCGCGGGAGTTCCTCCTCGACGAGAAGATCCTGGAGTAGCCGGATCCCCTTCTCTCTCATACATTCCGCCCCCGCGGAAGCCCGTCCCGATAAGGGTTCCACCCGTGCCGGGGCTCTCCGGCCCGGGCGTGCTAGGTCGCCCGCCGGTCATCGAGCGTGTCCATGGTCCGTCGAACCTGGAGTGCGGGATGAAGTCGAATAGCGCGTTTCTCGCGGCGGCAGCGTTCTTCGCGTTCTCCCTCTCCGGATGCGGGGGGTCCGACCTCACCGTCCAGGTCCTACAGGAGGGAGCGCAGGGAGCAGCCACCGGGGTGAAGAACCACGTCGTCTTCTTCATCCCTTTCGACCGCGACTCGCTGTTCGAAGCGCTCGCGGCGCAGGCTCCCGAGCCGGAGCCGAGGATCCCGGACGACCTGCTCGAAGCGTTCGACCGAATCAGCAACCTACAGGAGGAATGGCGGCAGGCGGATGCGGCGTGGGCCGAGGTCCGGGACTCGCTGCAGCGACTCTCCGACCGGCTCCGCGGCATGGATCGCCGCAGCCGGCAGTACTTGCAGCTCTTCCGGCGATTCACCGCTCTGGAGGGTCGGGAGCGCCAGTTGAACCGGCAGAAGCAGCGGGCCTTCGACGCGTTCGACAACCTCCAGAAAGCCGCTCTCACGCGGGCCGATTCCGTTCGCGCCGTGATCGAATCATGGGAGGATGTAGCTTTCGCTGACTATTCGGACATCGAGGCGGATCTCCTCGAGGCGATGGAGCGGGAGATCTACCAGGACACGACCGATGCCGACGGCTACGTGACGCGGCGTCTTCCGGGGGGCGCCTGGTACGTGCACTCGAGGTTGCCGATCCCCTCCGGCGAGCTGTACTGGAACGTTCGGGTGGACCCGCGTCAGGTCGACACGCTTCGACTGTCGCGCGACAACGGAGAGCCTCGTCCCCGCCTGTGACGGCGGCGAAGGCGAGCCCCTCCCCTCACACTCATCCCATGGACACTCCGCCGCGGACGGAGGCGAAGGCCTTCACCCTAGAGGTCGACCGGAACGAGGTCGCGTGGGTGACCTTCGACCAGCCGGAGTCGAAGGCCAATCTGCTCTCCTCCGCGACGATGGCCCAGCTCGACCGGCTCCTGTCGGAGCTCGAGTCGAGGATCGCGACCGGTCGCCTCGTGGCCGTGGTCATCCGGAGCGGGAAGGCCGGACACTTCATCGCGGGGGCCGACGTCCACGAGATCGCGCACCTACGTGACGCCGAGGAAGCCCGGGCCAAGAGCCGCGAGGGACAGCGGATCTTCCGGCGGCTGGAGCGCCTGCGCGTCCCCACGGTCGCCGCCGTGGATGGGATCTGCGTGGGTGGGGGAACGGAGCTCATCCTAGCCTGCGGATTTCGCCTCGCCTCGAATCGCGGCTCCACCCGGATCGGCCTCCCCGAGGTGCGCCTCGGGATCCTCCCCGGCTTCGGCGGAAGCGTCCGGCTGCCCCGCCTCGTCGGGCTGCGTCACGCGCTCGACCTCATCCTGAGCGGGAAGACGATCAGCGCGCAGCGGGCCCTTCGCATCGGGCTGGTGGACCGAGTCGCCGACCACACCCGCTTCGAGGAAGAGGTGGAGAGCTTCCTGGCCGATGTGCTCTCGGGCGCGCAGCGGCCCGGCGGGAGACGGAGATCCGTCCTCCAGCGACTGGTCGAGAGGAGCGCCCTGGGTCGCCGCTTCCTCTTCTCGACGGCCCGGCGGCGCATCGCAGCGCGGTCGGCCGGACACTACCCCGCCCCGCTTCGCGCCCTGGAGATGATCGAGGAGACGTGCAGCATGTCGCCGGACGCGGCGTTCGAGGTCGAGGCGCGCACCCTCGGCGAGCTGGCGGCCGGAGAGGTATCGCGCGGCCTGGTGCGCGTCTTCCTCATCTCGCAGGCCGCCCGCCGGGCCCTCCCCATGGAGCAGCTCGATGCGGGAAGGCCGGTGCGGCGGGCCGCGGTGCTCGGCGCCGGAGTCATGGGCGGCGCCATCGCCGAAGTCGTGGCGGCGACCGATGTCCACGTGGTGTTGAAGGACATCGATCGCATCCCGCTCGATTCCGGCCTCCGTCACGCGAAGAGCCTGCTGACCCGAGCGGCCAAGAAGCGCGTCTTCACGCCCGAGGAGGCGAAGCGCAAGTTCGAGCTGATCGAGGGCACCCTCTCGTACGACGGATTCGACGACGTCGATCTGATCGTCGAGGCGGTGGTGGAGCGCATGCCGGTCAAGCAGCAGGTACTGCGGGAGGTCGAGGAGAGGGTGAGCGAGGCCGCCGTCTTCGCCACGAACACCTCGTCCCTCTCGGTCACCGAGCTCGCCTCGGCTGCCCGGCGCCCGGAGCGGGTGGTCGGCCTCCACTTCTTCAACCCCGTCCACAAGATGCCGTTGGTCGAGGTCATCAGGACAGACCAGACCTCCCCCGAGGCGCTCGCCACGGCGTTCAACTTCGTCCTGGCGCTCGGCAAGACGCCCGTGATCGTGGCGGACCGCCCGGGCTTCCTGGTGAACCGTCTGCTGGCGCCATACCTCAACGAGGCGGGACACCTGGTCAGAGAGGGAAACGGAGTCGGGGAGATCGACGGCGCGTTCAAAGAGTTCGGCATGCCGATGGGGCCGCTACGGCTGCTCGACGAGATCGGATTCGACATCGCCGAGCATGCCAGCCGCGAGATGGCGGCGAGCCTGGGCGATCGGGCCCGGCCCTCCGAGGTCGTTCGCAGACTCCGCCAGGACGGCCGGCTCGGAAGAAAAAACGGTCGAGGCTTCTACCGGTACGAGCGGGGGCGCGAGAAGGAGGTGGACCCGGCGGTCGAGCGCATGTACCCGCGGGACGCCGCGGGCGCCTCGACTCCGGAGGAGATGCGCCGGCGCTGCCTGTACCTCATGGTCAACGAGGCGGCGTACGCCCTCTCCGAAGCGGTGGTCGCCTCCGCCGACGAGATCGATCTCGCCATGGTCATGGGAACGGGGTTCCCGCCCTTCCGGGGTGGACTCCTTCGGTGGGCGGACCAGGAGGGAATCCGCCGGATCGCAGAGGCGCTCGCCGAGCTTGCGGAGCGAATCGATCGTCGTTTCATCCCCGCACCGCTGCTCGTTTCGATGGCCGAGCACGGACACACCTTCACGCGTCCGTTCTGACGCCGGAGAGGTCCTATCCGGCCGCGGCACGGTCTGCCTGCCTTCCTGCGCTTCGGTTCCACCGCGCGCTTCGGGACGGAGGGCCCCGACGGCTCCCGCGACGTGCCGTTCGTGAACATCGAGTACCTTCGCCCCCCGGGGAACGTCAGCCGGCACCGGCAGGAGCTCCTGCACGACGGGGACACGGTCAAGGTCACCCTCCAGCCCATCCCGCCGGGCCACGGCCCTCTCCGCCTCGGCGGCCGATCCGTCCCCGAAGGCGGCGTCGTCCTCTGGTTCACCTTTCCCGGCGAGTGGTACGAGATCGCGGCAGCCTACGACCCCGAAGGCCGGCTGCTCGGCTGGTACACGAACATCGTTCGACCGCCCGAGATCGCGGCGCTCTCGTGGAGAATCGTCGATCTCTTCGTGGACGTGTGGCAGGATCCGAGCGGTGATGCCCGCCTTTTGGACCTCGCCGAGCTGGACCGGGCTCGCGAGCGGGGCTGGATCGAGCCGGAGACGGCCGAGCGCGCCGTGGCCGTGGCTCGCCGGGTCACCGAATCCGCGTCAGCGGGGAGATGGCCCCCGCGCCGGGTGCGCCGGTGGGGGCTGGACGCGGTCCCCTCCCTGCGCTTCCAGCGGGATGCCCCCGGGATCTACTTCGCCAACCTCGTCTCCGGCCGCATCATCGCGTTCGGGATCTACACGCTGGGCGCCGTCTCTCTCACCTCTCTCGCGTTCGCGGCGTTCACGGACGCGTTCGCCGGCGGGCGATCCGGCCAGGCGGTGTGGCTCGTCACCATCGCGCTCGAGGCGGCGGTTTTGCTTCCGTTCGCCCTGTCGGGCCGGCTGCCGGCCACTCGAATCCCGCGCCCGCGGGAAGCGCTCAGCGAGCGCACGCTCTTCATCGGGACCCTGGTGATGGGCGTGGCCGTCCTCCTCCTGCACGACAGCTCTCTGTGGCGGGGCGGGCTCCTCGGCGTGTACTCGACGCTGACGCTCTTCCTGCTCGTGTTCGCGGCGTGCCGGGCCGCCTTCGACCGCTCGACCCCGGTCCTCGCGCTCGCCGGACTGGTCGTGTGCGCCGTGGCCCTCCTCGTGCTGCTGTAGCGGCCGGATCCGCGGAGGTCCCGGCCATGGCGGGGTGCGGTGAGCTCCGGTGCCCGGCCTCGATGGGACGAGAGCGAGAGAACAAGGCTCCCGAAGGCGCCGTCGAGCGACCCGGCCGGTAGGCCCTATCTCTGGACGCTCGAGACGGGACGCGTCCGGCCGCGGGGGATGGCGATGAGATCGGCCTCCACCCGTGTGTCGTGCCGCTCGGTGGGCGCGTCGGGCGCAATCACCTCCCCCTCCTGGATCAGGTTGTAGCGGTCGATGATGGCTCGGTGCAGGCGGGCTCCCCTCGAGACGCGGCAGTGGTCCATCACGATCGAGTCCACGATCTCTGCCCCCTCCTCGATGAGGACGCTGCGGCCGATCACCGACCGCACCACCCGCCCACCCGCCAGCGTACTCCCGACTCCGATCGTCGAGTCCCGCAGAGTCCCGGTCAGGATTCGGGCGCTCAGCCGCTCGACCGGGACCGAGTGGATCGGCCAGCGCGGGTTGTTCAGGTCGAAGCGAGGCTCGCGTCCCAGGAGGTCCATGTGCGCAGACCAGTAGCTCGCCAGTGTGCCCACGTCGCGCCAGTACCCCTGCTCCTCGTACGCGCGCACCGCTGGGATCTCGTTGCACAGGAAGTCGTAAGCGAAGAGGCGGTAGCGCTCCGCCTCCAGCATGAGGGGAACGATGGTCTTGCCGAAGTCCGGGTCGAGCCCGCGCTCGTTCACCTCCCGAAGGATCTCCACGAGCGCGCTCGGCTCGAACAAGTAGTTCCCCATCGACGCGAAGCAGTAACCGGGGCGGCCCGGCATCTCGGGCGGGTCGGGAACCTTCTCCTTCCACGCGACGATCCGTCCGTCTTCCTCGGTCTGGGCCACCCCGAACCCGCCCGCCTCGCAGCGCGGCACGGGGAGCATGGCAACCGTGAGCTCGGCCTTCCGTTCCCGGTGGAATTGGATCATCTGGCCCACGTGCATGCGGTAGATGTGGTCGGCACCGAAGACCGCGATCAGATCGGGACGGAAGTCATAGACGAGGTTGAAGTTCTGGTACACGGCGTCCGCCGTGCCCCGGTACCACTCGCGCCCGATTCGCATCTGGGGCGGCACGACGGTGAGGAAGTCGTCGCTGCTCGGCGTGCTCAGCCTCCACCCCTCGCGCAGGTGGTCGATCAGGGATTGGGAGCGGTACTGGACCAGCACATAGACCGAATAGATCCCGGAGTTGAGGAAGTTCGAAAGGACGAAATCGACGATGCGGTAGTTGCCGCCGAAGGGGACGGCCGGTTTGCTGCGCTCCAGGGTGAGGGGTAGGAGGCGGCGCCCCTCTCCTCCGGCCATGATCAGACCGAGAACCCGCACGTCGCCGAAGCCCATGCGTCTCCGCACGCTCGCGTGGTCGGGGAAGCCCCGCCGGGCCCGTCTCGAGACGCCTCCCGGCAGGGATGGGCGGGAAACATACCGGCCCCACCGGGCTCCCGCGACCACGGCGCGGCCCGTAGCTTTCGCGCCGTCTCCCGCGGCTCGCGAGGACGTAGAAGCCGAGCGGGGCAGCTCGAGTCAGAGCAAGGGGTTGAGAACATGAAGGCCGTCGCCCGGCGGCGCCTCCGCTTTCTGGGCGGGTTCGCCGCGTACTTCGGCGCGCTGTGGCTCCTATGGGAGACGCCGCTCGTGTATCCCCTCAAGATCTTCGTGGTCTTGCTCCACGAGATCAGCCACGGTGCGGCGGCCATCGCCACCGGCGGCTCGATCGAGCGCATCGTCCTCACTCCCGATCAGGGCGGCGCGTGCTATTGCGCCGGGGGCAACGCCTTCCTCACCCTCTCGGCGGGATACCTCGGCAGCCTGGGGTGGGGCGGTCTCATTCTCCTGGCGGGCGAGGCGAAGGCGGTCGTCGCGCGGGCCGCCACGGGGATCGTCGGCACCACGGTCCTCACCCTCACCCTGCTCTTCGTGCGAAACGGCTTCGGCCTCGTCTTCGGGCTGGCGTTCGGGGCGACCCTGACGGCGTCGGTGCGCTACCTTCCGGCATCCGCGCACTCCACGCTTCTCACCGTGCTGGGACTCACGAGCTGTCTCTACGCGATCCTCGACATCAAGAGCGATGTGCTGGACCGGCCGTACCTTCCATCCGACGCCTACATGCTGGCGGAGCTTACGGGTGTGCCGACGCTGGTGTGGGGAACC
Organism: Gemmatimonadota bacterium; assembly: GCA_046758745.1. Lineage (GTDB taxonomy): Bacteria > Gemmatimonadota > Gemmatimonadetes > Palauibacterales > Palauibacteraceae > JBHIAV01. Next base: position 16,543 of record JBHIAV010000033.1, read on the forward strand.
ATGTGGGTCGCACTGGCCGCCGGGGCGAGCTGGCTGCTTTTCCGGCGGGCTTTCCGTAGGGCGTAGCGTCCCGCCTACACCCTAAGGGACTTCGCCGCCGGACCCACGACCTGGTCCCGCCCGGCAAGCTTCGCCTGGTAGAGACGGTCGTCGGCGCGCTCCTGGAGGCGGGAGATCTCTGTGCCGTGCTCCGGCCAGCTGGCCACGCCGATGCTGACCGTGACGGGAATCGGATCGCGATATCCGTTCAGGCTGAGCGGGCTCGCGGCCACCGCGCGCCTCAACAGCTCCGCGGTAGCGACGGCGGTATGGGCCGCCGTCTCGGGCAGGAGCACGACAAACTCCTCGCCGCCGTACCGGGCGACCACATCTCCCGTGCGCAGGCGACTGCGCAGGGTAGCGGCTACGCTGCGGAGCGCATCATCCCCGCAGACGTGACCGTACGTGTCGTTGAATTGCTTGAAGTAATCGATGTCGATCATGGCGATCGAGATCGGACGCCCGTAGCGGCGGGCGCGCGCCAGCTCCTCGACAAGGCGCTCGTCGAAGGCTCGGCGGTTCATAAGGCCGGTGAGCGGATCGGTGGCCGACAGCTGCCGGAGCCGCTGCGCGCCGAGGATCACCACGGTGCTGATGAGACCGGCACACCCGAGGAGGGCGAGCCTCCCCACCTGCACGCTCCACCGGAGCGAGTCGGCAGGTGGCGCACCGGGCGGACGGGCGGCCGCTTGGAGTGCGGCCGCTGCGATGATCACGATGACGAGGTACTGGGCGAACGCCACGAGGCCGGTGAAGGCGCACACGCGGTGGTCGAGGCGGACGCTCGTCGCGGCGATGGCGAGGAAATAGAGCGGGAAGACGACGGCGCTGTTCATGGCGGCCAAAGGGTCGCCGATGAGCAGGAAGAGGGCGAGCGCCACGCTCACCATCGACACGTCGAGGAGGCTGGTGAAGAAGCCGATCCACGGCCGGTAAAGGCTTCGCCTCACTCCGATGAGCGTTGCGATCCCGATGACCGTGGCCGCAGCGGCCAAGCCGAGCCCGCCCTTGACCATGGCCTGGTCGGGGAACTTGAGCTGCGCGGATAGCGCGAAGAGCAGGAGCCCGGCCAGGATAAGTACACGAATCCGGGCCAGGGTCAGCTCGCCCTCCCCACCGGCCTGGAGAAGCCGGCTCTCCGGATCCCGCCAGAACATATGGAAGGCGCGGGTCAGCCTGCGGATGAGGCTGTCCCCGGGGGAGACCTCGTCGGTCAGCCCATCCAGGCCTCCGGCAGATTGCCAAACGCCGGCGTCACCTCCCGAGGCGAACGCGGAGGCGCGTAAGTCTTTTAGCATAGGCATCTTCAAGGACGTGGACTTCGCCGCTCATCCGTCCCTCACACGCTGAGCAGCAATCCTCATGCCCGGTATCGAGCGTGCGAGATCTCTCAGAAGAACGCCCCGGCCGGGCCGGGAAAGACCACCGGGCTCTCGAACCCCGACGGTGAGACGCTGGCCACGCCGAAGAAGTAGTTGTCGATAACGAGGCTCTCGAGCGTGTGTTCCGTTACGGCACCCACGTACACGGCCCGCGTGCCCTCGGAGAAGACCCGAGCCGTCGTGTTGTCGGTCACCCCGTTGATCCCGGACGTGTTGCCGATCATGTCGTTGTTGAGGACGGCCTCGATCCGCCACGCCCACGCAGCGGCCTCCTCCGCCAGCGCCCTTCCGCCGTACAGCCCTTGCTCCTCACCGGAGAGGGCGGCGAAGACGATGGACGCGGCGAAGCGATGGCGGCTTAGCACCCGCGCCGCCTCGAGGACGCCGGCCATACCGGACGCGTTGTCGTTGGCCCCGGGAGAAGGGCTGGTGAAGTCCATCGGGTCGGAGACGCGTGAATCGATGTCCCCCGACATGATCAGGTGGCGCCCGGGGTCGGCCTCGCCGCGAAGGATCGCAATGACGTTGACGATGGCCGTCGTGTCGGGGATTCGCGGTTCTCCGGCCACAATCGACCGCTGATAGGAGACATCGAGGCAGCCCCCGCACGCCTCCGAGATGCGGTCGAACTCCGCCTTTATCCAGCGACGCGCCGCCCCGATCCCACGGCTGTCGGACAGGGTGTCCGAAAGGGTATGGCGCGTTCCGAAACCGACGAGCGTGCGGATGTCGGCCTCGATCCGCTCGGCCGAGACGGCGGCCGCGATATCGCGGAGGATCGGCTGCTCGGTGGGCGGAACGGCAGACATGGCGGCGCGCCCCGCGGCCGTCTGCGGGGGGACCGGCGTGGCCTCGGCCCTGTTCGGCCGCGCGGCCAGCGCGAGCGGGAGCGGGAGCAGGGAGACCCCGAGCGCCATGAGCCACCACCGGTGTCGGTGGAACACCATGGAAGACCTCCGATTCGGAGTTCGAGACGGCGGCGCGCCCGCCGCGGCGGACGACCGTGAGGTGCCAAGCTCGCTCGAAACGAGACTATCCGTACGTCGCTCCGGCAAGCTACGCGACGGACGGATCAGGTCGCTATCATGATCCGGATCGCAGATTCGGCAGTCTGGACAGGGTGCGGCCCGGGCCTTCGCCCCCGGGTCCCGGAAGATCCACAAGCCGGAGGTCGGTAGCCATGAGCGTCGAGGTACGGGCTGCGGTGCCAAAGGACCGGGACCGGATCGCTCTCTTCAACCAGGCGCTGGCGCGGGAGACGGAGGGGCGGGAGCTCGACCGGAAGACGCTGCTCAGGGGGGTGGAGGCCGTTCTCGGTGATCCCGCGCGGGGCCGCTACCTGGTGGCGGAGAAGGACGGGGAGGTGGTGGGTCAGCTGGCCATCACGTACGAGTGGAGCGACTGGCGCAACGGCCGGGTGTGGTGGATCCAGAGCGTCTACGTCTCGCGACACCATCGAAGGGAAGGGGTCTACTCCGCCCTCCACCGGTACGTGCGGGAGCTCGCTCGCGCGGAGAAGGCGGTGGGGCTCCGCCTGTACACGGAGCGGGACAACGAGCCGGCCCATCGGGCCTATCGGGCTCTGGGGATGTCGGAGTCCAGCTACGTGATGTACGAGGAGATGTGGGGGTGAGCCGGCGTGCATGCCCGCCCGATGGGTCCACGCTGCGCCACCCGCGCCCGGAGCTGTCGGCGAGCTGCGCTCATCCGCGCCGCCACTTCATGTACTCGAACACCGTCCGGCAGCGGCGGCAGTAGTACTGGCTGGTCGACAGGGCGGAGCCGAAAGCGGCGAACTGCTCCGTGTCGAAATTGCTGCAGAAGGGGCAGCGCGCCCGTTCCGGAAGCGCTCCGGACCGGAGGGTTTCGTCCATCCCATCGGAGTCGTGACCCTCGCCGGAGGCGGCCGGAGTGCTCTTGCCGGCCCTATCCGGGGCACTCTTCCCGGGCCCTTCCGGGGCTCCCGTCCCGCTTCCTTCCGGATCCCCATCGCCGCGCAACACAGGCCGCCCTCGCCCCTAGTCGAGGAGCAGCGCTCGGTTCCGGTCGCCGCGCACCCGGGCGAGGGTGTCCGGATCCGGACCGCCCCCTTCCGACCTGCGTCGCCGCTCGGCGCTCCAATCCTTCCAGGAGGGTTCCGCCCGGCTCTTCCAGGCGCCGTTCTCCCGAACGGCGAGCTCGAGACCCGCGGACCCCACCACCGGCCCTACCTTGCCGAGCCACCGGGCGCGCAGAGCGTCGGGGCCCGCCGTCATGACGCCGACCTCGGCGAGGGCCACGCCGAGCGCATCGTCGGAGGGACCGAACCAGCGCAGACAGGCCTCCCAAGCGGGCTGGAAGGCCACGCGGAGCGCCTCTCGTCCCCTCTCGCTGGACGCGAGACGGATCGTCCACCCGCGCCCGTGTTCGAAGTGGAACCGCTCCTCGTCGAGCAGCTTGCGCACCTTGTAGTGGAGCGGCTCGAAGCGACTCTCCTCCATCGACTCGAACACGACGGTCAGGGCGCTGTCCACCAGAAGGTTGAGGGCGAGAAGCTCCGGCCACTCGCCGATCGGGGAGTCGAGCAGCTCGATGTTCCGATACTCCGAGGCCTCGCGCTCGTGCTCCAACCGGTCGGGATCGTGCCCGAAGTCCCTGAGCATGGCGTACAGGATGCGGCCGTGTCCCCACTCGTCCTGCGCCATGGCGGAGCAGGAGATCCCCGCCTCCAGAGCCGGAGCTCCGAGGATCCAGTCCGAGTAGCGGAGGCCGAGGAGCCGCTTGTTGTCGGCGAGGGTGAGCAGCAGGTCCGCGAGCGGCTTCCTGACCTCGTCGGGGAGCTCGAGGGCCGACTTGAAGCTGCGAGCGTGTCCGTCGGTCATGTGGAAGTTGGCCGAGCTCTCCGTGCCGACGTCGGGCCCTGCGGCGTTGTCAGGTCCTTCACGCGAACGGCGTCCCGTACCCGGGCGGCGGCTCGGTGTCGGCGCTGGATCCCTCACCCACCGGCGGCGGGCCGCCCAGTGTGAAGGGCGCTTCCTGCCGATTCACCTGGAAGAAGGCATCGCGCGGCGCGACGGCCATCTCGAACCACTTCTGCTCATCGTACGTCTGCCAGGCGTAAACACGGGCGAGCTCCCGGCTCGGTGCCTGCACCGTGCCGATGTGCTGAAAGCGATCCGCCCGATCCTTGCGCGCGAACACCTCGAAGATCCGGTCCTCCACCTCCAGAGGACTGACTTTCCCCCTCATCTCGAAGCCATCGCCCTCACACCGACACCCCGACGCGTCCGAGGATCTCACGCCCGCGATCGGTGATCCGCTCCGTGGTCCACGGAGGGTCCCAGGTCACCTCGATGAGGACTCGCTCGACCCCCGGCTCTCTCAGGAGGCGCTCCCGTACGTCCCAGCGGATGAAGTCCATGCACGGACAGGCGGTAGCGGTGAACGAGAGGCGCACCGTGACCTCGCCCCTCTCCTCGTCCGCCTCCACGCCGTACACGAGGCCGAGATCGACGAGAGAGATGGGGAATTCCGGGTCCGACACCTCGTAGAGCGCCCGGTGCGCTCGCTCCGCCAGGTCGCCCGGCGGCGCGTCGAACTGCGGGGGTGGCGGGATGTCCCCCCGTCGGCCCTGCGTGGCCCGAAGCACCGCCGCGAAGTTCATCCCCTCCTCGTAGCGGGGCCGGCGTATCTCTTCGCTCGCTCCGTTACCCTCTCGCCTCAGCCGGACGAGGGTCATGCGGCCAGCATCCTCTCGACGCTGAAGCGGCTCTTCCGAACCGACTCCACGTACCGCTGGTTCATCGGACCCCGGCCCTTCCAACGTGCGAACACCTCCTCCCAGGTGATCGGCTCGTCGAACAGCCACCGCCGCTCATCCGGGTCGTACTGGCAGGGGAGCTCGTACTCGAGTTCCACCTCCTCCGTCTCCGGGTTCACGCGCGCCGGAACCTTGTAGCCGAGCTCGTCGCACAGAGGGACGACCGCCTTGAGCCATGTCTGCCGAAGCTGGTCGTTCGTCATCCCCTTCAGCTTGAACTCGAGCTGCGCGTTGTGCCGCTTCTTATCGTCCGGCATCCCGAACCATTCGACGCCCATCGGGAACATCCAGTCGAGCGCCCGCTGCACCGTCTCCTTGGCCGCGCCGCCGGCCTCGGCGAAGCGCCGCATCCACACCTCTCCGTGCCGGAGGTGGAAGTTCTCCTCCATGTCCACCTTCACGAGAGCCCGCTTCAGCGGCCCGTAGCTCGTGTTCCGGTAGACATCGCCGAGCAGGGTGATCCCGGCCCTGTCGTACAGCCCGTTCGCAGCAATCAGCTCGGCCCAGTTCTCCAGAGGCTGGTCGAAGCCGTACGGGTGCTTGAACTTGCGCGGTTCCCGTTCGTAGAGGAGCCAGTGCCGGTCGATCCCGAGGTCCTCGAGGAGCCGGTAGGCGATGTTCGCGTGTCCCAGCTCGTCCTGGATGATGGCCGTCGCCGAGACCATCGTGTTCGTGGAGGGGGCGTCGCGGGCCGCCATGAAGTAGGCCGGCGCGCTGATGAGCTCCGTGTCCCCCTGAACGGTGAGCTGCGTGATGAGCGCTTTCTTGTAGCTCTCGGTCATGTCGGCTTCGGACTCCACGATGAAGCCTTCATGGACCTTGCGCTGCAGCTCATCGTCGGTGAAACGCGCCATACGTCCTTCCCTCCGTTCGACTCGGGGGGGCGGAATCTAGCCGGATCCCGCCGGGCGGCAAAACGGCGCCGGAGCCGGTCCAGCCTGCGCCACCATGAGCCCGGCGGGAGCGCGCCCGGCTCCGCCTAGTCGGCCGCCAGGAACGGATATCGATAATCCCTCGGCGGGGCGAAGGTCTCCTTGATGGCCCGCGGCGACACCCAACGGAGCAGGTTGAGGATCGACCCCGCCTTGTCGTTGGTTCCGCTCGCCCGGCCGCCGCCGAACGGCTGTTTTCCGACGACGGCCCCGGTCGGTTTGTCGTTGATGTAGAAGTTTCCGGCCGCATGGCGGAGGGCGGAGGCCGCCTGCCGGATCGCGCCTCCCTCCCGAGCGAATACGGCGCCCGTGAGGGCGTAGGGCGAAGTCGCGTCTACCAGCGCCAGCGTCTCCTCCCACCTCTTCTCCGGATAGACGTGGACGGTGACCACCGGCCCGAAGATCTCCTCGCACATCAGCCGGTGACCGGGATCCTGGGCGAGCACCACGGTCGGATCGATGAAGTATCCCACCTCGTCGGAGAAGCCGCCGCCGAAGACGATCTCGGTCTCCGCCGATTGCCGAGCGTGCTCGATATAGCCGGTGATCGAGTCGAACGCGCTCCGGTCGATCACGGCGGCCATGAAGTTCTGGAAATCCGCCGGATCCCCGACGCGGATCTCCGACAGCATCTCGCCTACCCGGTCCCGCACCTCAGGCCACAGGTTGGCCGGCACGTACACCCGCGAGGCCGCGCTGCACTTTTGCCCCTGGTACTCGAAGGCTCCCCGCACGACCGCCACGGCGAGCGCCTGCGGGTCGGCCGAGGCGTGGGCGACGATGAAATCCTTTCCGCCCGTCTCGCCGACCACGCGGGGATAGGAGCGGTAGTCGGAAAGGTTCTCGGCCACCTGGCGCCACAGGAGCTGGAAGGTGGCGGTGGAGCCGGTGAAGTGGATCCCGGCCAGCTCGGGGCTGGCGAGAAGCACCTCGCTCATCGCCGCGGAGTCGCCGGGCACGAAGTTGATGACGCCGGGGGGAAGGCCGGCCTCCTCCAGGACGCGCATGATGTAGTAGGAGCTCAGGATGGCGGTCGTCGCGGGCTTCCAGATGGAGACGTTGCCCATGATGGCGGGCGAGGTCGGGAGGTTCCCGCCGATGGAGGTGAAGTTGAACGGGGTGATCGCGTACACGAACCCCTCCAGCGGACGGTGGTCGAGCTGGTTCCACTGCCCGGGGGCCGACTCCGGCTGCTCTTCGTACAGCCGACTCGCGAAGTGGACGTTGAAACGCCAGAAATCGATGAGCTCGCAGGCGGCGTCGATCTCCGCCTGATGGACCGTCTTGCTCTGCCCGAGCATGGTTGCGGCGTTGAGCGTCGCTCTCCAGGGGCCCGCGAGGAGCTCGGCTGCCCGCAGGAAGACGGCCGCCCGGTCTTCCCAGCTCCACGCCGACCACTCCCGCCAGGCCTCACGCGCCGCTTCGATCGCGGCGTGCGTCTCCTCCGTTCCCGCCCGGTGGGCCCGAGCGAGGATGTGGCCATGGTCATGCGGCATCACCACGTCCACGCGCTGGCCGGTTCGCACCTCCTCACCGCCGATGATGAGGGGAATCTCGATCTCCTCGGCACTCATCCCCTGAAGCGTCGTTCGGATCTCCGCGCGCTCCGGAGAGCCCGGCACGTACCCCAGCACGGGCTCGTTTGCGGGGGGAGGAGGACGGAGATGCGCCGCCCGCGGCGCGATCGTGCCCTCCCTGCCGGCCACCGCGCCGCCCTCTCCGCCCCGTGCCGGGGCGCGGGCCGGGCGGGCCTCGGACGTCGGGGTCGGTGCGGGACCGGGCGGCGTGACCGTCTTGCTGCTCATCTCCCCCTCCTTCGAAGAACGGACCTGCCGTGAGCCTCAGGGTGCGGCACGGTTTTCGCTGGGCAGCGCGCCGGCGCGCCCGAGGCCGCCGGAACCTTCGGCCACCTCCGGACCGTTTCCCCCTGGGCTGCGTACCGGGCTGTCCGGCGCGAATCGGCTTGACCCGGGTATGGGATCCTATTCACCTATCGACATGAAGGCTACTCTCGATGGCTGACGAGTTCGACTACCGAAGGTACTGGAAAGCCGGCCTTTCCTGGAACGAATTCCGCTCCGGCGGGATCCGCAAGAACCGCGAGCTGTGGGAAGGCGTGTACCGCAAGACGCGCATTCCTGACTGGGCCGTGGAGCGCATGACGGAGCTGGGGGTCCACGTCCGGCTGCTCGTCATCGCCGAGGACTGGTGCGGCGACGCTGCCAACACCGTACCGCTGTTCGTGCGGTTCTCCGAAGCGGTCCCGGGGCTGGAGCTCCGGATCGTCAAGCGGGATGAGCATCCCGAGCTCATGGATCGCCACCTCACGAACGGGTCGCGGTCCATCCCGATCGTGATCGCGCTCGACGCGAGCGACGAGCCCATGGCCGTGTGGGGCCCGCGACCCGCGGAGCTCCAGAAGTTCGTGATCGGCGAGAAGCAGGCCGGCTCGCGCCCGACGGGCGACATCTACCGGGACGCGCGCCGGTGGTACGCGAGGGACCGCGGAGAGACGACGCTGCGGGAGTTCCTGGATTGCATAGCGGCCCCCGTGGCGACGGGAGGCTGACGCTCCGCCCGGAGGTTCGGGACGCGGTGCGGCCGGAGCGATGGCCTCGGCGCCGGGCACGGACCCTGCAGCGCCGCACCCCCTTCGGATACCGGACCACACTACTAAGGAGGCTCGACCATGCCTGACGCCCGTGGCCGGATGCGCGGCGCTCGACCTCTCGCCTTGGCCATCGCCCTGGGGCTCGCCGCCGTGCTCGGGGACGCCGCCCGCCTCCCGGCACAGGACATCGAGGGGGAGATCGGGGCGGTCGCCGAGCGTCTCGAGGCGGCACGGGCCGCGCGCCTTCACCTCATCGCCCCGCGGCACTTGGACCGGGCGACCGAGCGACTGGTGGACGCCCGGGCCCGCTACGAGCGTGGCGGACGGATCGAGGACATCCGGCGGCGCTTGAACGAAGCCAACCGAGAGCTGGCGGAGGCCGAGCAGCTCGAGGAGATCGGCGGGGTTCTGCTACGCGGCGCCCTCGAGGCGCGCTCCGATGCGCTCGAGGCCAACGCGCCGGAGTTCGCCGCGAAGCTGTGGGATGAAGGCGAGAAGATGATCCGGGACGCCGGCCGAAGGGTCGAGAACGGCGATCAGAACGGGGCGAGGGAGCGCGGGTCGCGGGCGGAGCGGCGCTACCGCGAGGCCGAGTTCGCCTCCATCCAGGCGGACGTGCTCGGGCGCGCGCGGGACCTCCGTCAGGCCGGGATGCGGGTGAAGGCGGACCGACGCGCTCCGGCCACCTTCGCGCTGGCCGACTCGCTCTTCCGGGAGGCGGAGCTGGTGCTTCAGGGCGATCGCTACCAGCGCTCCGACGCCCGCCAGTACGCCGAATCGGCCGCCGAGGAGTATCGGCACGCCGGCTGGATCGCGAGCCTGGTGGACAGCGTGGAGGCGCGGAGGCTCTCCGTCGAGGAGCTCATCCTCCGGCATGAGGCCGAAGTGGCCCGGATCGCCGAGGCACTCAACTTCGAGCCTCGGTTCGTACGCGGCTCGATGCCCGTCACCGAGCACGCGCTGGCCGCCGTCCAGAGTGTTTACGAGGACCGCGACAACCTGCGCAGCGAGCTGGCGGCCCGAGAGACCGAGATATCGGGACTCGCGAGTCAGCTCGACTCTCTGGACGCCCGGCTCGCCGAGCTGGAGCAGCGAGAGGCCACCGTCGCGGCGGAGCTCCGCGAGCGCGAGAGGCGGGAGCGCAAGCTGCGCGAGGTTCGGGCCATCTTCTCGCGGGACGAGGCCGAGGTGCTGCTTGGCGGCGGCCTCCTCATCGTCCGCCTGTACGGCCTCTCCTTCGCGTCCGGCTCGGCCGAGATCAGCCCAGACAACTTCTCCCTCCTCACCAAGCTGCAGCGGGTGCTGCGGGAGTTCCCGAACTCGCTGATCACGATACAGGGGCACACGGACTCGCAGGGGAACGACGACTACAACCAGGCGCTCAGCGAGCGCCGGGCAATCGCGGTACGCGAATACCTGCTGGCGAACATGGCGCTGAGCTCCGATCGGGTCGAGGCAGTGGGCTTCGGTGAGTCACGGCCGATCGCGACAAACGATACCGAGGAGGGGCGGGCCAAGAACAGGCGCATCGAAGTGTCCGTGTCGGTTGTGGGAGCGTGACCTCCGGCGTGCCTAGGCCAGACGGCTTCCGGTCCTAAGGGATCCTCCCTCCGTCGGTTCGGTGAGCGGCCCGTAAAGGTCGGGCCGGCGGTCGGCGATCGGATCGTATTCGTAGGCGCCGGGTGCTTCCACGATGCGGGACGCATCGGCGGCCGCGAAGTCGAAGTCCACATGGATCCTCTGGGGGCCATCTCCGCCCTCGGCGAGAAGATGACCCGTGGGGTCGGCCGCGCAGCTCCCGCCGTCGAAGCGCGCTCCCCGCTCCACCCCCACCGGGTTCACCGCGAAGTAGTTGACGTGGTTCTCGTACGCGCGGATCTGGACGAGCTCGCGCTTCAGCCTCTGGTGCGGCCAGTTGGTCGGCAGGACGATGAGCTGCGCCCCGCGGAGCCGCAGGGCGCGTCCGCTCTCGGGGAAGCTGCCGTCGACCAGCCGCGCGCCCTTGGCCGCGGCGGCTTCGATCGCCGCGCACGCAGCGGCCGTGTTCTCGCCCGTGCGCGCCAACCTCGGGTCGAGCTGGACGCCGCAAACCCGGGTCGTCACGTCCGGCGGCGCGTGCGGAGGAGCGAAGAAGGACGGCCGGACACGACGCGCCTCGACGAGACCCAGGCGGCGAAGCCGTCAGGGACCACGGCGGAACGCGCCGTACGCGGCCAGCCCGACCCCGAGGGCGAACGCCCCGACGGCCAAGCCGAGCCCCAGCCAGCGCCCGACCTCGGCGGCCGTGCCCCTCCGGCCCGTGCGCCACGGCTCGGCGACCCGTCGGGCGGCCCGGGCGGGCAGGGTCCGCACCGGCTCCACCATGGCCTCCCTTGCGATGCGACCGGCGATCCGGCCAAGCCGCCGCGCCATCAGGGGACGAGCGCTCGGCGAGCGAAGCGCCGCCTGCCCCTCCCGACCCGTCTCATTCGGACCTCGGCATGGAGCCGACGAAGTCCTCGCCGCCGTCCACGCGGATCGTGTTCCCCGTCATCCAGGCGGTCCCCTCGCTGGCCAGCACGACCATCGCCCGGGCCACGTCCTCGGGCGTGGTGAGGCGACGGTACGGGTTGTTCCGCCTGGCCTCCTCGATCATGTGCTCCGCCCCCGGGATCTTGCGCAGAGCCGGAGTGTCGGTCACCCCCGCTCTTATGGCGTTGACCGTGATTCCGCGCGGGGCGAGCTCGAGCGCCAGCTGGCGGCAATGCGACTCGAGCGCCGCCTTGGCCGCCGACACGGCTCCGTAGGACGGGATCACGCGGTCTCCACCCGAGCTCGTCATCGCGAAGATCCGCCCTCCCCGCCCCATCAGGCCACGGTGCACGAGCCCCTGCGTCCAGTAGACGAGCGTGTGCGCCATGACGTCGAGCGTCATGTCCATCTGCTCGGGCGTGATGGCCTTGGCCGCATCCTCCGCGACGAAGGGACGCAGGGTACCGAAGGCCAGCGAGTGGAGGAGGACGCGGACCGATCCGGGCACCGCTCCGGCCGCGATCTCCTCGAGGACGCGGTCGCGCTTCTTCGCATCGGCCGCGTTGATGTTGAAGAAATCGGCTCGGCGACCCAGCCCCTCGATCGCCGCCTTGATCTCTTCCACATGCCTCAAACCGGCGCGCCGGTCCAGGTGCACGCCGTAGATATCGTAGCCCGCGCCGGCGAAGGCCCTGGCGGCGCCCTCTCCGAATCCGCTGGACGCGCCCAGGATGACCGCGCACCTCGCTCCCTGACCGTTCACCCTGCCTCCTCATGCCTCGGGCTCCTCGCGCCGCCGGCTCCGGAGAGGCTCGCCCACCGGCCCGGGACCGCCGGGGCCGGTCCGCGCTCATGCATGGGCCGGTCCCGGGCCGCCGGCCGGCACCGGTCGGAGCAGCCCGCCAGCGTGGCCCGGTCGATCCTAACATCCGGGGACTGCCGCGGACCACCCGGCCCCGCGCAAGCCGGTAACCCGCACCGTCCAACACGGCCGACGCCGCGCGAGCCGGTAGCCTGAAGCGTCTCACACGGCCAGCGCCACGAGGAGCGTGTAGCCGAGCGCCGCCATGCCCGCCGCTCCCAAGGCCATCGGGAGCTGGGTGTACACATGGTCCATGAGGTCGCAGCCCGTGGCGAGGGAGGAGAGGATGGTGGTGTCCGAGATCGGCGAGCATTGATCCCCGAAGACGCTCCCCCCGACCACGGCGCCAAAACAGAGGCTCAGGAAGGTGGGATCCGGCAGCACGGCCCAGGCGAGCGGGACGGCCACCGGGAAGATCACCGCATATGTCCCCCACGACGTCCCGGTCGAGAAGGCCACGAACATGCAGAGGGCGAGGAGGGCCGCCGGCAGGAAGACGGGTGAGAGCCGCTCCCCGAGGAGCTCGACCACGTAGGGCGCCGTTCCGACCGCGTCCGCCACGGACTTCAGGGTCACGGCCAGAGCTAGGACGATCGCTCCGATCGTCACTCCTTTGCAGCCGTCGACGAAGCCCTCCATCACATCGCGCAGTCTCATTCCCTTGGCCAACGCGATACCCATCGACGCCAGCACCGCGAGGAGAAACGCTTCGGCGATGGGAAGGGAGGGGGACTCCCGGTTGCCGAGGATGAAGAAGGTGACGACGTACGGGACGATCGCCACGCCCAGGAGGGTGCCGATCGGCCCCAGGAAGTCGATCAAGCCCGGGCGGTAGCCGGCGGGCGGCCGGTAGCGGCTCAGCTCTTCCGCGGCGAGCGGCGAGGCGTCCGGCCGGTCGAGCGCGCCCGTATCCCGCGCGCGTCGCCGTGCCTTATCCATTCTCCTCCCCGGGAGGATCGGAAGCCGGTCCCATGCGAAGAGGAAAGTGAAGAGGACGGCGAAGAGAGCGTAGAGATTGAAGGGTAGCGCGCGGAAGAAGAAGTTGATCCCATCCTGCGGCGTCGTGATGATCGGCACCGTGCCCGCTACCAGCCCGCCCACGTAGATCGGCCACACGTTGAAGGGGATCAGGGTGGCGGCCGGAGAGGCCGTCGAGTCCACGATGTAGGCGAGCTCCTCGTGGGAGACCCTGTGGCGGTCTGTTACGGGGCGCACGGTGGCTCCGGTCAGCACCGTGCTGACGGTGCCGCCCTGGTGGAACACCATCCCCATCATCCATGCGAAGAACTTCGCCGAGCGGGGACCTCGTGCGAGCCCGGTGCCCGCCCACTCCGCGAAGCGCATCGCCCCTCCGGTCCGAGTCCACAACCCGATGAGGCCGCCGAGGGCCCAAAGGTAGACGAGGAGAATCAGCCCGTAGCCGGGCGATCCGATCGACGGGATGAGGAAGTCCCGCACGATGTTGAGCTTGCCGCTGATCACCCCGCCGAGGGCGATGCCGATGAACAGCGCCGAGATCACCTCCCGCACGCTGAAGGCCAGTACGAGCGCCACCACCGGCGGGACCACGGACCAGATTCCGTAGTGCTCGCCGTTCGTCGGGAAGCGACCCGCCGCCAGGACGCCGGCGGCGAGCAACGCCAGGCCTACGGAGACACCCGACCATCTGACCCGACCCGAAGATCCCATGCAGCCCCCGCGCGAGTCTCGTCCAGCGCTCCGCCGCCGCGGGACCATACGCGTGCGGCGCCGACGCGGCCACCGCCCCGGGCGCGCCCCCGTCGCATCGCCCTGGTTTCACACTCGCGAACGCTCGCGCCATGGCCTCCGGGCTCGCCGCATGGCTCCCGAGGATCCTTGCGTCGCACGGGGGGGGCACGAGGGTCGCGGCGGACAAGAAAGCGGAGAGGCCCGAGAGGCGCGCACCAGCCGTTGCGGCGCATTCCGTTTTTCGCAAAAAACATGCACGCAATCGAAAGCTTGATAGCTGCGAGTCACGCGAAAGATTGGATGCGGCCTACCTTCCTCGCCCATGGCGAATTCGCGTCGCGCATATTTGCACACGTAATCCACACGGAAGAGAGGTTATCGACAAAAGTCGCAAGCGGCTGCAATCAAGCACCTTATGGTTCATCGAGCGTGGGCCGTACTCATCCGGAGCGGCTTGCACGCGGCCGACAACTCGGATTATACTGAGCGTGGCCGTGTGAATCGGACGCCTGACGACGACCGTCCCGCGGGAGGCGCTCGCCGGCCGATCGAGTCGAGCAATTCTCCAACTTTGGAAGGTGCTGCGCCGAATGTGGGACACCCGCCCCGTTCAACTCGTCCTGCACTTGCCGGAAGACCTCGCCGATCGAGTTGAAGAGGTTCGAGAGAGTGATCCGGAATTCCTCAACAACGTCATCCGATACGGCCTGCTGCGCCGCACCGTCTTCGAGGAGCTGAGGCGCATGTGTAGGGTGGAGCCGGCCAGCTCCTGATCCTACACCGGCTTGACGCTCCGACAGACGTCCGCTACATCGCCAGTGCTTTGGGTCGCCGGCGCGGCTCATCCGCGTTTCGTCGCCCACCGAGACGGCACCCGAACCACAGAGACGGCGAGCGGGACGGCGTTTGGTAGACCGACCAACGGACGAGCAGCCCGAACCGGGGACGGATCCCGGGAGGGAGGTGGAGGTGGACGAGGTCCTCCGCTCCAAGTACCTCGACTACTGCTCGGCCCGTATCTGCGAGGTCTTCCTGTCCCTCTCCGACGAGCGAATCTACGAGCTCATGGAGGAAGCTGCGGACGAAGCGGGGCTCACGGCCGGCTCTCTCGGCTTCCAGTCGATGGTCAGCCTCGTCACCGGGAAGCTGAAGGAGAGCGTGCCGCTGCCGGAGCTCGAGTCGTGGGCCCGTGATTACCAGGAGAATCCGGAGCGATACGACCCGCTCCTGCTCGGTCTGTGGGAGACCGCGCTCGACGA
>JBHIAV010000034.1:0-30359 GCA_046758745.1 Gemmatimonadota bacterium
GCGACTCACCCGGCGCAGGGATGAAAAACCAGAGCGGCCGCCCGTGAGATCGAGAAGGCGCGGCCCCGATGGAGACCGATCCGGCAGTTCTGGGCGCGCCGCTACCGGAGCAAGGGAAACCGGGCGGAGGCGGCGAAGATCTACCGGGAGATCTACGAGGCCGATCGCACCCAGACGAGGGCGGCGCTCGCCGTCGCCGCCTTCGAGGAGTCCCGGGGGCGTCACGAGGAGGCGATACAGATCTACCGGGAGCTGCTGGAGAAGGCGCCGATGGACACGAGCCTCCTCTGGTCGACGCTCGAGGCCCAGCTGAGGCGCCGGCTCTACGATGCAGCCATCGAGACATCCCGCAGGATCGCCGAGGTGCAGCCGTGGAACGGACGCCCGCTGGCGAAGGCGGGGGACATCAGCCGCAGACAGGGGGACCTCGAGGCGGCCGCGAGGCTGTACGGCGAGGCCTTGGAGATGAGCCCTGATGACGCCGAGCTGTGGCTCGAGTGGGTGGACTTCCTGCAGGTGCGCCTCGCAGACGACGAGGCAGCCCGGAAAGCGCTCGAGCGCTACGGGGAGCGCTTCGGTCTCACGCCCGACCTGAGCTTCCGCCTCGCTCAGCTGGAGGCGTGGGCCGGCCGGAACGCGGAGGCGCGTGAGCGGCTCGAGGCACTCATCGCAGAGGACCCCTCGAGGGCGGAGGCGTGGACGTTGCTCGGTGACCTGAGGCGCTGGGCGGGCGATCGGCCGGGAGCGGCGGACGCCTACCGGCGGGCGCTG
This sequence comes from Gemmatimonadota bacterium, assembly GCA_046758745.1. Taxonomy (GTDB): domain Bacteria; phylum Gemmatimonadota; class Gemmatimonadetes; order Palauibacterales; family Palauibacteraceae; genus JBHIAV01. The sequence continues at coordinate 772 of JBHIAV010000034.1, forward strand.
GCCCTCGATCCGCAGAGCGAGCAGGCGGCGGCCGGCCTGGCCGAGGTCCGACGGCAGACCGAGGCGGTCGTGGCGGCGCGCGAGCCGGAGGGAGCCGGTCCGCGGGCGGAAGGATTCCTCGACTCGGACGACTACCGGCGCTTCGATCTGGCAGGGACCAGCCGCTTCCGCTGGGGCGTCACCGCCCTACGGACAACAGCGGGATATCGGACACTGCGGGGGCTCGACCTCGGCGGGCTCAAGCGCACGGAGGAAGGCGTCTTCGGGGAGGTCGAAATCTCTCACTGGTGGCGCGAGGCCACCATCCGCACCGCCCTGTCGGGCGGGCTCGAGCACCTAGATGCGTTCGGCCTGGAGCCGACCTTCGGAGGGCTCTTGGAGATCCCGAACGCGGACGGATACGCGTTCTTCGCCCGCGCCACGCACGGCCCGGCGTACCCGATCACCCGAACCCTGGAGAGCGTGATCGAGCCTGTCTACGCCGACCAGCTCGCGGTGTCCCTCTACCACGCGCTCGGTGCGCGCTGGAGTGTGCTCTTCGTCGGCGATGCGACGCACCTGGCCCAGCCCGCCGAGGACAACTTCCGCTGGAACGGCGGAATCTCGCTCTCGCGCAGGCTCACCCCGGCCCTCAGCGCGGGCGTGGGATCCCGTTTCCTCTCCTTCGGTCGGCCCGCCACGCGCGTCGGCCTCCGGCGGCTCTATTGGGACCCGAGCGCCTTTTGGGCCACCGATGTCTCGCTGGCGCTCCGCTCGCCCGGCCGCGAGGGATGGGGATACTACGCCAGCCTGGCCCCCGGTTTCGCCCTCATCGACGAGCGGGAGGTGCCGGGCACGGACCTCGTGCCCCAGATCCGAACGGAGGCCGGAGTCTCCTTCTTGGGGGAGCGGACTACCTTCTCGGCCGACCTCTTCTACGGGCGAGGACGCGAGCGGGATTACAGCTCCTTCGGTTTCGAGCTCCAGCTCTCGGTGAGACCATGGTGAACGGCGAGAGAACGGAGCGAGGAGGCTGAGATGGCCAGACGCCGACGGGTGCTCATCTCGGTGCTGCTGGTCTCCATCCTGGCGGTGGGATCGGTGCTGTTCATCCTGTGGGTCCTCCGCTCCCCCGACCAGGTAAGGGCTTTCCTCATTCGGCTGGTGCTCGTCAGTCTGATCATCTTTCTGGCGATCCTCTTCATTCGGTACTTCACCCTGCTGTGGTTCGGCTATCTGCAGCATACGGAGCGCGACGTGCAGGGCGAGGTGGTCGAGGCGGAGCTGCCACCCGTATCAGTGGTCGTCCCGGCGTACAACGAGGGGACCGTGATCGAGCAGGGGCTGCGCAGCCTGCTTGCCCTCGACTACCCGCTGTACGAGGTGGTCGTGGTGGACGACGGATCGTCGGACGACACCCTCGAAGTGGCGAGTCGCTTCGAGGGACGTCACGGGAGCGTCGACGTGCGCGTGCTGACCAAGTCGAACGGAGGGAAGGCGTCTGCCCTCAACCTCGGGATCCGCAATTCCCGGCATCCGTTCATCCTCTGCATGGACGCGGATTGCTGGGTGGAGCCCCAGACGCTGCGGTTGGCGATGCCGCATTTCCGAGAGCCCTCCATAGGTGCGGTCGCCGGGAACGTCAAGGTGCAGAACCGCGGTCGGCTCATCACGCGCCTGCAGGCTCTCGAGTACATCGAGGGACTCAACATGCCTCGTCGGGCGCAGGGGTTCATAGCAGCCGTGAACATCGTCCCCGGACCCGTCGGGGTGTTCCGTCGCGAGGCGCTCGAGGATGTCGGTGGATACGATCACGACACGTTCGCGGAAGACGCGGACCTCACGCTCAAGCTGATCACGGCCGGCTGGAAGATCGTGTACGAGGACCGGGCCATCACCTGGACGCAAGCGCCGGACGGGTGGCTTGACCTCGTGCAGCAACGATACCGCTGGACGAGAGGCATCCTGCAGGCTCTGCGGAAGCGAAAGGGCCTCTTCCTCCGGCCGTTCCCCGACCTGCCGCTGTGGCTCTCTGCCGCCGAGATGGGGTTCGAGGCGATCGTTTGGCCGATCATGAACGTCTACGCGCACCTCTTCTTCGCGGTCGTGGCCCTCCTGTTCGGGATGGGCGAGCTGCTCCTCTACTGGTGGATCCTGCTCACCCTGCTCGACCTGGTGGCGGCTCTCGTAACGGTGTCCATGGAGGAGGAATCGATCTGGCTGGTGCCGTATGCCATCGTGTACCGGTTCTTCTTCATCCTCTTCCTCGACGTGACCAAGGCCTTCGCCGCCGTCGAGGAGTGGTTCAGGCTCGGCATGGAGTGGGACAAGCTTCGCCGCGTGGCGACGAGCTGAGGCGCCCGTGCGCCGTTCCACCCGGATGCCGGATGACGGATTCAGTCAGGAGCGATTGAGATGAACGTAGTCGACCTGCTCATCACGATCATCGTGGTGACGATCCTCGTGACCATCGTGTTGGGAGTGATGACCTACATCGCGTACAAGCTCCGGCTCGCGCGGCGTCCCTCCGGCGCGTCGGGGGCCGATTCCACCGCCGGATATTTCATCCGGCACCTGCCCGAGGGGGCGAGCGGAGCCCCGACGACGGGGTCCGATGCCGCCTAAGGCGAACCCCGTCCCGCGCGCTCGCTCTGCGCTGCACTGGCTGGGCGGCCTGCTGCTCCTCGGCTTCTTCGCCGCCGGCGTGACCTCGGCCGCGGTCCTGCTGTGGGAGAACGTGGACATCCAGCGCCTCGCGCGCACGGCGGCGGCGGTGGCGCCGGAGAGCCCCCCGCCGGCTCTCCCGCCCAGCCCGGCGGCGGTCCCGCCTGTCTCCTTCGAGGCCGCGCTCTTCGTCTCCGAGGCGAGCGCGGCGTTCTTCCCCGACAGCTCGTTCTACCCGCGTGTTCTCCGCAGCTGGGAATCGCGGCTGGCGGAGGCGGGGGCGCGCGTGCGGCGTATCTCGAAGGCGGGCGACGTCTTGCGACTCCCGGCCGACGTCCTGGTGGTCGCGCCCGATGCGGTGTGCCTGGCACGCGGCGAGGTCGACGCGCTGCGCCGTCACGTCGGACGTGGCGGCGGGCTGGTGATCGACTGGGCGACGGGAGCCCGTGACGAACGGTGCAACTGGGTCGGATGGGAGCCCGTGCGATCGCTGACGGGAGCGATCGATGTGGTGGAGATCGAGCCGCGCGAGGCGCTCTTCCTCACCCTCCCGGCCGGCCTTCCCCTCTCCGCCGGGCTCGATCCGGGATCGCGCGTCGAGCTGCGGCCGGAGGCTCACCTCGCTCTCCTCGCTACGGGGGCGCACGTGTATTGGTCGGACTGGGCGCTGAACCCGGCCCCGGCGCGCGACGGCCCGGAGGCGGATGCGGCCGCCATCCTGCGGAGCGCTCCGGGAGGCGGGCGCGTGGTGTGGTTAGGCTTTCGCGAGTCGCAGGCGGTGACCGACCGCGATCGGGAGATCATGGGGACCGTGATGCGCAACGGGCTCAGGTGGGGAGTCGGCGTTCCGTTCGCCGAGATCGCCCCATGGCCCGACACCCACGGCGCTGCCCTCCTCATCCTGGAGGATGTGGAATCCGGCTTCACGAACGCGGCGCTCCTGGCGGAGCTGGCCCGGCAGAAGGGCGTCCCCGTCGCCTTCTTCCCCGTCTCCGGACTCGCGCGCCAGCACCCGGAGCTCGCCGCCGCGATGACGGCTGTCGGTGAGGTCGGGAGCCAGACGTCGGACCACCGTCCGGTGGCGGGGCTCCCCTACTCCGAGCAGGCTCTCCGTCTCCGGAGGAGCTGGTCGGAGCTCCGGGAGTGGTCCGGCCGGCAGCCGCGAGGCCTTCGCCCGCCGGAGGAGCGCTTCGATGAGAACACCCTGCGGGCGTGGAAAGAGGCGGGGGGCAGCTACGTGGTGGCGGTGAACAACGCGCGCTCCGCCGCCCCCGAGGTGTTCCGTACGCCGGCCGGCCGCGTGGTTCTCCTCAGCCGCCTCGTGAAGGACGACTACAACGTCTTCGTGCAGGAGAGCGCGATCCGGAGGGAGCGCCTCGGCGAGGCCTACCTGGCGGGGATGCGCAAGCTGCGGGCGCTCGGCGGTCTGGCGGTCCTGGCTCTCCACTCCCAGATCGGCGGGACCGAGGACCGGCTGGATGTGGTCGGCGAGGCGATCGACAGTGCGCGCGCCGACGGCGGCTGGTGGCTCGCCACCGGCTCGGAGATCGCCGACTGGTGGGCGGTGCGTCACGGCGCCGACCTGGCCGTCGGGCTCGAGGCCGGCGAGCTCGAGCTCCGGGTGTCGGCGCCGCCGGACGGCACGCTCTCCGGGGCGTGGCTCGAGGTATACCTCCCGGATGCGGAGGCGGATCTACGGCCGTACGCCGGGGATCAGCCCCTCCCGTACGCCGTCACGGAGTGGGGCCTTCGGCTTCCGGTGGAGGCCCTCGCTCCGGGGACCGACCAGCGGATCCGACTCCGGCCCGCCGAGCCGATCCCGGAACCGGGGGAAGCCTCCTGACGTCAAGACGGCCGCGAGGTCGCTCCCGGGTCTCTTCGGCTCCCGTCGTCCCCCATTTCGCCCACATCGCTCCGGGGCTTGTCTCCCCGCGCGGCGTGGCCCAACCTATCAACGTGCCGCCTTACCGCTCCTCGGGAGCGACTCGACCGACCGTGCCCCGTCGCGGACGGAAACCCGTGGCGGTGATCGGCGCGGCAAGGGCTCCGGCAGGGTCACCGGACATCGGCGTCGGGAGTGCACGTTGGGGAAGAACGACGTCAGGCGCGAGACGGACCGCCGGTCGCTGCGTGTGTTCACGCAGGGGCTGCTGCGAGACGTCAAGGCGCTCGAGCAGCTCCTCGAGAGGGGCCTGATCGAGTCGGGCGTCCGGCGCGTCGGCCTCGAGCAGGAGCTCTTCCTGATCGATCGGACGTGCCGGCCCGCACCGTTGGCCGAAGAAGCGCTCCGCCTCATCGAGGATCCTCGCGTGACGTGCGAGCTCGGCCGCTTCAACCTCGAGTTCAACCTGCCACCCCTTCGGTTCGGTCCGGACAGTCTCTCGACCCTGGAAGGCCAGGTCAACGAGGTCCTTCAGCTCATCCGGGACGCGACGGTTCAGCTCGACACCGACGTTGTGCTCACCGGCATCCTCCCGACGCTTTGCAAGTCCGACCTGTCGCTCGACAACATGATGCCGGAGGACAGATACTTCGCGCTCAACGAGGCGCTCAACCGGCTGCGGGGAGGTCCGTACGACTTCCGGATCAAGGGGACGGACGAGCTGAACGTGACGCACGACTCGGTGATGCTGGAGGCGTGCAATGCCTCCTGCCAGGTCCACTTCCAGGTGGGCCCGGCCGAATTCGCGAGGTTCTACAACATTGCCCTCGCCGCGACGCCGCCCGTCCTTGCGGTGGCGGTCAACTCCCCGCTGCTGTTCGGACGGCGACTGTGGCATGAGACGCGAATCGCCCTCTTTCAGCAGTCGGTCGACACCCGGAGCTCGATGCCGGATCCGCGGGAGATCAGCCCGCGGGTGAGCTTCGGCCGCTCCTGGGTCCACGAGTCCGTGCTCGAGATCTTCCGTGAGGACATCGCCCGCCTCAAGGTGATCCTGGAGCGGGAGATCGAGGAGGATCCGTTCGAGGCGCTGGAGAGCGGCCGCGCGCCCAGGCTGCAGGCGCTCCAGCTGCACAACAGCACCGTGTATCGGTGGAACCGACCCTGCTACGGTGTGGCCGACGGGATCGCCCAGCTGCGCATCGAGAACCGTGTGCTCCCCTCCGGGCCCAGCACGCTGGACGAGATCGCCAACGCCGCCTATTGGTTCGGGTTGGTCTCCGGGCTGGTCGAAGAGCACGCAGACATTCGCGACGTGCTCGAGTTCGACGATGTCCGGACCAACTTCCTCGCGGCCGCACAGCACGGACTCGGCGCTCAGCTCACCTGGATCGGAGGGCAAACGCTCACCGCCCAGGATCTCACTCTCGGGCATCTCCTCCCTCTCGCCCGCGAGGGTCTGCGGGCCGCCGGGATCGTGGAAGCGGACATCGACCGCTACCTGGGAGTCATCCAGGCGCGAGTGGAGAGCAGGCAGACGGGGGCGCACTGGATGCTGCGTTCTCTGGCGGCGATGAAGGATTGGGGCACCGTCGAGGAGCGGCTCGGTGCGCTGACTGCGGCGATCGTGTCGCGGCAGAGGGGCGGCGCTCCCGTGCACGAATGGACGCTCGCCGGGAAGACCGAGGGCGGAAGCTGGAAGCCGAACTACCTGCGGGTGGAGCAGTACATGACGACGGACCTCCTCACGGTGAACGAGGACGAACCGATCGAGCTGGTGGCGAACCTCATGGACTGGCACCGTATCCGCCACGTGCCGGTCGAGGACAACCAGCACCGTCTGGTCGGTCTGGTCTCACATCGTCCCCTCCTCCGGTTCCTGGCGGGCGAGGAAAATCGTCGCGCGGACATCCCGGTTCCCGTCAGCCGGATCATGGAGAGAGACCTCATCACGGTGGCCCCGGAGACGCCGACGCTGGACGCGATCGACATCATGCGCAGGCAGCGCGTCGGCAGCCTCCCCGTGGTGCGGAACGGACGGCTGGTGGGGATGGTGACGGAGCGCGATTTCATGAAGATCGCGGGCCAGCTCATGGAGGAGATGCTGCGCGAGTGAGCGGAGGGGGGAGGTGAGGGCCGGAAGCGAGGAGAAGGGAACGGCGGACCCATCCCCGGCCGTTGTGTCCCGTGCCGCAGCCAGCCTGCAGCGCCCGCGTCGGCGGCGCCCTCAGTCCAGGGCGTCGCGCAGCGCGTCGCACAGTGCCTCGCCATCTCTCGGATCGTTGTACACGTTGGGGGAGATCCGCACCGCGCTCGCGCGCAGCGAGACGTACACACGACGAGCGGCGAAAGCCGACTGGAGTCGCCCGAGATCGACACCGGGAGGGAGCCGCAGACCGAAGAGGTGAGGTGCCCGCCACACCGCTTCTTCGACCCACACATCCAGGTCCCGGACTCCTTCGACCATCTCATGGACGAGCCGGGCGCAGTAGTTCCGAATCGAGGCGATTCCCCACTCGAGCAGTTGACCGATCGCGGCGATCAGCATCGGCACTCGGATGAAGTCCGACCGCTCACCGACGTCGTAGCGGAGCGCCGCCGGACGGTAGTCATCCCGGTACTCCGCGATACGCCGGAAGTCCTCGCTAGCCGGCTTCGCGAGCCATGCCTCTTCCAGGGGACGTCCACCGTCGTAGCGAGGCCCATAGTACGCGAGGCCTATGGAGTAGGGACCGAGCAGCCACTTGTAGGCGGCACAAACCAGCGCGTCCGGGCGGATCGCCGCGACATCGAACGGTGCGGCCCCCAGCGTCTGCGTGCCATCTATGACCAGCGCCGCGCCCACGTCGCGGGCCCGCGTCCCGATCGCCTGGAGGTCGAAGCGGGTGCCGTCGGTCCAGTGATGGTGCGGAAGGGCGACGATGGCCGTGTCGCCGTCGATCGCCTCCAGTAGCCGGGCGTTCCACTCCTCACCTCTTCCCTCCCCCACCTCCGGCGCGGCGACGGTGCGCAGCTCGAGACACCGCTCCGCGCACAGGACGCGCCACGGATATACGTTGCTCGGGAATTGCTCAGCGGAGACCACGATGTTCTGCCCGGTGCGCGCCGTCTCGTTGCGAGCGACCACGCCGATCCCGTACGAGACCGAAGGAACGATCGCCACCCGCTGCGAGTCCGGTGCGTGCACCAGCCGGGCGAAGAGGGCACGGAGCGCATCGCAGTCCCGGAAGAAGTCGTCGGAGCGGATCCCCGCCGGGTCGCGCTTGCGGGCCATCCCCGTGACGCCCGCTTCCTCGACCCGGCGGGAGAGAGGGGACATGTAGGCACAGTTCAGGTAATGCAGCCCCTCGGGAAGGGTGAAGTCCGCACGCCGGCAGGTCAGCATCGGCCGCCCCCTGCGCCCGTCCGCTCCCTCCTCGGGGCTCGCGGCGCACTCACCTGACGGAATCCCACTCGCCGTCGACCCCTCTGCCCCACGGAAAAGCGCCGGACCGATCAGCGCGCCCGGCGGCCGGCCTTGCCGAGCCCGATGGCGGCGATCGCCACGGCCGCCACGAACGCGGCCACCCAGCCGACCACGTCTCCCGCCCGGGAGTAGACCGTCCGGCCGTCCGTGGTGAGCACCTCGGTCACGAACGCATCCGGCGTGAACAGCTCCGTGCCGTGGTGCATCCTCCCGAGAGGATCGACCACGCCGGAGATGCCGGTGTTGGCCGACCGGGCGATCCCCACCCGGTTCTCGATCGCTCGCATCACGAGGTGCGCGGGGTGTTGCCACAGCGCGTTGCTTCGGCTCCACCACGGCTCCGCCCGACCGAACCAGGCATCGTTCGTGATGTTGACGAGGAAGTCGGCTCCGCCCCGTCGGTGCCGCCGCGACAGGTCGGCGAAGATCGACTCGTAGCACACGAGCGCGCCGAAGCGGAGGCCATCGACCTCCAGCAGCTGCGGACTTCGGCCCACGCCGAACCCGCCGAAGTACTCGAGCCCGCGGAACCAGCGCGGATCGACGAAGGGTACCCGCTCCACCACAGGGACCAAATACCGCTTGTGATAGGATCCCGCGCGCTTCCCCGCACGATCGACCAGCAGGGCCGAGTTGTAGTACTCGTACTCGCCGCCTCCGAGGTCGCGCGAGCCGATGGCCCCGAAGAGCACGCCGGCGTCGAGCCGGCGCGCCAGAGCGCCGACCCACGCGTGCAGCTCCGGCCGCCCGGTGTAGCTTCGGGATGGGATCGGGTCGACGAGCACCGGCAGGACGGTCTCCGGGAGGATCAGAAGATCGAGATCGGAGTCCGACGCCACGAGGTGGGCGCTCACCAGCCGCTCCACGGAGACGCGGGCGCTGTCCACGGCGACCTCCCGGTCCAGCTTGAGGTCCTCCGCGATGTTGGGCTGGATCACGGCGACGCGCGCGGCGGGGCGCATCTCGAGGGTCGTCCAGCGGACGAGCGAATAGGCGAGGGGGATCGCGAGCGTCGCCGCCGCCGCCAGCGCGAGGCGGAGCCTCCGGCGGGGGGCGCCCTCGCTACCCTCCGCGCGCGCCCTGCCGGCCCCCCCGCCGGGGCCAGTCTCCGGCGCAGGAGCGCTCTCCGGCGTAGGGACCATCTCCGCCAACAGGCCGTTGAACAAGGCGAGCCAGAAGGTCAGCCCGCGGGACCCCACGATGTCGGCGGAGCCGATGAGCCACGGAAATCCCGACAGCGTGTCGCCCAACCCCATCCAGGGAAACGCCACCTCGCCGAGGTGCCCCCGTACCCACTCCATGGCCGTCCAGAAGACCGGTAGCCCCACCCACACGGGCCATCCGAGCCGGATGCGGGCCAGGTGCATGGCCAGCGTGGCCAGAGAGAGAAAGAGAGCCAGGATGACGAGCGGGGCGAGGAAGGCCAGCACGGCCAACCAGGTGTAGAAGATCAGGGCGACTACCAGCCAGTAGAAGACGAGGGAGAAGTACACCAGACCGAGCAGGAAGCCGCCGCGAAGAGCCGCGCTCCGTCCTTCCTCGCCCGGTGGAAGGCGGCGCAGCCACGCGGCGAATGGCACGAGCGCCACGAAGGAAGGGAGGAGGAGATGAAACGGGGGATGCGCCAGACCCAGCAGCAGCCCGCTGGCCAGCAGCCATCCGCTGCGGGCCGGCGGCCGCAGGAGGACCGGGGCCTTCAAACCGCTACCTCACGTCCCTCCTCCGCCGAGCGGTAGCACGCCTCGAGGACCTGCAGGAGGTGCACCTGCTCGTCCGGCGACTCCATCGGCTTCTCTCCGCGCACCAGACGCAGGAACTCGGCCCACTCCTGCCGATAAGAGTCCGTGTAAAGATCAGAGCCGGACCGGTCAAGCGGCGGGGTCACGTCGATGAGGCCGGTCTCCATCTCCTTCTGCACCCGGAACGGAGCGGTCCGCGCCGAGCCCCTGGTACCGAAGACGTACAGCGCGTGACGGTCGCGCTCCTCCATCAGCTCCCAGGTCGCCTCCACGCTGATCGTGGCTCCACCGGTGAGGGAGAGAAGGGCCACGGCGGAATCATCGACGACCCCCTCCCCCCGGTGGAACCTCGCCGTCACCCGCTGCACGGCCGGATAGCCGAGCAGCCACAGCGCGACGTCGATCGCCTGCGCGCCGAGGTCCATCATCACGCCGCCTCCGGCCTGCGTGCGCCATCCCCGCCTCGGCCGGCGGTAGCGTTGGTTTAGCCACGAGCTGCGCACGAAGAAGACATCGCCCAGCTCGCCGCTCGTCACAAAGTGCCGGATGGCGCGTACGTCGTAGCGAAAGCGCTGGTTCATCGCCACCATGAGCTGCCGCTCCGCGCTGCGGGCGGCTTCGATCATCCGAGCGGCCGACGGCGCGGAGACGGAGAGCGGTCGCTCGCACAGGACGTGCAGGCCCCGGTGCAGAGCGGAGAGGACCACCTCCTCGTGCGTGTGGTTCGGGGTACAGACCACGACGGCTTCCAGCTGATCGGCGCCGGCGAGATCGGAAAGGGAGCGGGCAACCCCGGGTATGTGAAAGCGCTCCGCGATCGTGCGGGCTCGCGTCAGCTCGGGATCCACGATCCCCACCACCTCCACAGCCGGAAGGCGTTTCAGGATCGGGAGGTGAACGACCTGAGCCGCCCCGCCCGCACCGATCACCGCGACGCGCACGTCTCTCGCCATCGAGTCCCGCTATCCTCGAGCGGCAGCTGCGCCGGTCACGGCTCCGAGCTAGCGCCCTGGGGTGAACATGAGACCGCCCGTCAGCATGACGTTCCTCACGTCCGTGACCAGGGTCCCTCGAATCTCCGCGTACACGCGAACGCCGCGCCCGACCGACAGCTCGAGTCCCCCGACGGCCGACACCCCTGCCGTGACGAGGTCGAGGGCGTCCTCGACGAACGTGTCATCGATCGCCGCGCCGGAGCCGTTGAGGATGTATACATCCGCCCCGAGGCCGAAGTAGGGGGAGAGAACGGGTAACGCGGGCGCCCACTGCACATCGGCCCCGAAGATGAACACGTCTCGCTCGATCTCCCCCAGGTCGAGCGCGCTGTCCGGAAGCTCGACCAGCTCCTGGATCCGGGCCGCGAGCTCTTCCACCTCCTCGTCCTGCACGTCAGCCCCCCAAAAGGCGAAGCGGGGCATGACCCGCACCTGAGGCCCGAGAAACCCCAGGTCGAGCCGGAGACCGACGGCCGCCGTCTCATCCATCGACTTCGCGTCGACGAAGCTCACGTCGCCGCCGATCCCGCGGAAGCCGAGATTCATGTAGTCGTAGTCGGCCAGCCCCTGGGCCGGCGCGCCCGACGGCCACGCGAGCAGCACCAGGACCGCCGGCACGATCGCGCCCCACCGCGGTCGCCTCCGGAGCGTTCGGCGCCTCACCAGCCCTTCCCGCTGCGTCATCCGCCCTCCCCGCTGCGTCCTCCACCCTCTCCGATCCCGATGCGTCATCCGCTCTCCCCGCTGCGTCATTCGCCCTCCCCGTACAGTCTCGTCACCTCCGTACCCACGTAATAGGCGCGCACGATCTTCTCCCAGCTCTGCCCCGCGCGCGCACGTCCGACCGCTCCGAACTGACACATCCCCACTCCGTGGCCGTACCCCCGCCCGTGCAGGCTCGAACCGGTTCCCTTCTCCCCGTCCACCACGTCGAAGTTGGTCGAGTTCAGGATCTGCCCCTCCGCATTGCGCAGCACGAAGCGGATATCGTTCCTGGAGAGCACGAACTCGCTTCCCGGCCCGCGAATGGCGAGCTCCCTCACCCGTCCCGTTCGGGTGCGGCTGCGCACTTCTACTCGTTCGAGCGGGCCGATCTCCCTCTCCGTGACACCGAAATAGCGGGCGAGCTCCTCGCGTACGACAGCGTTCAGCGCGCTCCCGTCGAACTCCTCCGTCCACCGGTATCTTGGTGAGATGGAGCAGAAATCCCGTCCCTCGTCGTCGCGGTCGAGAACGGGCCGAAGATAGGGAGCGTCCGGACGGTCCAACACCTCGGTAACCGCGGCGGTCCGGCCGCCGCAGGTGGAGTGATAGTACGCCCGAATCGGCTCTCCCTGATACGTGAGGATGCGCCCGGCCGTCTCGCGCACGGCGCGCGTCGCGTCTTCGCGCTCGGCCAGCATCCCCTCGTACACCTGGTCAGCCACCGTAGCGAAGAGGTCGAATCCCATCTCGAGGTGGGAACCGAGGTTCGCGATGGCATAGGTGCGCGCCGCGATCGCCTGGGCGGCGACGGCGGCGAACTCCTCCGGCTCGCGCGGCCCTATCTCGCTCGGCACGACGCCGAGCAGGTAGTCCTCGAGCGACACAAAATTGATGACGTTGAGCCCCCGGTGCGGAAGGGCGACCAGCTCGGCCGAGCCGCGGTAGGGCTTGCCGTGCAGGAAGATCGGGGCGTCTCCCTCCCGCACCTCCACGGTTACGGCACGAAGTGCCCGACCGCTCGTCTCCGGTGAGGGAGCGCCGGCCTCCGAAGCCGACGTGGCCGGTCGTTCGAACGCGTCGGCGCCGTCCGCGCGCCCCGCCGGCATCGCATCGAGAACGCCATCCTGCGCACGGAACCGCCACACATCGTGCGGCCCGGCCAGCGCCGCCACCCGACCGTCGTCGCGGTCGAGGATGCGCAGGCCGCCGGGTGAGGAGACCGTCGTGGTTTCGACGGCCACCTGCACCGCCACGCGAACCCGGGGCTCCATGAAACGTGTGCGGTCCAGAGCGCCGCTCGGCATGCGGACGGCTCGGGGAATGGGCTGTGGAAAAGGCGCTTCCGCGGGGTGGCAGGCCCCACCCGTGAGAACGACCGCGGCCAGCCAGGCAGCCGCGTGCCGGCGAGCCGCCGGCCGTGGGGCCCGCGCGGCACGTCCTTCCACCCCCCGAGGTCGGGAGGCCGCCGGTCGCCCCGCCGGCGAGCGTACCCGGGCCCCCTCTCGTCTACACCCGAGCAGCGATGACCTCCAGGGCACCGGCCGCCGCTTCGATGGTGGCCTGAATCTCCGCGCGGGTATGGGCCGTCGAGAGGAAGCCGGCCTCGAATGCGGAGGGGGCGAAGAACACGCCGCGGGCGAGGCACTCGTGAAAGTAGCGGCCGTACAGCTCTGCATCGGCCCGTTTCGCATCCGCGTAGTCCCCGGCGGGCTCCGAAACACCGAAGAAGACGCCCCACATGGAGCCGAGATGCCCCCCGGCCGCCGGCACCCCTGAGCGCGCGGCCGCCTCCAGGATCCCCTGCACGAGGAGATCCGTCATCTCCTCGAGCGCGGCGTACGGGTCCTCTCGCTCCAGCACGCGCAGCTGGGCGAGTCCGGCTGCCATCGCCAGCGGGTTGCCGCTCAGCGTGCCCGCCTGATACACCGGACCGAGCGGCGCCACGCGCTCCATCAGGTCGCGTGGGCCTCCGTAGGCACCGACGGGCAGGCCACCTCCCAGCACCTTGCCGAGAGTCGTGAGGTCCGGCCGAACCCCGAAGCGCTCCTGCGCCCCGCCGCGGGCCACGCGGAAGCCCGTCATCACTTCGTCGAAGATGAGGAGCGCCCCGTGCGACTCGGTCAGCTCTCGCAGCCCGCCGAGGAAGCCGGGTGCGGGTGGAATGAATCCCGCGTTTCCGATCACCGGCTCGACGATCACCGCCGCGATCGCGTCCGGCCTGCGCTCGAAGGCCAGCCTCACCACCTCCAAATCATTGTACGGAAGGGCGAGAGTCAACCGCGAAAGGGGTTCCGGCACCCCGGCGGAGTCGGGCAGCCCGAGTGTCGCCACCCCCGAACCCGCCTGGACCAGGAAGGAGTCGGCGTGCCCATGGTAGCAGCCCTCGAACTTGACGATGACGTCGCGTCCGGTGACGCCGCGGGCGAGACGCACCGCCGACATCGTCGCCTCGGTCCCGCTGTTGACGAAGCGCACCTGCTCGATCGATGGGAACCAGCCTGTCACGAGCTCGGCCAGCTCCACTTCCGCCTGCACCGGCGTGCCGAAGGTGAGGCCACCCGTCGCCGTCTGCCGGACCGCCTCGATGACCTCGGGGTGGGCGTGGCCGAGGATGAGGGGACCCCACGAGAGAACGTAGTCGATGTAGCGCGCACCGGCTGCGTCGTGCAGGAAGGGACCCTCCCCGCGGACTGCGAAGAAGGGGTCACCCCCGACGGCCCGAAAGGCCCGTACCGGTGAGCTGACGCCTCCCGGCATCACGGCTCGGGCCCGCTCCCACAGGCCGGCCGCTCCGCTCACCTTCCCCACACGGCCTCGAGGCCGAGAGGCGCGACCGGGAGGGAGCGATGGATGGGGGGCGCGGCCGTCCGCCTTCCGTTCCGGGCCGGGGACGGCCGGGTGAGCGCCATCACCCGCGCCTGCAGGTCGTAGTCGGCGGCGGCGGTCACCTGGACGTCGACCAGGTCCCCCGGGACGAGCGGGAAGGGCGCGTGCAGGAGGGTGAGGCCGTCCACGTCATCGGCCTGCGCGGCCGTGCGTCCGGTCCACACCGGTTCCCGTTCGCGTCCCGCTCCGGTGAGGTCTGCCTCGTGCCCGTCGACGATCGCCGAACGCCTCCGCCCGACCTCCGCCGCCATCAGCTCCGCGCTGATCGCCCGCTGCACCTCCAGCAGCTCCTCCAACCGATCCTTCCCTACCTCCGGGGGAAGGAAGAGCCCATCCAGCTCGGCCGCCCGCGTCCCCGGTTGGGGAGAGAAGGCGAAAGCCCCGAGTCGGTCGAAGCGCACCTCCTCCATGAAGTCGAGCAGCGTTCGGAAATCCTCGTCCGTCTCGCCTGGAAAGCCGACCATCACCGTCGTGCGGAGCGTGAGGTCGGGGATGGCGGAGCGCATCCATCCGATCTTCCGCAGGAGCGACTCCTGGCGCTCCGGCCTCCGCATGCGCTTGAGTACCTCGTCGCTCGCGTGCTGAATCGGCATGTCTACGTACGGGAGGATGCGCGGCTCGCAGGCAAGGAGTTCGACCAGAGGCTCGCGGATTCCCGCCGAATAGATGTATAGGAGGCGGAACCACGGGATCGTGGTCTCCTCGAGGAGGCGACGGAGCAGGGCGACGACGTCGGTCCCGTCTCGAAGGTCGAGGCCGTAGTGCGCCAGGTCCTGCGCCACCAGGTTCAGCTCGACGGCTCCCTGTGCCTCGAGCCGCTGTGCCTCGGCCACGAGCTGCTCCGGCCCGAAGGAACGGTGGCGTCCCCGCCATATCGGGATCGCACAGAAAGCGCAGCCGTGATTGCAACCCTCGCTGACCTTGAGATACCGGACGTGGCGAGCCGAACCGAGGGGCATCCGCACGCCGGGATGGTCGGCGATCGGGTCGCCGATCAGGCCGCGCGCGCGGAGCTCCGGAAGGAGGCGACCCATGTCCCGCAGCCCCACGAACAGATCCACCTCGGGAAGCTCGGGTTCCAGTTCGTCGCGGTAGCGCTCCACCAGGCACCCGACTGCGACGAGAACCCGGCACTTCCCCTCCTCCTTCAGGCGGCCGATCTGGAGAAGCGTTTCGATCGACTCCTCCTTCGCCGCGTCGATGAAGCCGCACGTGTTGACGAGGATGATCTCGGCCTCGCTGAGAGCCGGGGCCCTCTCGGCCCCGTGGCCGATCAGTGTGGCGAGGATACGCTCCGAGTCGACGGTGTTCTTGTCGCAGCCCAGGCTGACCAGGCCGAACTTCATCCCTCGAACACGTCGGTCCCGGGGGGCGGGGAGAAGCGGAACACCGAGTCGTCGATCGGAGCGTTGGGTTCTAGCTCGCGCAGCACCACCGTGCGCAGCGTCTCGTTTCGCTCCGTGATCTCGAACTTGCGCACCAGGTAGGAATCGACGTCGATCCACACTCGGACGCGCCGGTAGGGAGAGTCGCCCGCAGGTGTGAGCGTGATGCGGTGGGCCGGAGAGCCGGCCACCTCCTCTCGGCCCTCGTACTCCGCCTCATACTTGTCCCGCGCCTCCTCGAAGATGCGACCCTGGAGGTCGACCATGCCGGCCCCCGTGACGGTGGCGTCGATCCCCGAGCGGATCACCTGGCCGGGGTGGGTGCTGGGATAATACAGCCACAGGTGATCGCCATCCGCCACGATCACGTCGCCTTGCGGATCCAGGAAATCCATCTTGAAGCGACCGCGACCCTTCTGGTACCACACCCCAGTGCCCTCGCGACGACGCGCCAGCAGCGGGACCTCGATCGTCTGGTCGAAGATCGCCTGAAGAGAGCGGAGCTCCCTGTACACGGACTCGGCGCGAGACAGGAGAGCCCGCACATCCGTCTCCTGCGTCGTCCCCGGCCCAGCCGTGGGCATCGGCTGTGGGCGGGCCGCTGCCGCTGTCGTGTCGCTCGGCAGGGAGGGAGGCCGACCGTCAGCTCGCGCCGGCACGGCACCGCCGCGTGGCTCACACTGCTGGCCGGCGACGCTCACCGCCGGCGAGAGCACGAGGAGCGCCGTCGCCGCCAGGCTCGGCCCGCCGCTCAAGACTCGCCCTCTTCTCACCATGCCCTCCCCACGACCGCAGAGATCGCGCGCATGCCGCCTCCAGCTCAACCCGTTGCACGATTGCTAGTTACACCTTCCGATGGGATACGGTTCCTGATCCTTCTCACCCGTGTCCCCCAAGCACGTCCTCCCCGCGCATCATCGCCTCGAACTGGTCGTGCGTGACGAGCACCTCACGCGGCTTGGAACCGTCCGGCGGACCGAGCACGCCGGCCTCCTGCAACTGGTCGATGATCCGAGCGGCGCGGCCGTATCCGATCTTGAGCCTGCGCTGAAGCAGGCTCGTCGAGCCGGAGTTGTGGTTGATGACCACCTCCGCCGCCTGTCGGAAAAGCTCGTCCCACTCTCCGGCGATCCCCTCGGCGACGTCGCCTCTCCCCTCCTCGGCCTCCAGTTCCTGCACCTCCTCGAGGATGTCCGTCTCGGACCTACGCGCCCGCGCCATCTCGCGGCGCAGCTCGGACTGCTGGTGGTACCACGAGATCAGCCGTTCCCTGTCCTGCGTGTCGAGAAACGCGCCCTGTAGACGGACGGGGTCGGACTTGCCGGGCGGCAGGAAGAGCATGTCCCCGTTTCCGAGCAGGCTCTCCGCTCCGTTCTGATCGAGGATCGTACGGCTGTCGGTCTTCGAGGCGACACGGAAGGCGATCCGACAGGGGAAGTTGGCCTTGATGAGCCCGGTGATGATGTTCACGGAGGGACGCTGTGTGGCCACCACGAGGTGGATCCCGACGGCGCGTGCCTTCTGCGCGAGAATGGTCAGCGGCGTCTCCACCTCGGCCTGCACGGTCATGATGAGATCGGCCAGCTCGTCGATCACCAGGACAATGTATGGTAGGATCCCCCCATCGTACTCGATCTTCAGCGCCGCCGGCAGGTGGACTTGCTTGCCGCGCCGCACTCTCCGATTGAACTCGATGAGGTTGCGGCAGGCGTTCGCGGAGAGGAGGGCGTACCGGCCTTCCATCTGATACATGGCCCACCGGAGCACTCGGGCAGCGTCGTTGTTGTCGGTGACGACGGGGTGCCTGAGGTGCGGCAGCTCGTTGTACACGGCGAGCTCGACCATCTTCGGGTCGACCATGAGCAGGCGGAGCTCCCGAGGCGTGTGCCGGTACACCAGACTCGTCACAAGCGTGTTGATGCAGATCGATTTTCCCGAGCCGGTGGCGCCCGCGATGAGCAGGTGCGGCATGCGAGCCAGATCCGCGCAGTACGGGTTTCCCGCGAGATCGCGGCCGAGACCGAGGGGGAGGACGGCGCGCGACCTCTGATAGGCGGGGGACTCCAGGATCTCCCGCAGGTAGACGACCTCCGGCTCGGGATTCGGCACCTCCACTCCGACCGCGCCCTTGCCGGGGATCGGCGCCACGATGCGGACGGAGGGCGCGCGCAGCGCGAGGGCGAGGTCGTCCGACAGGGCCGCGATCTGTCCGACCTTCACACCCGCCGCGGGTACTACCTCGAACTGGGTGACTACGGGGCCCGTCGTCCACCCCCCGATGCGTCCCTCTACCCGGAAGGTAGCCAGCTTCTCGATCAGGACATCCCCGAGCTCCCGCAGCTCCCGGGGAGCGAGGCCCGTCCCGCTCCTGCCCGGGAGGGAGAGCAGATCGAGCGGAGGAAGGGCCGTCTGAGCGAGGTCGCCTGGGTCCGCCAGAGCGGGCGCCCCGTCCCCCGCCCCTTTGTCAGCGGCGCCGGCGACCGGCGCGACAGGCCCTTCGAGAGGCGGCTCCGCCCGCTCCGCCGCCGGGGGTGTCGGCCCATCGGAGATCGACCCGGAGTCGGGCGTCGCCCGCTCCCACGGAGAGAGCGGCTCGGTCGCCGTCGTTCCCGCGGCGCCCCACAAACGGAGCCGGCCACGGAGGCCGCGGAACGCCGCGGAGAGCCGTCCCGATCCGAGCCTGGCCGCCCGCGCCACGCCCCGGGTGGCTCGGCTGACTCCGCGCACCGGCGACCATCCCAGCGTGAGCACCGTGAGCGCCAGGAGGAGCGCCGCCACGATGAGCCAGGCTCCCAAGCTCCCGAACGCCCCTACCAGAAGGTGGCCGAGCGCGCCACCGAGCCAGCCCGTCGTCGGGTTCGGCTCTCCGGGAACGGCGCCGCCGAGGAGCCACAGACCGGGCGGAAGGAGGAGAAGGACACCGCCGCTCAGCACGGACCACCGGACCGCGACCCCGGTGGCGAGGACGCCGAAGAAACGGAGGCCCCAGACAAAGGCCGGTATCACCACGACGAAGGTCGCCACCCCGAAGGCGGCGGTCAGCCAGCGGTGGAGCGCCTCTCCGGCAGGGCCCACCAGATTTCTCGCTTCCCCTCCACCACCCGTGACGGCGGAGGGGAGGAGGGCGAGGGCGAGCAGGACGCCGAGCGCCGTGAGGCCGACGCCGAGCGCTTCTTCTCGATGCCGATCGTTCAGGAAGCGGCCCATTTTTCTACTCCGGAAGCACGAGACCCCCGTCGCGCATCTCCGGGACGGCCGAACTGACATCGGCCGCCGCGCAATACGGCAGGTCTTCCACCAGGCCGATCTCCGCCAACGCCTTCCCGGCCGCCGTAGTGACGAGGAAATCCGCCGTGGGCCGACCGAGGGCGGCCGCCACCTCCAGCGCCGCCCGGGCTCCGTCCGACAGCTCGTTCTGCCCATCGTCCGAGAGGAACGACCGGACCATCAGGCCGGCACACACCGCATCATCCAGGCTCACGGTCCCGTGACGGGCCGCGCACACGAAGGCCGGCGCGAGCCCGCTCGCCCGGACACGGCGGACCACCGAGCTCATGTTTCGCAGGCAGCCGATCAGGAGGAGGTCCGCTCCCGCCGCCCGACACATGGCCGGAGTGCCGTTTGTCGTGCTCACTACCAGGGTTGCCTCCGCGACCCGGTCCGCCGTGAACTCCATGGGAGAGTTGCCCAGGTCGTACCCCTCGACCTTGACACCGCCGCGTTCGCCGCACAGGAGCACGTTCGACCGACCGAGCGAGTTGGCAATCCGCATCGCTTCTTCGGTCGACTCGGCGGGTATGGCGCAGCGCGCTCCGGCCTCGAGCGCGGTGAGGATCGTAGTGGCCGAACGGAGCACGTCGACGACCACCGCCACACGACCCTCGAGATCGATGCCGGTTACGCCGGCCGGCGTCCATAGAACGTCGATCCTCATGCCGCCCCTTGCATACGCTCGACGAAGCGAGTGTCGATCCGGCCGGCCACGAAGTCCGGATGCTGCAGGACCTCACGCAGGAAGGGAATCGTGGTGTGGATCCCTTCCACGATGAGAGCATCCAGGGCATGGTAAGCCCTCCCGAGGGCCTCCCCACGGCTGTTCCCGTGCGCGATGAGCTTGGCCAGGAGGGAGTCGTAATAGGGCGGAACGGTGTAGCCGGCGTACACGTGCGTGTCGAGGCGGATCCCGGGTCCGCCGGGCGCGTGAAAGGCGGTGATCGTCCCCGGCGAAGGGCAAAACCCGTTCGCGGGGTCCTCGGCGTTGATGCGGCATTCGATCGCGTGGCCGCGAAGATTGCGCCGCTTGCCCAGCTCGATGCGTCCCCCGGCGGCGATTCGGATCTGCTCTTTCACCAGATCCACGGATGTCGTGACCTCCGTCACCGGGTGCTCTACCTGGATCCGTGTGTTCATCTCCATGAAGTAGAAGCTACCGTCTTCATCCAGGAGGAACTCGATCGTCCCGGCGTTCCGGTATCCGATCGCCCGGCCCCCCAGCACGGCCGCCTCTCCCATTCGCTCGCGGAGCTCCGGAGTGAGCGCCGGGCTCGGCGCCTCCTCGATCAGCTTCTGATGACGCCGTTGCACCGAGCAGTCGCGTTCGCCGAGGTGAACCAGGTTGCCGTGGTGGTCGCCCAGCACCTGAATCTCCACGTGGCGCGGTCGAGCGATGTAGCGTTCGAGATACACCCGCGGGTCCTTGAAGGCAGCATTGGCCTCGTTTCGCGCCATAGAGAGGGCGCGCCTGAACTCATCCTCGTCGCGGGCGACGCGCATCCCCTTACCGCCCCCCCCGGCCGCCGCCTTGATCATGACCGGGTACGCGATTCGCGCCGCCTCAGCGAGCGCCTCCTCCTCGCTCTCCACCAGGACGTCCGAGCCCGGAACGACCGGCACGCCGGCCGCGGCCATGGTTCGGCGGGCCTCGGCTTTGTCCCCCATCTTACGAATTTGCTCGGCGGTCGGCCCGATGAACGCGATCCCGGAGCGCTCACAGATCTCCGCGAACTCGGCGTTTTCGGAGAGAAACCCGTACCCGGGATGGATCGCGTCGGCACCGGAGATCTCGGCCGCGGCGACGATGCGGGGAATGTTCAGGTAGCTGTCTCGCCCCGCCGCCGGCCCGACGCAGATGTCTTCATCGGAGAAGCGCACGTGCAGCGAGTCCCGATCGGCTTGGGAGTATACCGCCACCGTCTTCACTCCCAGCTCGCGACACGCTCGGATGATGCGGAGCGCGATCTCGCCTCGGTTGGCGATCAGGATCTTGCTGAACACGACCGGTCAGTTGGACCCGTCCGGTTCGATCCGGAAGAGCACCTCCCCGTACTCGACCGGCTCGGCGTTCTCGAGGCAGATCTCCCGAATCGTGCCGCTCACCTCGGATTCGAGCTCGTTCATTAGCTTCATCGCCTCGAGGATGCACAGCGTTTGGCCCTTCCGGACGCGGTCTCCCACCTCGACGTACGCCGGAGCGTCCGGCGCGGGGGCCCGGTAGAAGGTGCCGACCATCGGCGAGATGACCTCGAAGACCTCGACCGCACCGGCCGTTTCCTCCGGCGGTGCTTCGGCGGGGGAAGGCTGGGGGGCAGCCGTGGCGGGGAGGCCGGGCCCGGAGCCGGAGCCCACGACCGCGTCGGATGCTGTCCCATTCGAGACAGAGGAGGAGGGGGCGGCTCCGTCGAGCAGGTGAACGGGTGGGGACTTGGAGAGTCGGATCCGGGTGGCCCATCTCCGGATCTCGATCGAGTCGATGTTCGACTCGTCGACCAGCTCGATCAGGCGACGTACCCAATCGAGATCGATCATGACGAAACCCGCGTGAGATACTTATTGACCGTGCGGTCGACCCGCACTACGTCCCCTTTCTCGATGAAGAGCGGGACCTGTATCACCGCGCCGGGCTTCAGCGTGGCCGGCTTGGTCCCTCCCTGGGCCGTATCGCCGCGCACCCCGGGGTCGGTCTCCACCACCTCCAGCTCCACGAACTGCGGGAGCTGTACCGCCAGAACCTCACCGTCCCGGCTCAACCCCTCGCACTCCATGTTCTCCTCGAGGTAAGCAAGCTGATCCGCGCCGACGGTATCCCCCGACAGCGGGATCATCTCGAAGGTCTCCATGTCCATGAAATAATGGATGTCCCCGTCGGCGTACGAATACTGGATCGGTCTCCGAACAAGGCGAACGTCGGTGACCCTCTCCCCGGCCCTGAACGTCCGGTCGATCACCGCGCCGGTCATCACCGACTTGAGCTTCGTGCGGACGAACGCCCCGCCCTTTCCCGGCTTCACGTGCTGGAAATAGGTGATCGTGTACAGGGTGCCATCCAGCTCGATCACCATGCCGTTTCGAAAGTCCGATGTGACCGCCATACCCTTTGGTCAGGTGCCTCATCATGACGCGGCGCGGCCCGCCGTCGGGCCGAGCCACGCCGCGCAAATCGCTCAAAGCTCGAGGAGAGTCCGTGGGACGAGGGTGAGGACCCTGGGGACGGCGTCCTGGACCACGACATCCTCCTCGATCCGCACCCCTCCCCGGCC
Organism: Gemmatimonadota bacterium; assembly: GCA_046758745.1. Classification (GTDB taxonomy): domain Bacteria; phylum Gemmatimonadota; class Gemmatimonadetes; order Palauibacterales; family Palauibacteraceae; genus JBHIAV01. The sequence continues at coordinate 23,009 of JBHIAV010000034.1, forward strand.
GGCAAGATACACGCCCGGCTCCACCGTGACCACGTTTCCGGGCCGGAGAAGCTCCTCAGACGTACGGTGCAAGCGCGGGGCCTCGTGCACCTCGAGCCCGAGACCATGGCCGGTGCTGTGGCCGAAGTGTTCGAGCAGGCCGGCCGCATCCAGGGCTTCCCGGGCCGCCTGATCCACCGCCCGCGCCGGTCGGCCGACCTCCAGCCGGGCCAGGGCGGCTTCCACTGCCCCTCGTACGGCCTCGTGAATCTCGCACTGCCACGGCGCGGGCGGTCCCAGAACGGCGGTGCGCGTCATGTCGGAACAGTACCCGTCAACCCGCGCCCCGAAGTCGCAGAGGAGCAGGTCACCCTCCGCGAGACGGCGATCAGAGGGACGCGCATGCGGAAGGGCGCTTCTCGGACCGCTCGCCACGATGGACTCGAAGGGGGGTGATTCGGAACCTGCCACGCGAAGGCGGTAGTCCAGCTCTGCAGCCACCTCTCTCTCGTTCATCCCTTCCCGAACCAGCGCGATCGTCTCCTCGAAGGCGCGCGCCGCGATTCCGGCAGCCCGCGCGATTTGAGCCAGCTCATCCGCATCCTTCTGCGCGCGCATCTCCTCCAGGATGGGCGGTGCGGGCTCCCAGACCGATCGGTCGCACTTTTCTCCGATCTCGCGGCGCTCCTGCACGGTCACGCGTTCGGCCTCGAAGCCCAGCACCCGCCCTCCCCCGCCCCGCTCAAGCTGAGCGGCCAGCTCGGCGATGAGGCCATCACGCGTGATCCTCACGCCGACCGCAGGGTCTACCTCCTCCACCGCCTGCTGTTCGTACCGGAAGTCCGTGATCAGTGTGGCGGCGTCCGGCTGCACGAGGAGAAGGCCGCTGGAACCGCTGAAGCCCGAGAGGTAGCGGACGTTGGGCAGGTGGCTGACCAGGAGCCCGTGAACCCCGGCTTCGCGGAGGGCATCACGAAGTCGGTCGAGCCTCTTCTGGTGTGGGGAACGGCGCTCGTCCGGTGGAGGCGTCACCCGTTGGCCCGCAGGTGCTCGACGAGCGCCGTCAGGCCTAACAGATAGCTGTTCGCCCGGAAGCCGGCGATGACCCCGACCGCCCGATCGGCGAGAAGGGAGCGCCGACGGAATGGTTCGCGCGCGAGCACGTTCGACAGGTGGACCTCCACGAACGGACGACGGCTGGCCACCAGGGCATCGCGCAGCGCGACGCTCGTATGCGTGTAGCCCCCGGCGTTGATGAGCCATCCGGAGACCTCGGGGGATCGCTGCTGGACCCAGTCGATCAGCTCACCCTCGTGGTTGGACTGCACCGACACGACCTCGACGGCGAGCTTCAAGGCTCGCTCGCGGAGCATGGCCTCGATCTCCTCCAGGCTGCGGCCACCGTAGTGCGTGTCCTCACGCGCACCCAGGAGGTTGAGGTTAGGTCCGTGCAGGACGCCGATGCGCATCCGCCGCTAGCCTCCCAGCTCCCGCAGCCACTTCCGAAAGGCGGTGCTGGTCCCGCTCCGCATCCGCGTGCTCGCGGTCCCGTCGGGGCTCGTCTCCCTCGCTTCCTCTCCGCCGCCACGCTCGGTCATCCTCGCCACGGCGGCGTCGCCCGCCCGCAGTAGCGTCTGGAGGTGCGTACGGATGGTAGCGGGCCGAGTCTCCGGGCGAACTCCGCGTTCGGGCTCCACCTGTTCGATGACGTCCGGGGAGGCGCCGCCGGGCGCCTCCTCGCCACCCGCGGTCGACGGTCCGGCGGCCGGCTCCGGGGTCGAGGCCCCTTCCAGCGGTTGCGCCCCGCCCTTCGCCGCCGACGAGTCCGGCCTTTCACCGCTTCCAGGACCGTTGTTGGAAGGATCCCGCCAGCCGGCCCCCTCTTCATCCGTCCCGCGATCGCGACCCCGTTGCTCGGCCACTTCTCCCGCGGGAGCCTCCGCCACGGCCGGGTCATCGCCCCGAGCCACTTCCGGAGCGCCCGGTGCCTCGGCACGCGTCTCGATCGCTCTTCCGGCGCCTGCTTCCAGAGCCTCGAACCGCCTTCCCTGCTCGGCCGGAGGCTCTGCCGAAGATGTCGAGGCCGCCTCGTCCCGGCTCACCTCGCCTTCGGCGGGCCGATCGGAGGGTTGGGCGCTGGCGGCGTCCTGCGTCTCCTCACTCGCCGGGCTCGGAACAGCCTCTCCGCGCATTCGTGCGCGGGTATCCGTGAGCCGCCGCCGGAGATCGGCATCGTCCGGGCGGTCCTTAAGGAGCTCCTGGTAGATCTCGATCGCCTCCTCGTACAGTCCCTGTCCGGCGTACAGCTCCGCCATCGTGCGGGTCAGGAGATCCCCGTCCTCTGCATCCTCTTCCTCGCGCGGCGGCTCGGGCTCACGCTCCCACAGGTCCTGCCACGGCGAGCGTCCCGCATCGGGGGGTTCGACGGGGGGCGCCTCCGTCGTAGCTTCCTCCCACCACGAGATCCCCGGGTCTCGCGCCTCCGACTCATCCGCCCCCTCGACACTCGTCTCCGGCTTCTTCCGGCCGGCCGCGCTGTCACCGCTCCTGGAGCCGGCGGCTTCATCCACCCGGTCCCCCAACGGCGTCGGCGGAGACGTCTCGGCCGGTGCGGCCTCCGCTCCGCCCCGGGCGTCCGCGCGATCCTGCTGCAGCTCGAGGGCCGCCAGCGTCCGCCGGGCTTCTTCATTCACGGGATCCACCTGGATCAAGCGCGAGAGCCACCGGTGGGCGGCGGAGACGTCGGACCGCTCCAGCGCGAGCTCCGCGAGGGCTCTCAGGGCGACGAGGTTCTGCGCGTCCCGCTCCAGGACCGCCTCGAACGCTTTGACCGCTTCGCCCGGCCGGCCCAGGTCGGCGTACGCGCGGGCGCGAACGATATGCGCGCTAAGGTAATCGGCGTGGCGCGAAAGCCCTTCGCCGAGGACCGCGAGGGCCCGCTCGGGATCTCCCGCTTTCCGGTAGGCGTCCGCAAGCCTGGCGAAGACGAGGCTGTCGGGATTGCGCGAGTACTGCTCCTCGTATCTCCGGATCTCTTCAGCTAAGGAGGGGTTCGAGCTCATGCGGTTCGCGGTATCATGGGAATGATGGGAGAGCGGCTGTGCGCCAAGATACCCGCGGCTTTCGAACGGTGTCAAACACACCAGCGGGCCGTGGGGTGGCCTCGGCGGACGCGGCTGTGCCGTTGGCGGGCCGCCGCGTCGGCATCGGCAGGCCGCTGTCGCTGGCAGCGGTCGAAGGACAAGTTGCCCATGCGGAGCGCGATGCGTAGCTTTTTCGCCGTTAGCTTTCAGGCGTTCAACGCGGCTCGCACGGGCCGCGTTCTTTTCTTGGAAGCCGCCATCCGGCCGGAGCGTACGTCGATATGTTGATGGGGAAGATTCGCGACAACACGAAGTGGATCATGCTCATGCTGGCGCTGGCCTTCGCCGCGTGGCTGGTCCTCGACTGGGTCCAGAGCCGTCAGACGACGGCGGCCACCGGACCCAACCCGGTCGTCGGGGTGGTCAACGGACGCGAGATCCGGTACGCCGAGTGGAGCCGCTACCTCGACGTACAGTTGCAGCAGGCGCGTCAGCGCGTCGCCGGGTCCCTCACCGACGAGCAGCGGCGTCAGGTGACCCAGGACAGTTGGGAGGATCTGATCAACGCCATTCTGATCGAGCAGGAGCTGGATCGCCTCGGCATCGGTGTGAGCGACGAGGAGGTTCGCCAGGCATTCCGAATCAGCCCGCCCCCGGACCTCATGCTTCATCCGGCCTTCCAGACGGACGGTGTCTTCGACTACGACAAGTATCAGGAATTCTTCTCGAATCCGGGGGTCGACGAGACGCTTCTCCTCCAGATCGAGGCGTACTACAGGGACGCCCTGCCGCGGCAGAAGCTCTCGAGCCAGCTGTCGGACGGCGTCTTCGTGAGCGACGCCGAGCTCTGGCACTATTACCGTGAGCGGAACGAGACGGCCACGGTGAGCTTCGTGAGCATCGACCCGGACGCCGAAGTGGCGGACGACTCGGTTCCCGTCACCGCCACGGAGGTGGAGCGATATTATCGCTCGCATAGCGGCGATTTCGCACGGCCGGCGACGGCGGTCGTGCATATCGTAAGCCTCTCCGCCGCACCGACGCCGGCGGACACGGCCGCGGCACGCGCGAGGGCGGACTCGCTGCGCCAGGTAATCCAGACCGGTCAGCAGAGCTTCGATGAGGTCGCGGCGGCCGCCTCGGACGATTCGGCCAGCGCCACGGACGGCGGGCAGCTCGGACGGTTCGGCCGCGGTCAGCTCGTCCCATCGCTCGACGAGGCTGCGTTCTCGCTACGGCCGGGGACGGTATCGGAGCCTGTCCTCTCGCCGTCGGGCTTTCATCTGCTGAGGGTCGATGCTCGATCCGGAGACACGGTCACGGCGCGCCACATCCTGGTAGCCATCCGGCTCTCGCCCGAGGGTGAAGACGAGCTGTTCGACCAGCTCGACCGCCTTGAGGGGGTGGCGCTCCGGGAGGGTCTCGAGGCGGCGGCCGACTCGGTGAACGTGCCGCTCCGGCGCGGGGTGACGCTCACGCGCGGGTTCGATTTCGTGCCCGGTGCCGGTTCGCTCGGCGTCGGTGTCGACTGGGCATTTCAGCCCGGAACGCTCGTAGGCGATGTAAGCGACTTCTTCGAGAATCAGTCCGGATACCACATCCTGGAGCTTCTGGATCGTGCGGAGGAAGGCGCCTTCGAACTCGAGGAGGTGCGACCCCAGATCGAGCGGATCCTCCGGGCCGAGCGGAAGAAGGAACGCGCGCGAGAGATGGCGGACCGGTTGGTCGACCTCGTGTCGAAGGGGGCTTCACTCGAGGAGGCGAGCGACCAGCTCGGATGGACGACGCGGACGGCCGGCCCGTTCACCCGAACCGAGTTCGTGGATGGCCTCGGACGCGACACGCCAGCCGTTGGCGCGGCTTTCGGCCTTCCGGTAGGAGCGACGAGCGGACCCCTCGACGCCGGCGACCGGATCGTGGTGCTACGGGTGGACGCGCGCCAGGAGGCCAGCCGCGAAGAGTTCCAGACGACCAAGGAGCCGCTACGGGCACAGCTGATCTTTCAGCGGCGGCAGGAAAAGGTGACGCGCTGGCTCCAGGCCCTCAGAGAGACCGCCGAGGTGGTAGATCTCAGAGACCGGCTAACCGTTAACGCCGCGACGTAGCGCCACACGGTCGGCGTCGCGACATGGCGGCCGGCACGCGACTCCGGCTCACACGGCGGCTGGAGCAGGGTGCCTGAAGGCCCCTCGCGGCGTTGTTGGTCCCTTGGGGGGCGTCAGGTCGTGGTCTCGTCCTTCTTCTTGGTCGACTGGCTCGATGCCGAGCTCTCGTCGCCGCTTTCGATCTCCTTGATCTCCTCCTCCACCTGCGTCAGCGAGCCCTTGAACTCGCGGATCCCACGACCGAGGGAACGACCGATCTCCGGCAGCCGCTTGGCACCGAAGAGGAGGAGCAGGACGAACAGGATGAGGAGAATCTCCCACATCCCGAGGTTACCCATGTCTCAGGCCTCCGCGCGAGGAATCGTCAGAGCAACGACCTGGCGAACCAGGCCAGTAGTATTATCCCGACGACGCTCAGAATGTTCAGCCGCAGGATCAGGGGCCCGAGCGTGACGGCCACCACCAGCAGATCCACGGTAAGCGGTCCGAGCGACGCCGAGACGGTCGTGATGAAGAACTCACGGGCGGCACTCGCCGGGAGGGCGAGGGCCATCAGCTCGGTGAGGAGCGAGCCGAGCAGCATCCCGCCCGCCAGGATGAGCCCGACTCTCCCGGCTGTGGGTTTGCGACGTCCGCCGAAGTCAACGCTCACCGCTGCCGTTCCAACACGTAGTCGACAGCGGCCCCGAGCAGTTGGACGCTCGGCTCCTCGGGGAGCGCGGCGAGGTGACCCCGCGCGCGCGCCCCGAACTCCTCGGCACACCGACGGCTGTACTCCAGCCCTCCCTCGCCTTCGATCATCTCGACCGCCTGGGACACCAGGGATTCGGAAGGCGCCGGATCGGCGAACAGCTCCTCGATGAGGGCCCGCGCGGGAGCCGCCAGCTTCGGCAGGGCCGCTATCAGGGGGAGTGTGACCTTGTGCTCTCGGAGGTCCAGGCCGCTGGGTTTCCCCGTCACGTCGGACTCGGCGGTGTAATCGAGCAGATCATCAACGATCTGGAAAGCCATCCCCAAGTCGTGCCCGAAGCTTCGCAGGGGCTCGCGGTATTCGCTCCGTCCGAAGAGCGCGCCGAGCTCGCACGCCGCCGACATGAGCGAAGCGGTCTTGCACTCGCACAGCCGGTAATAGTCCTCCTCGGTCATCCCCAGCGTGTCGTGCGCGCAGAGCTGCCGCATCTCGCCGATCGTCATCCGGTTGGCGGCCATGGCGAGAATACGGATCGCGTCGACGGAGCGCAGCTGCGTGATCTCGACCACCGCCCTCGAGTACAGGTAGTCGCCCATGATGATCGCGACCTGGTGGGTCCAGCGAGAGTTCACCGTGGGCATACCGCGGCGCTGTGGGGAGTGGTCGATGGCGTCGTCGTGAACGAGGGTGGCCACATGCAGCAGCTCCACGACGGCGCCGAGAGGGATCGCAGCCTCCGATGGGCGGCCTCCCACTTCGTTGGAGAGGAGAAGGAGGGTCGGCCGAAGCAGCTTCCCCCGTGAGGAGAGGATGTGCTCGTTGACGTCATCGATCGCCTGGAAGTCCGCCGTGACCATCGAACCGAGCATCCGCTCCACGCCGGCGAGCCGGTCGTACACGAGAGCTTGCAGGGATTCGAGCCTCGGCAGCGCGGCTTCGAGCATGATCACTCCGGACGGGAGACGGCGACCGGGAACCGGCCGCGCAATGTAGAGAGGCTGCGGCGAGACTGTCAAAGGGGGGAAGAGCAGCAAGTTAACCTCGGGAAGAGTCAAACACTTCGGGGTTGTCGCTCGATAGCTCGGAGCGAAAAGGCCCGTCCTACCGCCGCGCCGTAGGCCCGCAGCCGGCCGCCGCGGCTCCGTCGACACCCGAAAACGCCGCACACGATTCCCGCTGCACGAGCGACTTGCATTCTGCCATGACAGCCGGTTCATCTCCCCGGCGAGTGTACGCGCGGGCGATCGCCGACGGAACAGCTGTACCACCGTGATACACCCAGCGTGCCGGTGCGTGCAGCTTCGACTCTTTCTAATCCCCTACTTTGACTAGCCTTACGAGATTTCATGCTGCGGACGGTACCGGGCTTGCTTGTGGAGTTCGGCGAGTGAACGAGCTGCCGGTAGGGACTGAACGAGCTGCCGGCAGTCCTTAGAGAGGAGAGAATCAAGATGAATATCCGCAGCAAGTGGTTATCGCTGGCGCTGGTTGTG
>JBHIAV010000035.1:0-30272 GCA_046758745.1 Gemmatimonadota bacterium
CGAGCCCGCCGACCACGACCTGCGAGCCCGCGGCGAGCCCGCGGCGTACCTCCACGAAGCCCGGAGTCCGCACGCCCAGCTCCACCTGGCGGCGAGAGGCGGACCCCTCCGCCACCACCCACACATAGTCGGCACCCTGAAGGGGAAGCACGGCGTCCTCCGGGATCACCACGGCGTTCGGGCGCACCTCCGTGGCGAGCCGCACCTCGATGAACATCCCGGGCCGGAGCCTGCGGGCGTGATTCGGCACCCGCGCCTTGACCGTGATCGTCCGCGCCGGGAGCTGCACCACGGGATCGACAAAGTCGACCGTCCCGGAGAACTCCGTGTCGGGCACGGCGGCCACGCGCAACGTGATCTGCTGCCCCAGGGCTAGCCGCCCCGCATATCGCTCGGGTACCTGGAAGGACGCCCGCTGCGGGTTCACCGTTTGCAACGTGGTCAGCCGGCTCGCGGTAGTGACGTAATCGCCGATGCTGACGAAGCGCTCGCCCACCACGCCGGCGAAGGGCGCGCGCACCACGGTTCTCTCCAGCCGAACCCGCTGAAGGTCGAGCTGCGCCTGGGTGCTGCGGGCGTTCGCCTCGGCCTCCTCCAGGTCCGCCTCGCTAGAGGCGTTGCGGGCGAGGAGATCTCGGCTACGCGCCAGGGCTTGCACCGCCAGGTCCCGCTCCGCGGTGAGACGGTCCACCTGAGCCCGGAGCTCGGCGTCGTCCACCCTGAACAGCGGCGTTCCCTTGGAGACCTCCGCACCCTCACGCGCGAGGATCTCGACCAGTCGCCCCTCCACCTCCGGACGAAGCTCGATCGACTGCACGGCTTCGATCCCGCCCGTGGCGAGGATCTCCTCCACCACCGTGTCGAGGCGCGCTTCGGCCACCTCGACGGGGAGGGGAGGGGGGGCGTCGCCCGTGCCACCTTCCTCGCTCGATTCGGCGCTCCGGCAGCCGGCCAAAAATGCCACCAGCACCGCCCAGCGGAGCCATCCTCTCCGCAAGGTCACCGCTATATCGGTCGACCGTGACAAGTATTCACTCCCTCGGAAAGAGCCGCCGGCCGAGAAGCGCCTCGAGGCCGGCCAGAGCCAGGCGCGTGGCGAACCTCGCCTGCACCAGCTGCGCCTCGGCTTCGGCCAGCGACACCTGAGCGGTGATCAGGTCGATGATCGTCGTCGCGCCTGCTCGGTAGCGTTCCTCCTGCACCTGCAGGTTCTCGCGGGCCACCAGCACCCCCTTCGCGGCGAGGTCTACGCTGGCCCGCGCCGTGTTGTACACCTGATGGGCCTCGCTCACGTCCCGGCGGAGGCCGAGCTCCGTGTCTCGCCGGGCTGCGCGCGCCACCTCCCGCGAAGTGCGGGCGCGCGACAGGTCCACCTCCCGCTGCGCGTCGTTCCAGATCGGGATGGTGATCTGCACTCCCCACACGGCGCGCGTCGTCGCGGTGGGAAAGAAACTATCGTCGAACGCCGTCCACTGCCCGAACAGGTTGACCTCGGGCAGGTACGCCGCCCGCGCCGAGCGGAAGAGCGCCTCCGCCGCCCGGTCGTCGGCCTCCACGCCCATGGCTCGCGGGCTGCTGAGGAGCGCCTCCGCCACGGCCTCTGCCTCGCCGATCGGCAGAGCCGGCGGCGGGAGCGTATCGAGCGGCACCGCGTCCACCGGCCCGGGGATTCCGACCCGCCGTCCGAGCTGTATGCGGGCGATATTCAGGCTGGACTCCTGCCGGAGCCGGTCGACCTGGGCCCGTGTCAGCTCGAGGAGGAGCTGGAGCGAGTCCGTGCGCACCGCGGCTCCGGCGGCGACCCGGGCGCGCGCCACCGCGAACTGCTCCTCCGCCCGCCGGACGCGTTCCTCTGCGACACGCAGGAGCTCGCCCTGCGCCAACACGTCGTAGTAGTCCGACTCCGTCTCCAGGGCCGTCTGGAAGAGGGCCTCCAGCTCCCCCGCCTCGGCGCTCTCGACCTCCGCCCTGCTCCGCTTCAGCTCGAAGAACTTGCCCCCGCCCCGGAAGAGGCTGTACGTGCCCTCCAACCGCGCGTCCACCAGCGTGGTGGTGAAGTCGCCGATCCCAACGTTGAAGAACTCCGTGGAGAAGCGCGTCGCGCTCGTCGTGAAGCGCACCGATGGGAGGATGAAAGTGGAGAGCGCGGAGCGGCGCACCCATTCCGCGTCGCTCACCCGCCGAAAGGCCGCCACGTAGTCCGGGTCCAGCCGCGTGGCGCGGCGCAGCGCCTCACCGAGAGTGATCTGTGGGATCGTATCCGCCCGCCCGGAGCCGCTCGCCGATCGCCCCTGCGGTACCTGTGCCGCCCGGACCGCGACCTCTGCCGCCCGGACCGCGACTGCCGCCTCCGCCGGGTGGGGCGCCGACCACGCCGCCCGGGCCGAGGCGGATCCCGCCGCTGCTGCCACTGCCGCGCCCATCAGCGCGGTTCGCGCGTAGCGTATCATCGAGAAACCTCCACCGGCTCGAGCGCCTCTGCCCGGCCCCGGAACCGCGCCCCGAGCGCGTCGAGCAGGATGTAGACGACCGGGACGAGGAAGAGCGTCAGCAGGGTTGAGAAGAGCATCCCACCGACGATCGCGTACCCGAGGGGCCGCCGGCTGGCCGCGCCCGCGCCCAGCCCGAACGCGATCGGGAACATCGCGATGATGGTGGCCACCGAGGTCATGAGGATCGGTCGCAGCCGGATGCGGCCCGACTCCAGCATCGCCTCGACGGTCCCGAGCCCCTTCCGCTTCAGCTGATTGGCGTACTCCACCAGGAGGATGGAGTTCTTCGTCACCAGGCCGATCAGCAGAACCATCCCGATCTGGCTGAACAGGTTCATCGTGGAGCCCGCCACCAGGAGAGTGACGAGCGCTCCCGTCACCGCCAGGGGCACCGCGAGGAGCACCGTGAACGGGTGGACGAGGGACTCGAACTGGGCCGCCAGCACCATGTACACGACGATCAGGGCGAGGATGAAGACGAAGAGGAGGGCGCTCTCGCTCTCCTCCAGCTCGCGCGACTCTCCGGCGAGGGCGATGGTGCTTCCGCGCGGGAGCACCTCCTCCGCCGTGGCGCGCAGGCCGTCCAGCACCTCCCCCAAGGTGGAGCCGGGCGACACGCTCCCGGTCAGGGTGAACGAGCGCACGCGCTGGTAGTGGTTCAGGGCCTGCGGTCCGATCCCCTCAGCGATGCGTGCCACGGCATCGAGCTGCACGAGAGCCCCATCTTGCCCGCGCACGTAGATCCCGGTCATGTCCCGCGGCGTGGCGCGCTCCCCCGGCGCCAGCTGGACCATCACGTCGTACAGCTTGTTGTCCCGAGTGAACGTGCTCACCCGCTGACCGCCGAGCATCGTCTGGAGGGCGTCGGAGATGTCGCGGATGGGGACCCCGAGGTCCTCGGCCCGGTCACGGTCGTAGCTCACCGTGAGCTCCGGCTTGTTCACCCGCAGGTCCGTATCCACGTTGATCAGCCCCGGCACCTGGCGGGCCGCCACCGTGAGCCGCTCGAGCCCGGCTGTGAGGGAATCGAAGTTCGGGTGCCGAACCACGAACTGGACGGGGCTCGACCAACCGATGGCGGGCGGAGCGTTGGCGAACGCGAGGACGCCCGGGATCCCGAACAGCTGAGGCTGGATCTCCCCCACGATCTCATGCACGCTGCGCTCCCGCTCGTCCCAATCCTCCAGGCGGGTGAACATGATCCCGCTGCTCACCCCACGCGGCCACCCCACGATGCTGAAGTAGCCTTCCACCCCGGATGTCGAGCCGATGATCCGCTCGATCCGCCGCTGATACCCGTCCGTGTAGTCGAGGGAGGCACCTTCGGGGGCGATGGTGAAGGTGAGGAACCATCCGCGGTCCTCGGGCGGCAGGAACTCCCGCCTCAGCGCCCGAAGCGCCCCGAGCGCCACCAGCACGGCGGCCACGCCGCCGCCCACGACAAGCCAGCGGTGACGAAGCGCCATGGCGAGGGCGCGGGCGTACGCGCTCGAGATCGCGTTGAAGCCCCGCTCGAACGCCAGGAATACCGCGCCGTGGCTCTTCGGCACGCGCAGGATCCTGGCGCTCAGCATCGGCGTGAGGGTGAGCGCTACGAAGCTCGATACGACCACCGCGCCGGCGAGCGCGATCCCGAACTCGTTGAACAGGCGGCCCGCCGTTCCTTGCAAGAAGGCGAGCGGCGTGAACACCGCCACCAGGGCGACCGTGGTGGCGATCACCGCGAAGGCGATCTCCCGTGTCCCCTTGAGCGCCGCCTGCTGCGGGTCCTCGCCCAGCTCCTCCTGGTGCCGGTACGCGTTCTCCATCACGATGATCGCGTCGTCCACCACGATCCCGATCGCCAGGATGAGCGCCAGAAGGGTGAAGTTGTTGACGGTAAAGCCCAGAGCGTACAGGATCGCGAAGGCCGCTGTGATCGAGGTCGGGATGGCGAGACCCGGAATGATCGTCGCTCGCACGTTGCGCAGGAAGACGAAGATGATGAGCACCACCAGGATGCCCGCCAGGATGAGCGTGTCCTGCGCCTCGCGGATCGAGCGTCGCACGAACCGCGCGGAGTCGAAGCCCACCGAGATGTCCACCCCGGGCGGCAGAACCTCCTGGATCTGTGGAAGCTCGGCCCGGATCGCATCGGACACCTCGATCAGGTTGGCCTTCGACTGGCGGACCACCCCGATCGCCACCGCGGGAACCCCCTTGTAGCGAAGGACCGAGCGCTCGTCCTCCGGCCCGAGCTCCACGCGCGCCAGGTCGCGGAGCCGGACCACCTGCCCGTCCCGGGCGGAGACGACCAGGTTCCCAAACTCCTCGGGCGTCTTCAGCTCGCCGAGGGAACGGACGGTGAACTCCCTGCGCGCCGACTCGATGCGGCCCGCCGGTAGCTCCACGTTGCGGCTCCGGATCGCCTCTTCCACGTCCTGCACGGCGAGCCCGCGCGAGGCGAGCTCCGCCGAGGAGATCCACACCCGCATGGAGTAGCGGCGCTCGCCGAAGATCTGGGCCCGCCCGACGCCCGTGACCGCCTGCAGGCGGCGCTTGACCTCCCGATCCGCAAGGTCCGAGAGCTGCAGGAGATCGTAGTTGTGACCCGAGAGCGCGATCCAGAAGAACGGCTGCGCGTCCGCGTCCTGCTTCGCCACCACCGGTTCCTCGATCTCCTGCGGCAGCCGTCCACGAACGCGCGCTACCTTGTCGCGCACATCCTGCGCGGCGATCTCGAGGTCGCGGTCGAGGGTGAACTCGAGCGTGATGTTGCTCTGTTGCTCCGAGCTGGCGCTGGTCAGCGTGCGCAGGCCGGGGATCGTGCTCAGCTCCTCCTCGAGCACGTCCGTGACCGTGGTCTCCATCACCCGGGGGTTGGCGCCGCGCAGGAAGGTGGACACGGAGACGACCGGCGGGTCCACGTCGGGGAGCTCCCGCACCGAGAGGCGCGTGAAGGCGACCCCCCCGAAGAGGACGAGAGCCGCGCTCGTCATGGTGGTGAGCACGGGCCGCCGGATCGCGGTGTCGGACAGCTTCATGGAACCTCCACCCCACGGGAACGACAGACTCAGCCCTCAGATAACACTCCCCGGCAGGCAACCGTGTACCCGATTCGGCTACACCCGTCCTACGGGACCAGGTCCCCCGGCCGGAGCTTTGCCACCCACGGGCCGTCGGCCATCTTGGGGCCGGCATGATACGGCGTCCCGAGGGCGCTGTCATCGTTCCCGCTGCTGGCGCTGTCTAGCGGGTAGGAATAAGGTGTGGTCGAACCCTCGGGATCGAGCTATCTCTTGCGAACGAAGCGCCCTGTACCTCGAAGCGTCTCCGGACGCCACCAGGAGAACCTCTCGCGTGAACCGCTCGATCTGGACCCTCCTCGAGCGGGCGGATTGTCACCCCCGGCGGCCCCCGCGGCCGGCCCATGACCGCGTCGTTCCTCCTTTACGGCTCCTACGGCTACACCGGCCGGCTGATCGTCCGCCGCGCCGTAGAACGGGGACTGGAGCCCGTGCTTTCCGGCCGGAACGAGGAGGCTCTGCGCGCCCAATCAGCCGAGACCGGGGCTCCGTACCGCGCCTTCCCACTCGATGATAGCGCGGCCGTCGACGCCGGCCTGGAGGGCGTCGGCGTCGTCCTGCACGCGGCCGGACCCTTCTCCCGGACGTCGGCACCCATGGCCGCCGCATGCCTGCGGACGGGGACGCACTACCTCGACATAACCGGCGAGATCGAAGTGTTCGAGTCCCTGGCAGCCCGTGATCACCAGGCCCGGGCGGCCGGCATCATGCTCCTCCCCGGCGTCGGCTTCGACGTCGTCCCCTCTGACTGCCTCGCCGCCCACCTCAAGCGCCGCGTGCCCTCGGCCACCAGCCTCGCCCTCGCGATCCGCGGAACCGGCCGGCTCTCTCGTGGGACAGCGACCACCATGGTGGAGAACCTGCCGCGCGGCGGACGGATCCGACGCGGCGGAGCGCTGCACCGAGTGCCGGTCGCCTGGAGGACGCGTGAAGTGGATTTCGGCGCCGGGCCCGTGCCGGTCACCACCATCCCGTGGGGCGACGTCGTGACCGCCTACCACAGCACCGGCATCCCGAACGTCGAGGTTTACGCCGCGATGCCGACGGCCATGCGACGCCTCCTGATCGCCGGCCGGCCCTTCGCGCCTCTGCTGGGCTTGCGGCCGATCCAGCGGGCGCTGAAGGCGGCCATCCGCCGCCGCCCGCCGGGTCCGACGGACGAGCAGAGGGCGAGGGCCGGGAGCCGGGTGTGGGGAGAGGCGTCGGATGAGGAGGGACGTCGAGCGGTCTCGCGCCTCCTGGGCCCGGACGGGTACACCATCACCGCCGTGGCGGCCGTGGCCGTGGTGGAGAAGGTCCTGGCGGGACGGGCACCGGCGGGCTTCCGCACGCCGTCGCTCGCCTACGGATCCGACTTCGCGCTGGAGATCGAGGGAGTGCAGAGAGAGGACGTCCTGTGATGCGCGGGACCTCAGGACATCGGTGCATGCGCGGCCGCTTACAGGGGATCGGAACGTGACGGGGGACGGCGGACACTGGATCGGTCGCCGGATCTCGCCGCCGCCGACTCCCAGCGCCTCCTTCGAGGCGGAGCGCCGGGACTTCCTGTGGCATCGCTGCCGCCTCGTCTTCCTTCTCGGGGTAGGGATCGCCGTCTCCCTCAACATCGTCACCAAGCTCTTCCTCGAGCCCCCCCTCGCCTCCATGACCGACGCGGAGAGGCTCAAGTTCGGCCTCGACTTCGGATACCTCGGCATCACTCTCGGCGGCATGGCGCTGCTCCACCTGGGAAGGCCGAGCAGCCGGAGGATCGAGGCGATCGCCTTCGGCACGTTCGCGCTCGGCATGCTCCTTCACGAGCTGACCTTCACGCTTTTCCGGCCCGACTACGACTTCTCCTTCGGGATCGCCCTCATGCTGTTCATAACGGCGGCCTTCATCCCGTGGCGCCTCTCCTGGCAGATCTCGCTTGGCACCCTCGCCCTCGTCGGCTTCCTGCTCACCGAGACGATGGCCTATGCCTTCCTGCCGGATACGCAGGCCTATTGGGCGGAGCGCGGCGACGCCCTCGGGCTCCGGCGGTTTCTCATCACGCAGACCACGGTCATCGTTATCCTCGCCGCCACCGCCGGCTTCGTCACACGAACCCTGTACGCCCTGCGACGCGCCGCGCACGAGGCGAGGCGGCTCGGCAACTACCTGATCCGGCGGGAGCTCGGGGAGGGCGGCATGGGAAAGGTGTTCGAGGCGCAGCACGCCCTGCTCTGCCGGCCCACCGCCGTCAAGGTCCTGCGCGGCGCACCGGGAGGGGACACCGAGGCCCTGGCCCGATTCGAGCGCGAGGTACGGCTCTCCTCGAGCCTCACCCATCCCAACACGATCACCATCTACGACTTCGGCCGCGCCGAGGACGACACGTTCTTCTACGCGATGGAGTACCTGGAGGGCATGGACGTGGAGGAGCTGGTGGGGAGGTTCGGCGCCCTCCCGGCTCCGCGGGTCGCCCACCTCCTCATTCAGGTGTGCGGCTCGCTGTCCGAGGCGCATTCCCAAGGCATCATCCACCGCGACCTGAAGCCGTCCAACATCTTCGTCACCCGTCGCGGCGGCCTGTACGATTTCGTGAAGGTCCTGGATTTCGGGCTCGCCAAGCAGGTGCGCTCCGACGCCGACGTCCGGCTCACCCGGACGGGGGTCGTGTTCGGGACGCCGCTCTACCTCGCCCCGGAGACGGTGTACGGGACGAAGACCCCGGACTCGCGCGCCGACCTGTACAGTCTGGGTGGGACCGCGTACTGGATGCTCACCGGACGTCCGCCGTTCGAAGCCGAATCACCGGTCGAGGTGATGATCGAGCACGTGAAGACCCTCCCCCGCCGGCCGTCGGAGGCATCCGAGCTCCCGATCCAGCCGGAGATGGACGCGATCGTCATGCGCTGTCTGGAGAAGAAGCCCGAGGATCGTTTCCAGACCGCCGCGGAGCTCGCGGGCGCCCTGCGCGGGATCGAGATCGTGGAGCCCTGGACGCAGGAGGAGGCGCGGAAGTGGTGGGAGCTGCACATCGGGCCGCCGAGCGGGCCCATGGGAGCGAGCGAGTCGCCCGGCCTGAGCTGAGGACGGACGTCGTTCCCCTCAGCCCTCCGCCAGCTTCTTCTGCACGCAGGCCGTGAAGCGCCCGAACATGAAGTCGGCTACGTTTTGGATGATCCCGCCACGTCCGAAGGAGGCGAGCCTGCCGGCAAGGTTCACCGTCTGCGTGACGCTCACCCGCGTGCCGCCTCCTTCGCGCGGGATGAGCTTGCTCCGCATCACCATCTTCACCGCTCCCGTTCCCCTCGAGTCCTTCCCCTCCCCCGTCATCTCGACCTCGTAGTTCTCCCTGTCGAGCCTCTCGAACCTAGCGATGCCGCGGAACGTAGCGGCGATCGGCCCGAGCCTGACTCCGATCTCGCCCTCGTGGGTGCGCTCGTCGATCGACTGAAGGAGCCTGGCGCCCGGGAGACACTCCACGACCCTGGCCGGATCCACTAGAAAGGCCCACACCTCGTCGGGAGTCTGCTCCACTTCAAAGGTCTTTTCGATGGTGATCGCCATGGAAGCCTCCCGAATGCGCCGTTTCCTCCCGCGCGAGCCGGAACCGTGCTGCTCTCCGGGGCGATCGGGAACCGCGCTCCTCTCCGGCGCGATCGGGAACCGCGGGTTCCTGCGGCGCGAGCCAGAAGCGCGGGTTCTAGGGGCCGCATCCCTCACGGCTCGGGGCAGTCGAAGCTGAAACCACCCGGTGATCGGCGTCAAGCGACCGCGCGCAGACGATGCGGAGAGCTCCCGTCGCGAGGCGGGGGTGGCTGCGCGGGTGACACGAGCGGCCACCCGGTCTAGATTGGGTTCTCCGCCCTCAAGTGCCCGACCGCATCGCTGCCGGGATCGCGGCCTTCCGGGACGGAATCGGCTCTCTAGAGTTCAGCGTGGAGAGGAGCGACCGATGATCCCCGCCGCCTTCGACTACCACGTTCCCGCCACACTAGAGGAAGCTCTGGCCCTGCTCGGTGAGCACTCCGCCCACGCGAAGATCCTGGCCGGGGGACAGAGCCTGATCCCCATGATGCGCTTCCGCCTCGTGGAGCCGGGAGAGATCATCGACATCAATCACATCGACGAGCTGACACGGCTCGACGAAGAGGGCGACTACCTCCACATCGGCGCCCTGGTTCGCCACGCGACGATCGAGGGGACAGGGTGGATTCGTGAGCGCTACCCATTGTTGGCCGAGGCGGCGGAGGTGATCGCGGATCCCCTGGTGCGCAACCGAGGCACTGTCGGCGGCTCCCTCGTGCATGCGGATCCCGCGGGGGACTGGGGAGCCGTGATGCTGGCCTATAGGGCGGAGTGCGTGGTGCGGAGTGCGTCGGGCGAGCGAGCGTTCCCGATCGACGATCTCTTCCTCACCACTTTCACCACGACCCTCGAGCCGGAGGAGATCCTGGTCGAGATCCGCGTCCCGAGGGCCGGGGAGAGCGAGGGCGGCGCGTACGAGAAGCTCGAGCGCAAGGTGGGCGACTTCGCCACCGTCGCGGTGGCCGTGCAGATCGCCGTGGACGGACAGGGCAACATCGCCTCGGCCGGGATCGGGCTCACCGCCGTGGGGCCGACCAACCTCCGGGCAGCCCGCGGCGAGGCGGCGCTGGTGGGAAAGCCTCCCGATGGAAGGACGATCGCCGAGGCGGCGGCGAGGGCGGCGGAAGACGCGAAACCGACGGCCGACAACCGCGGCCCGAAGGACTACAAGCGTGACATGGTGCGGGTGCTCACCGCCCGAGCGCTGCGGCGCGCGGCCGCCCGCACGCAGGGGGAGGGCTGAGCCATGGCCGACACGAAGGAGATCCGGGTCACCGTGAACGGCCGGTCGTACGAGGCCGCGGTCCAGCCCCGCATGCTGCTCGCGCACTTCCTGCGCGATGAGCTCGGGTTGACCGGCACCCACATCGGGTGCGACACGACGAGCTGCGGCGCGTGCACGGTTCTCCTGAACGGGACTCCCATCAAGTCGTGCACGCTGTTCGCCGTGCAGACGGACGGACAGGAGCTCATGACCGTCGAGGGCCTGGAGAGCAACGGTGAGCTTCACCCCGTCCAGAGCGGCTTCCGGGAGGAGCACGGCCTCCAGTGCGGCTTCTGCACCCCCGGGATGATGATGGTCGGCTACGCGCTGCTCCATCGGAGCCCGAGCCCGAGCGAGGCGGAGATCCGGCGCGCCATCTCCGGCAATCTGTGCCGGTGCACCGGTTATCAGAACATCGTGAAGTCGATTCGCCACGCGGCCGCGAAGCTGGCCGAGGGAGGTGGGGAATGAGCGCGAGGAAGGCGGGGGAACCGGTGCTCGCTCACACGACGCCGGCGGCCCGAGGAGGTGCGGCATGAGCGCCACGAGGGCGGCAGAGATCGGAGGCCTCGGCCACCCGGTCAAGCGCAAGGAGGACGCGCGCTTCATCCGGGGGCGCGGACGCTACGTCGACGACATCCGGCTCCCGCACATGGCCTACCTGGAGCTCGTCCGATCCCCCTACGCACACGCGCGGATCGTGAAGATCGACACGTCCGAGGCGCTCCAGGTGGCCGGCGTACTCGCGGTGATCACCGGCGACGACCTGGCGGCGGCGGGCCTTGCCTGGATGCCGACCCTGTCGCACGACCAGCAGATGGTGCTCGCCACCGGGAAGGTGCTCTTCCAGGGCCAGGAGGTGGCGGCGGTGATCGGGGAGGACCGGTTCGCCGCGGCCGACGGGGCGGCGGCGGTGCGCGTCGACTACGAGGAGCTTCCGGTCCTGGTCGATCCCCACCGGGCGCTGGAGCCGGACGCCCCGATCCTGCGCGAGGACCGGGAGGAGAAGTCGAACCGCATCTTCCACTGGGAGGCAGGCGACCGCGAGGCCACCGACCGGATCTTCGCCGAGGTGGACGTCACGGTGAGCCAGCAGATCGTCTATCCGCGGAGCCACCCCGCGCCCATCGAGTGCTGCGGATGCGTGGCGGATTGGGACACGGCGAACGAGAAGCTCACCATATGGATGACATCCCAGGCGCCCCACGCTCACCGCACCCTGTTCGCCCTCGTGGCCAACATCCCCGAGCACAACATCCGCGTCATCTCGCCCGACGTGGGCGGCGGGTTCGGCAACAAGGTACCGATCTACCCGGGCTACGTCGTCTCGGCGGTGGGGACGCTCCAGCTCAGGCGGCCGGTGAAGTGGACGGAGGACCGGTCGGGGAACCTCTCGAGCACCGGCTTCGCCCGGGACTACCACATGCGGGCGGAGCTCGCGGCGACGAAGGAGGGAAAGATCCGGGCCCTGCGAGTGAAGACGCTGGCGGACCACGGGGCGTTCAACGCGGCCGCCCAGCCGTCCAAGTTCCCGGCCGGGTTCTACAACATCTGCTCGGGCTCCTACGACCTGGAGAGCGCTTTCATCGAAGTCGACGGCGTATACACGAACAAGGCGCCGGGCGGGATCGCCTACCGATGCTCCTTCCGGGTGACGGAGGCCGCCTACCTGATCGAGCGGGCGGTGGACGTGCTCGCCGATGAGCTCGCGATGGATCCGGCCGAGCTCCGCCGGCGCAACTTCATCCCGCCCGAGAAGTTCCCCTACACGACGCCGCTCGGGTGGACGTACGACAGCGGCAACTACGCCGCGGCGCTCGACAAGGCGTTGGAGATCATCGGCTACGAAGAGCTCCGGAGGGAGCAGGAGGAGAAGCGCGAGCGGGGCGAGCTGATGGGGATCGGGATCTCGAGCTTCACCGAGATCGTCGGCGCGGGGCCGGGCAAGCAGTGCGACATCGCCGGCCTCGAGATGTTCGACTCGTGCGAGGTGCGGGTGCATCCGACCGGGAAGGTCCTGGCCCGCATCGGGTGCCAGACGCAGGGACAGGGACACGAGACGACGTTCGCGCAGATCCTCGCGGAGGAGCTCGGCATCCCGGTGGACGACATCACGGTCGAACACGGCGACACCGACACGGCACCGTACGGACTCGGCACGTACGCCAGCCGCTCGACTCCGGTGGCCGGTGCGGCCACCGCGATGGCCGCCCGAAAGGTCCGCAAGAAGGGCGCGAAGATCGCCTCGCATCTGCTCGAGGCGAGCGTTGAGGATATCGAGTGGAAGGACTACGCCTTCCGCGTGAAAGGAGCGCCGGACCGAAACGTCTCGATGGCGGAGGTCGCTTTCGCCGCGTACACGAACACGCCGGAAGGGGTGGAGGCCGGTCTCGAGGCCGTCGACTACTACGACCCGCCGAACATGACCTATCCGTTCGGCAGCTACGTGTGCGTAGTGGACATCGACAGGGGCACGGGCGAGTGGAAGGTCCGACGGTTCGTCGCGGTGGACGACTGCGGCACGATCATCAATCCGATGATCGTGGAGGGACAGATCCACGGCGGGCTCACGGAAGGTCTCGCGATCGCCTCGATGCAGCTCGTGGAGTACGACGAGGCCGGCAACATGATCGGCGGCAACTTCATGGAGTACCTGCTCCCTACGGCCATGGAGACGCCGGTGTGGGAGACGGCGAAGACGGTCACGCCCTCGCCACACCACCCGATCGGGGCGAAGGGTGTCGGCGAGTCCCCGAACGTCGGCTCGCCAGCCGCCTTCGTGAACGCGGTGATCGACGCGCTCTCGCCCTACGGGATCCGGCATATCGACATGCCGATCACATCGGATAAGGTGTGGAAGGCGCTCCGAGACGCCGGGGTGAAGGAATGAGGGCGAGCCTTGGCTTCGCCGGGTGAGGAGGGAAGGGCCAGGCGGCGCCGCGGTGCCGCGACGCCGGTCGGGGTCGATCGCGCCCCGACCGGAGGGGAGGTCCTGTGGCTCGCTGCGCGCCTCGCCCAGCGCGGCGAGCCCTTCGCCCTCGCGACGGTCGTCCGGCGGCTCGCTCCGAGCTCGGCACAGCTCGGCCAGAAGGCACTCATCGACGCGGCAGGACGGCTGCACGGCTGGCTGGGAGGAAGCTGCATCGAGCCGATCGTGCGGCGCGAGGCGGAGCGGGCGCTCCGCGAGGGGAAGCCGCGGCTGGTGGTACTGGCGCCGGACGGCCGCTCCGATCGGCCGGAGGCGGCCGTGTACCGGATGACCTGTCACAGCGGGGGCATGGTGGAGATCTACGTGGAGCCGCAGCTCCCTGCACCGCAGCTCGTCCTGTTCGGCGACTCGCCGATCGGCCGTGCGCTGGCCGCGCTGGCCGCGGTGGCAGGATACGAGGTACGGGCGGGCGGCGTCGGGGAGGCCGCCGCCGAGGGCGATGCAATGCGCACGGAGCCGTTCGAGACGGCCACCGACCCGCCGGCGAGGCGCGAGCTGTACGCCGTCGTGGCCACGATGGGGGAGTGGGACGAGGAGGCCGTCGAGCAGGCCCTGGCCGCCGGTGCGGCGTACGTGGGACTGGTGGCCAGCCCGCGTCGAGCCGACGAAGTGCGACGCCGGCTGACCTCGCGAGGACTGACGAAGGAGGCGCTGCGGCGGTTGGTGAGCCCGGCCGGGCTCGACGTGGGAGCGAAGGAGCCGGCCGAAGTCGCGGTGACCATTCTCGCGCAGATCATCCAGCTCCGGCGGGGCGCGGGCCTCGAACCCGGACCGGCCGGAGAGGGGCCGGACGAGGCCTCCTGCGGGGAGCGGGTACTCCCGCAGTCGGGCGGGGAGCGGGCAATCGCGGAGTCGGGCGGGGAGCGGGGGGCGGAGAGCTCGTGGGGCGATGGCAGGGAGCGCGATGGGGCCGTGGCGCGGGATCCCGTATGCGGGATGGAGGTAGGGGTGTCAGGGGCACGGCATGTCTTGGTGGCGGGGCGGACCACCCACTACTTCTGCAGCGCCGGCTGCCGGGAGAGATTCACGGCCGCTCCGGCGCGCTTCACCGGGAGCTGACGGCGGGCGAAGACGGTGCATCGATGAAAGAAGACATCCGGGAGATCGCGGAGGCGATGGAGCGCCAAGGCTACGTGGCGGACCGTGCGATCGCCACGGCCGTTCACCTCGCGCGCAGCCTTGGGAAGCCGCTCCTCGTGGAAGGAGAGGCCGGCGTAGGCAAGACGGAGATCGCAAAGGTCCTGGCTGCGGTACTCGGGACGGAGCTGATCCGCCTGCAGTGCTACGAGGGATTGGA
Organism: Gemmatimonadota bacterium; assembly: GCA_046758745.1. Lineage (GTDB taxonomy): Bacteria > Gemmatimonadota > Gemmatimonadetes > Palauibacterales > Palauibacteraceae > JBHIAV01. Next base: position 14,663 of record JBHIAV010000035.1, read on the forward strand.
CGTCAACACGGCGCTGTACGAGTGGAACTACCCGAAGCAACTCCTGCGCATCCGGCTCGAGGGACTCCGGTGGGAGCCGCAAACGGAAGGGGCGGGTGAGTCGGACCGTGCGGGCGAGCCCGGCCCTGGGGCGGGTGAGTCGGGCCCCGCGACCACGTCCAGCCCGGCCTCCGGCGTATCGGGCCCCGCGACCGCGTCCAGCCCGGCCTCGGGCGAGGACCTCGAGCACCTGATCTTCGGGCCCGAGTACCTGATGGAGCGTCCGCTTCTCCAGGCGATCTCCCGCGAGCGACCGCCGGTTCTTCTCATCGATGAGATCGACCGGGCCGACGAGGAGTTCGAGGCGTTTCTGCTCGAGCTGCTGTCGGACTTCCAGGTTTCGATCCCCGAGCTCGGGACGATCCGGGCGAAGAGCCGCCCGCACGTCGTCCTCACCTCGAACAGCACGCGTGAGCTTAGCGACGCCCTGCGAAGGCGCTGCCTGTATCTGTGGATCGACTACCCCACTTTCGAGAAGGAGCTGCGGATCCTTAGGGCCCGCCTCCCGAGCCTGACGCCGGGGCTCGATGAGGAGATCGTTCGCTTCGTGCACCGGCTTCGGGCGGAGAAGCTGTTCAAGACGCCCGGTGTGGCGGAGACGCTCGACTGGGCCGGGGCGCTGGGCACCATCGGCGTCGAGGCGCTCGACGCGGAGGTCATCCGTTCCACGCTCGGATGTCTGATAAAGGACCGGCACGACTTCCAGAAGCTCTCGCGGAACGGCTTCGGCCGCTTGCTCGAGATCGACCCGAGTGCGGCGACGCGCGGCGGGGAGGAAGACACGACGGACCCGTGAGCAGACGCGACGACGGCTCGGAGATCCGCGAGCGACCCCTGGAATGGACGGCCAGACTCGGACGGGCGCTGCGGGAAGACGGTGTCGCGTGCACGGTCGCCGAGTCTCTCGCCGCTACCCGGGCTCTCGAGTATCTCGATCTCGGCGACGCGCTCGACGTCTACTTCGGCCTGCGATCCGTCTTCACCTCCGAGCCCGTCCATGCTCCGGCGTTCGATCGCTGCTTCTGGGAGCTATGGGGCCGGAGACAACGAGGAGGATGGGGCCGGCCGGCGAGGCCATCGAGGCCGGCGGGCTGGCAGACGCGGCGGGAGCTGGTGAACCGCCTGCACCGCCGGAGCGCGGAGCGGTCGCCGGAGCACCCCGCCAGCTCGCCCGAAACCTCGGGGAGAGGGCGGACCGGGGCCGCCTACAGCGCCCTGGAGCTCCTCGCGCAACGCTCCTTCGGCTCGCTGGACGAGCGGGAGGTGCGGGAGCTCGACCGTGCGTTCGACCGTCTTCTCATCCGGCTCGCCACGCGCCGCAGCCGCCGCCTACAGTCGGGGGGGCGCCGGGGGTCCGTCGACCTCCGCCGCAGCCTGCGAGCCGCCGTGCACCACGACGCGGAGCTCATCCGCCTGGCGCGCCGCCAGCGCCGTATCGACCGTCCCCGCGTCGTGCTGCTATGTGATGTCAGCGGCTCGATGGAGCGGTACAGCCGCTTCCTTCTGCGCTTTCTCCTCGCGGCGACTCGGGACCGAAGCGTCGAGGTCTTCGCGTTCAGCACCCGACTCACGCGGCTGACCCCCTGGCTCGCCGGCGTGCGGGCCGACGAGGCGCTGGTGGCGCTCGGCGACCACGTGCGCGATTGGTCGGGCGGAACGCGGATCGGCGCCTGCCTGGAAGAGTTCCTCGAGCGGTACAGCCGATCGATGTTGGGGCAGAAGACGGTCGTGGTGATCCTGAGCGACGGGCTCGACCGCGGCGACATCGCTTCGTTGGAGCGGGCGATGCGCGGGATCCGGCGCCGCACCCGTCGGGTGATCTGGCTCAATCCCCTCCTCGAGAGCCCGCAATACCGGCCCGAAGCGCGCGGGATGAAGGCAGCCCTCCCATACGTCGATGACTTCGCCCCGGGGCACAGCCTGGAGGCACTTCGCCAGCTTGCCAGGTTGATCCGGCTGTGAGGACAGCTCTGAGCCTCAGGCCCCCTGCTCGACCCGGTGGCAGGCGCGGCCCAACCGATCGAGCGCCCCGCCGATCTCATCCTCTGTAACCAGCATGGATGGCCCGAGGCGGATGACGTGGCTGTGCAGCCCGCCCACGCCGACGAGCAGGCGCTCTTCCTTGGTCGCTTCGAGGAGCTCCTCCGCCCTCGTGGGACTCGGGGCCCTGGTGCTCCGGTCCTCCACCAGCTCGAGAGCCTGCATGAGCCCCATCCCTCGCACGTCGCCGATCCACTCGTAGCGCCGCTGGAGCGCTTCGAGGCCTTCCCGAAGCTGGCGTCCCCGCTCCGCCGAGCGGGCGGGGACATCCTCCCGAGCCATCACCTCGTTCGTGGCGATGCCGGCCGCCATGGCGACCGGATTTCCGCCGAACGTCGAGATCGTCTTGGCGGTCCAAGCCTCGGCGATCTCCTCACGCGTGATCGTGGCGCCCACCGGGAAGCCGTTGGCGATCCCCTTCGCCATCACCATGATGTCGGGCTCCACTCCCCAGTGCTCGATCCCGAACCACCTGTCGCCCGTCCGTCCGAAGCCGGCCTGCACCTCGTCGCAGATGAAGAGCCCACCGTACCGGTGTATGACCTCCACCATGCGCTGGAAGTATCCGGGCGGCGGCACGATGTAGCCGCCCACCCCCTGTATCGTCTCCGCGAAGAACGCAGCCGGCCGGCCGCTCGTCGTGGTGAGGATGACCTCCTCCAAGTCACGGGCGAACGCGTCGAGACACGAGTCATCGCAGGGGGAGCGGAAAGGACAGCGATACGGATAGGGAGACACGACGTGCTTGATGCCGGGAACCGCCGAGGCCAGCGGCCGCCACGCCCCGTGCCCCGTGAGGTTCGTGGCCAGGAGGCTTCGGCCCGAGTATGCCTGTCGCAGGGCGAGGATCTCGCTCCGCCCAGTGAACATGCACGCGAGCATCACGGCCGTCTCCACCGCTTCCGTGCCGCTGTTGGTGAAGAAGGTCCGGTTCAACCGGCCGGGAGCGATCTCGGCGAGCCGGCGGGCCATCTCAACCTGGTTCTCGGTAAGGTAGAGCGTGGATGTGTGCCCCAGGGCACCGAGCTGCTCCCGCACCCGCTCGACGACCTCGGGATGACAGTGCCCGAGCGATGTGGTGAGGATGCCGCTGAAGAAATCGAGGAACTCTCGGCCCTCGGCATCCACCACCACCATCCCCCGCCCCTCGACCAGGACCAGCGGGTCGCCGTAGTAGGGGGGTGCGCAGGGAAAGAGGAATTCCCGGTAGCCAGCCTTCACCGCTGCGGCATCGGTTCCGGCTATCGACCCTTTCGCACCGTTCACCATTCGCCCTTCCTCGTCCTATGGTCCTCGCCTCCACCGTCCCGCTGGGGGCCGCCGGCCGCGGCTTCAGCGGTTACCAGGTGGAGATGACGACGAGCTCGTCCCGCGGAGCGGATCGCGGTCCGCCGGCCCTGTAGTCCCGACCGCGGGGTCCCGCCGGCCGAGCGGTCTCGATCGCGGGTCCGCCCGTCAGGGTCAGCGCGTATGATCGCGGGGGCGGCCGCGAGCCGCCAGCCAATGGCCGGCGGCGGGCGCGGCATCTCCCCGTTCGGACCGCGTCGGCTTCCGCGGAGCTCGTGATACCGGGACGCGGCCGGCCCGACAGGCCTTGCAAAAACTTCCGATGGGTGGCACCGCGTCCGTGGACCCGGCGCAACAGCTCCGGTGCCCTTCCGGCAAGGGCCGCAGCCCGCGCCTAGCCAACTTATTTTGTGGAAACGAGTTTCAAAGTAGCCGATCGCTCTTCCCCCGTTGTGGCACGCCTCTGGCCGCCTGCACCAATGCGGGTTTCACCAGATTCGGCGCTTGCGCCGGGAGGAGAACATGCTGGCACACCTCGTTACCCTGTGGACGGACGAGTCCGGTCAGGACCTGGCGGAGTACGCGATCCTGCTGGCACTCATCGCGATCGTCGTCATCGCGGCTGTTCGACTGCTCGGCCCGACGATCCGGAACGTCTTCCAGGACATCAACGACAACCTGTCGGCCGCGTAGAAAGCTGTCGGTCGCTCCAGGCCGAGGCGGTCCGGAGCGACGCCGGCGGTTGAGGCGACGCCGCCCTCCAGGCCTCACCCAGAACTCCCACGGCCCGCCCGAGGAGAGGGGACACGTGCTGCTCGGGCGAATCGAGGCGGATTCCGGCTCGCCGGTAAGCAGGAACAGCGGCGCGCTTCAAAGGGAGGGCGCACACATGCTCGAAAGAGCGAAGATGGACTCGGCGTAACCGACCGACCCGAGACGGACGGGTTTCAGGCGAGTACCGTACCGAGTACACTCCGGACAGGAGCCGAACGCGATGCCTCGACGCACGGGCGGGCGGCTGTCAAACTACGGATCATCCGCTCGGCGAGACTTCCAGAACGAGGTTGAACACCGACGAATCGATCTCGACCATATCCCGCAGCTCGTCTCGCACGGCGACCTCGATCCGGTCCCCGTACCGGGAAAGCCGTCTCAGCAGTCGGTGCAGATGACGAAGCTGGCCCTCGTGCAGCTCATCGATGCGAAGCGTGACCGACGACGCCGTGTCGCGTAGCACTCTCTCCAGGTGATGTCCGGCACGGATGAAGAAACCACGATCCAACCACCCCTTCATCCGAACCGACACAGTCGCGGCGGCATCCTTCACCTGCCTCAGGGAAACCTCCAAGGCATCCTGCTGAACGTAGTGTCGAAGCACTCTCTTCATCGACTCCACATGACTGTCCACGAGCTTCGCCATCGGCGCGGAGTGCCCGACAAGATGCCGGCTCGCATAGTCTCTCATCGCCAGGCCGACGATCCAGTCCTTGATCGCCTGCGGAACCAGCCTCGGTGACGACAAAGGGATCGAGCGACAGAAATGGAACATGGCAGACGGGCCACCACGGACCAGCCCGTGGACCAAGAGCCTCGTCAGCATCCCGATCCCCTCTCGTATCGAACGCTCCTCCCGACGAAGCGCGGGCACCAGGTAGCGGCACTTGTTTCTGATGCGGTCCGCGATACTACGATGGGTCAGGAGTCGCTCGTGGAGCGCTCGATATCCGCTGACCATCTGGTCATACGTCATCTGCTTCGGGATGACGTTGGTGACCAGCTTCGTGTTGTCCGCCACGTCTGCGTCGGGAACCAGCCTTCCCTCTTTCTCCAATCGCACGTACAGAGGCGTTCTCGGCAACGCGACCAGGAGTCCGACCATCGCCGTCTGGATGCCGGAGCTCATGATGAACCGATACTGCCTCTCGAATGTAGTGTTCGTGTCGTTGTCGAAGCCGATGATGAACCCGGCGAGCACATCGATGCCGAAGGAGTAGATCCTCCGCACCGACGAAAGCAGATCCTGCCGCAGGTTCTGGAACTTCTTGGTCTCCCTCAGGCTCGCTTCATCAGGGGACTCGATCCCGATGAAGACCCACTTGAAGTTCGCCTCACGAAAAAGGGTGAGCAACTCGCCATCTTGAGCCAAGTTCAAGGAAGCTTCCGTTCCAAAATCGAACTGATAGTCGTGCTCCTGTTGGTAGTCTCTCAGGAACCTCAAGAGTTCCTTGGCTAGCTTCTTGTTTCCGATCAGGTTGTCATCGACAAAGAAGGCGTGATGCATCCCTAGCTCTCTCAACGCGTCGAGTTCTTTGCCCACCTGTTGAAGGGACTTGGTGCGGGGCTCCCGCCCGAACATCACGATGATGTCACAGAACTCGCATCGGTAGGGGCAGCCTCGGGAAAACTGCAAGCTTACCGTCTGGTACCTGTCCAGCCGGAGAAGGTCGAATCTCGGAGTGGGCGAGTCCGTCATCGAAACCGTGCCGGTTTCACGATATACGGGCTCCGGAACGCCGCGTTCGAGGTCTCGGCAGAACTGCCGCCAGATATACTCGGCCTCACCCGCCACGACTGTATCCGCGAGCGATTCATACCGCTCGGGACACAGCGAGGCATAGCTGCCGCCCGCGACGACGTAATACCCTCGACTCCGGTAGAAAGAGAGCAACTCCTTTTGTCGAGGGTACTGGACGCCCATGCCGCAGATACCGACGACATCCGCCCTCGGCTTCAGCGGGATGGACTCGATGTTCTCATCGACGATTGCGACTTCCCAGTCTGCAGGGCAGAGAGCCGCGAGAGTGGCCAACCCCAAGGGCGGGTTGATGGCCCTCTTGGCGGGCATGACCGTGTCGATCGCCCACTTGAAGCTCCAGAAGCTCTCGGGAAACTTCGGATTGATCAGTAGTAGCCTCATTGACTCTGCGCTCCTTGCCGACCTCTGCCCTCACCGAGTCGACGACCCGCCGGGATACCCTCGGATGACCAGGGCGGGCGGTTTCTCACCCGCCGCAGGTTTGGGAGTTCATCCCATCAGCAGGGAAGCCTTCTCACCAAGAGAAAGGTCACTGTACTTGTGGCTCCCGGTGACTATTCCCAGGAGCTTCCGAAACAACAGCTCGTCGTGGCTCAGCCGGCGAATCGCGCGGTCGCCGACAGCCTTGTAGCGCGAGAGGTTCAGGAGGAGACGAGTGAATCGGAAAACGTCCTCGATGAGCTGGAAGCGGGCTCCCGCATATCGGCGTCCGAGCTCCGGACCGAAATCGCCCGTGGCGAACGCCTCCCTGATCAGGGGCACGGCCGCCTGCACGCACTTCAAAGCGAGCGTCATCCCCTCTCCCGTGATCGGGTCCAGGAACCCTGCGCTGTCACCGATGAGAAGGAGCCCCGGCTGATAGCAAGGCTCAATCGAAAAACCCAAAGGCCCCACGGCGAACACAGGGGGGATCAGCCGGGCTCCCGAGATCCGATCCCGGAAACCCTCCGTCCTGCTCAAGAAGCTCATGTACTGGCCGCCGAGGTCGCCCCTGAAGAACTGCATTGCCCTCTCCTCGAGGAGCAGTGCGACCAGGCTTACGTCCTGCCCACACGGGGCGACATAGATCTCTCCATCGGCGTGAGGGAGCACTTCTACGTAAGAGCCGATCCCTTGGACTCCTCCCAGGTGACCAGTGATCCCGAATCGCCTGCGTCGGAGGTAGGTCTTCGTAAGCCCGCGCGCGGTGTGAAAGATGGAGTATCGCCCGTCGGCCGCGATGGTGAGCGAGGCATACACCACATGGCGGTGAGCCCGGGAATCCACGAAATGTCCGGCTATCCCTCTGACGACGCCAGCCTCTCGGACCACGTCCGTCACCTTGAACCCCTCCCGGACGGTAACGTTGGAGAAGGCTCTCGCTCGCCGAAGAAGCAGGTGGTCCAGATGGTAGCGGCGCATCACCACACCGAAGAGGATGGCGCTCTCGCCCGGGGGGAAATCCGACTGCGCCACGACGCCCTGGCGATTCGAGTACCGCATCCCTCGAATCTTCGTGCCGCCACGGGCGAGGACCTCCGGCAAGAGTCCGAGGTCTGCCAGGATCTGAGCGCCCTGTGGCATGATGCCCTCGCCGCAGGGCTTCTCGCGTGGGAACACTGCCTTGTCCAGGAGCAGGATCGAATAACCCTCCGGCGCGAGTGCGATCGCGGCAGATGCGCCGGCGATGCTGCTTCCGACGATGGCAATGTCGTATTGCGATCTCATCGCGAGCTCTTCATCGACGATTGCGACTTCCCGATCCGCAGGACAACGGCCGCAAGGAGGGGCTCTCCGAGGCCGTCACACTCCGAAAGCTTACGCGCGCTTCAGGTAGTATACGGCCTGATCGCCCGACCCTTGTGCATTGAGGAGCGCCGCCCGTCGCTCAAAGGCTCTGATTTGTCGCTTGCTGAAGTGCGCGGAGAGGCCGCTGCTTCCCTCTCTCCCCGGTTGGGCCTCTCGCAGCGGAATGCCCGCTCGGTAGAGCTCGCTCCCCCAGAACTGAAACGCCGTCGAGTCACGATAGGAGTCCGTCAATCGCATCCCACCATTCTTGGCCGCCGCCTCGAGTCCCATCCGGGAGGGGATGCAGATGTGTCGGGGCGCATCGATCTGCACCCAGTCGACGCCGTACTCCGTCCAAGCCTGACAGGGAACCGCCGGTGACCTGATGATGCACACGCCGTCTCGGGCGAGCAGCGTGCCGATCTTCTTGATCGCGCCCTCCGGGTCCGTCAGGTGCTCGAACACATGGTGAAGCATTATCACATCCCATGTGCCATCCGTCTCGTCGAGTGTCTGCTTTCTTACCAGCGTCATGTCGCCATACCGTACATCATTCTGTACATACGGATCTATCCCTGATACTTGGCTAACACCTAATTCATATAGCTTGCGTAACAACGTACCGGCGCCGCAGCCAACATCGAGGATGCGCGAGTTCTCATCAACCCGGACACGAGCCAGAGATCTGAGAGCAGGGTTCGGGTGACGCCGATAGAGGAGCCGGCCGAGCAAGCCCTCGCTGTACACCGCATATGTGTCCCGGAGCCTGCGTATGCGGAGAGCTATGTAACTACGTTTTCCCTCGGCGTCCGCCAGGGAGTAATAGTCGTGGGGATAATAGAGCGACAAATCCGATGGGGCATCAGCGATCTGCAAAGTACCACAACGACCGCATTGGAAGTACTCGAAAGAATCGCGTCGGCCGAACATCATCTCGTGGACCGTGACGACGACTTCGGGATCTCGTGCGCCGCATAGCCGACAAGTCATGGTCATACCTGGGGGTGCCTTGGACAGGCGGAGGTTGGGGCTAGTGCTGCTGACCGAATGCCTCGAAGGAATCCGCCCGCTGAATCTGCAGTTTCACGCGTATCATCGGCCCTCTTGTGGAGCTGCCTCGGTGTAACCCGGGATCTCCTCGGCCGAGTCAGGGGCGCTGCCGGGCTGCACCACACCCCAATTCCCGACGACGATGGACGGGCCGAGGGCCGGCGTCAAGCTCATACGGCGGTCAGAGGCTCGGGGATCCCGAGGCCGTCCCGTGGAGTCTCTGAATGCCAGTCCATGCGAATGGCCCGAGCTGGAGCCTGATGATCAAGCGCCTCAGGCAGGAGCGGGTCGGCGTCGCGGCTACTTCTGTGCGGAAAGCCAGCTATGAACAATACGCCCGGAGGGATTCGAACCCCCAACCTCCTGATCCGTAGTCAGGTGCTCTATCCAGTTGAGCTACGGGCGCACTCGAAACGCGGCCGCTCGGGGATCGTGCGCTCACGCCGCGTCGTCGCCGAGGGGGATGCCCAGGAGAGGATTCGAACCTCCACGACCTTGCGGCCACCAGCCCCTCAAGCTGGCGCGTCTGCCAATTCCGCCACCTGGGCGAGTGCTCGGGGGGGGAGTCGAACCCCCACGGGATTACCTCCCACAGGATCCTGAATCCTGCGCGTCTGCCAATTCCGCCACCCGAGCCCATGACGGGCGCCGATCCGAGCGCGGGAGGCCCTCGGAACGGACCGCCCGATGGTCACCCGCGGCTCGGCCGACACCGCCGTACCCCCAGAACAATCACCCCCGCCTGAAAGCGAGGGCGCCTGATCCGGGTCCCCGGCGGGCGAACACACCTGGAACCGCGAGCCGTCACGGGACGATCGAAATCTAGCGCACCGAATCCATGCCGCAACCTTCGCAGCGGCGGATTCCCCCTGTCGTGAGCCCAGCCACACCCCGAACCAGGCCGGCGGCCGTCAGAAGCAGGAAGAGGAGGGTACCGACCAGCCGGATGGCGGCGCGAAAAAGGCGAGCGACCCGGCGGCCGCTCGCCTTCCATCTCCTCGTCGGCGGACGCCGCGCGGACGCCCGCCTCCGGTTTCGAGCTCAGGTCAGTGACAGCCGCACCCCGACTCGAGCTGCACGGTGCCCGGATGAGGCGGGGTCTTGCGCTTCTCGACGATGGGCAGGGACCGGCTCCCCGGTCTCAGATCCATGGGACGGTCTCCGGCGTAGATCTGGTGCCGCCCCTTGTCCTTGAACCAGTCCCGCGTCTTCGCGACCATGTGCATGTTCTCCACGATCTTCCGCCACCCGGCGCCGGTGTTGTAGGCGCAGAAGGAGATCTCCCCCTCCTGGGTGGCGTACGGGATCACGCACATCTCGGTGCGCCGGAAGTCATACGTCCACAGGTCCTGGAACCACATCCCGCCGACCCACATCAGGTTCCACTCGCCGGTATCGGTGTCCCCCGTATCGAGCGAGCCACCCATCTTCCGGTTGGCGAGCTGGAGGAACTTCCGGGTCGTCAAGCCGGGCGGCATCTCCTTCTGGTTCAGATTTCGGAGCAGCGCCAAACCCGCCTGCACCTTGCTCAAGGTCATCCCGCGCGACGTGTCGGTGATCACGTTGATGTCCTTGACGAACTGCTCGACGTCGAAGAAGGCGGTGAACGGCGCCCACTCCTTGGTACGATTGTTGATCGCCAGGATCAGGCTGGCCCCGCAGTTCGGATGGCAGGAGCAGCTCAGCCCTCCGAACTCCACCTGTGGGCCGCGCAGGTGATCCGCCAGCCAGGTGAAGGCCCCCATCGCGCCCAGGGGGTAGAAGTCGCGGTACGGGTCGATCCTCCCGTCGAAATAGCGCGAGAACTCGTGCGCCAGGTGGGAGATCGTGTACCGCTGACGGCGCCGGTCCTCGTTGCTGATGTGCTCGTCCCGGCCGGTGAACGAGACCGGCTGGAAGGAGACGGCTCCCATCTTGTCCGAGTTCTGGATCACGAAGTCGAGGATCGGACCTACCTGCTGATCGTTGATCGTGTTGATCACCGTCGTGACCGGGGTGATGTCGATCCCCGCATTGTGCATCCGCTCGATGGCGAGCCACTTGGCGTCGAACAGGTTCGAGATGTGGCGGTGCCGGTTGGCCTCGTTGGTCACTCCGTCGAACTGGAGGTAGGCCATGTCGAGACCCGCCTCCTTCGCCTGGTAGGCGAACTCCGGCTCGAGCGCGAAGCGGAGGCCGTTGGTCGCCGCCTGCACGTTGTAGTAGCCGATCTCTTTGGCGTACCGGCAGGCCTCGAGGAAGTGCGGCGACATGGTCGGCTCGCCCCCCGAGTACTGCACGGACATCTGGCGGCGCGGCTTGAACGAGATCGAGTCCTCGAGGATCTCCTTGATCTCGTCCAGCGTGAGCTCGTGCACGTACCCGACCTGGTTCGCGTCCATGAAGCACGGGTTGCACATCATGTTGCATCGATTGGTCAGGTCGAGGGTAAGCACGGCCCCGCGCCCGTACCGGATAGTGGAGCTCCCGTGCCGATGCACGTGGTCGTCGTTCGAGGTCCGGTAGTCACGACCGAAGAAGCGCCGCTCAAGCAGCTCGCTGAGCTTCGGGTCGATCGAGAGGGTGTCCTCGTACTCGCCGTGTCGCTCGCACCTCTTACGGATCTTTATCTTACCGTCCTCCTCGACGATCTGGGCCCGGATCTCTCCGGTCTTCTTTTCGGTAAACTCCGCGAGGTCACGGTCCCCGGCGATGATCGCGTCCCGTACCTCGATCACGCAGTCCGGACAGAGCGAGTCCGTCTCCCGCGGCCAGCCAAGCGGCGGTTTCGTGCGCTCGTAGCTCTTGGGGAGCGGGCCCGGCGCCCACTCCGGCTGGATGGAAGGGCTGTCGGGAATTCGCGTGTTTACGGCCTGAAAGGCGTTCCACGCGAGGTTGGCGGCGGTCTTCGCCGCGGTGGCGAGCAGGTCACTCATGGGACCTCCCTTCTGAGTAGCCCGGCGGAGCCTGCGAGCCGGGCGTGACAGGGACGTAGCCTCTCCCCACTCCGAAAACGTGGTGAACTCACAACACCTCCAACTCGGCGTCCACGTCGAGCGCCGATCGCGAGACGAATCGCGCCGCGCCTGTCACACGCGCGGCGAGCTCGGGACCCACCTCCGAGCGGTCCGCGATAACGAAGCAGATCGGCCCGGCGCCTCCGCCGTGGCCGCCGTCGTCGGCCGCGGCCCCGGTCCGCGCGGCCGCCTTCCCATTCCGCCCTCCTGCGCCGAACAGCCCGAGGAGCCTCTTGCGCTCCGAGGCGACATGCCGATTCTCCTTCCGCCGAGCCTCGATGGCGCGCAGGAAGCTGGTAACCATCCCCTCACGGCACACCACGAGCTCGGGCTCCAGCTCGGCGACACGCCCGGCTGCCTCCGCCGAGGTGGCGAACGCCGCGCGGGAGAGACCGTCCGCCCAGCAGGCGTAGAGGATGGCGCGGGAGAGCATCTCCGGCCGCTCGTCGGCCAGCACCCGCACCCGGCCGCGCGCGGGGGGAAAGCGCCGGAGCACGCTCTCGATGACCCTTACGAGAACGCGGTGGTCCACCTCGCGTCTGTCCAGCCCCGTCTCCGCATACTCGAACGCGACCACGTCGCCAGGCTCCGCCTCCCGGGCCGAGGTGCGCCACATCGAGGCTCGCTCGGGCGTGTCCAGGACGCTGCCGTAGTCCATCAGCTTCTCGAAGGGAAGCGATTCCTCTTCCGGATCGGTAGGGCCCCCCATCAGGATCGTCGCTCGCACGGACTCGGGGAGGCCTCCGGTCAACTTCAGGGCGTTCAGCGACTCGATATCCGGGGCGAAGAGTACCTGAGGGCTCGCATCGGCCAGCACTTCGCCCACGCGCCGAAGATCCCACTCCGGCCACACCGGGACGCTGATGGCGCCGATGGACCAGCAGCCGCGTTCCACGTAGGCCCACTCCCGGGACAGGGGGAACCAGAGGGCCACCGTCTCGCCGCCGCCCACCTGGAGGCGCTGCCGGAGCACGAGCGCGGTCCGAATGGCGCTTCGGTCGGCCCGCCAATCCGGGGTCCCCTGCCAGCCCCACCCCGTGCGACGCCCCTTCTCCCAGTCGAGGAAGAGCTCGGCCCGGTCGTGGTAGCGGGCGCCGTGGAGTAGCAGGCGGTTCAGCGTGTCCGGGCCGCGTTCGTCCACGTGCTCGTCACTCGAGTCGGCAGCAACGCCGAACGGGAAAGGTCGTGAATCGCTCAACGCCCAGCCTCCGTCAATTCCGGACCTCTTCCCAGATCCGTTCGATCAGCGGGTCCTCGATGCCCCACAGCTCCATGGCGTGGATGATCGTCCGTATGTATTCCACGCCGGTCCCGACGACCCCGCGCGCCGAGTGAAGGGCTTCGAGCACCACGCCATTCTCCGGCCACAGGCGCTCGTCCGGAGACGGCAGGTAGCTCCTGGCCTTCCGGCCGCGGCCGCGAGCGTCGAGCACGCTCACCGCACGGGCCGAGCGCCTTTCCCGCTGCTTCAGGTTGTGAAACAGGAGGCGACGGTCCCCCAACGGGATGCGGAAGAGTACGCCCTCGCATCCGTCACCCATAACCAGGCCGATCTGCGGGCAGGGGCGCTCCGGGGACCCCCACCGCTGGGTGGATTCTCCGACGAAAGCGCGGCGCATTCCCTGCACACGGACCCTTTCGCCCTGGTAGGCGGCGAGGGCGTTGTCCCACATCAAGGATCCGTAGGCCAGCAGCCTAGCCATTCCAACTCCCGAGAGGACGGCTCCCAAGATTGCTTCTTACTCCTAATGCTTCCCATTCGGCGGGGGTTCCCGAGTCTCCCCGCGCGTTTTTTCATCGTCCCGGCGGGAGGCAGGAGGTCGGCCCGCCTTCGGCTGCCCGCGGCTTCACGCCGACTGGGTTTCGGGGACCAGGGAGGCGAACCCCGGCGGACGCGAGTCGACCGGAACCTCCAGGTAGGCCTTCGGGTCGCGCATGTCCTTGAGAGCGCGCAAAAGCCGCCAGAAGACGAACCCGTAGCCGCGTACGTACAGACCAAGGGCGGACTTGATCGCAGACCATCCTACTCGCTGATGCTTCGCGGTCATGCTGTACAGCCGCGCGAAGCGCTCGTAAAAGCGCTCCAGCGGCAGACGCGTCGGCAGGACGCTGTGCACCACGTCGTACATCAGGTAGTTGTTCGTCACCAGCTCGCTGCGGTACTGCTCGTACAGCTCCGTGCCCGGGAGCGGCGTGAGGACGGTGAAGACCGGCTGGTCGAGCCGCATCTCCTCCAGATACGCCTCGAGGCGATCGAAGTCCTCCTCTCCCCACTGCGGGTCGACGATGAACGAGGTCATCGGCCGGATCCCCTTGTCCTGCAGGATCCGGATCGCCAGGTAGTTCTTCTCCTGGTCGGTCCGCTTGCGAACGGACTCCAGCCCCGCGTCGTCGATCTTCTCTATTCCCAAGAAGATGGTGCGCAATCCGACGTACCGCCACAGGTCGAACATGTCCTCGTACTTCACCACCAGATCGGCCCGCGTCTCGGCGGAGAAGTTCCGGAACATCCCGGCCGCCTTGATCTCGTTCCCCAGCTCCTCGTAGCTCGGCCGGTGAATGAAGGCGATGTCATCGGTGAAGAAGATGTTGTGCTCGGGTACGGTCTCCAGGTCACGCATGATGCCCCTGGGGCTACGCCGGCGGGCCCGGCGGGCGTAGAAGATCCACACGCTGCAGAAGTTGCAATCGAACGGACACCCGCGGGACGTCTCCACCGCCGCCGAGGGCACCCACGAGCCGTGATGGTACCTCCGCCGGTACCGCTGGGTGAGGTGCCTCCCCGGGAGCGGCATCTCGTCCAGGCTCGCGGTCATCATCCGCGGCTGGAAGCCGTCTCCGCGATTCTCCAGCGTCATCACACCGGGCACCTCCCCGATCGGCTTCCGCGCTGAGAGCGCACGCAACAACGCCTGCGAGGTGTGCTCGCCTTCGCCGACGACAAGGGCGTCGAAGGGCGTCCCGTCGAACAGGAAGTCGTCGGTCTGCAGACTGGCGTGGTGCCCGCCCGCGAACAGCATCACATCCGGGTCGAGGGCGCGAAGGAAGCCGCTCACATGCAGGGCCGGATACACATCCGTCATGAACTGGGAGGCCACGCCGACCGCGTCCGGTCCGAAGCTCTCGTATTCCGCCTGCAGGGAGCGCCAGCTGTCGAGGCGCATGTCCACGATCCGAACGTCGTGCCCCTCCTCCTCCAGGGCACCGCCGACGCACTCGAGGCCCAGAGGCTCGATGCGCAGGATGTTCGTGAAGCCGAAGTTGGTTCCCTGTGGCGGTTGGACGAGGAGGACTTTCACGGCGAACCTCCGGAGCTGGGCGGTGCTCCCTAAGGTGTAACGCGGAAAGTTATAGCTCCGCTGGCAATTGCGCCAGCAATCAGCTAGAAGAACCGCCTCCGCCGCTCTCGTGTTCCCACCGCAGCGTGCCCCTCTTCTTCACGGGGCGGCTTGCGCCGACGGAGGGACCTCCCACAACCCCTCTCCGCTTCCGCGTCGCGCTGCTCCGGCTCGCTTCCAGCGGAGTTCTGAAAGAACGAGGCCGCCCCGCGTGTGACAGGGCGGCCCGCACTCCCGGAATGTGCCCGACAGGATTCGAACCTGTGACCTTCGGCTCCGGAGGCCGACGCTCTATCCAGGCTGAGCTACGGGCACCTCGCATCCGTGGGTGAGCCGCGAAAGCCTTGCCTCGGCGGCCCGCCTCCTTGGACGCGGGCCGGAAATCAGTGCCGGATGCGCCGCCAGGGAATCGAACCCCGAACCTACTGGTTAAGAGCCAGTTGCTCTGCCAATTGAGCTAGCGGCGCACGGGCCTCCACCGCCGGAGCCGGCGGCGGGCGCGAGTGGAGCCGAGGGGAGTCGAACCCCTGACCTCTTGAATGCCATTCAAGCGCTCT
>JBHIAV010000036.1:0-30031 GCA_046758745.1 Gemmatimonadota bacterium
CGACAGTTTCTCCTAGATGGAAATCCAGAGGCGGTATGCCTGGCTTCGCTGGCCGTCTCACTGAGGAGGAGATCACCTACTTGATGGCCCTCCTAAGAGTCTGGCAGGAGTAAGGTTGCCCGTATCGGTCCATTCTTTTCATGTCAATTCCAAGAGTGAGGGGGTGGATATGAATCTTAACTGCCTCGTTCCGATACTACTACTCTTAACAATGGCTCTAGGATATGCTGGCGTGGTGGTCTGGATCCTGGGACCCAGGGGAGAGACCACAGCCTTAGCCCGGGGGCCTCGGTTGGGAACGGGGGCCGCCACGCGGAGGGAACTGACCAGATAGGGCCAGATCAGCTCAAGCTCCGCTCACGATAGGGCGGAGGGCAGGCGGTCCGGGTTGCGTCGCGTGGGGGTGGCCTTGTGACGCGGCCTGCCAAATTTGGCCACGGATGTGATGCTTATACTCCAAAGCAAAGACCGCTTCTTAGGAGTTTGCAGGGTAAGGTCGTCTGGAATCCTGTGCTCTTGGAAGCAGCGCGGTCGTGGCGCTGGCAGCGCTTCGGCGACATGCAGCCCGCCGAACAAATCTCGGAGAGGAGGTGATGTGATCATTGTGCATAGCGAAAGGTTTACTAGTCCCCGGATAGCGTAGGTCCCAACTCGACTTCGACTGGAAAGGAGACAAGAAAATGGGACTTTTGAAAGGAGAAAGAGCGAAAGTCTTAACCATCCTGGCAACGATCGTGGTCCTGGGTGTACTCGGCGCCGCATGTGCAGGTGCCCAGGGACCGGAAGGCCCTCCAGGCCCGCAAGGCCCAGCGGGGCCGCCGGGGCCAGAAGGGCCACCGGGCCCAGCAGCGATAGGACCAGCTGAGCGCACTTTCTCGCTGGCTATCACCGACAACGCTGGGCCTCAGAAGAATGGAGCTGCTCTCCTCACGCTGAAATTTGGGGAAGGTACCCCAGGCGCCACGACAGTCATTGCCAAGAAGGGAACTCCCGTCATTGACGGAAAAGACGGGGACGAAGCGTGGGGGCCGCCTTCAGAAGTCGAACTATTGCCTTTCAACGGTGGAGGAGGACCTTCTAAGGCGACGGTGAAAGCGGCTTACGATGACCACAACATCTATTTCTTGGTTAAGTGGGAAGACCCCACGGGCACTGAGAGTATCCACAAGAAGATGTGGAGCTACGACGCGGCGGCCGATAGTTGGAGCCAGGCCCAAAACGAGGACCGACTGTACTTCTTGTGGAACATTAGCGCCATCGACTTCGATGAAGGGGGCTGTAGCCTGTACTGTCACGTCGGCGACCCGGACTGGGAGAAGGCAGAGTGGAACATGGGGACTAACAACCCCGGCGACAGAGTGGATGTCTGGCACTGGAAGGCGGCTCGCACAAACCCCGTCGGGCACGCAGATGACAAGTACTGGGTTGACCTGACCCACGCCGAGGAGATCATCTACGAAGGGGAACGGCTCCTCAGGACTAGGCTGGGTGATTTGGGCAGCGGGTTCTACTCGGGAAACGAGAAAGAGGGGTTGCCGGCCTTCATGCACGCCAATGACCCGGGGGCCAACGTCGACTTCCTAATAGGATACGAAGCCGTCGAGTTCGACCCTGAAGCCGACTGGAAGGACGGCGACACTATCCCTGGCTATGTACTGAAGGCGGGAACGGGCAGCAGAGCCGATGTTGTTTCCGCCGCCACGTATACAGAGGGCACCTGGGTCGTGGAATTGAAACGCCGCCTCAATACCTACAACGCCGACGACGTCCAGTTCAAGTAAGCCGGCCACGTCGCTGCGGAGAACTCAGCGACGAGGAAATACAGGCGCTTGTGCGGTTCATCAAAGGGCCGGTGCTGAAAGTCCTAGCGACTGATGCGAATACAATACCCGATCTGGCAGCCTGGGCTTGGCCCTGCTGGCCTCACAAACGACGCGGCGCGCCCAATAACACAATCCCCTTCGTCTTGGGCGGGCTAATTCTCCTCATAGGCGGCAGCGTAGTGGTGTTGTCCCAGAGGCGTGTCTAGCCTACAACAAGGGCCTTAGCCCTCTCGACGTGCGGGGCGCTAATCGTTTCCGCCCGTCTTTTTTGGCTCCAACCAGGGATGCTGGACCCATGGATGCGTGCCACTTTCAGTGCTTAACAGTTAGGGAAGAAGCGGGGGGCTCACCTTGAACAAACCACGCTTAAGAGAGAAGGTGAGCCCATACGCTAAGAGTCAAAGAGACTCTCGAGCTAAGTATGCCACTAGATGGGTTGGATATGGACCTGTTAGAGGAGGCTCTGGTTGAGGCCTTTCAAGGGTTGCAGAAGCGGGTGATGAAGGCAGCCTTGCCTGTGCTGGTACGTGACAGGCCAGGGATATGCCAGGCTACCGCCCTCACTCGGAATACATAACAAACTGAGGACACGATCACACCCTTCTAAACGCGTATTAACCGGCGACTTTTCGGGTTTAGGTATGAATTCGGCGCGAGGGTAATTCAAACGCTCAAAACATGTCCCTTCAGAATCTTGTATTCAAAATAAGCTAAAAATCGCGGTCTCAAGGGGATCTGGCAGGATAATGACCGTGAATCCAGCCTCGAGGTTTTGTGCGCGATTGGGGCGTAGAGATAGTGGGGCATATAGGTGATTAAAAGTCTTACGTGGAGCGGGGCAGATCTTGGTGTCAGGTCCGGGGTATCTCAATGGGAACCGCTCCCATGGTTCTCGGTAACACAGCCTTGAAGGGAGCCTCGGGGCCATCTAGCATCGAGTCGATTCACACACGCATTGAGGCGATCACCGACACGAGATGGAGGAGTTACGTAAGGGAGGTTCTATCCCTCCACCCGGCAGAGATGGGTGTCCATGACCTCGAATCTTTCATCGAGGTCAGCCCTCAAGTTCACCAGCGCCTCCTCCGAGGCAGGCACAGGCAGCGGAACAGAGCCGATACATGCGGACGAACCTTCTGCTGACGGGAGCTCCGGGCGTCGGAAAGACCACGGCGGTCCGTGCCCTCATCGGCCGCCTGAAGGGCCTGCGTCTGGCGGGCTTCACCACCGAGGAGGTGCGCGACGACCGCGGACGCCGCCGCGGTTTCCTGGCTCGCACCCCGGCCGGTGAGGAGGTGCCCATCGCCGATGTCGGCTTCCCCACCCTCCCTCGGGTATCGAGGTACGGCGTGGACGTCGGTGCGATCGAGGCGCTCGCGGGCTCCGAGCTCGAGCTCCGGCCGGAGGTGGATCTCTACCTTATCGACGAGATCGGCAAGATGGAGTGCCTCTCCGCCCGCTTCGTGGAGGCCGTGCGGCGGCTCCTCGATTCCGAGAAGCCGGTGGTCGCCACGGTCGGTCGTCACGGCGCAGGGTTCATCTCGGAAGCGAAGCGGCGTCCCGACGCGGAGATGTGGGAGGTCACCCGGGCCGGGAGGGAGCTGATCCCGGATCGGATCGCGGCATGGCTTGCCGAGCGCGGGCTGGGGGGGGCGGTGAGCTCGGCCGGCGACTCCTTCCGCCGGTTCAGCTTCCCCTCCGGCCGGTTACCCCGCCGTCCCGACCGCACGGGCCGCCGCTCCGGCACCGACCGCCGAGGCGGAGCCGAGGCGGAGCCGGCGGCGGCACCGAAACGCGGCAGGCGCCTCCCCGTCTTCGGCCCCGGAACGCTGGTGACCGCGGCCTTCATCGGACCCGGAACCGTGACCACGGCCACCCTCGCCGGGGCGCGATTCGGGGTCTCCCTGCTGTGGGCCCTCACATTCTCCGTGCTCGCCACGATCGTCCTCCAGGAGATGACGGCCCGCGTCGCCCTGGTCACGGGCCGCGGGCTCGGGGCGTCGATCCGAGCGTATTTCAGTCGGCCCGCGCGCCGCGCCGCCGCCGCGGTCGTGGTCGTCTCGGCCATCGCGCTCGGCAACGCCGCGTTTCAGACCGGAAACCTGCTAGGAGGCGCGCTGGGCCTCGAGGCGCTGCTCGGCGGGAGCGAGCGCGTGTGGGCGATGCCCATCGCCGCGGCGGCCTTCCTCCTGCTCTGGACCGGAAGCTACCGAGCCATCGAGAGCGTCATGGTCGGTCTCGTGGCCGTGATGTCCGTGCTCTTCGTGACGACGGCCGTGTTGCTCGCCCCGCGACTTCCCGAGCTCGCCCGCGGCCTCCTCCTGCCGACCCTCGCGGCGGGACCGGAGGCGCCGATCGTCGCCATCGGACTCATCGGGACCACCGTCGTGCCGTACAACCTCTTCCTGCACGCGGCAGCCGTTCGCGAACGGTGGCCGAACGCGGGGTCGCTCCCCGCGGCGCGCGTGGACCTCGCGGGCTCCATCGCGCTCGGCGGCGCCGTGAGCATGGCGATCGTCGTGTCGGCAGCCGGAGCGGCGCGCGGCGCCGACATCTCGAACGCGGCCGGCATGGCCGTGCAGCTCGAGCCTGTCCTCGGGCGGTGGGCGCGGGGCTTTTTCGCCACGGGGCTCCTCGCCGCGGGGCTCTCCTCGGCCGTCACCGCTCCCCTTGCCGCCGCCTACGCCACGGCGGGCGCCATGGGTTGGTCGGCGGATCCGAAGAGCGCGCACTTCCGCGCGGTTTGGCTCCTCGTCCTTCTGAGCGGACTGGTCTTCGCCTCGGCCGGAGTTCGCCCCGTTCCGGCCATCCTGTTCGCGCAGGCGGCGAACGGGCTCCTGCTTCCGGCCCTCGCGCTCTTTCTGATCCTGACCGCGAATGACCGGCGGCAGATGGGAGCGTGGGCCAACGGTGCGGCGCTCAACGTCGCGGCTGGCGCGGTTCTCCTCGCCGTGGTGGGGCTCGGCGCGTGGGCGGTGCTCCGCGTGCTGGAGTAGACGCTTACCCTCCCTCCGTCTCCCCGAGCGCGCGGGCCTCTCGCGGCGGTGGAAGAAGATCCTTGAACGCCTCGCCGTACAGGTCCCACACCGTGACGAACAGAGCGGCCACGATCGGCCCGATGATGAAGCCGATGGCTCCGAACAGGAAGATGCCGCCGAGGGTCCCCAGCAGGACGAGCAGATCGGACATCTTCGTGTCCTTCCCCACCAGGCGGGGGCGGAGGAAGTTGTCCACCGTGCCCACGACGGCGGCACACCACACGGAGAGCCCGATGCCCACACCCACCCGCCCGGTGGCGAACAGGAAGATCGCCGCCGGGATCCACACCAACGCGGCCCCGACCCCGGGGATGATCGACAGCACGGCCATGACGGTTCCCCAGAAGGCTGCTCCCGGGATCCCGGCCAGCCAGAAGGCCACACCGGCCAGCCCACCCTGCACGATCCCGATCACCAGTGAGCCCTTCAGCGTTGCCCGCGCCACCGACACGAACTTCTCCACCATCCGCTCTTCCTCCTCGGAAGAGAGCGGGGTGTAATAGAGAATCCGGTCGAGGATCGAGCGGCCGTCGATGAGGAAGAAGAACATCGCGTACAGCATGATGAAGAGTTGCAGGAAAAACGTCGCCGTGCCCTTCGTCGCGGAGGCCAGGAGGCCCACCAGGAGGGTGCCGGTCCTCCCCGCCAGCTCGCCTACCTTCGCCATCATCTGGTCCTGATAGGGCTCGAGCTTCGCCAGGATCGGCAGCTGAGAGAAGAGCCGGTCCAGCTGGTCCGGCTGGCTCACCTGCCTTTCGATCCACGGGCCGACGGACTCGCTGATCTGCACCGCCTGGGATGCCACGAGGCCGAGAAACCCACTGATCGGGACCACGATGAGGAGCAGGACGATGAGAACTGTGGTCACCGATGAGAGCGCCTTCCGGCCTCTGAAGGCGCGGAGCAACCAGCGATACAGGGGATACGTCATGCCGCCGAAGATTCCGGCGAGCAGAATCGCCGTTAGAAACCGGCGAATCATGGCGAAGAAGATGGCCGAGATGGCCACTACGAGGATGAGGAGGAAGGCCCTGCTGAACCTTCGCCGATTGTCGTCTGACGGCGTCATGGCTGGAAACTCCGGAGGAAACGAGACCGAGGCTGAAACCGAATCCACCGCCGCGTCGCTCGGCGGCAGTCGTCGACGTCCGTCTGCAAGGTAGGACGGCCGGCTCGATCCGCGCGAGCGTTCTTCCGTGGCGGATGTTCGGGGCACGTCGGCCACCTCCTCCCTACCCGGCCCCGCGATCGAACGACAACAGGAACACGACACCGCTGATCGACCCTGGCGGCCGGTGGAGGGGGGACTCCCGTGGCACATAATCCGTGTACACGTATTATGTGTTATCGACGGCCCCCATACGGTGCCGGTTCGACACAGGTGCTTCAGGAATACTTCGTCGCCGCGACGTGGAAGCTCGGGGTTCCCCCGGAGGTCGCACGCCGAAAAGTCGAGATCCTTCCCGCCTCGACGTTGTGGTGAACGATCTTCCCGAGATCCTCGGAGCGATCGACCTGCACCGACTCCACGACATCGGCCCGTCCATCCTTTCTGAACTCGTCGCACCGAACCGGATCGGCCAGTGACGGCACGTCCACGGCGGACAGACCCAATGAAGAGGAAGACGCGCACGATGAGGCTCGTTAGACGCGCCCTACCACGATCACGGCGGTCCCCCTCGGGATCTGCTTCGCCGGCTCCGCCGCCCGGGCCCAGGATGCCGGGCAGAAGAGCGAGCTCGGCTGGTCCTTCACCGCCGAGCTCACCGCCGTGTGGACGGGAGGAAATTCCAGCTCCAACACACTCGGTGTGGGCAGCACGCTCCGCCGGACAATTGAGCGATCGGAATTCCGCCTCGCCGGTGGCGCGATCCGCACCGAGTCCTCCCTCACCAGGCGCATGGCCGTCGGGACGTCTGCCGACGACTTCGTGCTGCAGGAGGAGACGACCACCGAGACGACGGCGGAGAGCTACTACCTGCGCGGTCGCTACGACTACACGATCAACGAGCGCTTCTTCCTGTTCGGGGGAGCCGACTGGCTCCGCAACACCTTCGCGGGGATCAACAGCCGGTTCCTGATCGCGGCGGGGGCCGGGAACAGCTGGATCGACAACGACCGCTGGCGCTTCAGGACCGACTACGGGTTCACCATCACCTTCCAGAACGACGTGGTGGAGAACCCGTTCATCACGACGACCTTCCCCGGCCTTCGGCTGTCGTACGACTTCAGGTCGCGGCTCACGGCATCCACCGAGCTAACCAGCGTCCTGATAACGGACTGGAACCTGGAAAACACGGACGATCTGCGGTTCGACTTCACCAACGCCCTCCCGATCGCGATCAGCTCGATCTTCACCCTCAAGCCGAGCCTGCGGCTCATGTGGCGCAACGATCCGTCGCTCTCGGAGGTCGAGCTGGTGGCGCCCGACGGGGCAGCGACCGGTCAGACGGTGCTCGCGCCGCTCGACAAGCTCGACAGCTTCGTCACCGTATCGCTCGTGGTCGAGCTTTAGGGAGGATTTCGATCCGGTCGGGCCGGTTCGGTACCATGCAAAGGAACTCGAACGGCTCCTCGCCAAGCGCCTCGTACCAGTGCGGCGTGCCCGCCGGGATGAAGACCACGTCGTCCCGTCCGACCTCGACGACCTCGTGGCCGATCCCGATTCGGGCGCGGCCCCGGAGCACATACTGCTCGTGCTCCACCGTGTTCGTGTGAGGCGGCATGCCGCCGCCCGGATCCATGACGAAGCGGCGCATGTGGAAGTTGGGACCCTCGCCCGGGCCGATGAGTACCTGTCTGCGGGTCCCTCGGCCGGCTCTCACCACCTCGGCCGGGATCTCCGCCGCGTGCTTGACCGACATGAAACCTTCCCTCCCGTGAGACCGCCGGGCGAAACGCCCGGCGAGTCGTCGGTGGCTCCGTCCTCACCTACTCCGACAGCTGCTCGAGGTAGGCCTTCGGTTCCAGGCGTCGAGCGCGGCCCGCGAGCTCGCTAGGCGCTGGCGCGCTCACCTTGCCGCGGCGGTCCCGGCGTCGGTCGCCGTACGGCTTCCGTGCCCCCTCCGGCGAAGCAGCGCCACCTTCTCTTCGAGCACCTGAAGGGTGAGGTCGATCGTTTCCAGGTGCGTGCGGAAGGAGAGGACGGCGAGCCGAAGGACGAACTTTCCGTCCAGCCGGGTCGAGGATAGGAACACCCGTCCGTCCCGGTGAACCTCCTCGATCAGCGCCCGGTTGAACGCGTCGGCATCACCCGTCTCGGGCACCCACCGGTAGGTGGCGACCGACAGCTCCGGCTGCGGTCCGACCTCGAAGCCGAGCTTCCGGACCTTCCCGCTGAAATAGCGGGTCAGGAGGAGCTTTTCCTCCAGGCATGCCCGGAACGGCCCGACCCCGTGCAGCATGAGCGGCAGCCACAGCCGCATCCCGCGAAAGTGCTTCGTGAGCTCGGGGGACAGCTCGGCCGGCGACTCGATCGCCACCGACTCCTCCGATACGGTGTCCTGCATGTAGTTGGCCCGATACCGATGCGCCCGGGCCAGGGCGCGGCGATCCTTCACCAGCACCGCCCCCGTGCCGTACGGGAGGAAGAGCCCCTTGTGCGGGTCCAGCACGATCGAATCGGAGAGCTCCATGCCGGCGAGTCTCGGCCGCACCTCCTCGCACAGGACGAAGAAGCCCCCGTAGGCCGCATCGATGTGGTACCACAGGCCGTGCTCCCCCGCGATGCGGCCCAGCTCCTCGAGCGGGTCGATGGCCCCTACGTCCGTCGTGCCGGCCGACGCGATGATGAGCCACGGCCGGAGACCCGTGGCTCGATCCTCCGCGATCGCCGCCTCCAGGGCGGCCGGCACCATGCGGTACCGCTCGTCGAGGGAAAGGTACCGCCGAACGCATTCCCCCAGCCCGGCCACGCGAAGGGCCTTATCGATGCAGTGATGAACGTGGTCCGAGAGGTAGACGACGGCGCGCTCGAAGTCCCGGGCCCGCAGGCCGCCTGCGTCCCGGGCAGTGACGATGGCGATGAGGTTCGCGATGCTGCCGCCGGAGGCGAGGTTGCCGCCTGAGCCGGCCGGGTATCCGACCAACCCGGCCATCCAGTCGAGCAGGAGGTTCTCCATCTCGACGGCCCCGGGGCCCGCGAAGCGCACCCCGGCGTAGCGATTCGTCACGTCGGCCATGTAGTCGCCGAGCGCCGAGGTGTAGATCCCTCCACCTGGGATGTATGCGAGGTGGCCTCCGGAGGCGGGGTTCAGACCCGGTCGGTCCACGCAGTCCCGGACGGCCCGCAGCGCCTTCTCGATCTCGGTCGCCTCCTCCGGGATCGGGAGGCTCCGAAGCTCCCTGGCTCGCGACTTGTCGATCTCGTATGCCGGGAGCTCGTGGATCCTGTCCAGGAACCCCTCCGTGTAGTCGAGCACCCGGTCGCGGAGTCGCTTCCGCTCGTCGCGGTCCGGCTCGAGGCGCCGGCTGATCTCTTCCAGTCTCTTGATCCGATCGATCATGAGCTTCGTCCCAGGCCGTACGGACCTATGAGTCGTATCCCACCCCCGCCGGTCGGCCGATTCTAGGCCAGCTAATCTGAACTCCGGCCGATCATTTGGGGATGGGCGCGCACCTGTCGCAAGGTCCGAGGCGGGGAGAGAGGCCCCGCCGAGCGGCCTGCCCAGCCGGGTGACCGCGGTGGAGGGACACAGACAGCGGCCGGCGACCAGTTCCTTCAGGCTAGGGGGCTGGAGGTTCGGCCGCTATCGGTCGGCGGTCTCGACCTTCCAGCCCTCCACCTGGCCCCGGTTCTGCTCGTCCAGCCACCTCTTCAGGGGAGCGAAGTAGTCGAGAATCGCCGTGGCATCCATCTCTCGCTCCCCCGTCATGGCGAAGAGCGCATCCGGCCACGGGAGGCTCTGACCGAGCTCGAGCATCGCCTTCAGCTTACCGCCGGCTTCCCGGCTCCCGTAGATGGAGCAGCGGTGCAGCGGGCCCTCGTACCCTGCCGCGCGGCACAGGGCGCGATGGAACTGAAACTGTAGGATGTGCGCGATGAAGTAGCGCGTGTAGGAGACGTTCGCCGGGATGTGGTACTTCGCACCCGGATCGAAATGCTCCTCCGTGCGCTCCACGGGCGCGGCGACCCCCTGATATCGGTCCCGCAGTGCCCACCACGCCCTGTTATAATCCTCCGGTCTCACCTCGCCCGAAAAGACCTGCCAGCGCCACTTGTCGATGAGAAGGCCGAAGGGCAGGAACGCCACCTTGTCGAGCGCGCGCCGCAGAAGGAGGCCGACGTCGCTCTCGGGGCCCGGGACTCGGTCGAGAAGCCCGATCCGCCTCAGGTACTCGGGCGTGATGGACAGCGCGACGGCGTCACCGATCGCTTCGTGAAAACCTCCGTTCGCTCCGCCCCGGAAGAGATACGGCTGCTCCTTGTAAGCTCGCTGATAGAAGTTGTGGCCGAGCTCGTGGTGAATGGTCGAGAAGTCCTCACCATCCACCTCGATGCACATCTTGATCCGGATGTCGTCCCGGTCGTCGATGTCCCACGCGCTGGCGTGGCAGATGACGTCCCGGTCGCGCGGCTTCACGAAGAGGGAGCGCTCCCAGAAAGTCTCGGGCAAAGGCTCGAATCCGAGGGATGTGAAGAAGCCCTCGCCGTAGCGCACCATCTCCCGGGGGTCGATCCCCCTGGCCCGGAGAAGGTCGGTGAGCTCGTACGTGGCCTCGTCACCGGGCGGCGCCACCAGGTCGTAGATGCCGGTCCAGTCCTGCGCCCACATGTTGCCGAGGAGGTGTGCCGGGATCATGCCGTCCTGTGGAACGAGATCCGTCCCGTACGCCTCACCCAGTCGTCTGCGCACGTAGCTGTGGAGCGACACATAGAGCGGCTTCACCTGCTGCCACAGGCGTTCCACCTCCGCCGCGAACTCCTCCGGAGAGAGGTCGTACCGCGACCGCCACATCGCGCCGGTATCCTCGAAACCGAGCTCACGGGCGCCCTCGTTGGAGAGCTCGACGAACCGCCGGTACCGCTCCCGCATCGGCGGGGAGACGGTGCGCCACCCCTGCCAGATCTCCAGCAGCTCCCGCGGATCGCGGCTCCTGGCCATCCGCTTGCCCAGCGCCGTGATGCCGAGGCACCTCTCGTCGGAGGCTCCCGGCGCATCCCGTGCGCCCTTGAGACAGTACTTCCCGCTCCCGTAGTCGCTTTTCATCCCCACCGTAAGGGAGGTCAGCTTCGCCGCCTTCTCCGGATCCGACGGCGGGGGCGCGGAGAGGCCGAGCTTCAGGAGCTTGAACTTCCGGGCGAGCCGCGGCGGAAGCTCCATGCCGTCGAACCGCCGGGCCTCCATGGCGAGGCTCTGGACCGCCAGGCTGTACTCGGTCTGCGCATCCGCCGCCAGCGCTTCCGTGTCGACGGTGATGAAATTGGCGGCCACCCAGGCCGCGCGCGCCGTCCGGAGGCTGAGCTCCTCGAGCCGGGCCTCGGCCCGCGCCATGAAAGCCTCCGCCTCGTCCACGCCGGGCCGGAGCTCGCGATCCGTTCGACCGTACACGGCCTGGGCGCTCG
Source organism: Gemmatimonadota bacterium (assembly GCA_046758745.1). Taxonomy (GTDB): domain Bacteria; phylum Gemmatimonadota; class Gemmatimonadetes; order Palauibacterales; family Palauibacteraceae; genus JBHIAV01. The sequence goes on from JBHIAV010000036.1 coordinate 11,427, forward strand.
CGCCGGGCGCGAACGCGAACAGAAGCGCCGCCAGCGGCGGCAGGGTCGCCACGTGCTTCACCTTACCCTCTCACCGAAACGGTTGGAATCGCGCGGGCACTCAGCGACTGGCCCGGGTCGCGCCGCGATCGCGTGTCCGCCCCGCCTCTCTCAGCAACCGGTTCATCAGCTCGATGTGCTGTTCGTCCGTGAGCCGCCCGGGAGTGGCGAACTTGGACCACAGCCTCTCGTTGGTCATCTCCCGGTGGCAGCCCATGCACAGGCCGGTGCGCCGCAGGCGACGGCGCTCACGATCGGAGAGCGCTCGAGACAGCGGCCAGTGGGTGCCCACCGTCTGCACCTGATTGCCGTCCCTATCCACGATGGTCGACCAGTCGAAGTCGAGGCCGGGGATCGACTGAATCTGCACCTGGTAGCGCTTCGGGATGATCTCGCCGGTCCGCTGGTCCATCAGATCCTCGACGATCTCTTCCGCATAGCGCGTCTGGAACGTCCCGCCACCGATGCCGTAGCCCAGCGCCTTCGGGTTGTTGTGGCAGCTCTCGCAGGTCCGGGCCTTCCGCTGGGCAGAGTGCGGCTGAACGGGAGACATGTCTATGGCCAGGGGGACGTGCTCCTGCCCCAGCTCCTTGGCCTCATCTTCGGATCTCTCGATTCGGTTGACGACGAGGGCCTCTCCATCCCGGCCGATCACGGTGAAGGCGACCTGACAGCCGGGCATCAGCGGCGTGATCCTTCCCTCGCCGTTCACCCCGAGCACCGGCTCTTCCCATCGGAGGTACGAGCGCGTCTCGAAGATCTTTCCGGGACTCTGGATCCCGGGGGTGCCGAGCGCCGACTCGGCGGTCTGGCCATCCGAGGTTCGCTTCGACCCCGAGGCGACCCAATCCGTGCCGGCGTACGGCACTCCATCGTCGTCGGCGCCGTAGTTGACCTGCACGTGGCAGCCGTAACACTGCGGCACCCAGGAGGCGTGGCACGCGTAACACTCCAACTGCTCCGCGTGGGCGCGGACTCGCTCCATGGCAACTCTCGCGTCCGCGCTCTTCCAGGTCCCCGCGAGGGCGATCGTCTTGAGCTGGGGCACGTCGAAGTCGACCCCGGTAGCCGAGTGCAGGATCACCCGGTCGCCGTCCCGGACGACGTTACCGAACGGGTTGCCTCGCGCCGTCAGCAGGTACCCATCGGACGCCTCGTACAGCGTCGCGAAGAATTCTGTTTCGGGAAGCGGTGCATCGGTCACGCCACGCGCCCCTCCATCCAGCTCTCTCCCGAACTCCTCTCCGAAGCCCAGAGGTAGCTCCCACGGATACAGCTCCGGCGTGCCGTGGCAGTCCGCGCACTCGATCTCCACCTGGGCGAGCGTCGTGCCGGAGATGTTCCCATCCCCGTGGATGTCGAGCGTGGTGTGACAGTCCTGGCACAGCAGCCCGCCTTGCGGGTTTCCGGGACGGCTCTCGATCTGGTGGTGGAGGTCGTCCGAGATGAAGAGGTACTTCTTCGTGTGTAGCGGCGGCTGCTTGTCGCCCGCCTCATTGAAGGGGCTCCCGTACTCGAACTCCATCAGTCCTTGATAGGTCACGCCGATGCGTTTGCCCCGATTGTGGCAGGAGTTGCACGTCTCCACCGGAATGCCGCCGCCCGCCTCGCGGGTGCCGTGGATGCGGTGGGTGAGCATGTGTCCCGGCTCTTCGCGGTCGATCGTCGGGTCGCCGCCCTCGTAGTAGCCTTCGTTGCCGTACAGAACGTGACAGGCGGAGCAGCCCATCCCCCGATAGTCACCCCGCCGCTCGCGCCCGCGCACCGCGACGTGGCAGCGCTGGCACTCCTGGCGCTGGTAGGTGAAGCCGGCCAGGTTCGGCTGCTCTTCGATCTCGTCCACCGAAGGGTTGGGGAGCTGTGAGAGCTCGGTGGGAAACTGGTCCGGATAGGCCGCGATGAGCCGGCCCATGTATGCCTTGTACGCCTCGGTTCCCACACTCGGGATCTGGCCGTCCTCATCCGCCACCGCGTAGTTGCCGTACGGAACCTTGTAGTACTGCACTTCCCGGATGCCCCAGGTATGGAGGTTTCCCTGGATCTTGCCCGCCTCCGTGTTCATGAGGGCCCGCTCGAGCCGGTAGGCGTATCCCTGGTGGCACTGACCGCAGGTCCGGTCGGCAACCCAGATGCTGCCGGGGTCGGGGTAGAACTCACGCGGGCCGGTGTCCGGGACGCCTTCCGGGATGCCCTGGTGCGCCTCCTCCGCCGTCGCCGCGTCCGGCGTGCCGCCGTGGCACACCACGCATCCATCCGGATCGCCGAACGCTCCACCGAACGCGCGGATCTGGAGAAGCATCCCGCTCCCCTCCTCGCGGATCGGCTCGATCCCCTGGTGACAGCTCAGGCAGCCCGTCCCCTCGGTCCGCACTCCCGCCGTCTGGGCCGCTTCCTCGGCGACCTGCGCGCCCTGTCGGTCTTGCCCGCAGCCCGAAAGGAGCGCCAGCACCGCCGCCGCACCGGCGAGTACCGGGAAGCCGACTCGGCGCGTACGGGCTCGTCGAGCGGGCCCCGCGTGAGGGCCGGCGTCCGGGCGGCGGCATTCTCTACACATGGCGGATCGACGGCTCATTGGAGTCTCCACGAGAAGTTCAGATCAAGCCTGAATCGCTTCTGAAACTCGTCCTCGCGCGGCTCGTTGCGGGCGCTCCACAGCGTCCATACGTGGGCATTCGCGAAGGGCAGATACTGTATGGCGAAGCCGAGCAGATGGCCGCGAAAGTTGGCCGCATCCAGGAAATCGTCCTGCGCCACCGGCGAGAATATCGCCTCCCGGCCAAAGTCCTGATAGCGGTACGCCAACCGCCACTGTCCGGGGCGACCCAGCCGGCCCACCACGCCGCCCACCGCGAACCCGTCGTCGTCGAAACCGGACGCCGCGGACGCGTTCACCACATACTCGGCCGCCGCGGCGACGGGTACGGGCAACCCGTCATAAATCAGCGCCGCGTGAGCGTTCCAGATGGAGAACTCGGAGGCGAAGGCGATCGTATCGCCCGCCGCGTCCGTGACCAGCGAGTTGCCCTGATTCTGGCGTCCCAGCTCGCGAGCGCCACCGGCGTCGGGGGTTCCGTAGATGTAGGTCCCCACGGCCGCGTCGAGGCGAAGCCGGCTCGCCGGCTGCAGCCTCACCGCCGCCTGTGCCGCGCCGAGGTTCACGTCCTTGCCGCCGCCCCGGTGGAGAAGCAGATAGCCGCCCCCGGCAAGCCGCAGCTCCGGTACCGGCTCGAAGAGGGCGGCGATTCCCTCCGGCTGAACGTCCGCGTCCCATACGAGCTCTCCGAAGACCGCCGGCATGGCGAACACATGCGGGAACTTTCCCGCTCTGATCTCGAGCAGCTGTGGAATGCGGGGGCGCCATCTGACGTACACGCGGTCCAGGGCCACGCGGGGATTCCGGAACGCCTCGCCCAGAGTCTGGTGCGTCGAGTTCGGGTCGTCGGGGTCCGGGGCGGTAACCAGGCGGGCGCCGACGGCGATGCCGGCGCCCAGCTCTCCCTCCGCCGCTATCCGGAATCGGACTCTGGCCCGCTCGCGGTCGGGGGCGCTCCGGCGGTCGCGGTCCACCTCGCCGCGCAGCCGGAAGTCACCGGAAAGGCGCCACCGCGGCGCGGAGTCCTGCGAGGCCTCCTGGGCGAGGGCAGCTCCGGGGGTCGTGAGTGCCAGGAGGACCGCCCCGCAGCAGGCCAGCCGGGGAATGGCCGGCAGCCGTTTCATCGCATGGGGCTGCGAGCCGTAAGGCAAGAACCGGAACTCGACACGGCGGTCACTCCGTTGGGTTCGTTGTCAGGACCAGGCAGAACTCCGGTCGGAGAGCCCGGACCTCTCTCGCTCCATCAGCGTGGCGCGCCGGGCCGCGCCGGCGCCGCTGGTTCAGAGAGACCGGCTGACCCGATGGAATCACCGTTGCAGGCTTGACCTTAGCCGCCCGATGTCGTGCCGTCTCGTCGGGAAGAGCTCGCGGCCGGATGTAGGGCATCTCCCCAGGCCACCCCACCGACGACCGGACCAGGGACCAGCTGCCGGCTACGCTACGGAGTCCGTTGCCCGGGCATCTCGCGGGAGACGCACCCGAAAGAGCGCGCCCCCTGCAGGGCGATTCTCGGCCGTGACGCTCCCCCCGTGGGCCACGGCGATGGCTCGGACGATCGACAGGCCGAGGCCGCTGCCCTCGACCCGCGTCCGCGAGGCATCCCCGCGCACAAAGCGATCGAAGAGGCTGTCCAGCGCTTCCTCCTCGATGCCCGGACCCGAATCCGCCACCTCGAGCACCGCCATCCCATCGTCGGCGGTCACCGAGACGTCCACCCTCCCTCCGGGGGGCGAGAACTTGATCGCGTTGTCGAGGAGATTCCAGATGAGGCGATCGATGAGCTCCGGGTCGTAGTAACCGGTGGTCCGCCCTCGCGCGTTCACCTCCAGCCGGATGTTCCTCTCGTCCGCCCGCTTCCCGATGCGCCCAACGGTGCTCCGCGCGCGGTCGGCCAGATCGATTCTCTCTCGGCGCGGCTGCATGACCCCCGCATCGGAGCGGGCCAGGGTCAGGAGGTTCTGCGCGAGGTTCGAGAGCCTCTCCGTCTCCTCCAGCGCGCTGTCGATCACCCGCCGATACTCCTCGGGGCTCCGCTCGCGCCGAAGGGCCAGTTCCAGTTCCCCGCGCAGAGCGGTAAGGGGCGACCGTAGCTCGTGACCCGCATCCGCCGTGAAGCGGCGCTGCGCCTCGAACGCGGCATCGATCCGCCCCAGCATCGTGTTCAGCACCTCGACCAGTCGGTGGTATTCGCGCCATTCGGCGTGGGCGCTGATGCGCCGGCCGAGCGTGTTGGCGCCGATCTCCTCCGCCTGATCGATGACCTCGCGCACGGGACGCAGGCTCGTGGCCGCTAGCCACCAGGCCCCGACGAAGGTGCCGCCCGACACGACAAGGACCAGTCCGACCAGGAAGAAGGCGGTCCTCCGCAGAGTCTTGTTGCGCCACGTGAGGGGAGCCGCCACCTGCAGCACGTGGCGGGCGTGGCCCGGACTGAGGCGGCCCAGCGGATAGTACACCGAGCGAATCGCCTCCCCCCGGAATCGATTCTCCCTCCAGATCAGCTCTCCGGTCACCGCTCGCCGCAGCGCCGCCGTGTCCACGGGAAGGTCCTCTGCCAGGTACTCGCTCCGCAGCAGGCTCTCCCCGGACTCGCTCCAAACCTGCAGATAGCGGTTCAGGTCCTTGAGCGAGGCCGCTTCCTCCGGGGTGAGGTTCCACTCGTGGAAGAACATCACGCCCGCGGGGTCATCGGCAACCGTCGCCGCCTGGATCGAGGCGACGCTCATCACGCTCGCGTCGATCTGACGGTCGAGGGTCTCTCGAACAACCAGGTAGCCGAGCCCGGCCGCCGCGGAGAGGCCGAGCGTCATCGTCGCGCCGTAGCGAAAGGCGAGCTGGAGGCAGACGGAGCGTCTCATCCGGCTTTCTACTCGGGCGCCGTGCGGCTCAGCATGAATCCGACGCCCCGCACGGTGTGGATCAGGGGGCTCCGTCCGCCGCGCCGGAGCTTCTGACGCAGGTTGGCCACATGCACATCCACCACATTGCTCATCGGGTCGAAGTGCTCGTCCCACACCTTCTCGAGCAACTCCGTCCGCCGCACCGCCTGTTCAGGCCGCAGGAGCAGGTACTCCAGGAGCTGGAACTCTTTCGGGGTCAGGCCCAGGCGTTCTCCCGCGCGCGAAGCCGTGTGCCCGATCCGGTCGAGTTCCAGGTCGTTGTACACCAGGAGCTCCGGACGGCTCGGTCCGCCGCGGCGAAGCAGGGCCCGGACCCTGGCCAGGAGCTCGTCGAAGCTGAACGGCTTCGTGAGATAGTCATCCGCCCCGATGTCGAGGCCCCGAACCACATCTTCCGTGGAGTCCCGGGCCGTGAGAAGAAGGATCGGCACCGGGTCTTCCTCCTTCCTGAGCTCGCGCACGATCTCGTATCCGCTCTTTCCGGGGAGCATGATATCCAGCACCAGGAGATCGTAGTCGTAGACGTGGGCCTTCAGGGACCCATCTACGCCGTCATGGGCCACATCGACCGCATACCCCTCCTCCCTCAGCCCTCTGGCGACGAAGCTCGCCACCTTCTCGTTATCCTCGACAACCAGCAACCTCATCGAACGCCTCGGGTCCGGAAGTGTGAACGTTTCCTAATAAAGGGTTCTTAACCGATTTCTCACCAGTATTTTACCCACCGAATGCCATCTTTCCGGTGCCGGAATGGGAAGTGCAGCGCGGGTGAACGACACGCACGAGAGCGGAACGGTGGTTCAAGCACTCGGCACCACCTGGGCAGCGACGTTCGCGGGGGGCTTGTCCCTCGTGGCGATCTCCCCACTTCCGGGTCCTGCCCCACAAGACTCGGGGCCGTGGGCCGTCATCGTCAAGATGGTCGAGTTCGCTTTCGAACCGGCGCTGGTCGTGACCCGTCCGGGGGAGGTGGCTCGTTTCGCCCAGACCACCGCGACTCCACCACAACGCGCAGTTCCGTGTGGTCCCGAAAATCGTCATCTCCGAGGAGTCACCGACCGGCCTCTACCGATACGTGTGCACGCGGCGCGAGAAGCTGGGGATGACGGGGGAGATTCGAGTGGTGAGTCCCGTCGCGAGCGGGGGGCGAGACGATCCCGCCCGGGCAAGGCGGTCGGGTCCGCGGAGACTCCGATCGGACCACGCCCTCTGACGGCGGAAGGAGGCTTCCATGATGAAGAGACAGTTTGGCCCGCCCTCAGTTCTGGCTGGCGTCCTCGCCGCGGGGATGCTCACCCTGCCCGGCTCCGCCCACGAGCTCCGGGCCCAGGGCCTGAAGGTCACGGGCTATGGCGATCTGGAGTGGACGCTCCAGCGTCAGGACGACCCGGAGGACAAGTATCACAACTTCTTCGACAACCACCACATCAATCTGATCCTTCTCGGCTGGATCGTCGATGACGTGACGGTCGGTGCGGAAGTGGAGTACGAGCACGCGGGCGAGGAGATCGCCCTCGAGTACGGCTACCTCGCGTACACCGGGATCAGGAACCTTCGGCTGGCGGCTGGCAAGTTCATCATCCCATTCAACCGCTGGAACAAGGACCTGCACCCCACCTGGGTCAGCAAGATGCCGGGTCGTCCCCTGGTCTACTCGAACGTTTTTCCCTCCACCTACTCGGACGTCGGAGTGTGGGCCACGGGCGGCCTGTCTATCGGCATCGGGAACCGCTTCACCTACGACCTCTACGTGGTGAACGGGCTGGAGGGGGATCCGGATGCGTCGAGCTTCCGAGGGCTGCGCGGCAACGATCGCGAGAAGCAGTTCAAGGACGACAACAAGGCGGTCGGTGGCAGGCTCGGCGTGGAGCTGGCGAGCGGTCTCGGGCTGGGTTTCTCCGGCTACACCGGTGAGTACGCGCCGGACCTGCAGATGAGCTTCGTGGGCGGCGACATCGACTACCGCCTGGAGGAGCTGGAGCTTAGGGCCGAGGTGGTGCACGCCCGGCAGGACCTCACCACCGGAGACACGAACGAGCGGACCGGGTTCTACGCGCAGGCGGCGTACGGCCTGGGAGCCGTGTCCGAGGGGTTGGCGAACCTGGAGCCGGTCGTCCGCTTCTCCTGGGTGAACTTCGAGGGTGATGCGTCCGACACCTCCGAGCTCGGCGTCGGCTTCAGCTATTACCTGTCCGCCTCGGCGTCCGTTCGCTTCGCCTGGTTCTTCAACATGGAACAGGAAGCATTCGAGAAGAAGAACGACAAGCTGATGAGCCAGTTCAACGTCGTGTTCTAGAGCAGTGAAGATCCGGCGTCGGCGGATGAACCGTTGACGATGCCGAGGAGGGGCGAAGATGAGAAAGCGAAGGAAGTCAACAGCGGCCCTCGGCGCGCTGGCAGGTCTAGCGGTCCTCGGCTCCGTCTCCCCTGCGACTGCCCAGGAGTCGGGCGCGCAGGTGTGGGGAAGAGCCTGCGGACGCTGCCACAGAGCCCAGCCGCCGAACAAGTACGACGCGGACGCCTGGCACGCGATCATGGGTCACATGGCGCTGAACGCACGGCTCACCTCCGAGGAGGAGGCGGCGGTGAGGGAGTTCCTCATGGGAGCCGCTCGTCGGCTCACCCAGGAGCCCTCCCTGGAGCCTGTCGAGGTGCCTCTGCTGGCCTCCGCCGAAATCGGCTTCCTCCCCGCAGCGGACAGCGCCGGCATCTACGAGAAGCAGTGCTCGGCTTGTCACGGATCCGAGGGGAAGGGTGATGGACCGGCAGCCGCTGCGCTGACCCCGCACCCGACAGACCTCACGGACACGGAGCGCATCGGAGCGTTGAGGGACGAGGAGCTGCTCGAAGTTCTCAAGAACGGCAAGGGCGCGATGCCTGGGTTCGCCAGACTCCTGACGGAAGAGGAGTTGAAGGCGGTGCTCGGCTATGTGCGAAGGCTGAGCGAAGAGAAAGACGAGGACTGACTCGCGAGACCACGACTCGGCGGCGGCTCAGTGGTCTCGTCGGCGAGCATGGCCCGGCGGGCAGGCCCACGGCCAGGAACCTGTCCGGAATCGCCCCTGCGCCCTCGCTCGCGAAAGGAGGCGAAAATGAGCCCATGTGGGGAAGGTGGAGGTGCTCCCGAGACGCACGGCACGCGTCGGCCGTGGCTCCAGGGGCGCGGGTCACCTGGCCCGCGCCGCGCGGCGCACCGCCTCTCGTTACTAGGCCTTGGATTGCTCGTTACTCCGATCGTGGGTGGGTGCGCAGGGGGGGAGGAACCAACGCAAACAACCGTCACGCTAGCGGCGCTGGACAGCCTGCTCGTGGAGCTCGGCGGCATTCCCACGGGTGCCCTCTCCCGCGGGCAGCGATGGAGGATGATCAGCTCCAACGGCGCCGGCCTTCCACCCTCAAACTTCAAGCCGGAGGATCTTCCCGAGCCTCGTTCCCGCGGAGCGGTCCTTCTGCAGGTGTACTGCGTCCAGTGCCACTGGCTGCCCGCCCCGCAGATGCATTCGGCGGCGGAGTGGCCAGTCCTCTTGCGGCGCATGATGATGCGGGCCCGGACGCTCCGGGATCGGATGGGAGGGGCGATGACGACGGAATTCCTCGGCGAAATCCTGATGGCCGGGCTGTCGAGCACCGAGCTCCCGTCGCCGGCCGACGCCGATACTCTGCTCATGTATCTCCAGACACATGCCCTGCCGGCGGCGGGGGCTGCCGAGTTCACCGACGGGCCCGACGCCGAACTGTTCGTCGAGATCTGCTCGATCTGCCACGAGACGCCCTCTCCTAGCGCGCACACGGCGGCCGGATGGGAGCCCGTGGTTGCCAGGATGCGGGCGAACATGTCCATGATGGACGTCCAGCCGCTGACGGATCGGCAGACGGATCGCATCGTCGCGTACTTGAAGGGCCGTGGGGCTTCATGAGATGGATGGGCCCGGCGATGACCGTCGCCATTTTCTGAAGCGCGTCGTCCTGGCGACCTCGGGAGTGCTGAGCAGCGCTCTCGCGGCTACCGCCGGAGGTTACCTGTTTGCCGGCGCGGGGAGGAAACAAGGTGCGCGGTGGACCACTGTGGCCCGCCTGGACGACATCGAGCCCGACCGGCCTCTCCATGCCGAGTACCTCCAAGTCGTGCCCGATGCATGGGCCACCATCCGTCGGCGCCAGTCGGTCTGGCTGGTGCGCGGGCCGGAGCCGGAGATCATCGCGTTCGACCCCCACTGCACGCACCTGGGGTGCCCCTACGATTGGGATTCCGACGAGCGGGTATTCAAGTGCCCCTGCCATGATGGCGTGTTCGACATTGAGGGACGGGTTCTCGCGGGACCTCCTCCCCGACCGCTCGACCGTTTGGAGGTCCGAATCGAGGACGACTGGCTGCTCGTAGGTAGCCTAAGGCGCACGGGCTCGGCGTAGGAACCGGTGAGGAAGCGAGGGGGCGGCTTCTGGAACGAGCGCCTTGGAGTGGGCTCCATACGGTCCGCCTTGCTGGAGCGTCCCGTGCCCGCCGAAGTCGGGTGGTTGCACACCCTGGGCTCCGTGACGCTGGCGCTGCTTGCCGTCCTCACCCTCACGGGAGTTCTCCTTACCCTCAACTACTCCCCATCCACGGAACATGCCTACCACAGTGTCCGCTATATCGAGAACGAAGTCCCGCTCGGGTCACTGGTCCGAGGGCTGCACCACTGGGCCGCGTCCTTTGTGGTCGTGGCGATCGCTCTCCATCTGCTCCACGCCTTCGTCCACTTCGCCTTTGTCCGGCCGCGCGAGCTCACCTGGTGCACCGGTGTGGCCCTTCTGCTCATCGTGCTGGCATTCGGGTTCACGGGCTACCTCCTCCCGTGGGACGAGAAGGCCTATTGGGCGACCGTCGTTGGCACAAGCATGGCGAGGCAGGTCCCGGGCGCCGGGGAGTCCCTGCTCTATCTGCTGCGCGGCGGGGCCGAGGTGGGCGCGGCGGCCTTGTCGCGCTTCTACGGCGCACACATCACCCTGCTGCCCGTGCTGCTCGCCCTCCTGGTGGGTGTGCACCTGTATCTCGTCGTGCTGCACGGCATCTCGAGAGACGGCGAGGGCCGCGCGCGGCGGCGCCGCCGGGCCGGTGCTAACGCGCGGGACGGCTCGGTCGACGGGCGGGCGGAGGAGTCGCGGAGCGTGCCCTTCTGGCCCGACGTCCTCGCGATGGACGCAACCGCCGTTTTCCTGGTCCTGGCGCTGCTCTTCTTCATCGCTCTGCAGGTCGGCGCGCCGCTCGAAGCACCGGCCGACCCGACGAACACGGAGTACACGCCGAGGCCGGATTGGTATTTCCTGCCGCTCTTCAAGCTCCTCACCTTCTTCCCGGGCTCGGCAGAGTCGATCGCGGCGCTCGGCTTGCCCCTCCTCATGGCGACGGCTCTGCTGTCGCTGCCCTGGTGGGGGCGGTCGCTCGTGCGCTCGGCCTGGGGAAGAACATCGCTGCTCGGGGGCGCCGGGCTGGCGTTCACGAGCGTCATCGCCCTGGGCGTAGCGGGCGCCCGAGCGTCCCCACGGGGACTAGCGCCACCTCCGCCCGCCGTCGCCCGCGGGCGGTTGCTCTTCGATCAGCTCGGCTGTCTGAACTGCCACACCATTCGTGGAATCGGCGGCATCGTCGGGCCTGACCTTACGGTGGTCGGGCTTCGGCGTCCGGATTTCGGATGGCTGGCGGACCATCTGCGAGACCCGCGTTCGATCGTCCCGGCGACCCCCATGCCGGCCTTCCCGCTCCAGGGGGAGAGTTTGAGCGACCTGGTGGCCTTTCTGCTCTCCCTGGGGAACGACGTCCGCTACTCGGCGCTGGCCCCGGAGCTCTACCGGAAGAACTGCTCGGCCTGTCACCGCCTGGGCGGGCAGGGCGGGACGTATGGGCCCGATCTCGGTCGCGTGGGGCGCTTGAGGACCGTCGCCTACATACACCAGTACACAGAGGATCCGTCATCGCTCAACCGCGATGCCCGAATGCCCGCCGCGGTCAACCTCACCCACGAGCAGGTGGAGGATGTCTCACGGTACGTGGTGGCCACTGCACGGGGGGCACAGGGAGGCGTGCGACCGGAAAGACCATCGCCCGACTCGACTGGCGGCCCGGAAGAGTAGAAAAGAAAGCAAGGGGAGACTTGGCAACCGTGCCTGTGGAGGTGGAGCGATGCGACCGCTGCAAGAGCCTGAGTTAGGGCTTTTTCAGCGCCGCCGTATCCAACGTTCCGCTCGCGGCAAGGTCCGCCACCTCCTCGTGGTTCTCGACAACCAGTAGTTACAGCGAACCGCCTCGCGCCCAGAAATCTGAAGACTTCCTAATAAGCGGTTCTTAACCGATTTCTCACCAGTAATTTAGCCGCTGATTCCTATCTTTGTGTTTGGCGGGAACGTGGAGCGCGGGGAACGACGCACACAAGGGCGGAAAGATGGCTCGAGCACTCGGCACTGCCTTGGCAGCGACATTCGCGGGGGGCCTGTCCCTCGTGGCGACCTCCCCACATCCGGGCCACACCCCGCAAGATTCGGCGACGCGGACCATCATCGTGAAGATGGTCGAGTTCGCGTTCGAGCCGCCGGTGGTTGTGAGCCGTGCGGGGGATGTGGTCCGTTTCGTCCAGACCACCGCCACTCCACACAACGTGCAGTTCCGGGTCGTCCCGAAGGGAACGGAGCTGACCTTCCAGGGGCCAACGACGGCCGTTGACACCGAACCGGTTCGAGTCGGCTATCCCCCTCCCCGAATGGGCCCGTTCCTGATCAAGCCGGGGCAAGCATACGAAATCGTCATCTCCGAGGAGTTTCCGACTGGGCTCTACCGATACGTGTGCACGCGGCACGAGAAGCTGGGGATGAGCGGGGAGATTGGGGTGGCACCCTCCGCCGTGTCGAGCTTGCGGGTGAGACGATCCCGCCAGGGCAAGGCCGTCGGGTTCCTCGAGACTTAGGACGGAGGATTCAAGTGAGCAGCTATACGAAGCGCAGCGCACTGGTCGTGGCGGCGAGCCTCCTCGCTTGGGGCTGTGCGAGTTCGGACAACCCCACGGCTCTCGCCGACCTCGAGCCGGTCGTCGAGTTCGAGATCGAGGCGGCCGAGGTGGAGACCATGGAGGGGGTGGAGGTCCACGCGGCCGTCCACGAAGGCGGAGCGCCGCTCCGGATGACCTCGGCCCAGCTGGAGATCGAGCCGGCGAGCGGGAGCCCCGTCCGGGTGGTGGAGATGGAGCCGGAAGGCGACGGATACGGCGCCCACGTGCGCTTCTTCGAACCGGGCGAGCACCACCTGCGCCTCCTGGGCCAACCGGAGCGACACAACCTCATGCGCGAGATGGGCGAGCACGAGGTGCATGTGTTTCGCCAGCACCGCGCGATCGGTCCCTATTGGATCGAGATCGGAGTGCGCCCGGCGCGGATCATCGAAGGCGAGGAAGCCGTTGTCCGCCTTTACGCGTTCGAGCTCGTGCCGGACGGGACCATCGGCCCTCCGGTGAACGGACTCCAAATGGAGACGAGCCTGCATCACCCGGGTGGGCATGAGACGCCTCTCGATTTCACCGAACAGGAGCCCGGCCTGTACGAGGCGGAGTGCCTGTTCGCCGAAGCCGGTGTGTACGAGCTCCACGTGGGGATCGAGGGGGAAGAGGCGGAGCACAGTGAGGAGGAAGAGGGAGAAGAGTACGCCGAAGGCGAGCACTGGGAGGAAGAGCACGTCGACGACGGCCACGATCACGAGGCCGAATTCCACATCGTGGTGCTGACGGAGTCCGGCGATGACGTCGGAGGTCCCGAGGACGGCCATGGAGGAGACGACCATGGGCACGCGCACTGAGCAGGTCGGCATGCTGTCCGGCCTCGGTGCCGCAGCGCTTCTGCTCCTCTTCACAGCGCAGGGAGCGGCGGCCCAAGAGGCGGACGCCGATTCGAGAGTCGTCCCGACCAACGCGTTCGTGGTCAGCGGCTACGGCACGGTCGGGTACTCGGCTCGTACAACGGGCGAAAACATCAACGCGTTCACCGCCGGCATAAACCCGATCTTCCTGTTCCAATTCCAGGACCGGGTCCTCTTCGAGGCGGAGTTCGAGTTCGAACTGGAGGAGGGCATCACGGAGACGGGGCTGGAGTACGCTCAGCTCGACTTCGTCGCCACGGACAACCTGACCCTGGTTGGAGGCAAGTTTCTCCTGCCCTTCGGCGTCTTTGGAGAGCGACTCCATCCGACCTGGATCAACAAGTTCCCCAGCGCTCCGCCCCTGTACGGGCACCACGTATCCGACTTCGGAGCGGAGCCGCTGCTCCCGATCCTCTCCGACCTGGGCCTGATGGCCCGCGGCACGGTGTCCCCCGGGGCCTGGCAGCTCAGCCTCAACCCCTATGTCGTGCAGGGGCCGGTCGTAGAGGGCGAGCTGGAGGGAGAGGAGACCCACGAAGGGGAAATCGCCGTACCGGAGCTCGAGTTTCCGGCATCCTCGAGTGACAACAACGCGAACAAGATGCCGGGCGTCCGGCTCGACATCGCCCTCCCGCCCTGGCTCGAGGTCAACGGCTCGATCCTCAACGGCGATTACGACGAAGTGGGCATCCTGGACTTCACCGCGTGGAATCTGGCAGCTGAGCTTCGCTTCTCAAAGTTCGAGCTACGGGGCGAGTACGTGCAGACGCGCCAGGAGATCGAAACGCTCGAGGGCTTCCCGACGCTGGTGCGGGACGGCTTCTACGCCCAGGCCTCCTACCGGGCGGGGCGCTGGGAGCCCGTGTTCCGCTGGACGCAGGTCTTCGATGACCAGCTCGCTGGCGAGTCCATCGGGAATGGCGCCTGGCAGGCGGGATTCGGCCTCGACTACTGGTTCAGCCCCTCGATCGCGGTGATGGCGGGATACGAGTTGAACCGCGAAGACGGAGCCGAGGTGGAAAACGATCGATTCCTGATCCACGTCGCGTTCGGCTATTAGGAAGGGAGCCATGAGATACATACTGACAGGAGGAGCGCGCGCCCTGGCGTGCCTCGCGGTGTTCTCCCTGGCGGCGCTCGTCGCCGACGACGCCCCCGGTCAGGAAGTCTCGACCTCCCGGGTCGCGACGGGCGCGAGGGTGTACGGCAGCATGTGCGGTCGTTGCCACAACCCGCGCTCCCCGCTGGAGCGCAGCGACCGTGAATGGACCGTCATCGCGAACCATATGCGCATCCGTGGGAACCTCACGGGCGATCAGGTGAAGAGCGTGCTGGCGTTCCTGCAGGCGACCAACACCGATCCGCGTCAGCGGTCGGGTCCGGCGAACGAACCGGCGCCCGGCGCGCCCCACGATGAGGCCGAGCGATTGGAAGGACCCATCACGACCGACGCGGGCGCGATCTCACGCGGCCGGAGCCTGGTCTCCGAGAAGGCCTGCCTGGGATGTCATGTGATCGGGGACGCTGGGGGCAAGGTCGGCCCGACGTTGAACGGCATCACGGGCCGTCGCGAGCCGTCGTTCATCCGGCGCAAGCTCGCGGACCCGACCTTCAACACCAGCACATCCATGATGCCGAACTTCGGGCTTACGGCGGATGAGATCGAAGCCCTGCTGGCCTATCTGTCGACGCTGGAGTGAGAAGCTTGGCATTAGACTAGTAGGGTCACCGTGCTACTCCTGCACCAGTCGCAGCGCATTACGTCCACCGGCGATTCCATCGCGTCGCTCGCTCGCCGACACGCTGTCCCGCAGCGCCTCCAGTTCCGGAATTCGCCCTGTGCGCCGATCGTGCCAAGGACCCCCGCTAGGCCGCGACTCAAAAGGCAAGGTGTAGAGCAACACGGCCGAACTCTTCAAACAATGGTAGGTCAGGTGCTCTTTCGCTGCTCCAGCTATATCCGATCATCAGCATTGTGTTCGAGCTCAGCAACATCAGGAGATCCGAGGAATATCGCTGGAAGCTCGAGGGAAAGCCTGCGGGGAATCCATCTACATCCACTCGTTCATAGCGGAACCCCGGTACTAGCCAAGGAAAGATGTATACTTGAGCCTCTCCGGTCGTGACTGTGGCGGACGGATTGTTCAGTGACGGTCTCTGCAACTTGTCGTCGAAGAACTGTACCGATGCCAACAGGCTCAGATATCCGTTCTCCTGTTCCCACCTTGCATCCAGGCCCCAGCGCTTGAAGTCATTCCCGCCTGCCAAGAAGGACTCGGGGTCTTCCTGATCGAGCAGAAATCCAGACGTCCCGCTGTAAAAGAATCCTCCCGCTGAAAACGCGCCGCGAAGCCAGGTGTTATAGTTGACGCGAGCGTAGTAGTCCTTCGCGTCATTATAATCGAACTCTCCTCCCCCTCCTTCGTACGCCTCCTTGAGTTCGCGGACGAGCTCTCCTACCGGGCCATCCGCGTCCTCCAGCGCCTCGAACGCCCCACCAGGCTCTCCGTTGACGAGCCCGACAGAATAGTCGACATCGCCCACTCCACCCGGGCCAGTGAGGCGACCAAAGACCTCGACTCCTTTCTGGTTTGGCGAGAATCCGAAGAAGTTCTGCGCAGGAATAACAGGAAAGACGCCGTTGAGATACGGCGTAATGCGCAGCAACCGCCGGTGGTTGGAGAAGGGTATCGCTCGAGGTTCGAATTGTCCCACCCGAACGTTAAAGGCAAGCCCCTGGTTGTACTGGAGAAAAAGTCGATCTATTCCCTCGAAGCGTCCCTCCTCGATAAGAGCGACATTGCCGAAGAACGAAAAATACTCGCCCATCGCGCCACCGAAGATCAGCCCGACGGAACTGATTCCGGCAAACTCCTGGTTGACCTCCGCTCCGGGACGGTATCTATAGTCCGAGATCACTTGAAACGAGGCGACGGAGGTGGCCGGTATATCGATGAAAGGTATCTGGCTCGGTCTCTTCTTCCCGGTCGCCTCAACCTCCGGTCCCAATGGAAGAGGCTGTTCGCCGGCCAGCGTTTCCCCAGCACCCGGCAAACGGTAGCCCTTTGCCCGAAAAAGCTTGCCGTACTCGGTAAGAGACGGGAATACCGTGTGGCAGGTGCTGCAACTCAAGTTGTATCGGCGCGCAAAACTAGGGACAGATGTTTCCGTCGGGGATAGTGACGGGTGGGGGACGATCGCCGGCGCCACCACAAGCGCGGGAGCCAGCACGCTCGCCAGGTTCAGGTGAGTCGCGCAAAGCTTATTGAGCAGATGCATGGCCCGCTACCCTTCGCCGGCTGCTCAGTGAACGGAAAGAGTGTCAGAAAGGCACGCCGGCCCGGCTATTTCGCGATGATCGAAAGCAAGTAGTTCGTCAGATCCCACATCTGATCCTCACTGAGTGCATCGAGCCAACTCGGCATGGGAGTGCCGCCGATTCCTACAGCGATGCTTCGGAAGATGTCCTGCGGCCGGTTGCCCCCACGCCAGTTTCGTGAAACCGTCAGGTCAGCCGGGACGATCGGGTAATCCCAGTCGTCAGTTAAGTCGCCCGACGCCGGACCGTCGCCTTTCCCGAGAAAACCATGGCATTTCCAACACTCGACTTCCAGATAAAGCCGTCTGCCGTTGGCGACACTTTCCGGGTACGGCGGCTTGGGCGTTCCGATCTCGATCGGCACCGGCACATCTTCCTCGTCGAAGCTGCGTGCCAGGGTCTTCACATAGGCCACCAGCTGCCAGCGTTGCTTCTCAATCAGGTTTGACCAGGCCGGCATCGTGGTTCCGGGAAGCCCCCGGGTGAGCGTACCAAAGAGATCCTGATCGGTGGGGAGACTGCCGGTCGGAGTGGAGCGGATCTTGAAAAGCCCCCGCGTCAGGTCTCTCGGCTTAGGGAAGATATACCTCGCGACGGGGCCGTCCCCCCTGCCCTTCGTGCCGTGACAGAAGACACATTTCCTGCGGTAAAGCCGTTTCCCGGCGGTCACCGCCCCGTCTTGGGCTATCCAGCTCTCTCCCGCCGCCGATTGCGCTTGCAGCTCAGTCGGCATCCCCGCACATGCGAGGATCACGACAGCGGCTATCGTACGCTGCTTGCTCATCGGATACCGATCGCCGCCTCGGCCCAGGGTTCCAATCTCGTGTGGGGCACCCGGTGGCTTATCTCGCCTCCAGCTCCACGTCAACGCGCACCTTTCCGGCATCGGGAATGGTCACCTGTCGAGTCTGGGTGCCAAGCCTCTCGTGCCACACCTCCAGCGTGTACCTGCCCGGGGGCACCTCCTCGAGTTGGTACGAGCCGTTCTCGTCCGTGACCGCATAGTAGGGGTGGGCCGCCACTACGATCCACGCTTCCATCCACTCGTGGATGTCACACTCGACCCGGATCCTCTCCGGTTGCCTGAACTTGACCTGGAGCTTCTTCAGCATCCCCGGTTGCGCCTTGTTGATCGGGCGATTCTCTGAGCTGCGGGTGCTGAAGTTGTGAAGAATGCCATCGCTGTTGAGGACAGCGAACGGCGCCCCGGCCGGAACGACGAGCACGTGAGGGGCGAAACGGCAGCCCCTCTGGTCGAGGGCTCGAGGCTCGCTCTGGGTGCCGAACGGCTTGCCTTCCGTTATATCGCTTAGGGAAACGACCGCATTCCGCAATCCGTTCGTCCCGCTCTTTACGAGAAGATCTTCGGCAACTTTCGGCTCTGCTCCGCAGACCTCGTGGTCTTTGGTAACTTCAAGACGTGTGGGTGCTGGTAGCGTGCCCGTAACCGTAACGCTGCCGATGATTTGTCCGCCGCCCTCCACCTCGCGCGCGTTGTAGGCAGGAGCCTGCTGGGAATAGCCAAAGGATGCGGTTGTGGCCGTCCAGGCAACCACCATGAGTACCGAGTAGCGCCGTTTCAGCATCTGCGTTCTCCGGGCGCTCGATGCCGCTGGATCACGCGAGCGCACTAAGCGGTTCGAGGCACTAGGGGGGGTGGAGAGGAGTTCTTGTTTGCGAGTGGAAATGCGAA
Source organism: Gemmatimonadota bacterium (assembly GCA_046758745.1). Classification (GTDB taxonomy): domain Bacteria; phylum Gemmatimonadota; class Gemmatimonadetes; order Palauibacterales; family Palauibacteraceae; genus JBHIAV01. Next base: position 29,850 of record JBHIAV010000036.1, read on the forward strand.
ACGTTCTGGACCACAGCTTCGCCGCCTGCGCTTCTGCGGCACTCCGATTGATGGTACGAATTCCGGGCTCGGCACCCTCAAGGTTTCCTCACCTTGTTCGACATCTAATCTATAGCCGACAGTGTGGCTCGTCTGTCGGGAGAGGCCCGAGCGCGCCTGTCGGGGATCTCCCCTCCCGCATG
>JBHIAV010000037.1:0-29872 GCA_046758745.1 Gemmatimonadota bacterium
GGCCCACGTGGTCCACTTCGCCGATGTACACGAACGCGGCGTCCACGTCGGTCCTGGAGAGGTGCTCCACCGCGGCGGCCATGCTGAGGGAGTCGGCGACGTGATAGCTCAGGGAATACGCGTCTGCGACGAGGCAGGCGAGCAGGCGCCCCGGCTCGAAGCTCCCTAGGCCGGCCGCTCCCGAGCGGACTCCGGTTTGGTGGCAACGAGGAGGGCGTAGCCGAGCCTTCCCTGCCGCACGGCTTCGCCTGCGCACCTGGCCAGCGCCTTCGCGCGCTCGAGGTCGGCGGCGGGCAGCTCCAGCTTCTTCAGTTTCGCGGCCAGCTCCGCCGCCAGGAGCTTCCCCCGAATGTCGCGGACCATCTGCGCCAGGGCCTCGTCGTGCGGCTCGACCCGCTCCACGACGAGCCCGGCGGCCTCGAGGTAACCGCGATACTCGGCGAGCGACCGCGCGTCCCCGATGCAGGCGATCCACGCCGCCAGGTCGTCCGGCCCCGCCGGCAGCGGGCCCGTGCGCGTGACGTCGCTCAGCCCCAGGCGCCCGCCGGGCCGGAGCACGCGGCCGAACTCGCCGGCGGCGGCGGCCTTGTCGGGAAAGGTGCAGAAGGCGCACTCGCAGATGAGCGCGTCGAACGCGCCATCGGCGAACGGCAGCCGTTCGGCGTCCCCCTGCTGGAAGACGACCCGGTCGGCTACCTCCGTCTCGGCCGCGCCCGAGCGGGCGGTCGCCACGGATCGGCTCCCGTACTCGAGCCCCACCACCTCGCAGCCGAAGCGCCGCGCCAGAAAGACGGCGCTGGCTCCGCTGCCGGCAGCCACGTCCAACACGCGGGCTCCCGGCCCCAGGCCGGCGAGCGCGCCCAGTCGCTCCGTGAGACCCAGACCGCCGGGGTGAAACGACTCGCCCAGCAGCAGGCGGGCCCAGTCACTCTCGTACAGGGCCGCGCAGCACGCCTTCAGGCTTTCCGAGGTTTCGGGCGTCGGGTTTCCCATCGATCGGTCCTACGTCGCCGAAGGCGCCGACGCATCGAACGAGCAGGCCGGCGGCGACGCGTCGAATGAGAAGCTCAGCGGCGCCGGCTGGAACGGCGCTCCTCGGGCCTGGGCCCGGGCCCGCTCTCGCTGCCTGCGCGCCAGTTGGGAGCGCGCCTGCTCTCGATACCCGACGCTGTTGTACGCACAGAACGGAATCTGCTTGCCGTCGGGCAACAGGATCGCCTTGCAGCACTTCATCACGTTCTTCTGGTTGAACGTCCAGGGATCCATGAAGTCCTGGAGCATGACCACGAACAGCCGGCCTGTGAGCAGGGCCAGGTCGACGTCCAACCCGCACGCGGAACAGGATGCGGCAAAATCCTGCCGCACCTTGTCGGAGCCGGGCACGGCGGAGGAGGACCACAGCCCCTCCAGCGCGCTGCGAAGGTCGACGTCGAGGACGACCCGATTCGCCAGGTGGTCCAGATAGTCGTCGACGTCCAGTAGACGGGTCAGCGGCAGGACGGTGTCCCCCTCGACGTACGCGTACGTGACCGAGTTGCAGGTAGGAAAGCAGCAGGGGACGGGAACGAAATCGGAGACCGTGAACAGACCCTGCGTCTGCTCCTCGATCCATCGCAGCACATCCGGGTTGGTGACCCGTCGCAGTGGATCGTGGCGGCCGTAGCGGCCGGAATGAAAGGCGGGCTGAAAGGTGACGCCGAGCACGGCCGGGTGCTCGAGCCCGAAGCGGACGATGCGGCCGACCTCGTGCTCGTTCACCTCCCGCTCCACGGCCGCGACGAGGACGACCGGACAGGCGGCCTCGGCCAGTCGATCGAGCGCCTGGAGCTTGTCGTCCAGGATGTCCGGCTCGCCCCGGAGGATGCGGTAGGTGTCCCGCTCGAACCCGTCGAACTGGAAGTAGATGCCCGTTTGGATCGCCGCCAGCTCCGCGAGAAACGCGTCGTCGCGGGCGATGCGCCGGCCGTTGGTGTTGAGCATCACGTACGGGATGCCTCTCGCCATGGCCGCCTGCAGCATGGGGATGATCTCGGGATGAATCGACGGCTCGCCGCCCGAGAACTGGACGACCTCGGGGGTCCCCTCGGTCGCGACGAGGCGGTCCAGAATGCCCTCCACCTCCCCGAGGGTCAGGTTGAACCCGGAGCCCGCGTCGGCGAAGCACAGGGGGCAGTCCATGTCGCAGGCGCTGTTCACCTCGATGATGCCCACACACACGTGCTGCTGGTGGTCGGGGCACAGGCCGCAGTCGTGGGGACATCCGTGCCGGATGCCGGTCGTGTACTCGAGGGGGGCGGTGCCCGGCCTGTTCAATCGGGTCTGGCTCGTGTACGCCTCCGCGTCGCCGTAGACGAGAGCCTCGAAGAGCCCGTGCTCGGGACAGCGCTTTCGCATGTACACCTTGCCATCGCGCAGCAGGATATGCGCGTCGATCACCCGACGGCACTCCGGGCAGATGCTGCGCGTCAGCTCATGGAACACGTAGTCGGCATCGACCCTCGGCGCGCTGTCGATCCGAGCCGTTGTGGAAAGGCCTGGTTTCATCCGATCCCGCCTGTGAAGGTGCCCTAGTCCCACCGCCCTTCCGAGGCTCGCGCCCGCAGCGCACGCGAGTCCCGAGGCCATGAGGGGAACGTCCGCGGCACCGGGCGTGGTTCCTCACGGCCGGATGCTCCCCGCGCCCTGCCGGATGCTCCCTGCGCCCTGAAGGGCAGCAGGCCCTGTCGCGTCTCCGAGTCTGACACTCAGGAACGGTTCCGGGTATCTTGGCGATTACGGAAGAGCAAGGGTAGATTGCTGCCTAGATCGGGCTGCGGACGGGGCGCTGTAGATCAGCCGACCCCCTTGGATCCTCTCCCGCAGGTGCCGCAGCGAAAGGAAGTCATTGCATGCGAATCCCTCGCGCGGTCTCTCTCACCGTCCTGGTTGGCGGGCTCGCCTGCAGCGGTGGATCGACGGGCTCCTCTGGCGACACGGGCACTCGTTCGCCCCCAACGTCGCCGCCGTCCGGGCCAGCCACGGTCTCGGTCGGCATTCAGGACTTCAGCTTCGCGCCCGCGAACGTCAACATCCGCGTCGGTACGGAGGTGAGCTGGACCAACAACGGTCCTTCCAACCATACGACCACCTCCGATGCAGGCCTATGGGACAGCGGGTCGATCTCACCGCCGGCAAGTGGTGGTTACGGTGGCGGAGCCGCCGGGGGAAGCTACCGTCGAACCTTCGATCAGATGGGAACCTTCGCTTATCGCTGCTCCTTTCACCCTTCCATGCGGGGCACGATCGTCGTCTCGCAGTAACCATCGAAGCGACGAAGCGGTGTTGTCTACCCCGGCTACGGCCTACCGCCGGCCGGGTGTGCCGCCTGAAACGTGGGGCGGCTCCCGAAAGCAGCGCGTGGATGACCCGGTCCCCCAGATGCACGAAAGCCCCGCCGGAGCGGGACTCTGTGCGCGCTGATAGGAACCGCCAAGGGGGCTAGAAGATCACCCCTCCGGTGATCAGAAACTGCTCGCCGCCGGACACCTCGACCCGAAGTTCCGCAAAGGGTATGACCGGCCCGCTGCCGAAGCGCGTGCCGCCGAGCAGGTTGAGTCCGAGGTCCGTGTCGGACGTATCCCGCCCGTCACTGAAGGTACGAGATCCGTGGGCGATGTTCAGACCTCCCCCCGCGTACGGGGCGAGGCTCGTCGCGCTCCCGACATCGAAGAAGTAGGCCAGGTTTCCGTTCAGCTCCCAGTAGTCGCGGTCACCGCCGACAGGTTCGTCCGGAAAAAAGTAGTCGAATGAGCCGTTGAATTCCACGCGCTTGAGGGACTCGACGCCCAGCATCAGCCGCGCCCCCAGCCCCACATCCTGGCTGTCCCCGAAGCTCAGCTGGCCTCCGAAGCGAGCCTGGGCGTTGAGATCCGAGACGCCTAGCAGGAACAGAGAAGCGCAGGCGATCAGCACCATTCGCTTACCCATGATCGGCTCTCCTGTCCGGATGAAGGCGGTGTGCTCAGGCCCCTCGGGCCCCCCACGACGATGAGCCTTGGGCCCCAGACCGCAAAACCAGTGCCGATTGTTGCCGTAACGTAGTGTGGGATCGATAACTATCGCGCTACGAGGCAATTATAGGGAACGACCGAGGTCTCTCGACCTGGGTGCCCAGGCCTCGGTTCCGAACCGCTATTGCGAGATGCAGTGAATCTGGCGGGTAGGGAACCGAGGCCCTCTCCCCGAAGCCGTCGTTCGCTCACACGGATAGGTAAGGATCCGTCGGTCGGCAGGAAGAAGGATCCGGAGGTCGCCAACACCCGGTTCGGAATCCCGGCGTGCGGTCCCGGACCACCGTGGCTATCGGCGTCGTCGATCGCGCACCCCGCCGGATGCAGGAAAGCCTTGCCGTGGCGCGCTCCCGCTGAAACGACAGCCGTCGCCCTGAGTCGACAAGCAGCCGGGGCTGTGGTATCGTTTGTTGGGGCAGGTCACCAGCCCCACCAACGACCCGCGAACGCCACACTCGTTTCGGGCACTAGGGGGCGCGAATGCCCGGCTCTCTGCCACCCGAGCTTGCCAGCCTCCTTCATTCGAGCGATCCGGACTCCCGCGAACAGGCGTGGTCGAGGTTTCTCGCACGGTATAGCGGTCTGCTGCTGCACACGGCACGGAGCCTCGGTGGCTCGTACGACGCGGGCATGGACCGTTATCGATATGTGATCGAAGAACTGAGGAGGGAGGATTTCAAACGACTCCGAAAGTTCGCCGCGGGCGGGCGGAGCAGTTTCACCACGTGGCTCGTGGTCGTGAGCCGCCACCTGTGTCACGATTACCGCCGCGCTCGCTACGGCCGAGATCGTGAATCTGCCGAGGGAACGGACGTTCCGAGCGGGTCCCAGGCCACCCGTCGTCGACTCATCGATCTGATTGCGAGCGAGTTGGATCCCTCGACGCTACGAGACCGGACGCTCGCCGATCCTGAGAGGCAACTCAGAGCGGCCGAGCTATCGCAAGCTCTGGAAGCGGCGCTCAGCCCACTTCCGGAACGTGACCGTCTGCTCCTGAAGCTGCGCTTCGAAGACGACGTTCCGGTTCGGGAGATCTCTCAGCTGATGAGATTCCCGACGGTCTTCCACGTCTATCGCCGATTGAAAGCCGTGCTCCAAGACCTCCGAGAACGGATGCAGGAGAAGGGGATCGACGGTTCCCTTCCCTGAGCGGGCTGCCGCCGCACGGGCAAAAAAGAGGAACAGGGTGAATAGGGCCGCGCAAGAAACTCATCCCCTTTCCGTATTACATAACCAGAGGCGTACGCGCCGATGACTCTCAGCGAGCGACAGCGACTACGATGAATCGCCCCGACGGCTCCCGGGAGACACACGTGGACAGTGAGGCCATCGCCGCCTACCTCGACGGCGTGCTCTCGCCCGGTGAGACAGCCTCCGTCGAGGGCCACCTGGCGGACTGTCCCTCCTGCCGGAGCGGCGTGACGGAAGCGGCACGATTGCTCCGCTCACGGCACCGACGTCGGCGTTGGTTCATCGCGGGTCCGGCGGTTGCAGCGGCCGCGGCAGCCATTCTCATCTTCTCCTCGTCGCCGACCGGTGTGCCGGAGCCGGCGGACGGAGTCGTGCGTGGCGGAGAGCTGGCCGAATCAGAAGCCGTGCCGAGAATCACCCCGCTCGCGCCTCGGCCCGGCAGCGTAGTCGGTACCGACTCGATCGTCTTCCTCTGGGAGAGCGTTGGCGGCCGCGTCACGTATCGCGTGACGCTCACCCTCGAGAGCGGCGACGTGCTGTGGACGGAGGATACGTCCGACACGACGATCGCCCTTCCTTCCGGCATCGAGATGGCACCCGATCGAGTCTACTTCTGGTATGTCGATGCTCTGATGGCTGACGCCTCATCGGCGACGACAGGTGTTCAGGAATTCCGGACGGCTCCGTGAGTTCGGCAGCCCACGTTCGGGCAGCCGCGGGTCTTCTGCTGTTCGGGCTTCTCGCGTGTGAGGGGCGGGGCGCGCCGGAGGACACGCGCACCGGCCAACTTCCATCATCCACTACCAGCGAAGGGCATAGCGCCAGCCTCGATTCTCTGATGGCGGCGGGGGCAGGGGCGTACTCCGCCGGCGACTTCGAGATGGCGCGGAAGCTGCTCCACGAAGCCCTTGGAGTCGCCGGCCGCGGCGCCGACAGCACCCAGGTAGCGCGAATCCTCACCTCGCTGGGGCTCGCATCGTATCGACTGGGCGATTACGAAGAGGCGCGGCGCCTCGGTGAGGGAGCACTCGAGCTCAAGCTGCGGCTCCACCACCATGAGACCCTCTTCCGCTCGTACAATGCGCTCGGACTTCTGGCCTGGAACGAGGGGCGTCTGTTCGACGCATCCGACCACTACGAGAAGGCCTTCGAGGTCGCCGAGGCGAGACGCGACACGGCCAGCCTGGCGAAAGTCTCCAACAACCTCGGGCTCCTGCTCACGGAACTGGGCGACTTCCCGGAGGCGCGGCGCCGTTTCCTCGATGGGCTGAACGCCTCTCGGGCGGCGGGCGATGCCGTGGTCGAGGGGCGAGTTCTCAACAATCTGGGCATGCTCGACTACGAAGTGGGCAACCCCCTCTCGGCGATCGCCTTCGTCCAGCAGGCTCGACCGGTGCTTCGAGCAGCGGGCGACGTCACGGGCGAGCAGAACGCCCTCGGCCAGCTCGGCGTGGCCTATGCCGCCATCGGCGAGCCGGGGCGCTCGATCGCCTACCTGGACAGTGCGTTGCAGCAGTCCCGCGTCCAGGGACTGCGACAGGAGGAGGCGGGCAACCTGGAACTGCTGGGCGAACGGTACCACGGAGCCGGAGACTTCGGACGGGCGCTGGAACTGTACGCCGAGGCGCAGGCGATCAACCGGGAGCTGGGACTCGCGCTCGAGATGGGGACCGACCTGCGCGCGGAAGCCGAGATCCACGCGGCGCTTGGTAACCTCGGTACCGCAAGGGAACTGGCCGACCGGGCTCTGGAGATTCACCGGAGAGCCGGCGCCCGGTTCGAGGAACTGCGCGATCTGCTCATGCTTGCCGAGCTCGCGCACGAGGACGGTCGCTCCGAGGAGACGAGCCTCCACCTCGCTGCGGCGCGACAGCTCGCCGAACGGCTGGAGGCGCCCCGGGCCTGGGCCGGCGTCGCGCTTTCGCGGGCGCGACTGGCCGAGCGGGAGGAAGACGCGCTACAGGTCTTACGGGTGCTGGACGCCGCGACCCGGGAGCTCTCAGTGGGTGGGTACGGGACGGCGTGGGAGCTCCATGCGCTGAAGGCGCGGGCTCACGCGCGTCTCGGCGCCCTGGACTCGGCCGCGGCCGCCGGTAGGCGGGCAATGGCCGCCGTGGAACGTGTGCGGGGGCAATTCGGCTCCGGAGCCCTGCGGACCTCGTACACGTCAGAAAGGGCCACGGCATACTGGGATCTCGTCGACGTGCTTCTTCTCCTCGGGCTCACCGAGGAGGCATTCGAGGTGGCCGATGCGGCCCGAGGTCGGGCTCTGCTCGAGCAGCTGGCTGCCTCTCCTTCGGCCGGGCCGGGGAGTGGAGCGACGGTCCGAATGCTCGCCGAGGGAGAGAGACACCTGCTCCGACAGATCGATTCGCTGTTGGTGTGGATCGACGAGCTCAGCGACACGGCGGGGCCGGACGCCAGGGCCGATCTCGAGGCCGACCTCGAGCGCCTCAACGCGCAACTCCAACGAGCGAGGGCGGATTACGAGGCGGCACTCGTGCGGGCCGAGGAGCTGGATCCCGTGGGACTGACGTTGGCGGGGGGAAGGCGGCAGAGCGCGGCGCGAGTGAAGAGCGCTCTCAGGCCGGGCGAGGTGTTGCTGCAATACCTCGTCATGCCGGAGAAGACCGTGACGTTCGTCGTCACGCGGGACGCGGTGAGGGTGTTCGAGACGCGGATCACACGCGCGAACCTGGCCAGCCGGGTTCGGGTCGCGCGCGATCTGTTGGCCCGGCGTTCGCCCCACACACAGCGGGGGTACGCGGCGCTCGAAGCGTTGTACGAAACCCTGATCGCGCCCGCGGCCAGGGCCGGGAGGCTCGACAGTGCGGTTCGGTTGATCATCGTGCCGCAGGGAGAGCTGAACTATCTCCCGTTCGCGGCGCTGCGCGACGTGCGGGAAGGTATCTATCTGGCCGAACGATACGTGGTTACGAATTTGCCGTCGGCGGCGGCGCTTCCTGTCCTGCGGGAAAGAGAGAAGGCGGGCACGAACGTGGCGACGGCTGGAGCGGCCGCGTTCGCGCCATACCCGGAGGAGCTTCCGGCCACCTCCCAGGAGGTTTCGGTCTTCCGACAGCAGTTGTCGGGCGCGTCCGTGTACCTGAGCGGGCGCGCGACGGAGTCGAACTTTCGTCGCTCGCTCGCTGAAGGCGCCATCGTCCACGCGGCCACCCACGGCATTCTGAACGCCCGGAGTCCGATGTTCTCCAGGATCGAGCTCGCCCGCGGCTCGGGCGATCGTTCCTCCGACGACGGCCGCTTCGAGGTTCACGAGCTGATGAGGGTTTCTGTGACCAGCCCGCTCGTATTCCTCTCCGGCTGCGAGACCGGGGTGGGCGCGGCGTGGTCCACGGCCTTCGAGAGAGGAGAGGATTACGCGACGCTCGCCCAGGCCTTCCTGTACGCCGGGGCCAGCAACGTCATCGCGACCCTGTGGCGCGTAGAGGACGAGGGGGCTGCCGCCTTCGCCGAGAGCTTCTACCGCCACCTTAGATCCCGGTCGGCCGCGGAGTCGCTGGCAGCGGCTCAGCGCGAGATGATCGCACATCCACGCTACGGCGAGCCGTACTACTGGGCGCCCTACCGCTTGAGCGGAACCGGAGAGCTGGTCGTCTCATCTGCGCAAGAATCCGGACCGATGTCCGTGAGACATTGATAAGAAGTATCGCTTTCGACTGCGGAGAGACTCAATGAAGGTTAAGCACGCCGCCCGTCATCTATCGTTCGGAACCCTGCTGGCAGCGGTCGCATGGGTTGCGGCGTGCTCCGAGCCGGGGCCGACCTCGCCCGAGTCACCTTCGATTCTCGCCGCCAAGGGCGGGAACGGAGGGGGAGACGGGCCCACCGTGGACGCGACCGACCCCACGAGCGCACCTCAGGGAGCGACTCTCCCCGTGGGGGTGTTCGGATCCGGCTTCGATCCCGGGTCCGTGGTGGACTTCCTTCTTGACGGCAAGAAGACCACGAAGGTCGTGACGAACTCCACCTCGTTCGTCGGTGCCGGTGAGCTGATCGCCGACATCACGATCGCCGCCGACGCGCCCCTCGCCTCGTACGACGTCCGGGTCACGACCTCGCGAAAGAAGAAGGGGATCGGCACCGAGCTGTTCAAGATCGTCGGCACGACCTTCGACCTGCCGATCTCTTCGGGAAGTGACGGGCTGTTCTCCGACGGCGGCGGGCCATTCATCGATGAGTTCGACCCGGACCAGATGGCGCTGAGCGTGGACTGCCCGCGGAGGTTCGTGCTGGTGCGTCCAGCCGACTGGCCCGTCGTCTCCGGCGACGAGGTCCACTGCAGCGGTCGGGACGGCTTCTCGCGGCTCGACCTCAACGACCTGGGCAGCCGGCCCTGCGCCGACCCCGGCGGATGTCCGATCGGTACGACGGGTCACGACCCCTCGAGCCATTTCGGCCCGGACCTCAACTACTACTTCCGGGTGAGCACCGGTCCTGGCAAGGGGAATTTCGCTTCCTACAACGTGGTCTGGACCGATGCCCTGTTCACGATTGACCAGACCGAGAACGGGGATCCCAGCGGCACCGCCTGCCGCTGGCACGTCTGGGCGAACACGGCCGAGTTCTGGGAGAGGACGGGGGGCACGGACACTATCGTGCAGGTGGACGAGAAACGGGCGATGGCTCTGGACGTCATCGTGGAGCGCCAGGACCTGAACTGTCCTTGATGGGACGCAACGACGGAGCAGCCGGCCGCGAGGGGCCGGCAACATCGTGATGCACGCGTAAGGACACAAGAACAAGAAAAAGCCGCCGGCTGGCGGATCTTCGTGGGAAACACCAGCCGGCGGCTACCGAGACACGAAACCCGGAAGGGGCTCCGTGCATGGTAGCTAACAATGTACTAGTTGATTTTTCGGCCGGCAATGGCCCGCCTGCATCACGACGGTCGGTCGGCGCCGGCCTCCCTTCGACGCCCCACATCCCACCGTCTTCCGCGACTTCAGCACGAGGACCGCTCTCGGGAGCCGGTGGAGCAACTCGGGGCGATGGCCCGGGCCCGGCGCGGCCTTCCGCGCCGCGTCACCGCCGACCCGACCGGTCGGCTTACCCGAAGGAGGTGGCTCATGAGTTCGGATAGGAGACATCCGTGTGCACGCCGGCCGACGTATCGCGGCCTGTGCGGCTTGCTCACCGTAGCCGTGGTGGCGTGGGCCTGCGGTTGCACCGACGTTCCCACGGCGACCGACGCGAGCCCGCCGGGCCCCGAACTCGCAAAGAAAGGGAAGAAGCCGCCCCCGTCGGTCCCTCAGGCCACCTTCGACCTGCCAGCGGAAACGGGAAGTGCCGGCCTGTTCTCCTTCGACGACGGCGGCGGGCCATTCGTCGATGCGTTCGACCCGGACCAGATGGCGCTGATCGTGGACTGCCCGCGGAGGTTCGTGCTGGTGCGTCCAGCAACCGCATGGCCCGTCGTGTCCGGCGACGAGGTCCACTGCAGCAGCAAAGGCGGTGGGTTCTCGCGGCTCGACCTCAACGACCTGGGCAGCCGGCCCTGCTCCGACCCCCTCGGATGCCCGATTGGTACGACGGGTCACACTAGTGACAGTGGTCCTGGCTTCAGCAAGGACATGAACTACTACTTCACGGTGCGTGTGCCCAAGCCCAAAGGCAAAGGGACCACGACGGGAGCGAGCTACAACGTGGTCTGGATCGATACCAAGTTCACGATCGACCAGGCCGATTCCAACGGCACCGCCTGCCGCTGGCACGTCTGGGCGAACACGGCCGAGTTCTGGGAGAGAACGGGGGACATCGACAGTACCCGCAGGGTGGACGGGGATCAGACGATGGCGCTGGACGTCATCGTGGAGCGCCAGGACCTGAACTGTCCTGTGTAGGGAGGCAACGACGGAGCCCTAGATCCGCACCAGGGATTCGACGTCTGCACAGGCTGACGTGGGCGCATTGCCCGCCCTGCTCTTGAGGTCGAAAGCCATGTCCGCATTTCATAGCTGGCCGATTCCCCTCCGCTTTTCCAGCCTTGTGCCTGCTGCGATCACGGCGGTGCTGGTCGCCTGTGGGGGTGAGGGAGTTCAACCGGCCGGGCCCAGCGGGCCTCCGCCCGGGCCCAGCCCAGGTCCCTCAATCGGCTCGATCTTCGTCAAGAGCTCCACGACCGGCGTGGACCTCGATCGGGACGGCTACACGGTTACCTTGGACGGAGACCAGAGCCAGAGCATGGGAGTGAACATCACGGTGGTGTTCCCGAGCGTGGCTACCGGCGAGCACAGCCTGGAGCTCTCTGGCGTAAGGAACAACTGCACGGTGAGCGGCGACAATCCCCGCACGGTCACCCTCCTGGCAGATAGCACCACGCAGACGACCTTCGATGTCAGCTGCTCTCTTCGCACCGTCGCCGCGGTTTCTGTCAGCCCCGACCCGGCCAGGGTCTTCCCGAACGCCGTAATTCGCTTGACCGCGACTCCGTTTGCCGCCGATGGCGACACGATTACCGGAGCAACCTTCACCTGGCAGTCGTCAGACCCGGCGATCGTGACGGTGGATGACGCCGGCAATGTGAGAGGCATCGCTCAGGGAGAGACGACGGTCACGGCCACAAGCGGGGCAAAGAGCGGAACAGCTGCAGTGGGAGTAAACCCCGTTCTTTCCGATAACGTTCGAGTTTCCCGGGAGCTGAGTGCCGTGCGCCCCCACCAGTTCGACCCGTACATCGTGGCCGATGGACAGGGCCGGCTGTTCGTCGCCTGGAGAGACGCAGATTTTGCTGGTGGCGCATGGCTCGTCGCTTTCGGTCGCTCGCTCGATGGGGGCAGGAGCTGGTCCGCGAGCACCGTAATGGATTTTGCCGACCCTGGCCCGTCGGATGGAGGAGATACGTGGTCGGCGAACGTGCGGGTTACCACGCGGGAAACTTCCGCGGACAATAAAGTGAGCACCAAGCTGGGGCTGGCGGTGGATCAGGCCGGTACGGCATACCTGGTTTGGACGGATTATCGGAGCGGAGACGCCGACATTTACTCCGCGCACATTCCATAGAACGGCACTCCTCCTGTGGACGGATTGGCGGGCCGGGGAGCAGCACGCTAGTTTTGCTCACACTCCCCAACGGCCAGGCTCCATGACGGTGGAGGGCGCGCCATGACCAGACTCCTGTCCAGATCAGCGAGCATCCTCGCCGCAGCATTGCTCGCCGGCCCCATCTGGCTCGGCTGTACAGATCAGACCGGCGAGCCGACCGCGCCCGCCGAGCCGCAGCTGAGCCTCTCCATCCCGATCGATCAGGACGTGTTCGCGGCGGCGATCGCCGCTCAGGAGCGCCGAACCGAGCATCTGCTGAGCGTGCCGGGCGTGGTGGGGACCGCCGTAGGGCTCTCCGGCAGCGGCCGGCCCGCGGTCAAGGTGTACGTGGAGACGGCGGACCTGGCCGGGCTTCCCCGGAAGATCGACGGCGTCCCCGTCGTGGTCGAGGTGACCGGGGAGATCTTCGCGCTGCAGGAGGCGAAGAGGTGTGAGAATCCGCCCAACTGCAAGGGTGGAAACGGCGGTGGTGGCGGTGCGGACGACCCGCCCGTGGACCGGACGGCGAGGTTCGATCGGCCCGTGCCGATCGGAGTGTCGACCGGTCATCCGGATATCACGGCCGGTACGATCGGGGCTCGCGTTATCAAGGGCGCAAATGTCTATGCCCTGAGCAACAACCACGTCTATGCGAAATCAAACACAGCTTCGATCGGCGATGCGGTGATCCAGCCGGGCACCTTCGATGGCGGAAGCTCACCGGCCGACGACATCGGTACCCTTTCCGACTTCGAGCCGATCAACTTCTCGGGAGGCAACAACGTGATCGACGCGGCGATCGCGGCCTCGTCACCAGCCTTGCTCGGCAACGCCACTCCCTCCGATGGCTACGGAACGCCGAGATCGACCACGAAAGTGGCCAGCATCAACCTGCGGGTGATGAAGTACGGTCGGACGACCGGACAGACCAAAGGCCGGATCACCGGCATCAATGCCACGGTCAACGTGTTCTACGGCTCGCCCGGTGTCGCGAGATTCGTGAATCAGATCGTCATCGGTGGCGGCGGCTTCAGTGCAGGCGGCGATTCGGGGTCCCTCATCGTCGTGCAGAAGGGGGAGGACCAGGGGAAGCCCGTCGGCCTGCTGTTCGCCGGCAGCTCGAGTGTGACGATCGCGAACCCGATCGACGCGGTCCTGACGCGGTTCGGCGTGACGATCGACGGCTTGTAGGCCGAGTTTTCCGTGTGGAAGGTGGGTGCGATCGTACTGTGCATCGCCGCGTGTGCAAAGCCCACGGTGGACCGTGAGCCGGCCGACCGAGAGGACACGGCGGTGACCGAACAGAGCATCGAGGCGGCGCAGGGACGGCTGACCGAGCGCGTGATGGCGCTTCCCGGTGTGGTGGGCACCGCCATCGGGGAGTGCGCCGGGGCTCCGTGCATCAAGGTCCTGGTAGCGGAGCTCACGGCGGATCTCGGTGCCGCGATCCCGGCGGAGTTCGAAGGCTACAAGGTGGAGGTCCAGGAGACGGGAGAGATTCGCGCGCTGGACGAGGAAGCGCGGTAGACCTTCTCGGATTCCCCGTAGATCTTCCCCAGGCGATGCTTCGCGCGGCCCCGGCGGGGGCAGTCCGGTCCGCCTCAGGCAGGCGCGTCCCCGGGTGGCGGAACCACGGCCGTGGCAGCCCTGGAAGCCCGCATCCGATCAAAGGAGTACGCCCCGGCCCCGCCCAGAATCAGTGACACCGGGCCCCTGGGTCGTATCGGCGCGGGCCGGGGGGCCGCGAGCGCTTCCATCTCAGATGAATGTGGCCGGCCTCGGAGGCAATGGGCAATGTGGGACGTCTCGCCACAGGGCGCGCACCCGTAGAGGGCACACTTCACGCCCCTCGGCCTGAACTCTTCTGCCAAGGGCCGGGCACGGAATCCGGAGTCGTGGTGGATGTGGCTGGACGAGGGGTTAGCGAGTGCTGGCAGCTCTCCCGGGGCGAGAGCGGTTCACTGGGACTCGAGTCTTCCCATCTCAGCGGCCAGTCGCTCAGCGATCTTGCTGCGCTTCAGACTGTCCACCATCTCCGCACAGGGATCGCAAAGGCAGTCCTTCACATCCGGATCGGCCGCAACATACGCCTTGGCTGGCATGGAAGTCTTGTTTCCGCACCAATCGCACCTTCCGCTGCCTGGCAACCGGTATTCCAACCCGCGCGCTCTCCTGTGCTGTGGTCTTCCACCCGGACCGGCATGCAACGCGTCCCTGCTCGGCGAGGCAGGGAGGCACAATATGTTGCGGTCGAGCGACGAAAGGATACTAGATATTGTAGCTGTGTGTCAATCGGGCGCTCAAGGCCGGGGGGGCGATGCGAGAGGCGGAAGACAGCCGGATGAGAGGGCGCTCCCGGAAAGACATCTCGGCTGCGCGGAAAAGGGCGGGCACCCGTCGGCGCAGGTGCCCGCCCTGGCCTGATCTCGGACTCCTCGGGCCTCAGAAGTTCACGAAGTAATCGTTGTCGGCTGCGACGGTACGCAGCACCGAGATTGGGGTAGCCGGGTTGTCCGAGAGCTTGGCGACCCGAGTCTCCCCGACGGAGGTTATCGAGATCAGAGGCGAGTGGCCTCCCTGCAAAGCCTCCAGCGGGATCCTCACAAGGTCGCCGGCTCCAATGATCAGGTAGCAGCCGGGCCGGTCGATATCGTTCCAAGCCATCTCGGTAAGACGGTGGACCCGGCGCTCAGCAGTGGGAGTGGCTCCTTTGGCAGGCATTGTGGCCCCCTTGCGCTGCATCGAGCACATTGACAGCTACGTCCTTCTCACCCAGCGAGAAGGAGATTTGGAGGAGGCTTACTTCCAATATACGGCTCGGACCGCGCCCCGCAATCCCGTCCGAGCGTGGCGGAGTGCCCCGTAGCGGTCAGCGGGAGCCGGCCTTCCCTCGCGCCGACGCGCGCGGCGTGGGGACGGTCTTTTCCCCTTCTTTCTCCACGGCACAGTCCGGGCAGAGCCGACCTGCCTCAATCGGGACCCAACACGAACGGCAATAGGAGCCGCGGGGCGGCGAGCGCAGGAGCGCCGCCAGGGCGGCCAGCGTTACGAGCGACAGAACAAACCCGGCCAGTTCCATTTATGACACCTCGCTGCGAAGCGGCAGCGTTCTTAATTGGCTTGGCACCGCTGGATCCGGAATCCCCGCTGCAAACCGGGGGCCGCCCGTCGCCCGACCCGCCATGGGGGCCGTTTCTTCGCACTTTCCTCGCTTTCGCCCCACGTCGTGGTCAACTTGTCGAAGGTGTGCCCCGGCCCCGAGGGTGAAAATGCTGCGCACACGCAACAGCTTGGAGGAATGGGCCGTCCGCGTTGGGGCCTGCAGACAGCCGATCATCCATGCGCACGAGAATCGGCACGCCGCCTACCTTGCTATGGCTTTTCGGCGCTTGCTGACAGCTCCCGGAGCGGGACGGTTCGAGGCCTCATGACGCCGCGAGTCGCGCACTTCGCGCTCGCCGTTCGTTGGGCCGCCAGGTTCCTCGGCCTCGGGCCCCTCGCTGTCATCGCCCTGCACGTTGTGAGCGGGGGGACCCTCGGTCCGCTCCAGGCCAATGCGCTCGGACCGATCGGGACGTTCTTTCTCCTCACGGCCTGCTTCGGCCTCCTCCTCGGGTGGCGCTGGGAAGGGCCCGGCGGGTTGATCGCTGTCGGCAGTCTAGCCGCCTTCTACGTCGCCGGAATGGCGACAACCGGCGTTCTTCCGCGAGGGTGGACGTTCTCGACCGTGGGGATCGCCGGCTTCCTCTTCATCCTCGCTCGCGTGCTGACGATCGTGATCACACAGGAGAGGGGTGCGCCTGGGAGCGGGACACGACGGAAGTGAGCGCCACCACCCCCCCGGCGGGGCGGTCGAGGAAGAGAATGAAAGCCTCTGCCCTCAGATCTACGGCGTGAGCTTGTGCACTCTACGGCGCGAGCTCGTACACTTTACGGCGTAAGCTTGTAGACGCGGTCGTGTCTACGCACTCGCTCCTTCACCTGGACCGCCACATCCGCCCCCGGTCCAGCCTGCTCGACGGGGACATGGTCGATCTGCAATGAGCCGACCTCCTGCTCGAAGTCCGTGGTATGGCCGCGAAACCGCAGGAGATCTCCCACCCTGATCTCCGCCTCGAGCTTGAGGGCTCCGACCTGAGGCTTGGCGAAGTAGTGGGTGACGATACCGACGAGTTCCTCTTGCATAGCTCCAGTTCCTGGCACGAGGTTTCCTGAAAGGGTCAACGATTCTCTCACCGGGGGCTTGCCATGACCTTTGCCAGGCATCCACGACTCCCCCCAAACATCCCCCATTTAAGTGACCCGCGGACGCTCCGCTAGACCACTAAGAAGCCCGGTCCGGGGCCGGGCTTTCGGCCCTTTCCCGATTGCGGCATGTTCGTCGGTGCCGTTCGAGCCAGCCGATGGGCTGCTCGTTTGTCTACTTTTCCTTGCACGGCCGATGTCGCGGCCGCGGTGAGAACGCTTTCGGCCGCGAGGCCACACCCCTGGAGCGCGCTGACACGACATGGCCGTTTCCGTCGCCGGCTCGACGATCATCTATCGAGCGCTGAAGTCGTGCGGCGTCCGCATCGTCTCCGCTCTCCCGGAGACGTGGCTCGTGCACCTCATCCGAATGGCCGAAGAGGATCCCGACGTCACGCTTGTTCGTCTGGCCAAGGAGGAGGAAGGGGTGGGGATCTCGGCCGGCGCACATCTGGCGGGGGTGAGATCCGCCATGCTGATGCAGAACCACGGATTCCTGGCCTCCATCAACGGGATCGTCTCGTGCTCGCAGCTGTACCGGATCCCCCTGCTCATGCTCATCAGCCACCGGGGCGAGTTCGGCGAGCGGGATCCGTGGCAGACGGAGGGCGGACTGGCTACGGAGCCTCTGCTCGACGCCCTCCGCATTCCCTACGAGTATCTCGAGGCGCCGGATCACGTGGCCGGCCGCGTGGAGAGGGCGCAGACGCTGGCCTACTCGGGCAACCGGCCGGTGGCGCTGCTGCTGCGGCGGAGTCTGATGTGGGAGGAGGGGAGATGAAGCGCGTCGAAGCGCTTCAGGCGATCTATCCGGACCTCGAGAACTGCATCGTGGTGACCATCATGGGCGCGGTCGCCGCGGAGCTGCAGTCCCTCGGGCACCGGCCGAACTTCTTCTACCTCCAGCACGCCATGGGGCTCGCCTCTTCCCTCGGCCTCGGGATCGCCCTGGCCAGGCCAGAGCTGCGCGTGGTCGTCCTGGACGGCGACGGCTCGGTGCTGATGAATCTGGGTGGGCTGACGACGCTCGCGCGTTACCGACCGGCGAATCTGGCGCATGTCATCTTCGACAACGAGAGCCTGCTCTCCGTGGGAGGCTTCCCGACCGCGACGGCCACCGGAAGCGACCTCGGGGGCATCGCGGCGGCCGCCGGTGTGCCTCGCACCGCGACGGTACGCGACGTGGAGAGCTTCGCCGAGGCCGTACGGGAAGCGCTCGAGGCCGGGCAGCTGACCACGATCGTGGCCAAGGTCGAGGCGGTGGGGCCGAGCGCCTTCGTCACCGACCTCGGGCTTCTCGAGAACCGGTTCCAGTTCGCCCGGCATCTGCGGAGCCTCCAATCCACGTCCTCGAGAAGCGAAGCAGGAGACGTTCCATGACCGTACTGCAAGAGCTGGTCGAGGGGCTGGCCCGCGGGCGGCTGCGGGTCGTCGACCTCACGCAGCCGCTCGGGCCGGACACCCCGGTGATCGGGCTGCCGCCGATCTTCGCCTCCTCGCCCGGTGTCACGCTGGAGGTGATCTCGCGGTACGACGACAGGGGACCCGCGTGGTACTGGAACACGCTACGCCTCGGCGAGCACACCGGGACGCACTTCGACGCCCCCGTGCACTGGATCACGGGGAAGGACCTGCCGGACAACGCCTGCGACACGATCCCCGCGGAGCGATTCATCGGTCCGGCGTGCGTGATCGACCTGGTGGAGGAGGTGGAGCGGGATCCGGACTATCTGCTGACCGGCGATCGCGTCCTCGACTGGGAGTCCGAGCACGGGCGGATTCCGGGCGGCGCCTGGGTGCTGCTGCACACCGGGTGGAGTGAGCGCCGGGAGCCCGAGCGCTTCCTCAACGTGGCCGAGGATGGGCCGCACAGCCCGGGTCTCCATCCATCCGCCTCCGAGCTGCTCGCGCACGAGCGCGAAGTGCTCGGCGTGGGGGTGGAGACGGTCGGCACCGATGCGGGTCAGGCGGGCGGCTTCGACCCCCCGTTCCCAAACCACTCGATCATGCACGGTGCCGGGAGGTTCGGGCTGGCCAGCCTGCGCAACCTCACCGGCTTCCGCCGACCGGCGCCGCTCAAGATCGTGGGGGGGAGCGGAAGTCCGGTCCGCGTCCTCGCGCTCGTTCCGGCTGGCGAGGACGACGCGCGCTGACGGACAGAGGCCGTTCTCGGCAGGCCGCTGCCCGGGCGGGCGCCGGGGCAGCGGCCACGCGCAGCCTGATCACACGCCCGCCATGACACCCAGGAGATCCGTCAGCACCCACCAAACGCCCACGGCCAGGACGGCTCCCGGTACGGCGTAGCGCATCCAGTAGTACAGCCAGAGCGGAAACGGCTCTCCTCCCCCGGCGGCCAGCTCCCGGAGCGCCTCCGCCCGCCCGATCACCCAGACGATCGTGACCACGGCCACCAGCGCGCCGAGCGTCTGCATTCCCGAGCCGAAGGTGAGGTCCCACGCAAAGAAGACGTTCATGTTCAGCGACGGGGGGAGGGAGAGCAGGAAGACCGCGGAGGCCATCCACCACACGGCGGCCCGTCGGCCCAGCCGCGTATTGTCGGTGAGCCCGGCCACCAGCACCTCGAAGGCGGCGACGTCGGAGAGGTAGGCCGCGCCGAGGAGCGCCGCGAAGAAAAGAAAGCCGAAGAGCCAGCCGGCGGGAATCTCCCGGAACACGGCGGGCAGCGTCGAGAAGAGCAGTCCCGGGCCGCTGCTCGCCTCGTGACCGAGCGCGAAGACCGCCGGGATGATGGCGAGCCCCGCCAGCAGCCCGGCCGCCGTGTCGCCGAACGCCGTCCATCCCGCGCTGCGCCGGAGATCGTCCCGATCTCCGAGGTAGGAGCCGTACACCACCATGAACGTGCCACCCAACGAGAGCGAGAAGATGGCCTGTCCCATGGCGGCCACCATCACCCTGGGGGTCAGGTCGCCCGGATCGAAGCGCAGGAGGTACCAGCGAATCCCCTCCGCCGCCCCGGGGAGCGTCACGGATCGCACCACGAGGACGACCAGCGCGGCGAACAGCGCGGGCGTGATGAACCGGCTCACCCTCTCGATCCCGCGACGCAAGCCGCGCAGCAGCACGGCCGCGCAGGCGAGGATGACCAGCCCGGTGGCCAGCGCCTGGAGGGCGAACGACCGGAGGTCGAAGCCGGAGGCGGGCGGCAGGATGGCGGAGGCGGCGAGGGTGCGGCCCTTTCCGAGCGCGAGCTGCCCGACGGCGTGGTACGCTACCCAGCCGATGACGCTCGTATAGTAGGCGGTCGCTGCCGCCACCACGAAGAAGAAGAACCACCCGATGCTCCGGCCCAGGGGAAGCCCGGCCGCCGCGAAGGCGCCCACCGGGCCGCGGCGCGTGTGGCGGCCGAGGGCCCACTCGGCCATGAGGGCCGGCACGCCTACGAACACGACGACCGCGACGTAGAAGGTCACGAAGGCCAGGCCGCCGAACTTGCCGACCATGTACGGGAACCTCCACACGTTCCCGAGCCCCACCGCCACGCCGATCATGGTCATGGCCAGGCCGAAGCGGGACCCGGAGAAGGTCTCGCGACCGGACCGGATCACCGGGCCACGCGAATGGGAGTTCTACTCGCGGAAGGCCTCGGCCAGGGCGTCGAGGGCCGCATCGACATCGCCGAGGGTCGAATAGAAGTGCGGGGCAAGTCGAATGGCGGGGCCGCGCGCGGAGGCGATGATGCCCCGCCGCCTGAGCCGCCTCTCGATCTCGTGCGAGTCGACGCCGATCCCGGGCGGTATGAGGAAGGCGGTCGATGCGGTCCGCCGATCCACATCCTCGGTCCCGAGCAGCTCCAAGCCGCGCGCCCGACCGCCGTCGATGAGCCGCCGGGCGAGGGCCGCGTGCCACTCTCGGATGCGCTCCGGGCCCACCTCGCGAATGATCCGCACCCCGGCCCGGCAGACGTACGCGTTGATGAGCGGCGGCGTGCCGGTGTCGAAGCGGCGCGCCTCGCCTGGCCAGTCCAGCTCGGATGTCCCGAAGGCGTACGGATCGACGCGCCCGAACCAGCCGGTCACCGTCGGATACAGCTCGGCGATGAGCGCCTCCCGCACGTAGAGGAAGGCGAGCCCCGGGATGCCCATCAGGAACTTGAGGCAGCCGGAGGCGAGAAAGTCCACCTCCAGCGATTTTACGTCGACCGGACGTGTGCCGAGCGTCTGATACGCGTCCACGAAGACGAGCGCGCCTCGCTCGTGCGCCATCCGAGCGATGGCCCGGATGTCCTGGACGAAGCCCGTCTGGTAGTACCCGTGGCAGGCCGACACGATGAGCGTATCGCCGTCGATCGCCCCGTCGTAGTCCTGCGGATGGAGCACCCCGTCGTGCACGGGGACATAGCGCACCCGCGCGCCTCGGGCCTGCTGCGCCAGCCACACGTGCGAGACGGTGGGAAACTCGGCGCCGGAGATCACCACCCCGCTCCGGCCGCTCGTGAAGTCGAGGGCGCTGGCCAGGCCGCTCGTCGCCACCGAGACCGAGGTGGACACGGCCACCTCCTCGGGCCGCGCTCCGATGAGCGAGGCGAAGTCGGCCCGTGCCCCTTCGACCTCTTCGATCCATGCATCCCAGTCCATCCCGGCGCGGTCCCAGGAGTCGAGATATTCGAGGGCCGCAGATCGAGTACGCTCCGTCTGCGGCGCCTGCGAGCAGTTGTTCATCGGGATCGCCCGCCGGAGGAGCGGGATCTCTCGCCGCCACGCCTCCAGGTCGTAGCCGGGGACCGGGGGTCGAGCGCCGCTCACGCCCGCGGGCCGCGCCCGCTCATCGCTCACGTCTGGGCCCCGTCCTCGCTCCTCGCTCACGCCCGGGTGCCGCGGCCGCTCATCGGTGACGCCAGCCCATGTCCTCGCCCGTCGCTCACGCCGGGGCGCCCGGCTCGACCGTCGGGGTGAAGCGGGACGAGGGAACCGGAGCTTCCGCCGCGCGATCGTACGCGATGATGTTCTCCCATTCGCTCGCGTCCGAGCGCGCCACCACCGCCACGACCGGTTCCGTATCGCTCATGTTGAAGACCTCATGCGGCACGCCGGGCTCGATGTAGATGAAATCGCCGGGCCCGTTCTCGACGACCTCCCGGCAGCCCGGGCCGTACTCGTGGCGCACCCTGCCCTCGAGGATGTACAGCATGACCTCGAAGTTCAGGTGAATGTGCGCCCGCGCGACGCCACCGGGAGGAATGGTCGCGACGTTCATGGAGAGCTCGCGGGCGTCCACGTTCTTCGCCGATAGCCCGGCCCGATAGAGGATCCCGTTCCACCCGCGGACCGTCTTGTTCGCTCGCAGGACATGGATACCGGCTCCGTGCTCGACGACGCTCCGAAGGTCCACCGTTTCGCCCGATCCGTCCATTTGGTCCTCCCACCGTGCATGGTACAAGAGGGGTGCAACCTGCCCCGTGCGAGCCATCACTGGCAAGCGGGATCGGCCCCGCTCCGGTGCTGCCTGATCGATCTATAGGGGCCTTCGGAATGACCTCCGACCTCCTCCCCGGGTTGGCTCCCGGCGACACGAGTACAGGATCTATCGAGAATATGCGGAGCCGCGCGCTCCTCGCCTCGTCATCGCCTGCCTATGGGTGGCGAGTGACGTCGACAACGCCCTGCATTTCAAGCGCTGGCTCACCGACGAGAAGGCCGAGCCGCCGCTCAGGGTCCCACCAGCACCTCCGTGAACGATCCCGAAACGATGCCATAGTCCGGCATCGTCGGGTAGCACGGCACTTCGGAGGTCCGGAGCTCCGTATCGTAGTTGTAGTACCGCGGGTGTCCGTACGCGGACCATACCCCCGAGTTCGGCGAGGTCCTCGTCACGAGGTTGCCATCGTTGCGGAGCGTCCACGCCCTCAGGACGTTGTTCTCGTTCCGATCGCCGGGCCTCCCCACGAACGTGTTTCCTTCCAGGACGCCATCCCCGTCCAGGTCATACTTGCGAGTGGCGGGCGGGAGGTCTCCGCGATTGTTCGCCCAGTAGTTGAACTGGTGCGTGGAGGGGCTCCTGCCAT
The DNA here is from genome assembly GCA_046758745.1 of Gemmatimonadota bacterium. Classification (GTDB taxonomy): domain Bacteria; phylum Gemmatimonadota; class Gemmatimonadetes; order Palauibacterales; family Palauibacteraceae; genus JBHIAV01. Next base: position 22,552 of record JBHIAV010000037.1, read on the forward strand.
ACGGACTCCAGGTCCCGTTCACGGCCAGCACGGCGGCTTCGATGAAGATCGCTCGCGGCGAATAGCTGTCGATCCGAACGTTGTTCCGGGCGACCAGCGCCATCCGTACGGGCAATCCACTCTCGTTCTCGCCGGCGAAGATGTTGTGGTCGATATAGATGTTCCCGCTCGAATAGATGCCGAGGTTCACTCCCCTCCCGGCCGGCGCCAGCTTGCCGTCGACCGACCCGCCGTTCGCACCATCTTCGAACCTGTCGAGCCGGTTGTTGCTGTACAGATTCACGGGTACGGTGGGTGGCGTCATGTAGTTGCGCGTATCGGTCACGGTCGCGTCCTCCACCGACCGCCCTCCCAGATGTCCCCACACGTGAAGCTCGCCGTCCACAAATAGAACTCCGTTGAAGTCGGTGAGCGGAGTGCCGTCGAATCCGATGAGCGGAGCTCCGGCATACCTGATGGGGGAGGCGCTGAAGTCGAACAGGGTGAGGTCGATGACCGTGCAGGAAGGACCGTCTCGGCACCCCGATCTGTTCGAGGGCTTTCTGCCGCCCGTGTTCCGGAACAGATCGGCCGTCTGCCGGCCGACGGCAGAGAACCCGTCCTGACCGATGTACAGCCCGCGACCGGCCGTGCACACGCCCGCGTTCTTGGATGCCTGCTCGAAGAACGTCATATCCGCCAGATCCGTCATCGAAGGTTTGGGATCTACGCGCGAGTGCCCCTGACGGAAATCGCCCCACGCGGTATTGCGAATCAGGCGTGCGTATTCGACCCGCTGCATCAGCGTGATGTTCGGTCCGGTCAGTGTGATGACATTCCCGCTGTACAGCCGACCCCCGATTGTGATGTTCGCACCGATATAGATGTTCCACTCGGAGTAGACCGCGAAATCGAGGAGGCTCACCACATCGACCACCGCCTGATATGTGGTGGAACTGCCGTCGAGCAAGGTGGAGGTCGTCTGGATGGTGTAAGGTGGAGGGCCTCGGGTCGGATTGGTGTTCAGCACGCGCGCTGTGAGGGATCCGACCACCTCATCGCCGGTGCTCAGCGGAGCGACCAACGACCTCACGGTGAAAACGGCGGAATCCGGCCCGAGTAGCTGATAGGACGCGGGATCGAACAGGTAGCGCGGAGACCGCAACTGATCGTTCTGGCGACCGACAATCTCCTCTATGGCCGATTCGGCAAGATATTTCGCTTCGACGCTCCTCTGAAAGTTGCTGCTCACCCTCGATTCGGGAAGCGAGATGGCGACCGCCATGCTGCCTAATGCGAAGAGGATCAGCGTGACCAGCAACGCCAGGATCAGCGCTGCCCCTCGTTCGTTCGCCGAGAGCGCGCCTCGAACGACAAGAATCCTCTTCCCTTCGACTACGATCAGCATCAAGGACCAGCCATCAGGGTGCCGCGATCATGTTTCTCGGAACCACGTCCGTCTCCAGCGTAACGCGAGGTCTCGAAGAGTTCCGGCCGATCCGGACCGCTTCGCCCGTGACCGAGACTCGGATCCACTTGATGGCCCGCCGCTCCTGTGGCGTCGAGGGAAAGAAAGGCGCGGGCGACGCTGCGAATGCATCCTGACTCTCGTCGAAGTAGGAGAAGCGGAGGTCGGTGATTCCCTCGACGAATCGTACCCAGCCGCCGTCATCCACCCGCCTCTCCAAGAACGGCACGTCACCGTTCCGGTTCACTCGATAACGAACTTCATTCAACAGGAGCACCCGTGTGGGATTCGAGCCCGTTGTCGGAAAATCGAACACCAGCGTGTCGTTGGCGAAGACCAGCGTGTCGGCCACGATGGCGGTCAGCGTGACGACCTGGCTGTTGCCGGAGTTCGGATCGAACAGAATCAGTCGGGATCCGGCTGCGAGCGACGAGGGATCCCAGCCCGCCTCGACCGCGACGTCCGTCGAGCCGACGTCGCCGTTCTGCGGGACCGCCGCATTCAGTGAGAGCTGCACACCGGGAACGGCCGGGTCCGGAATGGAGAGGAGGGAGATCGTGCCGTCGGTAAAGGTGTTCACGGAGACGGAGCCGTCGTTCGGGACGATGAGGTCCGGAACTTCGAGGTCGTAGTTGTTGAGTCCCCTCCCCACCAGCCGGATGTCGGAAGACAGGCGATGCAGAGCGGCGCGGGTGTTCTGCCGGACGCCTAGCATGTCCGTCTGCCGGTTGAAGAAAGCGGTTTGCGTGAGAAGGAATCGCGTGGCCGCGATTCCGATGGCAGAGAAGATGACGAGGACGAGCATGAGCTCGACCAGCGTGAACCCGCCCTCGTCGGCGCCGCGCAGCGCAGCGACGGCGTGCCGCCGCGATCCGACTCGGCTCGAGGGTCGTGTGAACATGGCTACGGACTCCGGTTCGCGTAGAAGAGCTTCAGGGCAACCTCCGTGGAGCTGGACGGCCCGGGGGGCACGCGACGCAACCGGAAGTCCATCTGTTTGAGTTTCCCGAGAACCACCTCCGTGACGGTCCAGGTCGCCTCCAGCGTCACGCCGCCTCCGATGTCCTTGGTTCGGCGGCCGCTGGTTAGGTGCGCGTAGGGAACCGACCGCGCATCCTCCAGGATCTGCTGCATGAAGAAGGCGCTCTCCGTGCGCGTTCGGCTGCCTCTGTCGATCCTCACCAGCTCGGACAGCACCCCTCCCGTCCCGATTACCACGAAGGTCAGAACCACGATCGCGATCATCGTCTCGACGAGGGTGAACCCATCCTGCCTCCGGCCCCTCCTGGACATCCGGATGCGGCGTGCCGCGCTCATCGCCATCCTCCGCCGGAGAGGCTGAATACGCGCGTGGCGCCCCCCGCGCTGACCGTCACGGCGTAGGATCGGTTGCGCGGCCCGACGATGATGGCGTGCCCCGAAGTCGATGCGGTGCCGTCGGGAAAGAACGCCACCTGATCTCCGGGAAAGCTCACGCCATCCGGCTCGATCGGAATTCCAAGGGGACCGGCCGATACGGCCTCAGGAGCGGCGAATCGCAGGGTCTCGGGGAGTTCAAAGCCCGCGATCCCGGACCGGCTCGAGGCTCGCGGAAGGGCGGCCACCTCTACCTCGCCGGCATCCAGCGCCATGTTCCGATTCGTGTCGGCGTACGCCGTGAAGAATCCGTCGGCGGGGGTGAGAGTTGCAGGAGCGAAGGAGACGCGAACCACCTGATTCAGACCGGCGGCACGGGATCTGGCCGAACCGAACACCAGGCTGATCTGGGTGGCCCCGGACCGTATCAGCTGTGCCTGCTGATACTGACGGAACCCCGGCGTCGCCAGGAGATAGGCCGTTCCGAGGATCGTGAGGACGATCAGCAGCTCGATCAGCGTGAACCCGCATGGGTTGCCGTACCATGCCCGGGTCGCTGGCCTGATCGGCTCAAACCATCGTACGCACCGCTCCCTGATGGTCATGGTCCTTCTCGGGCTTTTCATCTATCGACAAATCGAAACTCCCGCGTTGGAGAGTCTCGCTCGTTTTCCGTCGCTGCCCTGCGGTTCCGCGCGCGGCCACGTCATCTCCGCGAGCGGTCACCTGCCTCCGCGAGCGGTCCCGTTACCTCCGAGGGCGGTCACCTACCTCCGAGGGCGATCGCACTACTTCGGCGGGGGGTCACGTTACCCGCCCCGACCGGGATCGCGCCGCTCCGGGCCCGGAAGGACCGGGAAGCGCGGGGCGTGGGAAAAAAGTGCAACAAGCGGACCGGATGGAGCTGTTTAGCGTGACTTTATGTGTGACAGGCAGTTACGTGCCAAGCTCTTGTCGGGATGCGCCCGCGTCGACGTGGAGTATTTGCCGGTTTCAGCAACTCTTTAGCAGATCGCGCGTGTCACGACCGCTCGGCGATGCTCGCACGACCGGCGCGGAGAATGGGGCCTAGCAGGTTCGTGGCTCCACACCCGGCGGCTGCGCGACGCTACACCCGGTCGATGATGACCGGGGACGGTGGCTCCTACGAAGCGCCGACAAGGGCGTCCTTCCGCTGGCGCGCCTTCTCCACCCAGGGCTGGAGCTCCCCGTCCGCGTCGTGCCACAGCTCGATGACCCGCGAGTAGTGGTCGGAGGCTCGCTTCACATCACCCAGCGCCTCGTAGATCTCGGCTCGGCGGAAGTGTGACGGGGCGAGATACACGAGGTCGTAGGCGGAGTGTTGCTCGAAGGTGCTGTACCAGCGGAGCGCCTCTTCGAAGCGGCCCGCCTCGCGCAGAAGCTCCGCCAGCGCGAATCGCTCGTAGGTCTGAGAGAAGAACGAGGACGCGTGAGCCAGGTTATACCACGTGGTCAGCTGCGCCGATTCGAGCAGCGAGATGGCATCGGCCGGGTTACCCTCGGCGAGCGCGACCTGCGCCCGGACGCTTCGAGCCAGGTTCGTCACGAGCGACTCGGCATGGCGCGGCACTTTCAAGGATTCCAGGTCTTCTGCGAGACCGACGGCTCCGCCACCGTCTCCCAGTCGCGCGTCGAGCATGCCGAGCAGATACGCGCGCAAGGCTGTGTGCACGCCATCGTGCGGGATCCACACGACACGGGTCGCGCTCCGGGGAACCCGTGCCGCGTCCCACCTCTCCACTATGGCCCGCTGCTCCTGAAGCGCTGAGGCCGATTCTGGCAGGAACGGAAACAGCGAGAGCAGCGCTCGATATTCCAGCGCGTAGGCCGGGGCGAGCGTCTCGGCCCTCTCCAGGTCGACCCTGGCATCGCGCCACCGGCCGAGGGCAAGATGAAGATGAGCCAGGTAGAGGTCCCCCAGGCCCTGCATCCCGGCCTCGCGGGAGACCGCCGGGTCGGCCAGAGCTCGGGCGAAATCGATGGCACCGGCCACGTCGCCGGAGTAGGAGGCGACGCTCCACGCCGCGGTCGGCGCCGAGGCGGCGCCGGTCCCGCGGAGCTCCTCGATGACCATCCGCCGGAGGACGCTGTCCCCGTGAACGCTGGCCTGGAGTGCCCGGAGCTCGAAGCGGCGCTCGCTGTCCGGGTAACGGTCCAGCGCGAGCGTCGCCAGCGAATCGAACTCCGCTCCATCGCCATTGACCGCCGCGATGCGCGCCAGGTGAATGAGGGGCGCGATGTCATCGGGTTGAAGCTCGAGAACCCGTTGCCAAGCGTCGCGCGAATCCACGACCGAGCGGCCTCGCAGAGGCCCGTAGTGGAAGAGCACCTCCGCAAGCTGGAACCACGCCTCGAAATCATCCGGGTAGTTCGCCACGATCCCCCGATACAGACGCTCCGCCTCCGCCGAGGCACCCTGTCGTGCCGCCTGGAAAGCATCGAGGAGTCGGCGGCCGTGCTCGGAGAGACGATCACCGAATCTGGCGGCGCGCTCCGCCGCCTCGCGCACGAGATCGGCTTCGGAAAGGTGCCACTCGGCCGCGATGCTCAGCCGATACCAGGCGAGGGCGAACGTCGAGTCCTCGGCAGTAGCCCGCTGGAAGGCGTCGAGCGCTCGCTCGAAGTTCCCGGAGCGGAAGAACTTTTCGCCCTCCAGGTACGCTCTGAGCGCGGGCAGGGAGTGTGTGGTGACCGCGGCGATCCGCGCCATGCGCGTCCCGGGCCCGCCGGCCCGCGCGCCCAGGAGCTGCGCGGCCACGTCGTCGACCAGCTCGAAGATCTGGTCCGCTTCGCCTTCGGCCGTGCCCTGCCCAACAGCCTCCCGGCCCGCCGCCGCGTCGTACAGCGAGGCGTGGATGCGGAGCCGCCCGCCGGCCTCGAGGATGTCTCCGAGCACATACAGTCCGGCCGCGAAGCGCTCCGCGATCGAGCGGCTAGCCTCGGGGTTCGGCACCCTGCCTTCCTCCCGCTCGACGACGGCCAGCAGCGCGCGAGGGTCGACGCTCCGCAGATCTCCCGCCCCGTCCAGCTTCGTGCTGAGCAGATCGACGATCCCCTCGCCCAGATACGCGTAATCTTCGCTGCCCCGCATCGCGAAGGGAAAGACTGCGACGCGCGCGGAGGCCGCGCCGGACCCGGAGCCCTCGGTGACGAGCTGGGGCTTCGGCGCCAGGACGAGCCACCCGGTTACGGCGACCCCCCAGAGCGCGAACCCGATGACACCTCCCGTGATGGTGTTGCGCCAGGTCAGGAATCGGCGAACCCGTCCGGCGCGTGGAGCGGGGGGGCCGCGGTGGGGGGCGACTTCCGTGTCGGCAGGGTAGCCCGCCGACGCTCCGCCCGTGGTGCCTCTCCCGAGTGCCGGCTTCGCGGTTACATCCCTGGTCGCGGTGCCCTCCTGAACGAACGCCGTGGCCAGCACGATCGGGAGGCCGATGAGAAGCAGAACGAGGGCAAAGGGAGGGACCCATTCGGGCAGGCTCAGGCTCTCGGTGAGCGTCTCGACGACCTGCAGCACGACCCAGGACCCGACAGCGTAGATCCCCAGCACCTGCCACAGGGAGCGGCGGTGGATCTCACCGATGAAGCGTTTGAAGCCAGGCATGCGCGCCTCTAGGAGATTCGAACGGCTTCAGCGTCCCAGAGCAGCGCTTGGAAGTTGGTGCGCGACCGAGGCGCCGGCAATCGGCCCAAGTCGGCGAGGGGCGTTCCCCGCCGCCCGCGAGCACCCATGGAGGAGCCGGCCGTCCCTCGGCGGCGGCCGGCCGCGTGTGGTCAGTCGGCCTGCGGCGGCTCCTTCGGCAGAACCGGTATCCGGAGCGACGACTCGAGCTGCGCATGGAGCGTCGAGCCGGCCGGCAGGGAGGCCCAGTGCGCCTTCGTCGCCACAGCGACGCCCGTGCCCGCCGCGGCGCCCGCCGCCGCACCGATCACCGCGCCCTTCACGTTGCCTCCGATGACGCCGCCGAGAAGCGCTCCGGCGGCCGCGCCGCCGCCGATCTTCGCGCCCTCGTCCCGCATCTCGGAGTGCTTCGTCAGCGTGGCTCCCGCCGGCCGGGCTTCGAGCGCGTACGACGCGCCCCGGATCTCGATCTGGTCGAACTGAACGGTGAGCGCCGGTGGGTTTTCGGAGATCGCCGTGACGACGCCGCGCACGGGGGAGCCGGCGGGAATCAAGGTCTCCCCGCTGTGAACGACCGACTCGACGACCGAGCCGCTGATCGCCTGGCCAACCTGCGTGGTCCTCGTGTCGATGCCGCCGTCGAGCCGAACCGTGAGGCTGGTTCCGGAGGGCACTTCTGCAAACTTGTCTTCCTCGGCTGCCAATCCGGCGCAAGCCGCGCTCCACGCGAGCAATCCGACTGCCGCCAGCCGCCTGTGAATACGCATCTTGGGCACACCTCCCACGAGACGGTTCTCTACCCTCCGCCACAGGTCGGCACGGAACCAGCAAGTTTTCGGCCAGCGTCGGAGGGGACACGCAGCTCATCGCGGCGG
>JBHIAV010000038.1:0-27573 GCA_046758745.1 Gemmatimonadota bacterium
CTAGCTTCCCAGCGCGTTCGCGCGAGCGGCTCCATGGACGCCATGATCTTCGCGGCCGGCCTCGGGACTCGCCTTCGGCCCCTCACCGAGCATACCCCCAAGGCACTCATCGAGGTCGGCGGGGTGCCGATGCTCGAGCGCACGGCACGCCGGCTCATCGAGGCTGGCGCCGACCGCATCATCGTCAACCTCCACCATCACGCAGACCAGATCGAGCGCTTCGTGAACGAGCGGCTGGAGGTGGAGGCCGAGATCCTGCTGTCGTGGGAGGGGGAGCGGCCGCTCGAGACGGGCGGCGGGATGCTCCACGCCTCCCCGCTCTTCCGCCACGATGCGCCGTTCTTCCTACACAACGTGGACGTCATCACCGACTTCGATCTGACAGAGATGTATCGGGCGCATCTCGAAAACCGCGCCCTGGCCACGCTCGCGGTCAATCGGCGGGCGACATCGCGGTTTCTCCTGTTCGATGAGAAGGGACTATACGGGTGGGAGAACCAGCGAACAGGCGAGAGGGCGAAGGCACGACCGCCGTCGGGTGAGAGGCTGAGGATCGGGTTCGCGGGCGTTCACGTGGTGTCGCCGGAGATCTTCGATCTCATCGAGGAGCGCGGGACCTTTTCGATCGTGGCGCTCTATGTCAGGCTGGCGGCCGGCGGCCGGCGCATTCTCCCGTTCGAGATGACCGGTGCCGGCTGGCTCGAGATCGGGACCCCGGAGCGGCTGGAGAAGGCGAGGAGCATGCCGCCGTAGCACCACCCTGCCCCAGTCTCTTCTTGCTGTCGCGGAACCAGCGGGCCAGGAGACCGGAGCGGTCGACGACGTGGACGTCGTCGAGTCCACCGACCTCGAGCAACCCCTTCCACTTCCGGAGGGTCTCCGGTCTCTCTCCTTCTATCTCTTCCAGCTCTCGCTTCAGCTCTTCCGGAGCGTCCTCCTTCCAGCAGATCTCGTGAATTCCCACCCGCCCCCCACTCTTCACCACCCTTATCATCTCCCCGATCGCGGTCTCCTTTCGGAGAAGCGAGAGCGTACACTCGGAGATCGCCGCATCGAAGGAGCCGTTCCGAAAGGGCAGGTGGTGCGCGTCGGCTCTCAGGAATCCGAGCTTGAGCCTCCTTTCCCGCGCCTTCTGCGCAGCCCGCGCGACCATGCGATGGGAGAGATCCACCCCGAATACCTCGGCCGCAAAGCGCTCCGCCAGATAACAGGCGCTCTCTCCGGTACCCGAAGCGATGTCCAGAACGACGCTGTCCGAGCCGATCCCACACAGCTCGGCGAGCTCGGCCGTAATGTCCAATCCTCCGGGGTGGAGAACCTCGAGGGACAGATCCCCGCTCTCTACCAGACTCTCCAACGAAGGCGGTCGCCCGCTCAACGCCATCTCGGGAGCCACCGATGAACGGACTTCTTGTACTCGAGGTAGCTGGTGCCGAACCGCCTCTCGAGCCCCGGTTCTTCGTACAGAACGACAAACAGGTGCATCATCAGCGCCAGCAGTAGAGTGAAGAGCAGGATCGACAGCGACCGGTGCCAGAGACCGAATCCGCCGAGCAGTCCGAGGCCGCCGATATACATGGGGTTCCGCACCCACCGGTAAGGACCTACGGCGACGAACTCCCTCGGAGGATCGAACGGCGCCGGCGTACCGCGGCCCCGCGTGGCGAAGAAGCCGACACACAGGAGAACGAGAGCGCCGCCCAGCGCCATGAAGGCGACGCCGAGCGGACGAGCCCCCGTCGGCAGCCGAAACCCGAAGCTCGGGTCGAACCTTCGGACGCTCAGCGCCACCCAACCCCAGAACAGAACGAAAGCCGACCCGTAGATGGCGGCTCTGAGCCCGGCGAGGAGCGGCCTCACCGAAGCGGGCGGATGGTCATTTACGGCCGGCCTTGCCTGTCAACCCCACCTCGCCGTCGATCATCGATGTGAGGACTGTCCATGGATCCATCAGAATACAAGGCGCGCGGTCTCCCGCCGCAAGTGACATGAGTGGAGGAGCGCCGGCACAGCGCTTCACGGTGCCGCGTCACCCTCCCCATCTCGGAGGATTCGCTCGATCCTCGGAACGATAACAAGACCAGGTATCTGATACTAACGATAATCCATGTTTGTTGACTCGAATGAATACAAGTTTGATCTTGCAAGACCCGAGAATTCGCTCAGCCTTGTGCATACAAGTAGGTCACATCCTTTGGATCCTTCCTTTGAGGAGAGAGCGATGACGGCCGACCTGGACCACCGGAAGCTCTATCGTTTGCCCTGGAGCCTTCCCGACAACTCGATCTCCTGGCTGGAGCCGACCTCCGCCTGCAATCTGGCCTGTCTCGGATGCTACCGGACCAACGACCCGAAGAGCCACAAGCCTCTGGAGCAGATCGATAGAGAGCTCGATGTCTTCACCCGGCTCCGCACCTCGGACGGTATCTCCATCGCCGGTGGCGATCCCCTCACCCACCCCCGGATCGCCGACATCGTCGCTCTTGTGGCCAAGCGGGGGATCAAGCCGATCCTGAACACGAACGGGCTCACCCTCACCCACGAGCTGCTGGTCGAGTTGAAGCGCGCCGGGCTGAAGGGACTGACCGTCCACATCGACAGCAAGCAGGGACGCCCTCACTGGAAGAAAAAGAGCGAAATCGAGCACAACGAGCTCCGTCTGTATTACGCCGAGATGATCGCCGGCGTCGGGGGGCTCTCCTGCTCGTTCAACTCCACCGTGTACGAGGACACGCTGGAGTATGTCCCGGAGATCGTCGCCTGGGGTCAGAAGCACATCGACATCGTCCACGTCCTGGTGTTCATCGCCTTCCGGGCGGGCACGGTCGGCGGCGCGTACGACTACTACGTCGGAGGCAGGAAGCTCGATCTCGACACTCCGTACGTCATGCAGGAGGATTGGGGACGGATCGACATCAAGTCCACGGAGATCCTCGCCACGATTCGGCGGCGGTTTCCCGACTTTCAACCGTGCGCCTACCTGAACGGCACGGAGAGGCCGGACTCCTTCAAGTGGCTTCTCACGGGCCGTCTCGGGACGAAGGGGAGGATCTACGGATACGTCGGCCCGAAGTTCATGGAGCTCGCGCAGACTTCCCATCATCTGCGGCACGGTCGCTACCTGGCCTACAGCGGGCCGCGTGTCCTGCGCCGCGGTCGATCCATGATGCTTCTTTCACCCCTCGACCGGGGCGTGGCGGGAGCGGCATCGGCCTATCTGCGCGCCCTGGCCCTCAATCCGCTGCGCGCCTTCCAGCGCGCCTACTTCCAGTCGGTGATGATCATCCAGCCCGCCGACGTGCTGCCGAACGGAAAGCAGGATATGTGCGACGGCTGTCCCGACATGACGGTATGGAACGGTCACCTGGCGTGGTCCTGCCGGCTGGAGGAACCGATCATGTACGGGGACTTCGTACGGACCGTACCAAAGTCCGACTCACCCGTTCACTGAGAGGCCCAGCTTCGAACCGGCCAGTGGCAGTCGACCCGCGGCAGGCCGCGCGTCCGCTGCTGTCGACCCGGGAACGCGCCGGCCGCCTGGCGGCCATCATCGGGGTCATCCTTCTCCACCTCACCGCCTATTACATCGTGACGCGGGTGAACTCCGGACGTCCCGTCGACGCGCTGTGGGATCCGCGGCTGCGCGCAGATGATTGGATCCCCCACCTTCCGTGGTCCTGGGTCTTCTACTGGACGGCCTACCCGTATCTTACCCTGGTGGCGGCAACCGTCATCTGGCGGCTGCCCGCCGGGAGCTTCCACCGGAGCATCCAGGCCTTCGTCGTACTCACCCTGGTCGGGGCGGGCATCCAGCTCGCGCTACCCATCGAGGCGCCCTGGCCAGAGGCCGCTCACCCGATGCAGAGGCTGATGCACGAGTCCGCTCTTACCCGCCCCTACGCTTCCCTCCCGTCCATGCACGTCGCCTACAGCGTGCTCACCGCCTGCCTGGGCGTCGCTATCGCGAGACGCGGCCTGCTCAAAGTGCTGCATGTCGTCACGGCCATGCTCATCATCCTCTCGACACTCACGCTCAAGGAGCACTTCGTGCTCGACTCCGCGACCGGAGCGCTCCTTGGAATGCTGGCGGCCGGATGGTGGCGTCTTGGGTCGAGGCTCGACGAGGAAAGGGCGTTGTCGACCGAGAGAGGATGGACCGGAGCGACGGGGAGTGACGCGGCGGCTGTCGAGGCCCGCCCGTGGCGGAGGACAGTGGATTAGCCCGCCCGTCCTGCTCGTTCGAAGGCCAGGCTCGTGGGTCGCTCATCAAGTGTCGTGCTGCCTGGGTGGAACGGCTTCCGCGTACGCGGACGGCGACACACCGTAGCGGGCCCGAAACCGCCGACAGAAATGTGATACGCTCTTGAAGCCGACCGCGTAGGCGATCTCACTCACAATCCCGGCTTTCGCCGCAAGGAGGTCGCCGGCGCGCTCCAGCCGGAAGCCCTGAATCAGCTCACTCGGCGACTGGTCGAGCAGATCCTGCAGCCGTCGGTAGAGCTGGGATCTGCTCTGGCTAACGGCGCGTGCAAGCAGTTCGACACTAAATTCGCTGTCGGCCAGGTGTGCCTCGAGCGCCTTACGCACACGCTCCAAGAAGACCTCGTCGCTCGATGGCACGTCGACCGGAGCCGGACGCAGATGCGCAGGGCGCTGAAAGCGCTCGCGCAGGCGCAGGCGCGAGGCGATCAGGTTCTGGACGCGTGCCGTTACTTCCACCGTGTCGAAGGGCTTGGTCAGATAATCGTCCGCCCCTTCCGCCAACCCTTCCAGCCTGTGCTCGCGGCCCGCCTTTGCGGTAAGCAGGATGACGGGCACGAAGTCGAGCTCCGGATCGGACTTGACCGCGCGGCACAGCGCGTTACCGTCGAGTCCGGGCATCATGATATCGCTGATGATGCAGTCGGGAACGACCTCGCGGGCCAGGCGCAGGCCCTCCTCGCCCGTCGCCGCCTCGACTACGCGGTACGAGGCAGAACGCAGATGTTTGGAGACGTAGGCGCGAAGCTCCGGGTTGTCGTCGATCAACAAGACCGTCGGCAGCTCATCCTCCACCGAAGACAGGTCCGGCGGGGCTGGCCGCGGCCGTCTATGCCGCCTCGGAGGGGCTGCACACCCTCGTGGTCGAAAGACAGGCCCCCGGAGGCCAGGCGGGTATGAGCTCACGCATCGAGAACTACCTCGGCTTCCCGGGAGGTGTGTCCGGCGGTGAGCTCGCGCGGAGAGCGGCGACCCAGGCCCGGCGCTTCGGCGTCGAAGTGCTAACGGCGCAAGAGGTCGTCGGGCTGGCTGCCGAGGGTCCCTCTCGAACCGTCAAGCTCGGCGATGGCAACGAGCTGAAGTGCCGGGCGACTGCTCATCGCGACCGGAGTCTCCTATCGTCAGCTTCAGGCCGGGGGGATAGAACGGCTGACTGGAGCCGGCGTCTACTACGGCGCCGGCATGAGCGAGGGCGAATCGGTGCGCGGTCGGGACGTGTACATCGTGGGCGGGGCGAACTCGGCCGGGCAGGCCGCGATGTACTTCTCGAGATACGCCAAGACTGTCACTATGCTGGTGCGAGCCGAATCGCTCTCCAGCCGCATGTCCCGGTATCTCATCGACCAGATCGACGCCACCGACAACGTCCGGGTGTGGACGCAGGCGACAGTACAGGAAGCTGTGGGTGCGGAGCGGCTCGAGGAACTCGCCCTCGCCCGCGACGGCGACCGGACCACGGAGACCGTCCGGGCGAGCGCGCTGTTCATCCTCATCGGCGCCGTGCCGCACACAGATTGGCTCGGGGACATCGTTGCGCGTGACGAGCGCGGCTTCATTCTCTCGGGGCCGGATGTCCGACGCAACGGCGCACCGGCGCCACATGGGCTAGATCGCCCACCCTTCATGCTCGAGACCAGCCTCCCAGGAGTCTTCGTGGCGGGCGACGTTCGTCACGGCTCGGTGAAGAGGGTCGCGTCCGCCGTGGGCGAGGGATCGATGGCCGTTATGTACGTGCACCACTATCTGAGCTCTGTGTGACTCGTGATCGCCGATGGGCGGGGAGCAGTTGGATGCTGAAGGCTCTTGAGAAATCCCTGCCTTCAAGCGCACGAGCCCGGCCGATCGGCCGGGCTCGGACCCCCCGCTTCGTAGATTCGGGCTACAAACAGCAGAACGGCAAGCCGTCTACCCGCACTCGCTGTAGCCGCAGGCCATGCACTTCGCGCACCCCTCGGCGAACATGAGGCTGGCGCCGCAGTCGGGGCACGTCCCGATGAACGTCAGCGCCTCCTGCTCCTCGAAGCGCTTCACGATGGGCTTCTCGGATGTCCGGGCGCCGCCGTTCGCCTTCTTCGTCTCCCCGACGTCGTTGATCGGGAGCGCCGTCTGCACCCCCTCCTTCTCCTCGAGGTAGCGCTCGAGCACCTGGGCGATCGCGTCGGGGCTCGAGAGCACCTTGTTCGGCCCGAGACCGACGGCCCGGTCCGAAGAGATGCCACGGAGCTGCCGGTGGATCTCCTTGAGGGAGATCCCGGAGCGCAGCCCGAGGCTGATGAGCCGTCCGATCGCCTCCGCGTCGGCCATGGCGGCCCCGCCGGCCTTGCCGAGAGCCACGAAGATCTCGAACGGTCGTCCCTTCTCGTCCTCGTTGATGGTGACGTACATCGTTCCGAGGGGCGACTCGATCTTCCGGGTGATGCCGCGCAGCGCGGCCGGGCGCTCGCGCACCAGGGGCTGCCGCACCACGCCGCCCTCGAGCTCGCTGATCTTTCCCTTCTTCTCCTCGAGCTCCTTCTCGAGCTGAGTGATCCGCCCGAGCGCCGCCGCGAGCTCCCGGGCGAGCTCGCCCTCCGCCACGACTTCCAGCGCGCCTCCGTTCGCCTCGACCTCCACCCTCCTGGCGGTCCTTCCGGTCGAGAGCACCTGAGCGTCGCGCGAGCCATCCCGGTACACGGTCACGCCCTTGCACCTGAGCTCGTAGGCGAGCTCGTAGATCTCGCGCACATCGTCTTCCGTCGCCGACTCGGGGAAGTTGCACGTCTTCGAGATCGCCGAGTCCGTGTATTGCTGGAAGGCCGCCTGCATCCGGATGTGCTGCTCGGGCGTTACATCGTGCGCCGTAACGAACAGCTTCTGAACATCCTCCGGGACCTCCTCGAAGTGGATGTGTCCCTCATCGGCGATCCGCCGCATCAGCTCCTCGGAGTACCACCCCTGCTCCTTCGCGAGCCTGACGAACTCGGGGTTCACGTCAGGCATGAGGACGCCCGCCTGGTTCCGCATGAACGCGACGGCGAAGAGCGGCTCGATCCCGCTCGAGCAGCCGGCGATGATCGAGATCGTGCCGGTAGGCGCCACGGTGGTGACGTTGCAGTTACGGAGTCGCCGCATGGGGCGAATCCTCTTCCCCTCTTCGTCCCGCGCGCAGGTCTCATCGGGACCCCAGATCGAGCGCTCCCACGCCGGGAACACCCCCCGCTCCTCGGCCAGCTCCTCGGAGGCGACCTTCGATTCCTCGTCGATGAAGCGCATGACCTCCCGGCCGAGCTCGATCGAGCGCTTGGAGCCGTACGGTTCCCCGAGGCTCACCAGCATGTCGGCCCACCCCATCACGCCGAGCCCGATCCGCCGGATGGCGTGCGAGAGGTCGGTGATCTGCGGAAGCGGGTACTTGTTCGCGTCGATCACGTTATCCAGGTAGTGCGTCGCGTCGTGCACGGCCCGGCGCAGCCCATCCCAGTCGATCTTCCCGTCCTTTGCGTAGTGGCCGACGTTGATCGATCCGAGATTGCAGACGTCGTACGGAAGGAGGGGCTGTTCACCGCATTGTACCGTCACTAAAGAACTTACGACGATCGAGTGCGTGACCGGCTCGGTCGTGCAGTACACATCCGCCTCACCCGCCGGCTCGATCGACCTTACTCGTGTGAGGTAGCGCTCCCGTACCGAGCGCTTGCGCTTTCGACCGATCCACTCCTCCACCTTCTCCTGCTTGGCCCGGCTGAGGAAGCCGATCCGCTCGGCGAACCGGTCCCCGCTCACCTTCTCGAGCATGAGCTCGTATTGCGCCTCGTAGGCGTGACCCTCCATGCCTCCGCGCTCGTCCGGCATCGGCCTGCTCCCGGCGCTCCGGCGGAGGCGGATCCGGGAGACGAGTCCGAAGTTCGCGAGGAGCTGCTGAACCTCCTTCAGAAGCTCCGGCTCGCTGCTCGCGAGCCGCACCGTGCAGCTCTCCCGATGCGAGGAGACGTGTACGGTCCCGTCTGCCGTGAAGAGCGACTGGAGGAAGCCGAGCACCGCCTCTCGCGGCGCGCTCCAGATGCTCTCCGGAACCCGCGTCGGCTCGCCCGGCGCGTGGATCCCGAGCGAGCGGAGGAAGTAGTAGAGGCCGGATCGATAAAGGAGCTGGACGCGCCCCTTCCGCTCCATCCGGTTCCCCCTCAGCCCGGTCCAGCGCGTGATCCGCTCCCGGAACAGCGGCTCCAGCTCGCACTCGGCATCGCCGAACAGCAGACCAACCGTGTAGGTGGGTACATTTCGCCCCGGGGGCAGCTCCTCGGTCACCCACCCCTCGGCCACGACCCACCCGAGGAGCTGCCCGAGCTCCTTCGACCACCGCGTCGGCAGCTGTGCCCCTCCCCGCTCGACGCTCGCCTTGAGGTTGTCCTCCGGCTCGAACGGCGGGAGGGCGTACTCGTGGCTCCACGCCCCCTCGCCCGACTGCAGGAGAAGGGTATCACCCGGTCTCAGGTCCTTGAGCTCGATGAGGCCACGCGGCGTGAAGAACCTGTGGTTGTCCGTGGCGGTCACCTCGTAGCCGTGCTCCGTGACGAGGCGAAAGACCGGGGCGTCCCGCCGGGTGCGAAACACCGGCACGGCGCGGCGCATCGTGACTCCGGTCTTCGCCCGAACCGCGACGCCCCCTCCTCGCTCCATGGCGCGGATCGCCGGAACGCGGTCGTCCGTGGCAACGCGGATCTCCATACACTCTCGCTCCAGCTCCTCCATGGTGAGCAGGCCGCGATCCGTGGCGAGGCGCGTAGCGCCGATCACGCACGGGTTCGTCGCCTCGTATTGGCCGAGCTCCGGCACCGGGTTGTAGCGGTTCGCCTCATCGATGAAGAAGACGCCCGGCTCCCCGTTCCGCCACGCTCCATAGACGATCTTGTCGAACACCTCGCGCGCGTCGAGCTGGCCGGCAACCTGGCCGGTGCGCGGGTTGACCAGGTCGTACTTCTCTCCCTTCTCCACCGCTTCCATGAAGGCGTCGGTGACGGCGACGGAGATGTTGAAGTTCGTGATCTTCGTCTTGTCGGCCTTGCAGTCGATAAACTGGAGGATGTCGGGGTGATCGACCCTCAGGATCCCCATGTTGGCGCCCCGTCGGGTATTGTGGCTGACAAACCCGTTGGCGACGTACGTATTGTTGGCCGGCACGGACAGATCGAGCGTGAGCGACCGGTCCTCTTCGATCGTCGCGACCTGATCGTAGAACTGGTCGTTGGCCAGGAACCACAGCAGAGGACTGGTCCCATTTGCCTCGGGCCCTTCGGCCAGCGTGGCCAAGCGGGATCGCGTCAGGTCTCGAGGCGCCTGGACGCCGGGCGGGTAGTGCTGGATATCCCGAGTCGGCACGCGATCGGCGCCCACGGGGCCGCTCCCGGGACCGGAGCCGCTCGCGGGATCCGCGTACGTCCCCGGCAACACCGTCTCCTGGTTCGGGATCACATCGCTGAACGCCCACGCCATCTGATGGTCGTCGGAGAGGAGCGCGTTCCGGTGCTCATCGAGGAACCCGATCGTATCCGCGAACACCTCGAGCCCGGCCCGCGTTACCACGCGCAACCGATGTAGCGGTCGGTCTCCGATGGCCCTTCTGCGATCGACGGTCACGGAGACTCGGCTCGGAACGCCGACCGCCAAGAGCAGCTGTTGCACATCCCCGATCAGGTCGGGGGACAGCGACGAGAGCGAGGGATGTCCGTCCTGCGAGACCACACCGGCGGCCGTGAAGAGCCCGCGGAGGAAGCCCCGCGCCATCTTCATGCCCTTCCGAAACACGATCGGCGGCACGCGCACTGCGTGGGAGGCCGACTTCTGCACGCCGATCTGGTGTAGCCAGTCGACGAGAACGGTCGCGTTCAGATAGTAGTTCGTGCTCCCATCATTCTTCTCTTGCTGCGAGACGGGCGTGAGGCCGAACAGCTCCTCACTGGCTCGCTTCACCCACTCGGCCACTTCGGGCTGATCGCTTGCGATCCTCAGGATCAGCCGTCCCGTCGTCCCTGCGCGCTCGTACCGGCTGAAGCTCCCGTCCCCCACGAGATACCCGAGGAATTGACCCAGCTGCTCCGACGACTCCGCAGGCAAGCGGACGTCCTGGGCACTTGGATGCGGTTCGCCCGCCAGCACAGGAAGGCTGTAGTCATCGGGCTCCAGGAGATGTCCCTTCTGGAGAACGACCCAGTCACCCGGCTCGAGCTCTTCGAGCCGGCGCCAGACGTATCGACCGTCCGCATCGATCACCCGGATGCGATGCTCCAAGGTCGCGGCGAGGCTGTACCCGCTCCGGGTACGGATGCGGCGGATGGTGGCGATCCCGTGCGTGTAGAACTCGTCGGACAGCCGGGGGCCCTCATCCGTGGCGACCATCACCGGCGCCGGGTGCGGATTCCACGAGTTCGCCGGGGCTTCCGCCGGCCCCAGTTCACGGATGGGAACGATCCCCCGATCGGTACTCACCAACGTTTCGGGAACGACGCAGCCCCCCTGCTTCACCGCCTCGGTGGAGGCGTCGTACACCTCCATGAAGCTCACCGGGCCGCTCGCCACGCCCATGGTGGACTTGACCAAGTCGCCTGCGGGGCGGAGGCGGCTGAAGCCGAAGCCGGTGTTGTGAATCACCAGCATCTTCCCGTTCGGGCCGCCCGCCAGGTAGTTGTTGAAGTCCTCGACGGTGAAGTCGTAGAAGCCCTTCGTCTCCTCGGCGCGGCGCACCGACTCGACGACGGCCCACCCCTCGGCGAGCCGCTCGAGCCGCTCGAGCCGCTTCGCGTAGGACTCGGGCAGCACCTTCCGGAGTGCGCCGGCGAGTCGGCGCAGCTTGTCCTCGCCGATCCCACCGCCCCTCTTCGCCCGATGCAGCCAGAACTCCTCGCCCGCGATCGTGACGGGTGCCTTGTCGATGGCCGTGACGCCGGCGTTCACGCCGGCCGCCCTCAGCAGCTCCGAGAGCCCCGCGAAGGGAATGGGGATGCGGGTGTGCGTGTTTTGCTCGACCGCCTCGCGGAGCCGCGACAGGCGCTCGGCACGGAACGGGTCGTGGACCCACCCCCCGATCAGCTCGACCAGCTGGGCGGTGTTCTTCGCGTTCGCCAGCTTCACCCGGAACTCGGTCCGTCTCGCCTTGCCGCGCGGTGTCTTCTGCCCTAGCGCGGGATGGAACCCGAGGGCGCTCAGAAGCGTGCCGAGCCGACGCGCGAGCTCCGGAGACACCGTCGAGAGCACGACGCGACGCCGCTCGACGTTCACGTGGCAGTCCGAGTCCACGAGGCCGCCGAGGAACGCCGCCACCACGGAGAGCGGCGACTTCGCCACCCACTCCGGGAGGGTGCGGCGGTCCGCCCTCGCCCCTGGCCCCACCTCGGCGAGGCGCGCGAAGGCCGGAACGAAGGCCTGGTTCGTCGTGGTCAGGCGCCACTGCCCGCGGCTGTCCTGCCCGGGCCTCACCCCGACGCCGTACCGTTCGAGCACCCCGGCGGCGAAGCGGATGCTCTCCGGTCGCCCGTCGAAGAAACGAAGCCGCAGCGCCTCGTAGTCGTGCGCGCGGTTTCGGAAGGCGTCGAGGCTCCCGCCGCCGAGGAAGTAGCCGACGAGCCACGCCAGCTCCTCGTCGATCACGAAGCCCTCCGCCCCGACCGGCCGCGTGAACGGCCAGGCCTCGCGCACCGACCGGTTCGGAGTGAGCAGCACATCGCCCGGCCGCAGCGCATCCGCCCGGCGCTCCACGACTCCCTCGCCGGTGAAGACCAGGAAGGGGTGCCAGGCGCTCGTCGTCACCTCGCTCCCGTCGCGGCATCGGATCGTGCACTGCTGGTCGGCCGGCACGTCCCACCTCCACAGGTGCGAGACGGCCTTCGGCCCGAAGCGCCCCGTCTCGGGATCCAGGGCGAGCGTGCGGATGCCGAGCCGCGACACGTCCATGGTCCGGTGGTCCCGCTCCACCACCTCGGGAACTCCGAGAGCGCGCACGCGCTCGTACAGCTCCGCGATCGACTCCACCCCGCAGAAAGTGGTGTGGACGAGGGCGTCCCCGGCCACGCATCCACCTCCTGACTGATGAATCAGCGCCATGTCCTTCAGCGTATCGTAGATTCCGTCCAGGCTGTCCGGGACGGGAAGGACGAAGCAGGCACTCAGCTGGCCGAGGGGCCGGCCGGCGTTCATCAGAGTCGGGCTGTTCGGCTCGAAGTGGCCGAAGGCCATCATCTCGTAGAAGCGCCGGGCGGTCTTCTCCGCCTGCTCCTGGTTCGCGCCGTAGCGGACATCTTGCGCCGCGATGACCCGCGCCACGCGCCAGAACATGTCGCGCGGCTCCTCGATCGGCTCGCCGTCATCGCTCTTCTTCAGGTAGCGCCGCGCCAGGACCGTCTTCGCGTTTTCGGTGAGCCGGGGCTCGGGGAGATCGTCCGGAGTGACCTCGCCCGCGATCGCTTCCGCGACGGCATCGGGTGGGATCATCGCGTTTCCTCTTCGCGTGCCTCGGGATGGCTGCGGCTCAAGCGGCCTGTCCTCGTCGGCCCGCGGCGGGCGATCGGCGTCCATGCCTCTGTTCGCCCGCGACTCCCGTGCCGCGCCGCCTGGGTGAGCGACGCCGCGGACCGAATTCGACTCGACATCTATCCACAGGGCCCACAGAGACAGCGACCCCTCAGGCTCCGTCTTCCTACACCGCTATGGGCGCGTGGTACCGCGGAAGGAAGGCTCCGGCGTCGCGTTTTTCCACGCCGCCGGCGGGCTTTTTCACATCCTTTCCCCGCCGAACCCCACAACATCTTGGGGTATCGGTAGACTAATACCGCGATATGTAGTGGTCAAGGCCCGGGAGGCGGAATCTCCGCTTTTGCGAAAAGCGGTCTCAGGCCCTTCGCCACCTCCCGGCCCGGTGGCCTTCCCTCAGCACGCCGTAGTGCTCGGTCGTGAGGCGAATCCGGGCGCGGAGCTCCTCATCCACCTGGCGCAGCACGCGGCCGGGGACACCGACGACGAGGCTTCCGGGCGGCACGCGCATACCCTCCCTGACCAGGGCGCCGGCGGCTACGACCGAGCCCCGGCCTATCACGGCGTTCGAGAGAACGATCGACCCCATGCCGATCAGGCAGTCGTCCTCGATCTGACAGCCGTGAATGATGGCTCGGTGGCCGATCCCCACCCCGGTGCCGATGATCGCCGGCCGGCCGACGTCCACGTGGACGATGGTGAGGTCCTGGATGTTGGTCTCCGCGCCGACGTGGATCGGCGCGATGTCGCCCCGTAGCACGGAGCCGTACCACACGCTCACCCGCTCACCGAGCGTGACGTCACCGATGAGGAGCGCCGAGGGAGCGACCCACGCGCTCTGCGCCACCCGCGGCTCCGCCCGGGTCTCCAGATCCTCGATCTTCATCGTCGGCCTCTCGCAGGATCTTCCACCTCGACCCGACAGCGCCCGCCGCGGGCGGCTCGCTGTTGGCCGAGGGCGCGTCGCGCTGTCGCCAGTCCCAGCGCCCGGTCCGCTCCCTCTCCCCGCTACAGCCCCCGCTACGGTCCCAGCGCCCGCCGTTTCAGGAACTCGCGGATTCCCTGCAGCACCCCGCGCGCATACGCTTCCTGGAACTCGCGCGTCCTGAGCGCCGCCTCGTGCCGCGGCATCATCATGAAGGCGCCCTCGGTCAGCACCGACGGCATCCAGGACATGCGGGCCACGGCAAGGTCCCCCCAGTACACCCCGAGGTCCCGCAGCCCCATGCTGCGCAGCATCCCATCCTGCACGGCGACCGCGAGCCGGCGCGAGTGCTCATGGTAGTAGTAGGTGCTGGTCCCCTCCCTCCCGAAGGGGCGGACGCCGTCGGGCAATGCGTTGTTGTGGATCGACACGAAGAGCTCGGCGCCCGCGTCCTCGGCTATGCTCGTTCGGTGGTACAGACCGAGGGGAAGGGTGTCGTCGCGGATGAGGATCGGCGCCGCGCCCTCGGCGCGGAGCAGCTCGGCTAGGAGCCGTCCGATCGCCAGGTTCGCGTCACCCTCGTAGTAGCCGGTCGGGCCGTACGCCCCCGCGCCGGGATGGCCGGGATCGATCGCGATGCGCCGGTCACGCAGGGGATCGCGGGGATCGATCGCCGGCGGTCGGTGGATCTCGAAGCGCAGGCTCGCCCGGTCGTCCCCCTCGCTCTCGTACGCGGCCCGATAGCCCCACACCGGCTGCCGGAGGCGCAACGCGAGGCGGTAGCGAAGCCCTTCGTCCTGCTCCCAGCGGATCGACTCGATCAGGCGGTGGCCGGCCCCGTACGCGATCCGCTCGGTATTCCCCGCGGCGCCGTACAGGGTAAGGACGAGGGTGTGGTCGTCCGGCTCTTCGACGTGGAGCGGCAGGGGGCTGGCCAGCGAGATGCGGAGGACGAGCCGGTTTCCCTCCGCGCCGACGGCGAGGTCCCCGACCCGGCTGCGCGGCCTGGCCGTGCCGGCCGGGAGGATCGTCGCGTCTTCCGCGCTCACCCACGCGTTGAGCCCCGGCGCGAGGCGAAGCCGGAGACGGCCATCTTCACGCCCGTCCACCTCGGCCCTCGTCCCCACGGGGAAGCGCCACCGGTATGGCCCGAAGGCGATCGGCCGCCCGACGACGATCCCGTTGGAGCCGTTCACGGGGTCGGGCGCCTCGCGCAGCTCCGCCACCGGCAGCTCGAGGGGATCGAGCAGGCGGAGGGCGTAGGGAAGCTCCGCGAGCGCCGTATCGACGCCGTCCGTTGCGACCACCACGAGGGGAAGGGGCGCCGGCCCGGGTCCGACCCCGCACGGCTCGAGCTCCCGGCAGGCCGCATCGACGAGGTCGCGGGCCCGGAGCGTGGCGATGTAACGGCCACTGCCGCTCGGATCGGAGAGATCCGCGATCGACGCCCGCCCGGCGCCGCCCTCCAGCCACATCCGGAGGCCAGGGGCCGCCCGTACCGCGAGCTCGAGCGGCTCGTCCGGCAGGATCCACTGCTCGCCCCCGCCCGGCAGGGAGGCCGTATCGATCCACACCGGCTCGGTCGCCTCGAAGGGTCGCTCGGGGACGAGGAAGGGATGGCGCAGCGAGTCCACCTCCTCTCCGTTCCGCGCGATCAGCCGGTAGAACGCCGTGTCGCCGCTCTCGGGGCGGGGCACCGGAAGCCAGGCCAGGAAGGAGCCGTTCGGCTCCACGGACACGAGGTGCCCATCGATGATCAGGGTGGCCTCTCCGGTGCCCACGCTCCCGAAGAGGAAGTTCGAGTCCCTGGCCGCGATGCGCTGCAGCGAATCGGGATACTCGACGTGCAGGGATACGGGACCGCTCACGGTGGGAATCGGAGGGAGCGCCCCCTCCGGCGCGACGGCAGGCGAGAGGGAATCGAGGGGTTCCGTGCCTCCGCTCGCGCATCCGGCGGCGAGGAGCGCGGCCGTGACCGATACGGCGACCGCCGCTGTTCGTCCTCCCTCGGCAACGTCACCGCATCTCAAGGCTCCTCCCACGAAACGCGCCGCGAGACGACTCCGGGCCCGATCGAGCACGCCTTCCGGAACGACCTCCTCTGCCGGGCTCGAGCCATCAAGGGGTCGGCGTCGCTCCCACCGGCCGCCGACTCCGCAACAGCCCGACGAGGCCGACAAGGCCGACGGCCAGGGCGAGTACGGCGCCGCGCCACTCGAGCAGCGTAGCACCGCCCACGGCGAAGAGGCCGCCGAAGAGCAGCAGGACGGCCCACACCGTGCGGGTCATGTCTCTCCTCAGGCCGGTGACCGGCGCAATACCGAGGCGCCGCCGGATCCGCGCCCACCCCGGCCCGCCCGGGCGAACGCGTCGGTAGAATGCCTCCAGGACTTCGTCGTCCTCCGGTCGGGTGAGGATCATCACCGGCACCCAGATGAGGGCCGTTCCACCCGCCGTCACCGCGAGCCGGAGTCCGAACCCCATCCCGCCCCACGCCGGAAGATACGAGAGGAGCGCGATGGCGAAACCGCCGAGCATGCTGGCCAGCTCCGTCCATGCATTCACGCGCCACCAGAACCAGCGGAGTATGAGCACCGCGCCGGGACCGGTGCCGATCGCGATCATGAAGCGGAAGACCGTCCCGATGTCATTCGCATAGAAGGCGGCGACGCCGGCCAGCGCGACGATCACCACCGAACCGACTCGCCCCAGCGCCACCAGCCGCGCCGGTGCGGCGCCGGGTGCGACGAAGCGTGCGTACAGGTCGTTGACCAGATAGCTCGCCCCCCAGTTGATCTGGGTCGAGACGGTGGACATGAACGCGGCCAGGAAGGAGGCGACGACGAGCCCAAGCAGGCCGGCAGGCAGGTACTCGAGCATGAGGAGCGGGTACCCGAGCTCGGGATCCGCGAGCCCCGGGAAGATGACGAGGGCGGCGAGCGCGGCGAGGATCCAGGGCCACACGCGAACGACGTAGTGGAGGAGATTGAAGAGCCACGCCGCCCGCTCGGCCTCCCCCTCGTCCCGGCAGGCCGACATGCGCTGCACGAACTCGCCGCCTCCGTCGGAGCGTCGGAACGCCCACCACTGGATGCCGAGGTAGGCGAGGAAGGTCCCCATGGGGAGGTCGGGCGTGCCTGGACGCGGGACGAAGTGCAGTACGTGGCCGCGCCCCGCGGCGACGAGCTGGCGTTTCAGCTCGGCGATGCCGCCGATGTCGGCCACCGCGAAGCCGGCGACCAGCAGGGCACCGGTCAGGGCGAGGACGAACTGGAAGAAGTCGGTAGCGACCACCCCCCACAGCCCCGAGATACCCGCATACAGGAGGACGAAGACGCTCAGCCCGACCACGATCCACAGGCGCACGTCACCGGGTAGCGCCGCCGGCAGGTCGCCGAACAGCCCCAGCGCCTCGATCACCTTTCGCATGGCGAGCATCACGTAGCCGATCGCGATGCAGTTGATCGGTACGGCGAAGAGGAAGGCGCGGCTGCCACGGAGGAGCGCCGCCGGCCGGCCGCCGTAGCGGAGCTCGGTGAGCTCCACGTCGGTCACCACCTCGGCGCGGCGCCACAGTCTGGAGAAGACGTAGATGAGGAGGACGTGCGACAGCGCGAAGGCCCACCACTCCCAGTTGCCGGCGATCCCCCGCCGGGCGACGAGCCCGGTGACGTAGAGGGGAGTGTCGACGGAAAAGGTCGTCGCGGCCATCGAGGTGCCGGCCAGCCACCACGGGAGAGAGCGGCCGCTGACGAAGAAGTCGACCAGGCTCCCGCTCGCCCGTCGTGCGAGCCACAGGCCGACCCCGAGGGTGCCGGCCAGGTATAGTGAAATGATCCACCAGTCGATCGGGCGCAGCGAGACCCCCTCCCCTCTCCCGCGCGCTGAGCTAGGCTTCCCAGCGGCCGCGCTGGGTCCCCCGGGCCGGCGGCCCGCCCGGCGCGTCCGGGGTCTTCCCGCCTCCGCTCAGGCCGCGTGCATCCGGGACGGAGCCACGAACGCGATCGTCGAGCCACCGGGCTGCCGCGCGCTCGATCGTCTCCTCGGCGCCCCACGCGCACGCGCCGGGCCACTCGAGCCCTTCGAGGATACGCCGGTGGCCGAAGACGATCGGGAAGACGCGACGGGCAGCCGCGCGTGGTTCGCCCGGCGCGCGTCCCTCCTCCCACACGCCGGCCGCCCCGCTCGCCACCCCCCTCGCCACCGCGGCCCGACCATCGGGCGTGAGGTCCGCCGTCCCCTTCCACGCCTGCGGCGTGGCCGCGATCAGCACAACGACCTGAGCGGGGGGTGCACCGTCCTCCTCCTCCGACAGCGGCGCCCACCCGCGAGCCCGGAGCTCCGCCGCGAAAGTCGCTCCGAACGGCGCGCGCCCCGGAGCCTCGCGATCGTCCCGCACGCACACGAGCCGCACCGGATCGCTCGGATCGAGCACGACCGCGGGATCGCCGATCGCCACGATCGTCTCCTCCGCGAGGCGAAGCGCCTCCTCCTCGCCCTCCGTATCAGGCGCTCCCGCTCGACCCGCATCCCCGAACCGGCCGAGGAGCGCGGCGCTCCGGGTCAAGGACTCCTCCAGGCGCCGCGCGAGCTCGGGCGACCGCTCCACGGCCCGCTCCAGCTCCCGGATCGCCTGCTCGAGATCGGGGGGGTAGAGGAGGAGATCGCAGCCCGCGAGGAGAGCCGCCGCCGCGAGACCGCCGTCCGGCCCGTCGTCCAGCGCGGCGGGGCGACGGCCCGACCGGCCCGAGCCCGACGAGACGCTCCCTCCCGCACCCCCGGTCTCCGAAGCCGGTCCAGCGCGCCCTCCGCGCAGCAGCCCCTCCATGTTCATCGCATCGCTGACGACCAGCCCCTGGAAGCCGAGCTCCTCCCGCAGAAGACCACGGATCACGGAGGGCTCGAGCGTGGCGGGGCCGCGCGCCCCGAGGGCGGGGTAAGCGACGTGCGCCGTCATGACCGTCGCCACTCTCGGCGCTACTTCGCGGAACGGGAGGAGGTCTTTCTCGAGACCCTCCCACCCCTCCTCGACCGTCGGCAGCCCGGCGTGGGAGTCCACCACCGTGCGACCGTGACCCGGAAAGTGCTTCGCGCAGGCCGCCACCCCCTCCGCCTGGCAGGCCTCGATCCACGCGCTCCCGAGCCTCGCCACCGTCATCGGATCGGCGCTGAAGCTTCGCGAGCCGACGATCGGGTTCCTCGGCTCGACGTCCAGGTCGAGGACCGGAGCGAGCGCCCAGTTGATGCCGAGCGCCAGCGCATCGCGAGCGGTCCGGCGGGCGGCCCGCCGAGCCGCTCGCTCAGGGTCCGGGTGCGCGGCGAGACCGCCAGGCGGCGGGAGGGCCGGCAGACCGCGGAACTGCTGGCCCGCGCCACGCTCGAGGTCGGCCGCCATCCACAGCGGCCGCCCCGCGATCCGGCGAAGCTCCTCGGAGAGACGTGCCACGTCCGCGGCATCTCCGCCGAAGAGGAGAAAGCCGCCGACCCCGAGGGAGAGGGCGCGCTCCGCGCCTCTCCGCACCTCCTCCAGCGGCGACCGGTCGAGCCGCAGCGCTTCTACGAAGAGGTGGCCGCACTCCCGCATCACGCCGGCACGCGCTTGCCGAGGATCCGGGCCCCGCGGGCGCCCGTGGCCCACTCCGGGCTCGCCGCGAAGCCCAGGAGATGCTGGCGGGCGAGGAGGGCGAAGGCGGCGGCCTCGCGCGCATCGCCCTCCCACCCGAGCGCGGCAAGGTCGGCCAACGGCGTCGGGGCGAGCCGCTCGGCGAGGCGCCGACGCAGCTCGGCGTTGCGGGCGCCGCCCCCGCACAGGTACACCTCCTCCACCTCGAAGCCGATCCACCGGTAGCTGCCGGCGATCGAGCGCGCCGTGACCTCGGTGAGCGTCGACACCAGATCTTCCGGACGGGCCTCCCGGTGCCGCGCCATCCAACGTTCGAGCGGCGCGGAACCGAAACGCTCCCGTCCCGTACTCCGAGGCGGCGGCTCGGAGAAGAAGGGATCGGCGAGCCACTCCTCCACGGCCCGCTCGAGCACCTGCCCGTGCGCCGCCATCTCTCCGTCGCGATCGTACGCCACCTCGCCGCCGGTGAGCCGCCGCACGGCGCCGTCGATGAGCGCCACCCCGGGTCCGGTATCGAAGGCGACCGGCGGTCGCCCCTCCCCGACCCTCGGAAGCGCGGTCACGTTCGCCATCCCCCCGATGTTCTGGATGGCGCGCGTCGCCCGCCGCGAGGAGAGGAGCAGCCGATCGAAGTAGGGAGTGAGGGGGGCGCCGTGCCCGCCGGCCGCCATATCGCGCACCCGGAAGTCGGCGACCACCGTGATGCCCGTCCGCTCCGCGATGACGGCCGGTTCTCCGATCTGGAGCGTGCTGCCCGGCCTCCCGCCGGCCGGTGGCCGGTGCCGCACCGTCTGGCCGTGGCTGCCGATCGCGGCGACCTGGCCGGGCGTGATCCCCGACGCCGCGAGGGTGGCGAGCACCGCGTCGGCGAAGCGCGTCCCGAGCGTGAAGTCCAGCTCGCACAGCTCGTCCGCCGTGGTCGACTCACCTCCGTCGCACGCGCGCCGGAGAGCCTCGCGGAAGGCGGCGTCGTACGGGTGCGCCTGGAAGGCCGCGAGCGCGGCCGGCTCCGGCCTCTCGCCTCGGCCGCCCATCTCCACCACAGCGACGTCGATCCCGTCCAGCGAGGTGCCGGACATGACGCCGACGTACAGCTCCCCCTTCAGGACCCGGCCTCCGGCGTCGAGGGAGCGGCCTCCGGCGTCGAGGGAGCGGCGTCCGGCCTCGAGCGGTCCGCCTCCGGCGTCGAGCGGGCGGCGCCCGCTTCGAGGAGGGCGGGGTGCACGCGCTCGCATATGCGGATGGCGTGCGCGTCGTCGTGCTGCGCGACGCCTTGCAGGAACTGAAACGCCGTGAGCTCCTCTCCGCCGAGCGCGGCGCGGCGCCTGAAGAACGCCGCCTCGGCGGCCTCGAGCATCGAGAGGGTCTCGGCCCGTTCGGCCTCGAAGCGGTCGAGGAGCGGGCGCGGCTCGAGCTCTTCGAGCGGCGGGTCGGGGGAGGGCTCCCAATCGGAGAGGCATGGGTGCTCCTCCACGGCGAACGCCCGCACCCGGAGCCGCACGGCCTCGGCCTCGAACTGAATGAGGTGGGCGAGGTGCTGCGACGTGGTCCAGCGGCCGGTTCGCCGCCCCGCCGCTTCGGCCTCTTCCACCGCCGATCGGAGCCGCGACGGGGCGTCGCGCATCCGATCGATCATCTCCTCGATCTGCCGCGGTCCTCCGACCTCCGGATACACGGAGTAGCACGAGGGACGCCCGGTCCCCGCGGGGCGGAAGCGCTCGAGGGCCCTCCCTAGCAATCCGTGGCACGCGTCGAGCGCGCTTTCGGCGAGGAACCGGTTCGCGCCCAGCTCATGCATGGCGATCGCCGTCTTCACGGATCCGCCGGCCGCGACCAGCAGCCGCCGAGCTTCTTCCCTCCTCAACCCGCACACGGCATGGAGGATGCGGAGGCTCCGGTCGACCAGCTTGAGGCTGGTGGCCCGCAGGTCGACCATGAGGTTCTCGTACACCTTCCCGAGACGGATCATCACACCGGTGGTGAGCGCGTTCAGCACCAGCTTGGTCGCGGTGCCCGCTTTCATGCGGGTAGAGCCGGCGATGACCTCGGGGCCGACGAGCGGCGTGACGACGACGTCGGCCAGCTGGCGCATCCGCTCCGGCGGCTCGGTACAGCTGAGGAAGCCGATCGCGGCCTCGCGCGCCGCCGCCTCCTCGAGCGCCGCCCGCACATACGGAGTCGTCCCCGAGGTGGCGATCCCGAGCACGAAGTCCCGCCGGCCCACCTCCGCCTCCCGGATCGCGGCGCGCCCTCCCTCCCGATCATCCTCGTCGCCCTCCCGGCTGCGCACGAGCGCCGGTGGTCCGCCCGCGATGATTCCCTGCACCGTCCGCGGGTCCGTCCCGAAGGTGGGGGGACACTCGGCCGCGTCCAGCACCCCGAGACGCCCGCTCGTTCCGGCCCCGACGTAGATGAGCCGTCCGCCCCGCCGGAGTCGCGCCGCCACCTCGTCGATGAGCCGCGCGACGGGGTCGCTCTGGGCCTCGACGGCGGCGGGGACGGTGCGATCCTCGGCGAAGATGAGCCGCACGATCTCTCTCGAGTCGGCCAGGTCGATGTGCTTGGTGGAGGGGTTGCGCGTCTCGGTGAGCCGGGGATCTTCGAGGAGCCAGGGATCTTCGAGGTCGGACGCGCGGGCGCCACGAGTGTCGGAGGACCCGCCCGCTTCCGTTTGCTCGCCCCTGATGTCGCCGGTACATTCGGCGCCGGCTCCCACGGGTAGGTCTTTCATGGAACGCTCAAGTTAATGGCGCCTTCGAGGGGCCGACAGATGCCGTGAGACCTGCCACCGCCGAGACGCCTCCGACGAACTCCCGTCGCACACGCGCCCTTCTCCGGATCGCGCGCCACCTCGAGTCGGTCTACGGAACGCGGCGTAAGCCGAGGCGCGAGCCGCTCGACGAGCTGATCCACACCATCCTCAGCCAGAGCACCGCGGACGCAAACCGCGACCGCGCCTGGAAGGCGCTCCGCGAGCGATACCCGGATTGGGAGGCGGTGCGAGGCGCCTCCGTCGAGGAGATCGAGGAGACGATCCGCATCGCAGGCCTCGCCGGCCAGAAGTCCCGCACGATCAGGGGGATGCTGGAGCGGCTGCACGAGGAGCGCGGCGCGGCGACGCTCGACCATCTACGGGAGATGCACCCGGAGAAGGCGCTCTCGTACCTCTGCGGCTTCCGGGGCGTCGGGGTGAAGACCGCGGCCTGCGTGCTCTGCTTCTCGCTCGGCCAGCCGATCATGCCGGTGGACACACACGTCCATCGTCTCGCGGTCCGGCTGGGTTGGGTTCCGGCGGGAGCGAGCGCCGCGCGCGCACACCGCTCGCTCAACGAGCTCGTACCGCCTCGGCTGCGCTACTCTCTCCACGTGCAGCTCATCGAGCACGGTCGCCGGGTGTGCACGGCCCGGCGTCCGGCGTGCGGGGGCTGCCCTCTCGCTGCGGCCTGTCCAAGGATCGGGGTGGAAGACCCACGATGAGCGAGGATAGGGGGGACCCGCCTGCGGCCCCATCGGCGCGGCCGCGGCGGGCGGCGGGCGGCCTCGGGATCCGGGCCTCCCGGGGCGCTCTCCTCTGCCTGGCGCTTCTCACGGCCTGCGCCCCCAAGTGGGACGGGGAGACGGCCGCAGCGGCCGGGTCTGCCTGGCAGACCCCTCGCTTCCCGGCCGGGTGGCGCTACGGGCCCGACGACGCGCCGGCGGCGAGCGGCCGCGGGATGGTCGTAACGACCGACTCGCTGGCGAGCGCCGCCGGACTGGAGATCCTGCTCGCCGGCGGGAATGCCGTCGATGCCGCGATCGCTGTCCAGTTCGCCCTCGCCGTGGTGAACCCGGAGGCCGGCAACATCGGGGGGGGCGGCTTCCTGGTGGTGCGGCTGGCCGATGACACCCGCGCGGCGCTCGACTTCCGCGAGCAGGCCCCCCTCGGGGCCACGCCCGACATGTTCCTGGACGAGAACGGCGAGGTGACGGAGGCGAGCTGGACGGGTCACCTCGCGGCCGGGGTGCCCGGATCGGTGGCGGGCATGGCGGAGGCCCATCGCCGGTTCGGCAGCCTCCCCTGGGCCCGCCTGCTGGAGCCGGCGGTCCGGCTCGCCCGGGACGGGTTCGTGATCGCCGGTCAGCACCACCGCTCCATCCGCAGGGAGTCGCAGCGGCTCTCGCGCTACCCGGCCAGCGCCGCCGTCTTCCTACCGGGCGGGGAGGCTCCGCCCATCGGGTCGCGGTTCCGCCAGCCGGACCTCGCCCGCACGCTGCATGCGATCGCGGAGGAAGGCGCCTCCGTCTTCTACACGGGGTGGATCGCCGACTCGATCGCGGCGGAGATGAGGCGGGGTGGCGGCCTCGTCGACCGGGAGAGCCTGGCCGCGTACCGCGCGGTGTGGCGAGAGCCCATCCAGGTGGAGTACCGGGGGTACGAGATCCTCTCCGTGCCGCCCCCGTCGTCCGGCGGGGTCACGCTCGGCGAGTTGCTCAACATCGTCGAAGGATACGACCTCGGAGCACTCGGCTGGCACTCGGCCGAGGCGATTCACGTCGCCGCGGAGGCGATGCGGCGAGCGTACGGCGACCGGAACTACTACCTGGGCGACCCGGACTTCGTCGACATGCCTCTCGCCCGACTTCTAAGTCAGGCGTACGCCGACTCGCTCGCCGCCTCCATCGACCCGGGACACGCCTCGCCCTCGAGCGCTTTCAACAAGGTGCCCACCGAGTCGACTCAGACGACCCACTTCTCGGTCATCGACTCGGCGGGCAACGCGGTCGCCGTCACCACCACCCTGAACGGCGGCTTTGGATCGGCCGTCGTGGTGCGCGGAGCCGGGTTCGTCCTGAACAACGAGATGGACGACCTGACGGCGAAGCCGGGCGTCCCGAACGCGTACGGCCTCGTACAGGGGGAGGCGAATGCCATCCGTCCGGGCAAGCGCCCGCTATCGGCGATGACCCCGACGATCGTGATCGCGCCGGACGGCCGCACCGAGCTCATCACCGGGACGCCGGGAGGCTCGACGATCATCACCACCGTCTTCCAGATCATCACCAACCACATCGATTTCCGGCTGCCCGTGCAGACGTCCGTCAACGCGCCGCGCTTCCATCACCAGAACCTCCCGGACCAGATCTACTACGAGCGCGGCGGGCTGGACTCGGGTACCGTCGGCGAGCTGGAGAGCCGAGGCCACAGGGTGGTGGAGCGCAGCGGCGTCTCGGGCGACGTGCAGTCGATCTACATCGCCCCGGACGGGACGCGCTACGGGGCCGCCGACCACCGGCGCGATAGCAAGGCGCTGGGCTACTGAGGGAGCCGGCACTTCCGAAGCTGAAGGCGGCCGGTCCCACCGGAGACCGGCCGCCCTGTCCGAGCCATCAGGTACCCCGCCCCGCTGCGTGCTGCGGAGCCGGGCGACGAAGCGACGGCCGAGACGGCGCTCTAGATCTCCCGCTGGACCACCAGCGGCGCATCCAGCCGCACCGTCATCACCGATCCCTGCTCGAGAACGGCATCCACATCCTCCGTGCCGAGGGTGATCGCCGTCCCGGCGGCACCCCCGAGGATCCCGCCGATGATGGCTCCCTTCGCGTTACCTCCGAGCACGCCCCCGAGGATCGCCCCGGCCGCGGCGCCCCCGCCGATCTTGGCGATCTTTCCACCCGTGCTGCCGCGCCCCTTGGTAGTCGGGTTCGCCTGGGTGATGGTGAGCTGGATCGGGTAGGTGTCTCCCCCGAACGAGACCTCGTCGAACGCCACTTTCAGGACGGCCTCCTTGCCGGCCCCCCCGGATTTCTGAACGGCCGTCACCTCGCCCCGGATGACGGCGCCCGCCGGCACCGCCACCCGATCGCCCACGAGGATCGGTGCGTTCAGGGTGGTGGTGAAGATGTCGCCGGCCCGACTCGTTCGCGTGCTGAGCTCCTGGTTCAGGGTGACCTGGAAGCTCGTGCCGGCGGGGATCGCCACGCTCTCGTATTGCGGGCCGGCGGGCGCGGGCGCCGGCTCTGGCGCGGGCGCCGGCTCGGGTGCCGGGGCTGCGCGCGGCGGGCGCGGCGCCGGCCGCGGGCGGGTCCGCTCGGGCCGGGGCTGAGGCGCCGGCTCCTCCGCCGGGACGTCCGCCAGCTCGGCCAACCCGGTGTCCGCCGCCATCGCGAGATCCATCTCGCGGTCCACCTCGGCCTGGAGATCCTCCGCGGGTGCGTCGCCGCCGCAGGCCGCTGCCGTGAGCGTCAGCGTGAAGAGCAACAGGGCCGGAACCAGCGGTGTTTTCCCTTTCATGCCCGGATTCTCCTTATTCTCCTTACCATGATCCGCGAGTAGAAATCACGATTCGCCCTCAATAGGTTAACCCCCGTTAGTATACTGAAGTTCTACGCGGCGTTGAAGGCAAGCGGCGTGCCGGAACGCGGCGGACGGATCCGGCAGCCACTGTGGGGCCCCATATGAAGCAGCTTCGGACACTTCTTCCCTACTACCGGCCCTATCTGCGCGGTACGCTGATCGGGCTCGTCCTCGTCATCGTCAGCAATCTTTTCACCATCGCGGGGCCGTACATCCTCAAGATGGCGATCGACGCTCTGGAGGCGGAGCTCAGCCGCCGCGTTCTCGTCCGCTATGCGGAGCTTCTCATCCTGGTCGCCCTCGGCGCCGGGACGGCCCGCTATTGGATGCGCCAGCTGCTCAACGGGATCAGCCGGCGTATCGAGACGGACTTGCGCAACGATCTCTTCGCGCACCTGCTCCGCCTGCCGGCCGAGTTCTACGACCGGTGGCGAACCGGCGACCTCATGACCCGAGCGACGAACGATATCCTCGCGGTGCGGCAGGTGGCCGGTCCGGCGATCATGTATCTGGTGAACACGGCCACCGTGTCGGCGCTTGCCCTGGCGTTGATGATCTGGATCGACCCGTGGCTCACCCTCGTCGCCATGATCCCGATGGCCGCGCTACCGCCCACCGTCATCCTCTTCGGGCGGAGAATCCATACCCGCTTCGAGCGGATCCAGAGTCAGTTCTCGGAGATCTCGAGCTTCGCTCAGGAGAACCTGGCGGGGATCCGCATCGTGAAGGCTTACACGCGCGAGCGGAAGCAGGCGGAGGGATTCGGCGAGCGGAACCGCGAATACCTGTCACGCAACATGAGCTTGGCGAAGGTGTGGGGTGCCTTCTTCCCCACCCTGGCTCTCCTCACCGGTCTCGGGGCGACCGCGGTCCTGTGGTTCGGCGGAGGGCGCGTGGTCGCCGGGGCGATCACGCTGGGGGACTTCGTGGCGTTCGGCCTCTACCTCACCCTGCTCGCATGGCCGATGATCGCCCTCGGGTGGGTCACCAACCTCTTCCAGCGGGGCGCGGCCTCCATGGGGCGGATCAACTCGCTGCTGGCGGTCGAGCCGGCGATCCGGGATGCGCGGCGGCCGGTCGCGCGGCCGGCCATGCGCGGCGAGATCGAGTTCGAGAACGTCTCCTTCCGCTATCCGGGCACGGAACGCTGGGTGCTCCGCCACGTCTCGTTCCGTATCTCACCCGGGCAGACGGTGGCGATCGTGGGGCCGACGGCGAGCGGAAAGACCACGCTGGTAAGCCTCATCCCCAGGCTGTACGAGGCAACCGAGGGCGTCGTGCGGGTGGACGGAAGGGACGTCCGGGAGCTCCGCCTCGAGGATCTCCGCGCCGCCGTCTCGGTCGTCCCCCAGGAGCCTTTCCTGTTCAGCGAACGACTGCGTCACAACGTGACGCTGCGGGACGGTGGCAGACCCGCGGTGGAAGGTTCACGCTCCACGGCCGCCCGCACCCCGCGCGAGCGGCGTCCCGGGGGGGACGGCCGGCTCGATCGAGCGGTCGACATCGCGCAGCTCCGCGAGACGCTCGACGTTCTCCCGGAGGGGATCGACACGCACCTGGGCGAGCGGGGTGTGAATCTGTCGGGCGGCCAGAAGCAGCGCGCCACTCTGGCCCGCGCGGTGTACCGCGACACGCCGATCCTCATCCTCGACGACTCGCTCTCGGCGGTGGACACGGTGACGGAGAGGGCCATCCTCGCAGGCCTGCGGGAGTTCATGCGCGGGCGTAGCTCGATCATCGTATCGCACCGGGTCTCCGCCGTGGCCGGGGCCGACCTCATCCTCGTGCTGGAGGACGGTCGCATCGTCGAGCGCGGCCGGCACGCAGAGCTGCTGGCAACGGACGGGGTGTACGCTCGCCTGCTCGAGCGGCAGCTGCTGGCGGAGGAGATCGAGGCGGAGACGGCGCGGTCGCTCGGTCCGGGCTAGCGGG
>JBHIAV010000039.1:0-27048 GCA_046758745.1 Gemmatimonadota bacterium
GATGGTGGCCGGCGCGTGCAAGGATGGTGACCGGCGCGGCCGCCGGGTGCCGGAGCGCTGGCGGATGTGGCCTTGTCGACGAGTGCGGCGAAAAACGGCCTCGCCCGAGCGGAGATTCAGCTCCGAACGGAGGTGGCGGGACGGCGGCGGGTCAGGGCGCGCGGCCCCGCCTGTCGCGCGCTCTCGACGGGGGGCCGCTCCCCGGAGGGACCGGGGGACCGGCCGGGGCTTGCGCGCCGCGCGTGCGTCGCCGCGGCTGTGCGTCGCGCGCCGGAGGGGTCACGCCCCGGTCCGTGAGGCCACGGCGCACCGCGTCGGCCGCCCGACCCGGGGGCTCACCGAGCTGGATGCGGCGGCGAACCTCCGCGGAGTAACCCAGCAGGCGCTCTCCCCCTTCTCCGCGCTGCAGGGCCCACGTGACCACTTCGAGGGCGTGGTCGACGGGGACGTGCGCCGCCGCCAGCTCACCGAGGACCAGTACCGCGATCGCGATGTCGCCCGGGTTTTCCCGCGCGACGAAACGGATGGCGTCGGGGGAAGCGCCGCGTCGGATGGCATCGGCCGTCACGGCGAGCGTGGCCGCCTCCCGCCCGGGACCCAGCAGCGCACGGGCCTCGCGCAGGCGGTCGGCGTATTCGTCGAGGACCGGCAGGATCCGCTCCGCGGGAACGCCCTTCGCGGCGCCTTCGAGAGCCTTTCGGTAGACGAGCTCCGAGGGTACGCCGTCCCGCTCCGCATCCGCCGCGATGTGCTCCACCCGGGAGGCCGGCAGCCGGGGCAGGACGGAGCGAACGCGCTCCAGGAGCGGCTCCTGAGCGGCGAGCGCCGGGAGCGGCAACAGGAGGGCCACAACGAGGGCCCGCAGAACCAACCTGACTCTATTCAAGGCGCGAATCGTCATGTGAAAAAAGTACAGTCGCCTCCTCACGCTGCGCGAGGCGCTCCGAAACGGGGCCGAACACGCCTCATCAACCCGTAGACGAATCCGGGGTGAAAAAAGTCACGGTCCCGGCGGGACCACCAGCGTGGCGCTTCTTCTCCCCCACTCGTCCTCCACCGAGCGCTCGGACCCCGGCGGGACGAACCATTGCCCATCGACCAGGAACCCGAACCGGTAGACGCCGGGGGCGACCGGTACGGTGACGGTCCATCGTCCGTCTCCCTCCTCCCTCATCGGGACGGGCTTCCAATCGGAGAAATCTCCCAGCACTTGGGCGTCTCGCGCGCCCTGCCGCCGAAGCTCGAACCGCACGGCCGCGTGGCCGGCACCGACCAGGGTGTACAGCGGCTTCGGCCCCGCAGTGAAGCGGAGAGCCCGCCAGCCGAGCAGGGCGGCCGTGCTCACCCCCGCGGGGGCCTCGAGGAGGGGGTCGGGTCCGAACCGCCCGCCGGACAGCTGACCCTCCCAGGAGCGACCGATCGGGAAGCGCAGGGCGGCGGTCGCCACCAGCTCGCCCCCCTCGGGAGTGTCCCAGCCCCGAAGCTCCACGACCCAGTCGACGCCTCTCACCGAACCGTGAGCGCCGGCGAAGATGGAGGCGTACTCGCTCTCCCGCGCCGCGCGGAACCCCTCGGCGCCGGCCCTAAGGACCGCCGAGCCGAGCTCGTGAAGGAGCTCGAGACCGCCGCCGTAGCTCCACAGGTCGGAGGTGACGGCCGGCTCGCTCTCAGCGCGGGAAGAGCCGACGCGCGACCGACCGATCCCGCCGGCGCCGTACAGCCGTGCCGTCGTGCCGCCGAACCTGTGGCGGAGCTCCGGCTCCGCCCGGACCACCGCGGCCCGGTAGGGCAGAGCGCCTCCCACCGTGAACGCCTCGCCGACCACCCCGAGGCCGAGGTGAGTGCCGCCCCCGACGGGGAAGAGTCCACCCAACCCGGCCTCCAGGGACGCCCAGTCGCCGGAGTCGCGGCGCAGGGCGACCCCCCCGTGGAGCGCACCGAACAGCCAGGCGCTCGAGGAGAGAGCCGGCTCCACCCGCACCCCCCCCACGAGATAGGAGGATGACCCGCCCGGCGCTCCGGCGGGAGGCAGGGCGTGCGCGGCACCGATGTCCACGGTGAGATGACCACTCTGTGCCGATGCGGGTCGTGCCGCGAGAAGGATAAAGAGCAGCGCCCAGCCTGAACCTGGTGCTTTCGATGGCGGCCGGGTCACTCCAGAGATGAAAACCTCCGGCTTACCGGTGCGGCGTCCGCCGCCGGTCGAAGCTATCGCTGCGAGACGCTGTTTATCGCTGTGAGGCGATCGACCCGCCAGGGTCGAGGTCGCGGGACATTAGGTTCCGCTTGGGGGCGTCGCAACGGCGAGAACGGCGTTCCGGTTGCCGAAGCCGTCGTCCGAGTACCTCTCGGCGTGAGGATCGGTGACCCAGGTAGAGCCGTCCAGAACGAACATGTACTGGTGGACTCCCGGGGCGAGCCGCGCGCGACCCGACCACACTCCGTCTCCATCGGCGTCGTCGAGGCGGATGGTCGGCTTCCAGCCGCTGAAGTCCCCCGCCACCGCTACCGTGCGGGCCGACGGTGCCTCGACGAGGAACTGCACGTAGACCACCGGCTCGGCCTCCCCGTTCCCGGCTCCGGCGAGGTCGGCCTGCGACGGCCCGCCGCTCCACGGGCGGATGGCGACCAGCAGCAGTAGGCCGAGCACCGCGGCCGCCGCGAGCGGCGATACCCGGATGGCCCGCGGCCGCACCAGCCAGGCCAGCCAGGCGGGATGGTGCGACGCCGCCGAGGTGCGGAGATCCCGCATGACGCCGGCCTGAAGCCACGCCGGAGCCTCGGCAGGGGCCTGGTCGGCGATATCCGCCAGGAAGGCCTCCCATCGCTCCGCCTCGGCTCGCAGCTCGGGGGGTAGGCCCTCCCGGCCCAGCTCGCCATCCAGATAGGCGTGCAGCTCTTCTCTCATCGATACGCCTCGAGCAGCTTCCGCAGCTCCTCGCGCGCCCGGTGCACCCGCATCTTCAGAGCGGGGATCGACGCGCCGAGCAGCTCCGACATCTCCTCGTATGAGCACCCTTCGACGTGCTTCAAGACGAACGCCTCCCTCTGCTCCACAGGCAGCGACAGTAGGGCCCGACCGATCAGGATGGCCAGCTCCCTCCGCTCGAGCGTCGATGCGGGCTGTCCGAGATCGCTCACCGGCTCCGGGACCTCCTCCAGCCCCACGTCACGACGCCGCCGGCTCTTCAGATAATCTTTGCAGGCGTTCGCGGCGATCCGGAAGAGCCAGGCCCCGACCCGTTCCGGGCTGCGACACAGCCGCAGGCTCCGGTACCCCTTGACGAGCGCCGCCTGCACGATATCGGCCGCATCGTCGGGCCGTCCCGTCATCCGCTCGACGTAGCGGTAAAGCAAGTCCTGGTAGCGACGTACGAGGATCCCGTACGCCTCCACCTCTCCGCCGAGAACCGCGCGCACGACCTCGACGTCCTCCCGCCGGGCACCCGGCGGCTGGCGATCGACCGAGTCCTGTATAATGGGACGACTCCCCGCGGTCGAAGGTCACAGGAAGACTACCGTCGCGGGACCTCCGTACAAGAAACGCGCCGGAACCCCGCGGGGGAGGCTCCGGCGGAACGGTGCGCCCTCCGGCCATCGAACCCGGATCGAGGGATTCCGGCGCGCCACCCCCGACGGAGGGCCGGCTTCCCCTTAAGATCGGAGGCGCCGTTCGTCAACCTCCTCACGATCGGGGGGCTGCTCACGTCGTCAACCTCCGGCCGTCACGCAAGCTGCGCCGCCGATCACGTAATCCGCCATCGCGACGCCGTCGGACGTCACCTCGACCGTTCCCGGCGTCACCCCCACGTCGGAGAACGAGACGCTGTCGCCGTTCCCGAGCTCGATCGCGGAGGCGTGCCCCATCTCCCAGGAGCCGGGGGGCACGAAGAGAATCCGGTAGCTGCCGTCACCGTCGGTGGTGCCGGACTTCACCAGCTCACCGGAGGTCGCGCGCGGGAGGAAGAGCGACAGCAGGTCGGCCT
The DNA here is from genome assembly GCA_046758745.1 of Gemmatimonadota bacterium. Classification (GTDB taxonomy): domain Bacteria; phylum Gemmatimonadota; class Gemmatimonadetes; order Palauibacterales; family Palauibacteraceae; genus JBHIAV01. Next base: position 3,987 of record JBHIAV010000039.1, read on the forward strand.
CGGCCAGGTCCCCTCCTCCGCAGGAGAGCGGGAAGGAGACGAGAGGCGCTCCGCCCGCGTCCGTACCGATCGACACGGTGCCGAGGATCGATCCGGTCACGGTGAACTCGCTCGCCTGCATCACCGGGTGCATCACCCACATGCCGGACTTGCCCGCCTGGCGGCCGTAGCTCTGGCTCACGTCGAAGTCCACCACGACGATCTGCTGACCGCTCTCCAGTGTGATCGAGCCTCCGGGGAGATTCACCTTGAGCCCGCTCTGCGCGCAGCTCGGGCACTTGAGGGTGCCGGCCCACGTGCCGGTGGCCTCCTCCAGCTCCTCCATCGAGACACCCTCCGACGCGTAGATCTGGCCGCCCACCTGGAGGGCGCCCCTCCCGATGACGAAGCGGAGCTGCGTGTACGTCCCCGCCGGGATCTCCAGCCCCTCGACGATCGGCTCGCTTCCGCCGCTCGCCAGCTGGGTCATCTCGATCAGCCCGGTCGGCGCATCCAGAAGAGTGATCGTGCCGCCGCTCCCCTGCAGGGTGATCTCGCTCACCTCTACCCAGGCGTATTCGATGTCGCCCGGGTCGTCGGTGAGGAGGACGGTGAGCCGCGTAGTGCCCTGCGTGCCCGTCGGCCCGTCGCCGCACGCGACCACGCTCACGGCCAGAAGGGACGACGCGAGGATGGTGCGTAGATGATAGCGCTGCATGATGCCTCCCCCTCCACTTGTGCTTCACACGAACGCCGACGGCTCTGGACTCCCCCGAGCCGGTTGACGAGCCTCACAGAGAAGGACGAGCGGGTGGGATCCAGCGTCACATCGCCGGCGGGAGGGCAGAAGCTCGGGCGGGCGCTCCGCCGCGCGGGATCACGGGAACGGCGCTCCGCCGCCCGGGATCACGTGAAGCGCGCTCCGGCGCAGGGAGATCCGCCATCGCTTCTCCCGCGCGATCCCGAGCGACTCGTACGAGCGGACTGGGAGCTCGATCTCCAGAACCAGCAGGGAGTTATCCTCCCGGGTGTCGACGAGGAAATGCAGCGTGTAACTGGCACCCCGGAGGCGCTCCGCGGCGACCCGACCGGCCAGCACGTTCTCGTCGGCGGGCGGCCGCACAGGCTGCCCGTGCTTCAGGATCACCACGTCCTCGGGACGCACGCACACGAAGGCCCGCCGCCCCGGTTGGAGCGTCCGGACGCCCGGGGGGGCCTCCACCTCGACGCCTCCCTCGAGCCTCAGTACGGGTCCGTCCGGGCCGGAACTCGTCACCTCCGCGGGTAGGAGGTTCCGCACGCCGACGAAGCGGGCCACGTCGTACGTCGCGGGGTGACGGATGACGTCGAGCGGCTTGCCCACCTGCTCGATCCGCCCGCTGGAGAGCACGGCCAGGCGGTCGCCGAGCGAGCAGGCGTCCCGCAGGTCATGCGTCACGTAGATCACGCACAGGCCGTACGCCTCCCGGATGCGGGTGACGTCTCCATGCAGCCGTTCTCTCATGTTCTGATCGAGCGAGGAGAAGGGCTCGTCGAGGAGGAGGACGCGCGGTCGGCGGATGAGCGCCCGGGCGAGCGCCACCCGTTGCTGCTGGCCTCCCGAGAGCTCGGCGGGATAGCGCGCCTCGAGGCCCTCGAGCCGCGTGAGGGCGAGAAGCTCCCGAGCCCGGGCCTCTCCCCCGTCGGACGGGGCGGCGAAGAGGATGTTCTCGCGCACCGTGAGGTGCGGAAAAAGGGCGTGCGCCTGGAAGACCATCCCCACCGGCCGGAGGTGCGGCGGAACCCACACGGCGCCGGTAGGACCGTCAGCGAAGGCCGGTCTCCCAACCAGCACGAGGCGGCCGGAGTCCGGGCGGGCGAGGCCCGCCAGCAGGCGGAGGAGCGTGCTCTTCCCCGCACCGGACGGGCCGAACAGGGAGAGCACCTCCTCCCCCGCTCGGAGCTCGACGTCCAGCTCGAACGCGCCGAGCCGGTACCGGAGCTCCGCCTCCACGAGCGGCCGTGCCGCGGTGGCGCGCCGCGGGCCACCGTGCGAGCCGGCCAGCTCGAGCGGCCCCACCCCCCGGGCGGGCCCCCGCTCCTGCGCCGGCCCCCGGAGCACACCGGAGCGCCCCGGGCGGACGAGAGCAGGCCCCCGGCGCATGAGGAGTTGCGCCACCCCGAGGGCACCGAGGGCGAGGAGGAGCGCGAGGAGCGCCACGGGGAGAGCGGCCCGCAGGCCGCGCCCGGTCAGCTCCAGCCACAGGTAAACCGGGAGGGTGTGAGGGTGATAGGCGAGAACGACGGTGGCGCCGAACTCGCCGATCGCCCGCATCCAGGCGAGGGCGAGCCCGGCCAGGACGCCGTGCCGCGCGAGGGGCAGGGCCACGCGGCGAAACGTCTCCCCTCGCGTGCGGCCGAGCGTCGCTGCGGCCGCTTCGAGGAGAGGATCCACGGAGCGGAAGGCAGCCTCGGAGGTGAGAACGACGAAGGGAGCCGCGACGAAGAGTTGCGCGAGCACGATCCCCCCGAAGGCGTTGATGAGGGTCCAACCGGATCCCTCCAGCAGGCGGCCCACCACCCCGGCTGGTCCGAACACGTTGAGGAGCAGCACACCCGCCGCGACGGGAGGGAGCACGGTGGGGAGGAGAACGAGGACGCGCGCCAACCATCCCCACCGCGATTCGCTGCGGGCCAGGAGATAACCGCTCGGGATCCCCAGCAGGGCCATGATCGACGTCGCGAGGGTGGCGCTGGCCAGGGAGATGCCGACCGCCCGGCCGAGCCCGCCCCGCCGCAGCTGACCGGCGAGCTCCCCCGCCGAGACCTCCGGCAGGAGGAGCGCGAGCGGAAGGAGGAAGAGGACGAGGAGTAGCGCCGCGAAGACGAGAAAAAGCCCCCGGGCCGTGATCCAGCCTCCTTCACCATACGTTCTCGCGCGTCTGCTCATCGATTCGCTCCGAGTGGACGATGCCACTCCGGGAGACGGCCAGCCAGCGCCGTCGTGACAGGCGTCGACCGGCCGTGATAGCTTTGCTCGGGATGCGGACGATCTACGACCTGCCGACTCCTGCCCTGCTCCTCGACCTCGACGTGCTGGGGCGGAATCTCCTGCGCATGTCGGAGCGTGCCGACTCGCTCGGCGTGGCGCTCCGCCCGCACATCAAGAGCCACAAGTGCATCGAGATCGCTCTCGCGCAGAAGTCCATCGGGGCGCGGGGCATCGCGGTCTCCACGCTGTACGAGGCGAGCGTCTTCGCCGATCACGGCTTCGACGACATCACCTGGGCCTTCCCCCTCATCCTCGGCCGTCTCGACGAGGCGCGGAGGCTCAGCGAGCGCGTGCGGCTCGGCGTGGTCATCGATTCCCCGGAGGCGGTCGATGCGTTGGAGCGGTCGGGCACCCCGTTCCGGGTGTGGCTCAAGGTCGACTGCGGGTACCACAGGGCCGGGGTGGATCCCGACTCGTCCCTCGCGCTTACCCTGGCGCGCGCCCTGGACGGCTCTTCGCGCTTCGAGTTCGCGGGGATCCTCACGCACTCCGGCCATGCGTATCACGGGCGTTCTCCGGAGCATATCCGGGCGATCGCGGAGGACGAGCGGCGGCTCATGACCGAGTTCGCCCATCGCCTGCGCGAGGAGGGGGTCGAGGTACGCCACATCAGCGTCGGCTCGACGCCCGCCATGGCCAGGGTCGAGAAGCTGGACGGGGTGACGGAGGTGCGACCGGGAAACTACGCGCTGTGCGACTACACGCAGGCGGCGCTGGGCTCGTGCGCCGTGTCCGACTGCGCCGCGACGGTGTTGACCAGCGTCGTCTCCACGCACGCCGATTCCGGGAAGTGCGTCGTCGACGCCGGAGCGCTCGCGCTCTCCAAGGACCCCGGGCCGACCAACGTGACGCGCCAAACCTTCGGAGAAGTGTTCGACGACTACGCCGGGGGGACCCTGCGTCCGGACGCCAGGCTCGTCTCCCTGAGCCAGGAGCACGGGGTGGTGAGCGCCGCGTTCCCGGTGGGCGAGCGATTGCGAGTCCTGCCCAACCACTCGTGCCTCGCCGTGGCCTGCTACGACCGCTATCACGTGGTGCGCGGCGAGGATGTGGTGGACAGCTGGATGATCTGGCGTGGCCGCTGAGCGCGGGCGCGGCCGCCCCACGCCTCCGACCCGGCACGCAGCGTGCAATGCGGTGGGGATCGGCGGGTGGTGCGGTGCCCCGGAGACGGTTCCTCTTTCCGAGAAGGCGAATGAGCCGTCGCTCTTTCGAGAGCGTCCAATACCTCGCCACCGTGGCGCTTATCACGGTGGCCGTGGCCGGCGTCGCGTGGTGGGTAAGGGACGGCACCCTCGGTTTCTCGGCGGCTATCCTCGGCCTGTACGTTCTTCACCTTCTGAGCATCCGTTTCATCCTCCACAACCAACAGGAACAACGGGCCACGCTGGATGAGCACTGGGAGCTTCTCCAGCAGCTCGTTGGGCGCACGGAGCTGGCCGGGGGGCGGGCGGGGACGCCGGTGGCGGGCGCGAGCGACCGACGCCTCGTCGGCATTTCCGGTGACGCGGAAGCGATAGCGGGGACGGGCCGCCTCTACGCCGGCGAGACGACGCGCGAGGCTCCGGTGCCACGCCATCTCGCGATCGGCACGGTCGCCATCGTGCGCAGGATGCTCGAGCCGGCGGATGTGGCGCAGATCATCCTCGAGCAGCGGAAGAGGCCCGACCGGCGTTTCGGCGAAACTGCGCTCCTACTCGGACTGCTCACCGAGTCCCAGCTCGAAGAGCTGCTCGTCGCGCAGCAAGAGGGGTTGTTCACGGACGACGAGATCGAGGAGGCCCGTCGGCGGCTGGAGGAGTTCCGGCACTCCTGCGCGCCGACGGCGGTCGACTGAGATGACGGACCCCTCGTTAGCGGGCGATCTCCCCGAGGCGACGCACCGCGGCTCGGAACGGGAGGACGGTCACCAGCGCGCACACGCCCAGCGTGATTGCGAGGGCCGCCGCGACCTCGGCTGCCAGGGGATCCCGCGCCACCCGCCCTGGTAGCCCGCTGACCAGATAGCCCCGCAGCGCCCACAGCTGCCCACCCACCACGGCCGCCAGCGTAGCGAGCGCTCCAAGCATGAAGAGCAGGCCGCCCACCGAAGTGGGGATCTGCGCGGCGTTCTCCATCTCGAACTCCGGGTACGCGGAGCCCCACGCGAGCGCCTGGCCCGTGAACGCAAAGCTCAGCCCCACGACGGACGCGACGGAGAGCACCAACATACCGGGCCGGACGCCGAGCAGAACGTCTGTCACAGCCGTGAGGACGAAGGCGAGCAGGGCAAGCGGGACGACGCCGACCCAGAACTTGGAGCGCAGGATCGTCGCTGCCTCGGTCGGCGACGAGCGCAGCAGCCACAGCGTGCGTCCTTCCAGGCTGATCGCGGGGAACACGAAGCGCGCCGCCACGGCGGCGAGCACGAAGCCGGTAAGGGCGAGGTTGAGGAAGCCCACCAGGGCGACCAGGTAGCGCCCGATGGCCTCGCTGGACCGGACCGGCAGGACGTGGATGTTGTACACGTACACCACGATGAGAACCGCGAGGATGATGAGCTGCGACCACTGCGTCGTGTCGCGGAAGAAGAGCCGCACGTCCTTGAGCATCAGCTCCCGGAGCTCCATGCGGAGCGGCGCCCCCAGCCTCTCGAGCGCCCGCCACCCGAGGGTCCGAACGAGTCGGTTCTCCGCCCCTTCCTGTGCCCTGGTGAAGCACACCGGAAAGAGCCGGCCGTGAAGCGCCGCCCCCAACACGACGACGCCGCCCGCCGTGCTCCACAACAGGAGGAGAAAGAAGGGGTCGAGCCCGCCCTGCAGGAAACCGGAGAGGGAGTCGGCGGCCCACTGTGAGGGAAGCCAGGGCGACGAAGGGCCGCGCAGGACGGCGAGGAAATCCACCAGGTTACGGAACTCCTCCGGGCGAACCAGCCGCTCGGGACGGATCACGCGCAGTCCGAGGACCAGAAAGGCCGCCGCCGCGAGCGTGACGAGCCCCAGCAGGTCGCGGGTCCGCCGGGCCGGGAAGACGCGAACGAGAAGGAGCGTGCTCGCGCTTCCTACCGCGGCGGGAATCACCAGGAACGGGGCGATCGCGATCGCCGCCAAGCCGTAGAACACAGGGCCGCCGCCGTACACCTGCTCGTACGCCGCCAAGATCGGTGCGAGCATCAGCAGCACCATCCACGACGAGCTCACCACGGTCTCCGTGAGCCTCGCCAGGTAGACGGCCAGCCAGTCGACGGGCGCCGCGATGATGGCCGGCAGGTCGCGGGAGAGGAAGAAGCTCGAAAGGGCCGCGATCAGATTCGATAGAAGGAGGATGCCGAGGAAGACGAGAAAGCCGAGGGCGAGAAGCTTCGACGCCAGGAGCGGTCCCACGTCGGGAACGTGACGCAGGTTTCGCAGGAAACGGAAGATCGCCAGATAGATGAGGGACCAGGCGGCGGCCCCCACCGCGAGGAGAAGGAGCATGCGCAGCGCACGGCGTTCCCCCGCCGAGCCGCGTCGGAGGACGGAACGCGCCTTGGGCCCGAGGAGGAGGAGAAGCTTGCCCACCTCAGCCGCGGAGCACGCGGGCGATCTCCCAGTCTGTCGCTCCACGAGTGATCCTCAGGAACAGCTCCTCGAGGTCGGCCCCGTCCGCCGCCGCGATCCTGCGCAGGTCCGCGAGCGTTCCGGATGCCACGACCCGACCGCGATCGATCACCGCCATCCGATCGCACAGGATCTCGGCCAGCTCCAGCGTGTGGGTGGAGATGAGCGCGGTCCCGCCGCGATCGGCGAACGAGCGCAGAAGGTCTTTGAGCAGCCGCGCCGACCGCGGGTCGAGCCCCACCATCGGCTCATCTATCACGAGGATCCGCGGCTGGTGGACCAGCGCAGAGGAGATGATCAGCTTCTGCCGCATCCCGTGGCTGTACGATTCCACGAGCTGGTCCTTCCACCCGTCGAGCTCCCACAGACGAAGCAGCTCATCGATACGCGACTCGACCTCCGGTCCCGACTGACCGTACAGCCCCGCCGCGAAGCGGAGCAGCTCGCCGCCCGTCAGCTTGTCATATACGAAAGGGCGGTCGGGCACGAAGCCGATCTGTCTCTTGGCCGCGGTCGGGGAGAGGATCACATCGTGTCCCCCGATCAGCACCCGCCCCCCGTCGGGACGCAAGATGCCGGCGATCATCCGGAGGGTGGTCGTCTTGCCGGCCCCGTTCGGCCCGAGCAGGCCGTAGATCTGGCCCGGACCCACTTCGAGGTCCAGCGAGTCGACCGCGGTGAACGAGCCGTACCGCTTCGTGATGCGCTCGAGCAGAATCACCGGCCGGGAGATCTGTTCGATCCTCGTTCCCCCTCCGCAGGAGCTTCATCCACCGTCCCTCCGCTACGCCGATCCCCCTCTCCCTCCCTCTCTCGCGTCGCTGGATCCGGCGCGCGTCCGACGCTCTCAGCGGGAGCCGGCGGCTCTCCGGCTCGATGGAAAAAGGCCAGCTCGAACGCGGTGCGCTCCAATCTCAGAGCACCCGCCTCGCCGCTGAGAAGGCGTCCGTCCTCGTCGACCCACGTGTCGAGCCGCAGGCCGGCCACCTCCTGCTCCACTCGCCACGCCGAGACGGTGTCCTCCCCGGCGACGTACCAGCGCCTGGACAGGGAATCGAGGTCCGCGCTGTCCGGGTAGGCACGTGGCGCCCGCTCCACGATATGGAGCCGGATCCGACGCACGCTGACCGAGGCCGGATCGAACAGGAGCACCTCGTACCGGTCGCCGGGCTCCGCCACGCCCTGCGCCGCGAGCCGGAGCGGCCACACGTTCGCCAGCGACACACCTCCACGGACGGAAAGACGGAGAGATTCGGCGCTACCGTCTCGCTCCACGCTCACGTCGAGGACCGAGTCGCCTTCCACCACCCCTTTGAGGGAGCGGCGCTCCCGGTCGGTAACCGTCTCATGAGTGAAGGAACGGAGCGCGAGGTCGGGATCCAGCACGGCCTCCGCGCGCACCTCGGTGCGGCCGACCGGCCCGAGACCCGGAAGCTGGATGTCCAATCTCTCGCGCACCACGAAGCCGGCCCCGGCGGGCAGGGTATCCATCTCCCTCTGCCCCCAGCCGGCCCGGCTCCGTCCACGGAAGAGCGAGTAGTATGCCACTCCCGGGGGGAGGGTGCGTGCCGCCTCGGCGAGACGCTCGGCAGCCGGCCTGTAGTACTCCCGCCTCACGTGCCAGCCGAGCACGGCGACCCACACGACCACGATGGCGACGCCGATGAGCCTTCGCCCACGCATGCCCTCGCAAATAGCGGATCAGGATGGGCTCCGCAACGCCGCTCGTGGCGACCGATCACCGGCCGCGGTTCGTCGCGGCGACGGCCTCCCGCAACGCCGGCGGCGTCCGTTCAGCGTCCCCGATGAGATGAGCGACCGAAGGAAACCCCGCTTCCTCGAGCCGCTCCCTGCCGGCCGGCTCCAGCAAGAAGGCGAGGAGCGCCCGGCCCCCCACCGGATCGGGCGCATTCAAAGGGATCGTGGCCACGTACAGGATCGGTGTGCCCCGAGCCGCGGCGCCGCTCGGCGTCTCGAATCGGCGCCGGCCGTACAGCCCGGCCAGAGCGGGCGAGCCCTGATGGACCTCCGGCGGCAGGCGGATCATTCGGAGGCCGTGCGCGAGGCCTTCGGCGAGATAGAACGCTCCGGCGTCCAGCGCACCCGCCTGGACGCGCGCCGGGAGGTGTGGCTCCGGGTACACCAGGCCGCTTCCCTCCCACCCCTCCAGGAGGCGGCGGGCCAACCCGCGGATCCCGTATCGCTCCTCCGCCAACTCGAACATCCACACGGTACGGTAGCCCTTGGGATCCAGTGCGGGGTCCGTGCGGCCGAAGCGAAAGCCGGGGCGACCGAGCACCTCGTACCACGGGAGAAGACCCGCCGCCGCGCTATCGAGCCCGGCGGCGAAGCGACTCCGCGGGCCGTAGCCGATCGCCATCTCGCCGCCGGCGAACGCGATCGCCCACCCCGGATCGTACTCACCGAGCAGCGGCAGCGTGGCGGGGTCCGCGCTGATGTAGAGGTCCGGCCGCCGTACACCCTCCCGAATCTGATGCGCCGCGGCCACCGAGCCGTGCGGCTCTCCGCGAAGCACGCGTCCCGTGACCGTCTCGAAGGCGGGAGCGATCGCGCTCTCCATCGTAGCCGTCAGCGAGCCGGCGTACAGCACATCGACGGGATCCCCCGGGGCATCGGCCGCCCGGCAAGCGGCCAGCGACACCAGCAGAGCAAAGAGCGGGAGCGGTGGCGCGTGGCGGCGGGCCATCCCGCCCGCCGGAAACAGCGGGGAGCGGAGGCGGTTCACCGCCTCAGCCGCGCGAGCGCCGCGGCGTGGTCCGCCGGCGTGTCGATGTCCACCGGCGCGTAGAGGTCGAGCCCGACCTCGCCCACGGACATGTCGGAGAGACCCGGCCCCTCGAGACCACCGGAAGCCGCCCGCAGGCCACCCTCGCCCCGCAGTGCGGTGAGGCGCGAAAAGAGCGACCGGTCGAACAGAACCGGGTGACCCGGGCGGTCACGGTAACGTACCCGCACGGCCGGTGGCCCACCCTCCCTCCACACGGCCACCACGGCGCGAATCGCCTCGAGAGGCACACCGGGCTCGTCGGCCAGCAGAACGGCCGCCGCACCGACCTCGGGCCTTCGTCTGACGGCCGCGATCCCGGCTGCGAGCGAGCTCCCCTGTCCCTGCGCATACGCCGGGTTCGTCACCACCTCCACCCGTCTTCCCACCAGGGCCTCGCACACCGCCGGCGCTTCGTGCCCCACCACCGTCACGACCGGGTAGAGTCCCGCCTTCTCCGCGGTCCGCGCCACCGCGCCGATCACGGTGACATCGCCGTACGGGAGGAGTAGCTTGTGCGCGTTTCCCATCCGGGTGGACCGACCGGCCGCCAGGATCACCGCGGCGACGGAGACGGTGCCCCTCCCGGGATGCGCTGCATCCGAAGCGGCGGCTCTCCCGGCCCTCTCCCCGGCGTCCTTCTTCCGGTTCACCTCCCCCGCTCACCGCTTTCCGTGGCGGACCGCGAGGATCTCGCCGAGGATGGAGAGCGCGATCTCCTCGGGGGCGCGGGCTCCGATGTCGAGGCCGACAGGGCCGTGGATACGGTCCACATCGGACTCGCCGAACCCCAGCTCGGCGAGCGCCTCGCGTCGCAGCCGCTGCGTTCGCCCGCCGCCGATCTGCCCGACGTACAGGCAGCCGGCTCGGAGCGCGGCGGCGAGCGCCGGAACATCGAGCTTCCGGTCGTGGGCGAGCACCACGACGTTCAGGTATCGATCGAGCCCTGCCCGCTCGAGCCCCTCCTCCGGCCAGGAGCGGACTACCTCCGTCGCGTCGGGGAATCGGTCGTGGCGGGCAAACGCCTCGCGCGGATCGATGACGACGACGGAGAACCCCAGGTAGGTCGCGAGGTGGCAGAGAGCGGCGGCCACCGGTGTCGCCCCGACGATCGCCAGACGCGGAGGCGGGAGGAAGGCCTCCACGAACAGCTCGACCGCTTCGGCGGGCGACGGCATGGGGAGCTCCAGGATGCGGGTCTCCCCGGTGTCGAACAGGGAGGCGGTCGCCTCGGCGGCCTCCCTGTCCAGCATCGCGTCGCCGAGCGTTCCGAAGCTCCGGCCGTCGAGACGCACCAGCATCCGCCGCCCCCTGACCCGCTCCGACAGCCCGGTGACCATCACGGCCGCCTCACCGGCCTCCACCACGCGGCCGACCTCGAGCCACGCCACGTCGTGCGGGTCGTGCGGCGACACGAGGACGTCGATCTCCCCTCCGCACGCCAGTCCCACTTCGGCGGCCATCTCGTCCGTGATGCCGTAGTGGAGGAGGCGCGGTGTGCCGTCCGCCAGCACCTGCTGGATGTGCTCGTGCAGGTCGCCCTCCACGCAGCCGCTCGAGACCGAGCCGGCGAGCTCGCCCCGCTCGCTGGCCGCGAAGCGGGCGCCCGGCGCCCGCGGAGCGGAGCGCCGAACCCGCACCAGCGTGGCGACGCCGCTCCGCGCCCCGGCGGCGCTCCATTCCTCGAGAGAGTCCCAGATCTCGGCAACGCTCATCGGTGCCCTTCACGCGGTTGGCCGCGGCTCGCACGCGGCATCCTGGATCGGTCCGTCGACCCGCTCCCGCACCGCGAAGCTTCGGCAGTTCTTCGCTTGTACCCCCCAACGACGCCGTTTAGCTTAGTTGTCTCTCGAACCGACCGCCAAGACGCGCTCCACCTGCCGGCCGACCGGACCGTGGAGGGCAAGCCCTGCGGGCCCGCCTCAGGAGGAACGAATGAAGCATGCCGTAACCGTCACGGTGAACGGCCGGTCCTATGAGCGTGAAGTCGAGAGCCGTCTCCTCCTCGTGCAATTCCTTCGAGATCTCCTCGGGCTTACCGGGACGCACGTGGGGTGCGAGACGAGCCTGTGCGGGGCGTGCACGGTTCACCTGAACGGGCACGCGGTGAAGTCCTGCACCATGCTCGCCGTGCAGGCGGACCGGGCGGAGATCACCACCATCGAGGGGCTCGCCGCGACGTGGAAGGGGAAAGGCGATGCGGAAGGCGGTGACGGGGCGCTCCACCCGCTGCAGAGGGCCTTCTGGGAGGATCACGGGCTGCAGTGCGGATTCTGCACCCCCGGGATGATCATGGCCGCGGCGGAGCTCCTCGCCCGGAACCCGGATCCGAGCGAGGCCGAGATCCGCGACGGTCTGGAAGGCAACCTCTGCCGATGCACCGGCTATCACAACATCGTCAGGGCGGTGCGGCGTGCGGGCGCCGAGATGGGGGGGTGAGATGACGCCTGGTACCGTGCCCAAGCTGATCGGCAGGCCGGTCCGTCGGAAGGAGGACCCGCGCCTCCTCACCGGAGCATCGGTGTACACGGACGATGTGACGCTCCCCGGAACGGCGTTCTGCTCGATCGTTCGCAGCCCGCACGCGCACGCCCGTATCGCGCGGATCGACACCTCCCCGGCAGCAAGAGAGTCTGGCGTGCTGGCCGTGGCCACGGGCGCCGACCTGGAAGGGCGGATCGCCGGTCTCCCCGTCTCTCACAGCATCGAGAACCTCAAGGAGCCGCCGCACCGGGCTCTGGCGACCGACAAGGTGAGATACGTGGGGGACGCCGTGGCCGCCGTGGTCGCCGAGAGCCCCTTCGCGGCGCGGGATGCGGCGGAGCTCGTGGAGGTGGAGTACGAGGAGCTCGACGCCGTCGTGGACCTCGAGAACGCGATCGCCGACGGCTCGCCGCTCGTCCACGAGGAGCTTGGCACGAACGTGGCCTTCGAGTTCCCCCTCGAGGCCGGGGACTTCGATGCCGCGCTCGGGAGCGCCCCGGTCAGGATCGAGCAGCGCATCTACAACCAGCGACAGGTCCCGGTGGCCATCGAGCCTCGGTCGGTGATCGCCGACTTCCACCGCGGGCACGGCAAGCTCACCGTGTGGTCCACCACCCAGATCCCGCACCTTCTCCGCATGCTGCTCGCCCTCGTCCTCGACCTCCCCGAGCACCGCGTGCGCGTGATCGCGCCGGAGGTGGGCGGGGGATTCGGGTGCAAGCTCAACTTCTACGCCGAGGAGGCGCTGATCGCCCACCTCGCGCGGGCCCTCGGTCGACCGGTCAAGTGGACGGAGACGCGGAGCGAGAACTTCCTGGCGACGACCCACGGTCGCGACCAGCTGGCCGACGTCACGATCGCGGCCGATCGGGAGGGGCGGCTGCTCGGGCTCGAGGCGCGTCTCCTCCAGGACCTCGGGGCGTACCACCAGCTCCTCACGCCGGTGGTCCCCACCCTCACCGTGCTCATGCTCCCCGGCTGCTACCGGCTGGAGAACATCTCGGTGAACCTCAAGGGCGTGTTCACCAACAAGACGCCCACCGACGCCTATCGGGGGGCGGGGCGGCCGGAGGCGACCTTCATCATCGAGCGCGTCATGGACCTCATCGCGGCCGAGACGGGGTTCGATCCCGCCGAGGTTCGGCGGCGCAACTTCATCCCGGCGGACTCCTTTCCCGCCACCACGTGTACCGGCCTCGCCTACGACAGCGGGAACTACGAGGCCTCCCTGGCGAAGCTCCTCGAGATGGCGAAGTACGAGGAGCTGCGACGCGAGCAGGTGGAGAGGCGCGAGCGGGGCGAGCTGATGGGGATCGGGCTCTCCACGTACGTCGAAGTGTGCGGGATGGGGCCCTCGGCGGCGATGTCGGCCGGCGGGTGGGAGGCATGCACGCTGGAGGTTCGGCGCACGGGCCGGGTGGTGGTGAAGACCGGGATCAGCCCGCACGGGCAGGGCGAGGAGACGACCTTCGCCCAGATCGCGGCCGACGGGCTGGGAGTCGCACTCGAGGATGTGGAGGTGGCGCACGGCGACACGGACAACGTGCCCGAGGGGATCGGAACCTTCGGGTCGCGCGGCCAGGCGGTGGGGGGAGCCGCTCTGTCGCTCGCGCTCGAGACGGTGCGGAAGAAGGCGCGCGCCATCGCCGGACACCTCTTGGAGGCGGACCCCGAGGATGTGGTGTACGAGGGGGACCGGCTCCACATCAAGGGTGTCCCGGATCGGGGGGTGAGCTTCATGGAGGTGGTGAACGCGGCCTATCTGGCCCGGGAGCTCCCGCCCGGCATGGAGCCCGGTCTCGCGGCGACGCACTTCTTCGAGCCGTCCAACTTCACCTACCCGTTCGGGGCGCACCTGTGCGTGATCGACATCGATCGGGAGACGGGCGAGCCGGCGATCCGACGGTACATCGCGGTGGACGACTGCGGGAACGTGATCAACCCGATGATCGTCGACGGGCAGCTGCACGGTGGGATCGCGCAGGCGGCCGCGCAGGCGCTGTACGAGGAGGCCGTGTACGACGAGAGCGGCCAGCTTCTGACCGGAAGCCTGATGGACTACGCGGTCCCGCGGGCGGCCCACCTCCCATCCTTTGAGCTGCACCGGTTGGCCACCCCGACGCCCGTGAACCCTCTCGGCGCGAAGGGGACCGGGGAGGCCGGCACGATCGCCGGAACGCCCTGCATCATCAACGCGGTGGTGGACGCCCTGTCACCCTTCGGCATCCGCCACCTCGACATGCCGGCTCGCGCGGAGAAGATCTGGCGCGTCATTCGGTCGGCGGGGTGACGCGGGGTGAGGTGAAAGGTGAGGAGTGGATTCGAGCGATCCCGTGACGCCGCGCGAACGAGGAAGGCCTCCACCCGGCCCTGTATGAGGAGGCATGATGCACCCGGCTGACTTCGATTACCTCGCCCCTTCCTCCCTGGATGAGGCGATCGATCTGCTCGCGGCGCACCCGGACGCGAGGGTGCTGGCCGGCGGCCAGAGCCTGATCCCGATCCTCAAGCTGCGGCTCGGAGGAGCCGGCACCCTCGTGGACCTGCGACGGCTGGACGACCTCCGTTACGTGAGGGAGACGAACGGGGGGGTCGAGATCGGCGCTCTCACCACCTATCGAGAGGTGGCGAGCTCCCCGCTGCTTCGTGATGGCGCCCGGGCGCTCGCGGAGGCGGCCGCCGCGGTCGGGGACATGCAGGTGCGAAACCGGGGCACCTTCGGCGGGGGGCTCGCACATGCGGATCCGGCGGCCGACGTGCCGGCGGCGGCCGTCGCGCTCGGGTGCACGATGATAGCGCGTGGCCGCTCCGGCTCCCGCGAGATTCCGGTCGCCGAGTTCTTCCGGGGCGTGTGGGCCACCGCGCTCGAGCCCGGCGAGATCCTCACCGCCGTACGGGTACCGATCGCCTCGGGCTCGAAGGGCGCGTACGAGAAGCTCGTGCAGAAGGCCTCGGGGTTCGCCCTGGTGGGCGCGGCGGCCGTCCTCGAGATGGATGGGGAGACGTGCCGGTCGGCGACCGTCGCCCTCACGGGCGTGGGGATGGGCCCGGTCCGTCTCGGCGGCCTCGGTTCGCTGGCCGGGGCTGCACTGGACCCAGCCGCCGTGGAGAGCGCGTGCGAGGCGGGCGCCGCGGCGCTCGATGGCGTCCAGTCCGACCTTCACGCCTCGCACGAGTATCGTCGCGCCATGGCCGCCGTCGTGGCGCGGCGCGCGATCCTCCGGGCGGCGGGGTAGAGCGAGGTCGCCGCTCGCTTCTTCGCGCCGGAGCGGGCCCCGGGCGCTGCGAGCATCCCCGAGCGCACCCGCCGCGGCGGGGAACGACTCGGCCGGCGATGGCACCCGCCGCGGTCAGACCGCCCGGTGGACCTCCTTCACCTGACCATCCGGTCGCAGAATCACCATCCCTCTCACCTCCGGCTCCGGCGTGTGGTGGCCGACGTACACCACGCACCGGCTCCCGCCCATCCCCCGCGCCGTCTCGAGCGCCCGTTCCGCCCGCTGGACCAGGTCGCCAGGTCCGGCGAGGCCGGGCTCGAAACCCGCCACGCCCGCGTTCAGATGGATCCTACCGTTCCATGGCGCCCGGTAGCGCTCGATCTCCCGGAGCAGACGGGCGGCGAAGGCGTGCGCGCCCGCGAGATCCTCGCCGGCGAGCAGCACCATGCAGGAATAGGCGCCGAAGCGCCCGAACACGTTCATGCTGCGCGTGTGACGGCTGAGAGCCTCGGCCATCAGGCCGAGCGCCTGATAGGCCGCCTCCTCACCGTACATGTGGGCGTATTCCTCCAGCCGATCGATCTCGATCAGGACGATCGCCAGCGGGGGCTCGCGCTTCGCCCCAGAGAACGCTTTGACGAGCAGGAACTCGATGACCTCTCGGTCCGGGAGATGCCGGAGAGCCTCGGCCTCCGCCCGGCCCGGAAGCCCCCCCACGGGCGCGAGCGGAAATCGGTCCCGACGCCACTGGCACTCGAGGCCCGCCCCGAGGGCCACCGAGGCGAGCACGACGGCCACGGCGCCGACGGCGGGCCAGTCGATCTGCATCCCGCGCGGCAGTGCCGTCAGCGCCTCGGCGAGCAGGAGCAGACCGACGCTCCCCACCAGAGCCACTCCGGCGCCGTTCCACCCGCGGTACCGCGTGAGCAGGAAGACCGGGACGAGGGCCAGAAGCCACACGAGCCGGGAGTAGGGCCCGAGAAGGGTCGGGGCGAGCACCTGGCCGATAGCCGCCGCCAGCGGCGCCGCGGAGATGAGCAGGAGATCGCGGGCGGGGATCGCCTCCACGGGCGTTGCGGATGGCGGGCGACGGGTCCTGGCTGCCAAGATGCCGCCCTACACCCGAGATTCCCGCAGCTGACGCACCTCTTCGGCCAGGCGCGGGACGATCTCGAACAGATCGCCCACCACGCCGTAGTCGGCGATGTCGAAGATCGGCGCCTCACGGTCCTTGTTGATCGCCACCACGACCTTGGCCGTGCGGATTCCGGCGAGGTGCTGGATGGCGCCGCTGATGCCGACGGCGAAATAGAGGTTCGGTGACACCACCTTCCCCGTCTGTCCCACCTGTTCCGAGTGGGGTCGCCACCCGGCGTCCACCACGGCGCGGCTGGCCCCGAGGGCGGCGCCGGGTCCGAGAGCGTCCACCAGATCTTCCAGGATGTGCCAGTTCGAGGGATCGCGCATCCCGCGTCCCCCCGACACGACGACGGTGGCCTCCGACACGTCCAGGGCGTCCCGCTCGCCCCGCTCGATGCCCTTCACGCGGACCCTCGACGGCGAGGATGCCACCTCGAGGCGCTCGATCGCTCCGCCGCCATCGCGGCGCTCCGGAAGGAAGACGTTGGGCCGCAGGCTGATGAGGGCCGGGGTCTCCGTGAAGCGTAGACGCGCGTACGCCTTCCCCGCGAACTGCGGCCGGGTGACGACGAGCTCCCCATCCTCGACCCGGATCTCCGTCACCTCCGTCGCCAGCCCGCGGTCCAGCCTGGCCGCCGCACGGGGGGCGAGATCCTTCCCCTGCGCCGACGCGGGGAAGAGAAGGGCGGCGTAGCTCTCGCGCCCGGCGAGTTCCTCGATCGCGCGAACCGACGCCTCCGGATGGTAGTGCCGGAACGACTCATCCTCGGCCACGAACAGCCGATCGCCCCCGTAGCCGGCGAGCTCCGCGACGGTCTCGGCGGCCCCCGAGCCGCCGAGCGCCAGGACATCCACCTCGCCGCCCAGCTCATCCGCCAGACGGCGCGCCGCCGACACGGTCTCCCGGGCCACGCCACGGAGCACGCCCTCGCGCATCTCTGCGTATGCCAGAACCCGCCCTGTCACAGCACCTTCGCCTCTTCGCGGAGCCGCCGGATCAGTTCCGGTACGACGTCCGCGCCCTCGCCGAGGATCCGGGCGGGCGGACGAGGGGACGGCTCGCTGAGCCCCAGCAGCCGGAGCCTGGACGCGGGAAGCTCGACGTCCCTCTCCTCGAGCGGCTTCCGCTTCGCCGCCATGATCCCCTTCAGGCTGGGGTAGCGCGGCTCGTTGAGCCCCTTCTGAGCCGCCACGACCGCGGGGAGGGCGAACTCCACCACCTCGTGCCCGCCTTCGACCTCCCGGCGGGCTACCGCGCGACCGTTTTCGATCTCGAGCTCCACCACGACGGTGACGCACGGGAGCTCGAGGAGCTCCGACACCATCCCGGGAACCTGCATGTTGTCGTCGTCGACCGCCTGCTTCCCGAACAGCAGGAGGTCGAACTCGCGGTCGGACACCGCCTCGGCGATCACTTGGGCGACGGCGAGGCCGTCGAGCCCCGGTTCCGCCCGCAGGAGGACGGCGTCGTCGGCACCCATGGCCAGGCCGGAGCGCAGCGTCTCCTTCGCCTCATCGGACCCCACGGTGAGGACGGTTACGCAACCCGTCCCGGCGGCCTCTTTGAGGCGGATTGCCTCTTCGAGAGCAAACTCATCGTACGGATTCATGATGTACTTCACACCGGCGGCGTCGATGCTCGTGCCGTCCGGGGCGATCCGGATCCGCGTCTCCGTGTCCGGGACGCGCTTGATGCAGACAATGGATCTCACGTGAACTCTTGCTCGTGGAAGGTGAATCGCGAAGCCGATGGGATCGGCTGCGGGCGAATGTATCGTGGGCCTTCGGGGGTGTCCAGCGAAGGGCTGGGGGGCGACGCCGGCCCGGCGCTCACGCCTGCAGGCGGGCGATCTCCTCGTCCGAGAGGGAGTAGAGACGGTAGGTGATCAGATCGATCAGCTCGTCGGTGATCCTCTCTTCCCTGCGCAGACGCTGCCGGTCGCTCGCATCTTCAGGCGGCGTGTTTCGCAGCTCCACGAGCCGGCCCGCCAGCCACAGGAGGAAGTCGTGCGCGACGTCGCGATGCTCCCTGTTTCGATCCGGCTCACCGTTCCGGGAGTGAGGAAGGAAGGCATCGATGAGGGCGAGCAGGCCCGGGAAGATCATCTCCGTCAGCTCGCCCTCTTCGTACATCTCCTCGTCGGTGATCTGTTCCCAGCTCAGCTCGTTCCAGTAGAGCTCGCACGCCTCCTCGAACAGGTGCTGCCGGGAGGCCGGTCGCGTGGGACGAAGCACGATGTCGCCGATGTCGAGTTCCCGATGGAGGGAACGCTCGAGCGAGCGGAGCCGCTCCGAAAGCAGGGTGCGCGCCGCAACCTCCAGATCGCTCCTCAGCGCGGTCGTCCCCGCCTTGAGCGAGGGTTCGTCGTTCATGTTTCGTCCGGGAATCGAGTCGAGACGTCGCTCGGCTCAAGATGGCCCGCCCCGGGTCGGTGAGCAAGCGGAGCGGCCGGGGCCGCCGCCGGACCCCGCGTTGCACGTGCGCGACCCGGGCCGCATAGGCCTCCGCCACTCAGCGCATCGGCCGGAAGGCCCGGGCAGGCTCGACTCCTCGCGGGCGCCCCCTCGCCAGGCGCCTGAGAGCGGCGAGGTTCCGTCGATCTGCCATCACCGCGTCTCCGTTCTTCGGGGTCTCCAGGACTCCCGGCACGGAGCGAATCCGCCGGTTGCGCAGCATCGCGGCGAACGCGCGCTCGCCGAGCATCCCGTGACCGATGTGGGCATGACGGTCACGACGACTGCCCAGCGCCCCCACCGAGTCGTTGAGGTGGAGAAGTCGCAGGCGCCCGAGGCCCACGACGCTATCGAACTCGTCGATCACCGCCTCGCACTCTTCCCTCAGATCGTAGCCGGCCGCGTACACGTGGCAGGTGTCGAGACACACGCCGATCCGCCGGCGCTCGGCCTCGGGGACGGCATCGAGGAGGGCGGCGATCTCCTCGAAGCGGCAGCCGAGAGCCGTACCGCTCCCGGCGGTGGTCTCGAAGAGGACGGCGGTGGCGCCGGGCACATCGGCGAGCGCCTCGGCGACGGCGGCGGCGTTTCGCCGCAGCGCGGAGGGGCGGTCGCCTGCCGTCGCGAACCCGGGGTGCGTGACGAGCAAGTGGACCCCGAGGCGTACGCAGCGTTCGAGCTCCGCGCGAAACGCGGCGGCCGACTTCCGGAAGAGCCGCGTGTCGTGCGTGGCCAGGTTGATCAGGTAGCTGTCGTGCGAGGCAACGAGGCGTACCCCGCTCGTCGCCAACGCGTCGCGAAACGAGGTGACCTCCTCGTCGGTGAGGGGCGCATGGGACCAGCGCTGTGGCTGTCGTGTGAAGATCTGCATCGCACGGGCCCCGATCTCGTCGGCCCGGGCCGGCGCCCGCCACACGCCGCCGGCCGTCGAGACGTGGGCGCCGAGCAGGCGCCCGGCTCCCGCCGAGCGCCCCGCACGGCTCAACGGTCCCGCGGGCCCGGTCGCGACTCGGGATGGCGGACCGGCGCGCGCTCCTGGGCTGCCGTCGGGCGCCGTCTCCCCTCCGGCCGTGCGCCCGGTCGCCGTCGCCGATCCCTCTCCGCGCCGGCCGCGGCCTGCGCGAATCGCTGGCGCAGATAGACGAAGCGGGCGCGCTGCACGGGGGAGAGGAACTCGGCGAGCCGGCGTTGCTCCTGGCGGAAGATCTCGGCCTCGCGGAGCTGGAGCCCGGCCCACTCGTCCAGCAGCTTGGCGACGCGGGCCTCGTCGGGGTGCGGAGCCGCCACGAGATCGGCCAGCTCCCGCCGCACGGCGGCCCGTCGCTCGGCGGCGCGACGTCGCTCGGCCCGGGTGTCCTCGAGCGTCCTCGCCAACCGGTGTCTCCCGTCCTCATCGAGCGACAGAGCCTCGCTCACCCGACGCACGAAGCGGCGCTCCAGCTCCGCGACCCGGTCGGACACCGCCCTCGGATCGTCGACCTCCTGGGCGCCGGCCGCGACCGGCACCACGACGAGGAGAGCGAGCGCCAGCATGGCGGCCAGCCGGCGTCCCACACGGCCGCACCCGGTCGTCGTTCTCATCGTACCTCCTCCCACGGCCCTACCAGACCATTCACGTCGGATGCCTCCATCAGCTCCCAAGCCGGGTCCCCATTCGGCTCCGCCGGCTCCGGTACGCCGAGCACGAATCGTACGTCGGGCCCCCCGAGCTGCAGCTCCTCGAGATCCTCTTGCCATGCGTCGAGCGTGGCGGCGACGGACCACTCCGCCACCGCATTCGTACCGGCCACCACGCGCCACACCCCCACCCCGCTGAGCAGAAGAGCGATCACCGCCGCCGCCCGCCACGCCCCGGCCCGCCACGACCGAGCCGCACGCTTGCGGCGCAGCTCGACCTCCCCGCTCAGCCAGGCGCGCTCGCCGCTCGACAGCCGTGGCAGGGGCGCCTCCGCGAGAAGGCCTACGACCTCCGCCTCTCCCCGGCAGCTCGCGCACGCGGTCAGGTGCCGCTCGATCCGAACGCGCTCCCCCTCCGGGAGAGCGCCCCGTACGAACTCGGGAAGTCGATCCGACACGTGGCCTGCCTCTCCCCCGTCTCCAATCGTCACCTTCAGATCATCCATGCCGTCCTCGCCTCACCGGCCTCTCGCGGGCCCCTTCGCTCAGGCCGCTCATGTGCGTCCGCAGCTTCTGCAGGGCGTGGTGATAGCTCACCCGGGCCGAACCCTCGCTGGTGTCGAGGATCGCGGCGATCTCGGCGAACGAGAGCCCCTCCGTCGTCCGCAGGAGCAGCGCTTCCCGCTGCTTCTCGGGGAGCGCCCTCGCGAACTCCAGGGCGCGCCGCGCCAGGTCGGCGCGTTCCGCTCGCTCATCGGGCAGCGCCGCGGAGTCCACCGGATCCGCATCGTCCAGGGACTCCTCGCGGCGCCTCGTTCGCCTCCGCACTGCCGTGTGCGCCTCGTTGATCGCGATTCTGGCCACCCAGCCCCGGAAGCTCCCCTCTCCACGAAACCCCCCGATGCCGGCAGCGGCTCGCACGAACGTGTCTTGCACGACGTCCATGGCCGCCGCATGATTTCCGACCACGCGCATCACCAGGCGGAACACGAGATCCACGTACCGGTCGTACAGGAGCTTCCAGCCCGAATCGTCTCCCCGACGTGCGAGCTCGACGGCCTGCGATTCGTCTAGCATCGTGCGGGAGGCTGTTCACCGACCTTCACGATCCGGGCTCCTCCTGAGTGGTGCCACCCGCGCTCACGGCCCGCTCGACGTCGCATCCCATGGACGTCGCGAGCCGTCCGGGCGTTAAACGGGGTGCAACGCACGCGTCGAGAGGCGTGTTACTAGTGGTGCGACACGGCGAGGCTCATCCGCATGGCCGAAGGGAATATGTGCGCAGGGGGCCTCGGTCCGCCAACGAGGTCGGCCGGTGCCGTTGAAGCGGAGCCGGAAGGGCGAGCTGCCAACGGAGCAGGCCCTGGTACGGGCCGTGCAAGGCGGGGACACAGCGGCGTTCGGCTCGCTGGTCGAGCGATACCTGGAGCCGGCCTACGCGATCGCGCTCTCCGTCCTGCACGACCATCACGACGCCGAGGACGCGGTGCAGAGCGCCTTCATCCGGTCGCTGGAACGGATCGATCACCTCCAGCCCGGCAGTCTGTTCGGTCCCTGGTTCTACCGGGTCCTGCGGACCTCGTGCCTCAACCTGCGGCGGCGGGAAATGCTGCGCGCCCACGAGCCGATCCCGGCCGCCGCACGGGGTTCCTCGAATCCGGCGCGCGATATGGAGCGGAGCGTGGCGCGCGAGCAGGTGCTGGACGCGCTCGAGCAGCTGCCCGAGATGCAGCGAATGGCGGTGACGCTTTACGACCTGGAGGGCTACAGCCACCGGGAGGTGGCGGAAGTGCTCGGAATCGCGGTGGGGACGTCGAGAGCGCATGTTCACCACGCGCGAAGGGCGCTCTGGAAGTTGCTCGGACCGGGTCTCGGCCCCGAGGAACCGAAGGACGAGGAGAGAGCGAATGACTGACCCGAGCGACGCGGGCCGGGGCTTCCCGGAGTGGCTGGAGTCGCTGCGCCCCGACGACATGACGCGCGCGCGGCTTCGCCGCTCCATCCTGGCCGAGGCACAGCCGTTGCTCACGGCGCGCTGCCGGGGCAGCTGGTGGGAGGTGGCGTCGGGATGGGCCACGCTCCTCGCGCCGACGGCGGCGGCACTGGCCCTGCTCTTCGGAGCTCTCGCGTACCGCGCCGGCCCTCCCGCGACGAGGGCCGAGGGCCCGCCCCGAGTGGAAGAGCTGGTGGCGGCATCTCCGAACGAGCTCCTCCCGCCGGTGCTGACCGCGGACTCGGCCTCAGGGGCAGACCTGGTGCTGACAGCGGCCATCTACGCCGGGGAGCGGTAGGACCACCGTGCGTTCGCGCGCTCGGGTGGCGCTGCTGCTGCTGCTCACCTTCGCCGCGGGAGCGGCGGCGGGCGTGGCGGGAGAGCGCCTGTGGCCCGGCACCGGGACGGCGGAGGCCGAGGAGTCGGCGGCGGAGAGGAGGGGGCATCAAACGGTGATCGAGCGCTTCGCCGACGACATTGGCCTCACGGCGGAGCAGCGGGCGACGATCGCCCCCATCCTCGAGCGGTCGAGGAAGCGCTTCGAGCGGCTGTGGGAGGGCCTTCGCCCGAGGTACGAGGCCCTGGTGGACTCGGTGCGCGGGGAGATCGAGGTCGTGCTCGAACCCGACCAGGTCGAGCGCTACCGGGAGCTCCTGCGCAAGCAGGAGGAGAAGGAGCGGGCCCGGCGGGACAAGCGGGATAAGGAAGGAGAGGACTCGAAGGGGGATCGTTCGTGATGGCAGGCCGAGGACGTTCCTGGCTGTTGGGAGCGGGGCTGGTGGT
>JBHIAV010000040.1:0-26782 GCA_046758745.1 Gemmatimonadota bacterium
ATTCGTGCAGGTCGGAACTTACCCGACAAGGAATTTCGCTACCTTAGGACCGTTCGATTTGTTACTCAGCGCCGCCATTGGGATCGCGACGCCGGGCATGGTCATTTCTGCCATGCTCTGCATGTTGCCATGCAGTCCGGACTGTCTCATCCGCTATCGGGATTCAGCGGTCTGGCGTACAGTCTCTGAGGATTCTCGAACCGGGCCAGGATCTCCTCGTCCGCATACTTCCGCTTCCCACCGTCGTTCATGTCGCGGCGAATCTCCAGGATCTCTTCGATCCCTTCGTGTGTGAGATGCCGCCTCTCCTTCATGATCTCCGCCAGCTTCACGAACTTCGCGAAGTCTCGCTTCTTCTTCGCCGATCGAAAGTTGAATCGCCTGAAGAAGGGAATGACGTTCTGGAGGATGGTGTTCACGTTGTTAACCTCGTAATACCAGACTCCATCCCGTCGCTGACGCATGGTCCCACATTCCAAGTGTCGCTTGAAAAGCGACAGAATGACCGGATCACGCTGGGAGATATTGAAGCAGAGAGAAACTTTCCATGGGAAACTGTAGTCGCTTCGTGGCCGAAAGCTCACGTTGAAGCTTCCTTCCCCATCGGCGAAGCCGGCCAGATACCAGCCAATCTCCGCCGGGACTTGGTTGACCCTAGGCATTGCTCGAGCCTTTCCTGCTGATTGCCCGTCCACGTCGGATTTTCACTGCCACCCTCTTCGATCGCCTCAACACGAGGTCAACCCAGTGACGAGTACCGGCGCTTCATTCGGGTGTCCCAGCATATAGCCAGATTTGTTAACGGAACTACAGTGGTCCTTAATCCATAGTTACGGCCGCCGTTTACCGGGGCTTCGTTTCAAAGCTTCGCCCCCAGGAGCAAGCTCCCGGGAGCTGACCTCTCCACTTAACCTTCCGGCACCGGGCAGGCGTCAGTGCCTATACGTCGTCTTGACGACTTCGCAGACACCTGTGTTTTTACTAAACAGTCGCTTGGGCCGATTCTCTGCGGCCCGCTTCGGCTCCACCGGCAAGCGGCTTCACCTACCACGGGCTCCCCTTCTCCCGAAGTTACGGGGACATTTTGCCGAGTTCCTTGACCAAGACTCACTCGAGCGCCTGAGGCTTCTCGCCTCGCCCACCTGTGTCGGTTTGCGGTACGGTCGCCCGTCCATCTCGCCTGCGAAGCTTTTCTCGGCAGTTCTTACGGTCCCTTGGCGGGGTCCGAAGACCCCTTCGGCATCGGATCTCGGCTAAACGGGGGGATTTGCCTCCCCGAAAACGCCTACCTCCTTGCATCGAGCTCCACCGCCCGACGGACCTGCCATCCCTGCGTCCCTCCTCAGGCTCAAACGAAGAACGAGCGGTACGGGAATCTTCACCCGTTTCCCATCGGCTACGCCTCTCGGCCTCACCTTAGGGGCCGACTGACCCTGAGCTGATCGACATGGCTCAGGAACCCTTGGGCTTTCGGCGACGGGGGTTCTCACCCCGTTTCTCGCGTACTCATTCCGGCATTCTCGCTTCCCTGCGCTCCACGGGCTGATGGCATATTCGCCAAGACCTCACGGCCCCGCTTCGCTGCACAGGCAACGCTCCCCTACCCCACGAAGGCTTCCGAAGAAGCCCCGCAGCCCTGGCTTCGGTGGCGGACTTGAGTCCCGACCATTATCGGCGCAAACCCGCTTGACTGGTGAGCTGTTACGCACTCTTTCAAGGAATGGCTGCTTCTAAGCCAACCTCCCAGTTGTCTGCGCAAGTTCACATCCTTTCTCACTTAGCCCGCACTTAGGGACCTTAGCCGGGGGTCTGGGTTCTTTCCCTCTCGCGCACGAACATTCTCGCCCGTGCCCTGCCTCCCTGAGACCGACTGACGGGCATTCGGAGTTTGGTTGGGGTTGGTACCCGGGTAAGGGCCCTAGCCCATCCAGTGCTCTACCTCCCGCAGTCTACGCTCAGAGGCGATACCGAAATATCTTTCGGGGAGAACCAGCTATCTCCAGGTTTGATTGGCCTTTCACCCCTATCCACAGCTCATCCGAGCGGTTTTCAACCCACAACGGTTCGGCCCTCCACGAGGCATTACCCCCGCTTCAGCCTGGCCATGGATAGATCACGCTGGTTTCGGGTCTTCGCCCGACCGACTCTGCGCCCTGTTAAGACTCGCTTTCGCTTCGGCTCCGCGGCTGAGCCGCTTAACCTCGCCAGCCAGGTCGAACTCGCCGGATCATAATGCAAAAGGCACGCGGTCAGAGCGCCGTACCTCCGAAGAGGTACGGCCTCCTCCCACCGCTTGTAGGCACGAGGTTTCAGGTTCTCTTTCACCCGCCTCCCGGCGTGCTTTTCACCTTTCCCTCACGGTACTCGTTCGCTATCGGTCACAGGCTCGTATTTCGCCTTGGCAGATGGTCCTGCCGGCTTCAACCGGGATTCCTCGTGTCCCGGCCTACTCAGGAGGCCGTCCCGAACCCGCCGACCGGCTTTGCCTACGGGGCTTTCACCCTCTTCGGCCGCGCTTTCCAGCGCTGTTCCGCTCCCCGATCGGCCAGGCCCGGAGGACCGGCAGATCCCCCCGGACGACCCCTGCAACCCCGCACGAGCAACGGCTGCCGCCTGTCACGCCCGCACGGTTTGGGCTCTTCCCCTTTCGCTCGCCGCTACTGAGGGAATCACTCTTGTTTCCTTTTCCTCGAGGTACTGAGATGTTTCAGTTCCCCCGGTTCGCCTCCCCGGGGCTATGTATTCCCCCCGGGGATGACCGGGTATGACCCCGGCCGGGTTCCCCCATTCGGACACCCGAGGATCAACGCTCGCTTGCAGCTCCCCCCGGCTTTTCGCAGCTTGCCACGTCCTTCATCGCCGGCCTGTGCCTAGGCATCCACCTCGCGCCCTTCCTTGCTTGATCCACCTATCCTTCGGAGGCCCGCACCGGGCTAACGCCCGACACGACCCCCCACGTCAGACGCCTCGGCGCCCTCTCGGCACTCACCTTCACACCCTCTCTCACTCCTGCTTGTCAAAAAGCTACCCGCCTCTTGCGAGACGACCTGCAAACCTAACCGGCGAGCCTTATGCCGTCAACGACCGGGGAGGGCTCTCAGGCAGCATTCCCCGGTGGTGCGGTGCCGGAGCACGCCCGGGCCGGAGCTCAGAAGGCGACGCCGAAGCCGATCGCCTCGTTCTCGCCCACCGTGACGCCCATACGGAGCTTGAACCGCTCCGCGAACTGAGCATCCATCCCGAGGTCCACGTCGAAATGGAGATCCTCATCATCAAAGTCCGCGAAGAGGATGTCGAGCGCCAACCTCGGGTAGAGGTAGGGAGTGAGCATCACCTCGCTGTTCTCCACCTTCAGCTCGCGCCCGAGCGATACCCCGCCCGGGATTCGCACGATCCCGAAGTCGCGATCGCGCGGGCCGGCATCGGGCACGAACCCGATCCCGAACCCCGTTACCCAGGCAACGTCGAGCGGGAAGGACTCGTCGGCGGCGACGAGCTCGTTCTTCAGATCCACCCCGCCGAACAGGCCCACCTCGCCGAACGCGTCCACCAGGCCGCCGCGGAGCCCGAGGTCGACCACATCGCCCGACTGGCGCCAGGTCAGGATCCCGGCGACGTCGTCGGCGTCGTTCTGAAACAGCAGGTAGAGCCCCAACCCATCCTCCCCGTACGGCGTATTGAAGGAGGGAGTGTCGAACGTCTGCGCCCGGAGGGCACTCGCTCCGACGAGAAGGGCGGAGGCGACCAGCCAGCCGGCGCCACAGCGCATACGCGATCGCTCCCTCACAGGGGCTCCACTACAGCGGCTCCACCTCTTCGGCGAGCACAGATACCTGGTTGTCGATGACCTGCAGGAAGCCGCGGGCCACCCGTACCCGATGCACCTCCGTCCCGTCTCGCACGACCACCTCGCCCGCCCCGAGGAGCACCATCATCGGAGCGTGGCCGTACAGGATCCCCAGCTTCCCGTCGTAGGCGGGGGCGATGATGCTCTCGCCCTCGCCCTCGAACCCCACCTCGGTGGGCGAGATGATGCTGACCTTGAGGCGCCGCGCGCCCGCCTCTCTCACCCCGCCGCGCTCTCCATCTCGCGCGCCTTCGCTTCCGCCTCGTCGATGGCGCCGACCATGTAGAAGGCCTGTTCGGGAAGGTGGTCGACCTCGCCCGCCACCACGCGCTCGAAGGACTGGATCGTCGTCTCGAGAGGAACGTACTTACCGGGGATGCCGGTGAACTGCTCCGCCACGAAGAACGGCTGCGACAGGAAGCGCTGAATGCGGCGCGCCCGGCCGACGATGACCTTGTCCTCTTCGCTCAGCTCATCCATCCCGAGGATGGCGATGATGTCCTGCAGATCCTTGTAGCGCTGCAGGATCTCCAGTACCCGGCTGGCCACCGCGTAATGCCGCTCGCCCACGTACTGCGGATCGAGGATCCGGCTGGTCGACTCGAGCGGGTCCACCGCCGGGTAGATACCGAGCTCGGCGATCTGCCGGGAGAGCACCGTGGTCGCGTCCAGGTGGGTGAACGCCGCCGCCGGCGCGGGATCCGTAAGGTCGTCGGCCGGGACGTAGATCGCCTGCACCGAGGTGATCGAGCCCTTCCTCGTCGAGGTGATCCGCTCCTGGAGCTCTCCCATCTCGGAGGCCAGGGTCGGCTGGTAGCCCACGGCGCTCGGCATGCGGCCCAGCAGAGCCGACACCTCCGAGCCGGCCTGGCTGAAGCGGAAGATGTTGTCGATGAAGAGGAGCACGTCCTGCCCGACCACATCCCGGAAGTATTCGGCGATCGTGAGGCCGGCGAGCCCGACGCGAAGCCGCGCTCCGGGCGGCTCGTTCATCTGGCCGTAGCACAGGGCGGTGGCCGCCAGCACCCCGGACTCTTTCATCTCGAGCCACAGGTCGTTCCCCTCGCGCGTGCGCTCGCCCACACCGGAGAAGACGGAGCGCCCGCCGTGCTCCTGGGCGATGTTGTGGATGAGCTCCATGATGATCACGGTCTTGCCGACCCCAGCCCCCCCGAACAGTCCCGTCTTGCCTCCCTTCACGTAAGGGGCGATGAGGTCGATCACCTTGATCCCGGTCTCGAAGATCTCCGTCTTCGGCTCGAGATCGACGATCTTCGGCGCCTCCCGATGGATCGGCCACCGCTCCTCGACCTCCAGCGGTCCCTGCTCGTCCACGGGTTCCCCGAGGACGTTGATGATCCGCCCGAGTGGCGCCTCGCCTACCGGCACGGAGATCGGCTGGCCGGTATCGCGCACCTTCATGCCGCGCTGCACGCCGTCGCTCGAGTCCATCGCCACCGCCCGAACCTGGTTGCGCCCGATGTGCTGCTCCACCTCGCACACCAGCCGGCGCTGCGTCCCATCCCCATCCGCCCACTCCAGCTCCAGCGCGTTGAAGATCTCGGGCATCTGCTCGGGATCGAACTCGACGTCGAGCACGGGCCCGATCACCTGGACGACGCGTCCGAAGGCTCCGTTCTGTTCAGCCATTTCCCTCAAGAGCTCCTTGGGTGTCTCACTCGGCGAGCGCCTCGGCCCCTCCGATGATCTCGGCGATCTGCCGGGTGATCTCCGCCTGGCGGGCCCGGTTGTAGCTCCGACGCAGGTCGCCGATGAACTCCTCCGCGTTGTCGGTGGCGCTCTTCATCGCCGTGCGCCGCGCTCCCTGCTCCGCCGCTGCCGTCTCCACCAGCGCCCGGTACGTGGCGTTGGCCAGGTAGAGGGGGAGGATGTGCGACAGGATCGCCTCTGCAGAGGGGTCGAGGATGTAGTACGGCTCACGCTTCGGCCGCTCCTCGGGCACGTACACCGGGAGGAGGCGCCGGATCGCGGGAGGCGTGCTGAGGACGCTGCGGAACTCCGCGAAGACGAGGTAGATCGCGTCGAGCTCCTCCCGCACGAACTGCGCGGCGAGCGGCCCGATCAGCGAGCGCGCCTGTTCCGGCGTCGGCCGGTCCCCGATGTCCGTCCTGGTCGAGGCCATCTCGACGCCGCGGAACCGGAAGAAGCTGATCCCCTTGCGCCCCACCACGTGCAGGTCGACGTGGACGTCGTCCGCCGCCAGCTGGTCGAGGAGCGCCCGTGCTTTGCGGATCAGGTTCACGTTGAACGCCCCGCACAGCCCGCGATTGCTCGTGATGAGGAGCACCGCCGCCCGATCGATCCGGTCCGGCTGGCGCAGAATCGCCTGCAGTTCGGTCAGCTCCGGCGTGATGAGCTTCTCGATCACCGAGGTGAGCCGCTCGGCGTATGGACGAGCCTGGCGCACCCGCTGCCGGGCGCGACGCAGCTTCGAGGCCGCCACCATCTCCATGGTGCGGGTGATCTTCCGGGTGTTCTCGACGGAGCGCATCCGCCGTCGGATGTCGCGAGCCTTCGCCACTAGCGCGCTCCTTCACCCACCATTCCATCTCCGTCGCCGGCTGGCCGCTCTTCCTCCGGCCTCACTCTCTCCGGCCTCACGCCCGGGCGGCGGTCGCGGGCTCCGCTCGGTTCGCCCGGAAGAGCTGCTTGTGGGCCTCGATCGCCTCGCGCAGCTGCGACTCGATCTCCTTCGTAAGCACCTTCCCCATCCGAATGCCGGCCCCGATATCGGCATGCGCCGAGCGCATGTAGTCGAGGAAGCTCCTTTCCCAGCGCGGGACGTGGCGAACCTCCACGTCGTCCAGGAAGCCCTGCGTGACGGCGAAGATGACCATGATCTGCTCCTCCACCGGCATCGGCTTGTACTGACCCTGCTTGAGGACCTCCACCGTGCGCCGTCCCCGAGCGAGCTGGCGCTGCGTGGCGGGATCCAGGTCGGAGCCGAACTGGGCGAACGCCTCCAGCTCCCGGAACTGGGCGAGATCGAGGCGGAGGCGTCCCGCCACGCGCTTCATCGCCGTGATCTGGGCGTTCCCGCCCACGCGTGACACCGAGATCCCGGCGTTCACGGCCGGCTTTACGCCCGCGTAGAAGAGGTCGCTCTCGAGGTAGATTTGGCCGTCCGTGATGGAGATCACGTTCGTCGGTATGTAGGCGGAGACGTCTCCCGCCTGCGTCTGGATGATGGGGAGAGCGGTGAGCGAGCCGCCGGGCTTCCGGATCTCGGCGTGATCCCGAAGGATCTCCGCGTCCTCGGTGATCTTGGCCGCGCGCTCGAGCAGCCTGCTGTGCAGGTAGAAGATGTCGCCCGGGTACGCCTCCCGGCCCGGCGGCCGGCGCAGCACGAGCGAGATCTCCCGGTACGCGTCCGCCTGCTTGGAGAGATCGTCGTAGACGCAAAGCGTGTGACGGCCCTCCTCGTACACGAAATACTCGGCCAACGCGCAGCCGGCGTACGGGGCGATGTACTGGAGGGTCGCGGGGTCGGAGGCGTTGGCGCTCACCACGATCGTGTGGTCCATCGCGCCTTCTTGCTCGAGCCGGTCGACCACCGACGCCACGGTGGATGCCTTCTGCCCGATCGCCACGTACACGCAGACGACGTCGCCACCGCGCTGGTTGATGATCGTGTCGAGGGCGATGGCGGTCTTCCCCGTCCGGCGGTCCCCGATGATGAGCTCTCGTTGGCCGCGCCCGATCGGGATCATGGAGTCGATCGCCTTGAGCCCCGTCTGGAGGGGCTCCTTGACGGGCTGGCGGAAGACGATTCCCGGTGCCTTGCGGTCCACCTTCATCGCGCCTGTCGTCTCGATCGGCCCCTTCCCATCGCGCGGCTCGCCGAGGGGGCTGACCACGCGGCCAAGGAAGCCGGGGCCCGCCGGGACCTCCAGGACGCGCTCCGTACGACGAACGGCATCCCCTTCCTTGAGCTGCAGGTAATCGCCGAGGATCACCGCCCCGATGTTGTCCTCTTCCAGGTTCAGGGCGAGGGCGATGATCGTGTTCCCGGTCTCGGAGGACTCGATCGCGAGCATCTCGTTCGCCATGGCGGAGGAGAGTCCCCAGATGCGGGCCACGCCGTCCTTCACCTCCAGGACCTCGCCCACCTCTTCGAGGCGCAGCTCCTCCTCGTATCGGTCGATCTGCTCGATCAGCGCCTTCTTTATCTCGCTGGCGCGCAGCGTCGCGTCTGTCCTGGCCATGCTAGCGTTCACCCTCAGACTTCTACGGTTTCCGACACCCGGTCGGCCGAGCGGCGGATCTGACGAGCACCCGGCTGGTGGAGCCGCGCCCTTCCGATCACCCGGCCTGCGGAGTGTGATCTCCCTCCTCGATCAGGACGCGGCGGAGATCGTGGAGCCGCCGCCGCAGGGAGCCGTCCATCAGGCGGTCCTCCACTCGGACGACGACCCCGCCCAGGATTGCCTCGTCCCGTCGGAACGTCGGGATGACCTCCCGCCCGAGGAAGCGCTCGAGGGCCGCTCGAATCTCCTTACGTAGCTCGGCGTCGGGCTCTCTCGCCAGGGTCACCACGGCGCGCACTCGTCCCGCCCGCTCGTCGAGGAGCTCTCGATAAGCTTCCTCGATCTCGGGGAGGAGCGACAGCCGGCCCTTCTCCAGGGCGACGAGGAGGAAGCGCAGGAATAGGAGGGGGTAGCGATCGGAGAAGACCTCCCGGAGGGCGGAGCGCTTCTCCGTGAGCGAGATGCGCGGCGTTTCCACCAAGCGCCGGAAGTCCGGCTCCTCCCTGTGGAGCGCGGCCACCTCTCCGAGCCACTCTCCATACGCCTCGATCGCACCTTCCCGCGACCCGAGCTCGAGGAGCGTTTCCGCGTAGTTTCTCCCGATCGAGGCCCGGCTCATCGAAGCTCCGCCACGTACTCCTGAACGAGACGGCGGCTCGCCTCGTCGTCCACCCGCTGGCGAATCAATCGTTCGGCTGCGGCCAGGGAGATCTCCACCGCCTCCCGGCGCACGGACTGCATCAGCTCGTCCCGCTCGCGGGAGAGTTCTCGCCGGGCCCGATCGAGAAGCTCCGCGTGCTCAGCCCGCGCTCGCGCCAGGATCTCCTCGCGCAGCTTGTCTCCGGCGACCCGGCTCTCCCGCAGGATTCCCTGCGCTTCGCGCCTCGCCTCGGCCAGCTGACGCGCGTGCTCGTCGAGCAGCCGACGCGCTTCTTCCCGGTCCTGCCGAGCCGCGTCTATCGCCTCCTGGATCTTCCGCTGACGCTGCTCCAGGCCGCCCGCGATCGCCGGGAAGACCTTCCAGGCGAGGATGGCCAGGGTGAGGAGGAATAGGACCCAGGTCCAGATGACCAGACCCAGGTTGAGCGAGAAGATCTGCGAGCCCCCCTCCTGGGCCGCGGCCACGGCCGCCGGCGTCCCGAGGAGGAGCCCCGCGCAGAGCGCGGCGCGAATCCCGCCGCTCGCTCGACTCCCGCCACGCACTTGAGTCCCGCCGCTCACTTGATGAAGGCGGCGATCACGAGCCCGAAGAGCGCGACGCCCTCGATCAGCGCCGCCAGGATGATCGCGGCGGTCTGGATCTGTGGGCCCGATTCGGGCTGTCTGGCCATCGCGTCGGCCATCTGTCCGCCGATCCTGCCGATTCCGAGACCGGCGCCGATCACCGCACCGAGAACCGCGAGACCGGCCCCGACGTCACCGATCCCGACGGCGGTTTCCTGAAGCATCAAGAGCAGATTCGGCATCAACGCCTCCCCTTCGGTTTCAGTATGGCGCGTACGGACAGAGCGTCACGCCGTGGCAGACGACGGAACGACGGCCTCAGTGGGCATGGCGGACGAGCCCGATGAACACGGCCGTCAGGATGGTGAAGATGTACGCCTGCAGGAGCGCGATGAAGATCTCCATGAGCATGACGAACAGGCCGAGCAGGATCGGCCCGACGATCGCCGTGAGCCCCACCGCTGCCCTGAAGCTCCCGTACGTGATGATCAGCCCCAGGAAGGAGAGCAGCACCAGGTGGCCCGCAGTCATGTTGGCGAAAAGTCGGACGGCGAGCGCGAACGGTTTGGCCAGCTTCCCGATCAACTCGACGGGGGTCATGATCACCAACATCACGGCGCCCATCACCGGGTTCAGGCCGGGAGGCACGTAGAAGATCGTGCGCAGGTAACCCCTGGGCCCGAGCGACACGAAGCCGGCCGTCTCCACGGCGAACAGCGAAATGACGGCGAGCGCGCCGGTGACCATGATGTTGGAGGTCGCCGTCGAACCGAACGGCACGAGGCCGAGGAGGTTCGCGTACATGATGAAGAAGAAGAGGGTGATGACGTACGGGACGAAGCGCTCTCCTCCGTGGCCGATGTTGGCCATCGCTACCTCGTCCCGCAGGTATAGGTAGAGTGCCTCCACCGCGTTCAGCAACCCGCGGGGGGCCCGCTCCCCCTGCTCGAGCCGCTGCGCCTGCCGCGCGGCGAGCCACATCGTGAGCACCGTGAGCAGGGCCGCGATGCCAAGGAAGACAACGTGCTTTGTCACCGAGAGGTCGATGGTGAGCGGCCCCACGTGGAGCGGGGGCACGCCGAGCGGCGCGAGGTCGATCTCCTTCGCGCCGAACTCGAGAACGCGGGAGTCCGTGACGTGGTGGAGCATCGTCTCCCTGCCCCACTCCTGGGCGTGCTCGGCCCCCGCCGCCAGCCCGTCGGGCGGGACCCCGTTCTCCTGCAGGAGCGTCGCCAGGATGCCCCTCAGCGTCATATCGAGACCAAACCCGTCATCCCCCCGGCTTCCTTCAGCTCCCGCGGCCCGGCCGGAAGCCGGCCAGCCAGCCCGCCTCCACGAGGAGGAAGGCCACCAGAGCCAGACCGTACGACGCGACCAGACCCGGCCCCTCCCCCCCCGCGGCTACCCCAGCGATCCACAGAACGGCCAGGCCCGTGGCCCGCGCCGCGATCCCGGTCAGCCACACCGCAAGGGCGTTCTGGCCGCGCGACAGCGCGCCCGTCAGCTTCCAGAACGCGACCGCCTGAACGCCCCACGCAGCGCCCAGCCCCACGGTGGCATCCGCCCCACCCCATCCCGCGAGCCTGGTAGCGACCCCCCAGCCCACGATCCCCAGGAGGGCCGTGATGGCCAGGTAGCCGGCCCGCCCCGCACAGGCCGATCCACCCCTCAATCGACCTCCGCCCCGGAGTCACCGGGAGGAGTGTCCGTTCGCCGGCTCAGGACCAGGTGCCGGTACATGCTGAAGAACCCGGCGCCGAATCCGATGAAGGTCCCGAGTATGACGAAGAGCGGCCCCGAATGGAGCCGCTCGTCCACGATCGACCCGAGCCACGCGAAGAGGGCCGTCGAGAGCCCGATCGTCAAACCGTAGCCGCCGTAGCGACCCATGGCGGCCAGCGCGCCGGGACCCGACCCTCCGCCGTCGTCGGGCGGCCCGTTCGGGTGATGCACGAACTTTGCCCTCCTTGAGGGGCGGCAGCCGGGGCCGATCATACCGGCTTGTGAAATTTTTCGCAAGCCCGGGAATCCGGCCTCGGGAGCCGCTTTCCGCTTGACGATGCGGACTCCGCGTGCCTAGCTTTTTCGCGTGCTCACACCGACTCCATGGTGGCCGCCTCCGTCCTTCCGAGCGTCCGATCTCCGGCCGACTCCTCACGCTCCGATCGCCGGGATCCGCCTGCACCGCCGCTTCGGCGGGAACGGCGGGGCCCGTCGGGGTACTCACACGGCGGTGCGCCCGGCCCTGCGGCGCCCCGCAACCGGCCATCCGAGCCTCCGAGACGATTTGAACAACCGCGGGAGTAGATGACGCTTCGAACAGCGGAGCGGGCGAGGGAGGAAGGGCGCGACGTCGAGCTCCTGGCCGCGCTGGCGGACGCGCGGGCCGCCCTCGAGGCGCAGATTGCACGGCGGATCGTCGGGCAGGCCGAGATCGTCGAGAAGCTACTCATCGCGCTCTTGGCCGCCGGGCACGCGCTCATCGTCGGCGTTCCCGGGCTGGCGAAGACGACCCTCGTCGCTACCCTCGCCGAGGCCCTGCGCCTGAAGTTCAGTCGGATCCAGTTCACCCCGGACCTGATGCCTTCGGACATCACCGGGACCGAGGTGCTGGAGGAGGATCTCGAGACCGGGCGGCGCGTCTTCCGCTTCGTGCGGGGACCGATCTTCGCGAACGTGATCCTGGCCGACGAGATCAACCGCACGCCACCGAAGACCCAGGCCGCGCTCCTGCAGGCGATGCAGGAAGGCGAGGTGACGGTCGCGAACGAAACCTTCCGGCTGGAGCGCCCGTTCTTCGTTCTCGCCACCCAGAACCCGATCGAGCAGGAAGGGACCTACCCCCTCCCGGAAGCCCAGCTGGACCGTTTCATGCTGGAGCTCCGCATCACATACCCGAGCGTGGCCGAGGAGAAGCGCGTGGCCGTGCTCATCCCGACGGGCGAGCCGGCCACCATCGACCCCGTGCTCGGCGGGCGCGAGCTGGAGGAGCTCCAGGGCCTCGTTCGCCGGGTCCCCGCCCCTCCCTCGCTGGTCGAATACGCCGTCAAGTTGGCACGGTCCACGCGTCCCGTGGACGGCGAGGCGCCGCCGTTCGTCCGGGAGATGGTGAGCTGGGGGGCCGGGCCGAGAGCCTCCCAGTACCTCGTCCTCGGCGCCAAGGCGCGCGCGGCCCTCGACGGGCGGCCCGTACCGTGCCTGGAGGATGTGCGGGCCATCGCGCCAGACGTGCTCCGACACCGGATCGTGCCGGGGTTCGGGGCGGAGGCCGCCGGTCGGAGCGCCGAGGACCTCATCGAGGAACTGATCCGGACGAGCCGGGAATGGTAGAGTCGGGAGACCCAACATCAGCGCGCCGGCCCGCGACCGGCTGAGCGATGCTCGGCACGCTGGGGCTCCTCGTCCTCCTCATCCTTCTGTCGGCCTGGTTCTCGGGCTCGGAGATCGCGCTCTTCTCCGTGCCGTTGACCCGGGCCCGCGCGCTGGCCGAGGAGGGGCGGCGAGGCGCGCAGGCCCTGGTGGACGTGAGATCCGACCCGGACCGCCTGCTCATCACCATCCTCATCGGCAACAACGTGGTGAACATCCTGGCGGCCTCGGTGGCCACCTACGCGGCCACGAACGCGGTCGGGTCGGCCGGGGTCGGGATCGCCACCGGCCTGATGACCCTGCTTATCCTCTTCTTCGGAGAGATCACTCCGAAGAGCTTCGCCGCCGCCAACGCCCTCCGAATCTCCCTCATGGCGGCACCTCTTTACCGGGTCCTGGCGCGCCTGCTCTTCTTCCTCGTCGCGCCGCTCGAGCGTCTGAACCGGGCCCTCCTTCCGAGGCGTCAGGGGATGCTTCCCAGAATCACCGAGGGGGAGATCCGGCAGCTCACGTGGCTCGGCCACCAGGCCGGCTCCATCGAAGCGCACGAGCGGGAACTGATCGAGCGGGCCCTCACGCTCGACACGACCCGAGCCTGGGAGGTCATGACGCCCAGGGTCGAGATCTTCGCCTGGCCCGCGTCGCGGCGGCTGGCCGACATCGCGCACAGGCTCGGGACCGTGCCCTACAGCCGGATCCCGGTCTACGGCGATTCCCTCGATGACATCACCGGGGTGGTCTACCTGAGGGACGCCTACCAGGCGCTCGTCTCTGCCCAGCGGGACGTGGAGTTAGGGGCGCTCGCCCGGAAGCCTTTCTTCGTGCCGGCGTCGGTCTCGGTGGTGAAGGTCCTCGGAGAGTTCCAGGCGAGACGGATCCACATGGGAATCGTGGTCGACGAGTACGGCGGGACGGACGGGCTCATCACGCTCGAGGACATCCTCGAGGAGCTGGTCGGCGAGATCATGGACGAGAAGGACGTGCCGGAGGAGTCCATCCGCCGCCTGAGCCGGAACGAGATCGTGGTGGAGGGCAGCGCCGATCTGCGGGAGATCAACCACTTCTTCAACACCAGCTTCCCCCTGCTCGAGCACCGGTCGCTGAACGGCTATCTGCTCGAGGAGCTCGGTCGAGTTCCCGCCCGGGGCGAAAGGATCGAGCGGCAGGGGATCCGCATCGAGGTGCTGGCCGCCACCGAGACCCAGGTGCTGCGTGCCCGCCTCACACGCAGCACCCCGGCAGCGGCGCAGGGGACGGACCTGGCCGACAGCGCGACCGGTCGGTCCGGCGGCCCGGCCTCATGAGTGGGGCCGGCACGGTGGGGCGGGAGCCGGAAGCAGTCGTGCTCGGCGCCGGCATCGCCGGTTGCTGCGTCGCACTCGCCCTGCGCGCCCTCGGAGTCTCCGTCGCCCTCGTCGAGCGGAATGGGCCCGGAGGGAGGGCCACACGGGCCTCGGCCGGCATGCTCGCCGCGCAGTACGAGTCGGCAGCGGGCACGCCTCTCTTCCGACTCGCCGTCGAGGGCCGGCTCCGCTACCCCGCTTTCGTCGAGCGGCTCGAGTCGCTGAGCGGACGGAGGGTCGGCTGGCGCGTCCGCGGCATGCTTGTGGCCAACGCCGACCCGGCGATGAGCGCGGAGGCCGACGCCGCGGCGGTCCGACAGCGCGAGGCCGGGCTGCGGGCCGAGACGCTCCCAGGGGAGGAGGCCGCTCGGCTGCAACCGGGCCTCCAGACCGGCGTAGACTCCTGGCTGTGGCTCCCGGATGAGGCGCAGGTCGATGCACGGGAGCTGGCGGAAGCTCTGGGGGAGGCCGTCGCTCGGGCCGGGGTCCGAGTGGCCGCGGGGTGCGAGGCGGCCGGCATCGCGGAGAGGTCGGGACGGGTGCGTGGCGTGGTGCTCTCCGACGGCACTCGTTTCGAGGCGCGACGCGTCGTGGTGGCCTGCGGAGCGTGGTCGGGGAGCCTGGACGGGCTTCCGCGCCCTCTGCCCGTGCGGCCGATACGGGGCCAGGTGCTGCGACTCCCCTCCCCGGAACCTCCCGTCCGGCGCCTCGTCGCCGACCATCGGGGCCACTACCTGGTGCCCTGCGCCGACGGCACGCTGCTCGCCGGAAGCACGATGGAGGACGCGGGTTTCGACGCCACCACGAGCGAGGAAGGAGTGGCCGCCATCCTCGAGGCGGTCGCCGCCCTCTTTCCGGCGGTCCGGGGGGCGCGGCCCCTGGAGGAGTGGGCGGGCCTCCGTCCCATGGCCGAGGACGACCTGCCGGTCCTGGGACCGGACCCCGAGATGGAGGGGCTCCTCTACGCGACGGGATACGGGCGAAACGGCATCCTTGTGGCCCCCCTGGCGGGCGAAGCGGTGGCCCGGCTCGCTCTCGACAGAGAGCCGGAGCTCGAGTGGCGGGCCTTCCGCCCCGATCGCTTCGGCGACTAGCGCATCCGCGGCCCCTACGCCCCCAGCAAGCCGCGGTACCAATCCACCAGCGTCTCCCCGGCGAGGAAGGTGACCGCTCCGCCCACGGCGAGGAAGACCCCGAACGGAACGAGCTGCTTGGTCTTGAGGCTGATCGGACCGAAGATCAGCGAACCGGTGAGGGCGCCGAGGAAGATGGTGAGCATGGCGCCGACCGGCCCGAGGAAGGCACCGAGCATCGCCATCATCTTCATGTCACCGCCGCCCATCGCCGGCTTCTTGAAGATCCATTCCCCGGCCAGACCGGCAGCGAACAGGACCAGATAGCCGAGGCCGGCTCCGACGAGCGCCGACAGGGGCGTCGGCGGGCCGGGAAGGAGGGAGAGGGCCAGACCCGCGCCCAGCCCACTCAGGCTCAGCACGTCGGGGATCAGGTAATGCCTGCCGTCGATGACGGCGATGGCGAGGAGGAGGCTGAACAGCACCGAGCCGCGGAGCGAGTGCCAGCTGGGTCCGTAGATCGCAGCCAGCCCCAGCCAGATGAGGATGGTCGCCAGCTCGACCGCGGGGTACTGAAGCGAGATTCGCTCCCGACACGCGCGGCAGCGTCCCCGCACGAGGAGAAAGCCGAGGAGGGGAACGTTGTCGTGCCACGCGATGGGACAGCCGCACGAGGGGCAGCGCGAGCGCGGGCGTACGACGCTCTCCCCCACCGGGAGCCGCGCGATGCACACGTTGAGGAACGAACCGACCGCACCGCCCAGAAGAGCCGTGTAGGCGAGGAACAGCGCCTCAATCCGCGGCAACCTCACCCCCGAAGATCCGGTCCATGAGGATCGCCCCGGCGGCGGCCACGTTGAGCGACTCCAGCCGCCCGCCGA
This sequence comes from Gemmatimonadota bacterium, assembly GCA_046758745.1. GTDB lineage: Bacteria > Gemmatimonadota > Gemmatimonadetes > Palauibacterales > Palauibacteraceae > JBHIAV01. The sequence continues at coordinate 16,006 of JBHIAV010000040.1, forward strand.
GGGGCACCCCGACGCGGCGCGCCGCGTCACGGAGCACGGCTGCCGAGATCCCGGCGCCCTCATTGCCGAGAGCCAGGGCGAGGCGTGAGGGCGCGGCGTCGCCCCGCCGGTACGGCTGCCCGGTCGCCTCGGCCGCCCAGGTCACCACCTCGCGCGCTCGGAGCTCCTCCGCCACCTCTTCCCAATCGCCGGCGAGAATCGGGATTCGCAGCGTGGAGCCGGCGGCCGCGCGGGCGACCTTGGGACTCCAGGGGTCCGCCGTGCCCGGGAGGACCACGACTCCCCCCAACCCCATCCCCTCGGCCGTGCGCACGAGGGTGCCGAGGTTGCCCGGGTCTTGCACGGCGTCGAGCACGAGCAGACGAGGCGTCGTCACGTGGGCCCAGCACCACCTCGGAATCTCGGCGACCGCCAGGATCCCCTGCGGCGTGATGGTGTCCGCGTAGTCACCGAGCTCCGCCTCCGAAACCTCCCCGCACGGAACCCCGGCACCAACGCACCGATCGAGGAGTCCAGCCGCCTCCGGATCCACGGCGACGGCCCGGGTATAGAGGACCCTCACGATCGGTCGCCCCGAGGCGAGCAGTTCGCGAAGCAGGTGCGGGCCCTCGGCCAGGAAGAGGCCGTGCTCCGCGCGACCTTTGCGGGCGCGGAGCGATCGTAGCAGCTTTCCTACCGAGCGGCTCGACATGTCGCGCCTTCCGTGCGTACCATCGAAGTCCGGAGCGGGGCGGGGCGCGTGGGCTTCTCCCTGCGCCGGCTCGACGGTAAGGGCAGCCGCTACGGCCGGCAATGACTTCGGAGGTCTGCGAGGATGCGACCACGCGAGCGGGCGGGTGGTAACGGCGGACGATCCGCCGTGCTCCTCCTACTGCTGGGAACCGCCTGTATGTGGACCCCGCCCCAGTACTCCTTCACGCCGGATGAGGAGGTCGAGCTCGGCCTCACCGTGGCCGAGCAGCTGAACCGGTCGCTCCCCTTCGTCGCCGATACGGGCGTGCTCGCCCTGATCCAGGGGGTGGGCGATGGCCTCGCCGGACAGATCGGCCGGGCGCGGCGAGCCTTCGAGCTGCGCGTCGTGGATCGAGGCTCCGTGAACGCTTTCTCCCTGCCGGGGGGCTTCATCTACATGAACCGCGGGTTGATCGAAGCCACGAAGAACATGGCCGAGATCGCGGGCGTGATCAGCCACGAGATGGCTCACGTGATCGCCGGACACTCGGCCGAGCGGGTGGTGCACGCCCGCCGGACCCGGCTCGGGCTCACCGTCAGCCCGGCGGGCACGGGCGACCTCGGCGGGGTCATCTTCTTCGCCAACCACCACCGACTGGCCGAAGCCGAGGCGGACAGCCTGGCCGTGGGGCTCATGATCGACGCGGGGTGGGACCCGGCGGGCCTCGTGAGCTTCTTCCAGTCCATGCTGTGGCTCCGCGAGCACCGCCCCGGCGCGGTGCAGGAGCCCTTCCTCTCGCACCCGAGGCTGGAGGACCGGATCGAGAACGTCCGCAGGATCATCGAGCAGATCCCGGAGGAGCGGCGCCGCGGCCTGCGCATGTTCACGCTCGAGTACGAGGTGATGAAGCGGGCGCTCGCCGGACTTCCCACGACCGGCTGGAACGCGGCCGCACGGTGAGGCCGGGCGATCCCGACGGGGCGGATGCGCCCCTCGGCGCTGCGCCCCCGACGCAACGGGTGCGCCGGCGGCCTGTTCGGGTCGCGCTGACGATCGCCGGCAGCGACTCGGGAGGGGGCGCCGGCATCCAGGCCGACCTCAAGACATTCCATGCATTCGGCGTATTCGGCACATCCGCCCTGACGGCGATCACGGCGCAGAACACGACCGGGGTGTTCGGCATCCAAAAGGTCGATCCGGACCTCGTCGCTGCCCAGATTCGGGTCGTCGCCGAGGACCTTCATCCCGCAGCCTGCAAGACCGGCATGCTGGCCGACGCGCCGATCATCGGCGCGGTGACGAGCGCCCTGCGCGAGTGCGAGATCCCACACCTCGTGGTAGATCCGGTGATGGTGGCGGCCAGCGGCGACCCACTGCTCGAGGAGCCGGCCGTGGAGGCACTGCGATCGGAGCTGCTTCCGCTCGCTACGCTGGTGACTCCCAACCTGTACGAGACCGAGATGCTCTCCGGAATGGAGGTGGGGGACGAGACCGCCATGCGGTCGGCCGCCGAGAAGCTCGTCGCCTGCGGCTGCCGCGCCGTGCTCGTGAAGGGAGGCCACCTCTCCGGGAGCGAGGTGGTGGATGTGCTGTTCGACGGGGCCCGATGGCGTGAATGGCGCGCCCCCAGGCTCGAGCGGGGCAACGCACACGGCACCGGTTGCACCCTGTCCGCAGCCATCGCCGCCGGCCTGGCGCACGGCGCCGACCTGCTGGAGGCGGTCGAGGCCGGGCTGTCGTTCACGCGCCGCGCGATCGCCGGAGCCCCGGGGCTCGGTGCGGGCGGCACGCCGCTCGACCACTGGGCGGCGGTCGAGCCTCGCCCGGCGCGAACGCGCTGCTAGTCGAGCCGTCCCTCCCTTCCGATCCGCTCCACGGCGACCAGTACGAGCCGCTGGAAAGCCTCCGCCACCCGCGCCGTCGTCTCGAGCACCTCGTCGTGGGTCAGGGGTTCTGGACTGATCCCGGCGGCGAGGTTGGTGATGCAGCTCACGCCGAAGCACCGCACACCTCGTGCGCGCGCCGCGAGGACCTCCGGCACGGTGGACATGCCGACCGCGTCGGCGCCGAACCGTTGGATCATCCGGACCTCCGCCGGCGTCTCGTAGCTCGGTCCGAGGAGACCGGCGTACACGCCCTCCCGCAGAGGGATCCGAGCCTCTCGCGCCGCGTCGCGTACCGAGGCGCGCAGGCCAGAGTCGTAGCAGTCGTGCATGTCCGGCCACCGCGACTCGCCGTCCTTCACCGGTCCGATGAGAGGGTTGCGCCACATCAGATTCAGATGGTCGCAGATGAGCATGAGGTCGCCGGGGCGGAAGAGCCGGTTGATCCCACCGGCGGCATTGCTCACGAAGAGAGCCCGGATGCCGAGCGTCGCCAGGGCGCGCACGGGGGTGACGACGACGTCCGGGGAGTGTCCTTCGTACAGGTGGGCCCGGCCGGTCAGCGCGATCGCGGGAACGCCGCCGAGGGTTCCGGCCACGACCTTTCCTTCGTGTCCGACCACGCCGACGGGCGGCCAGGCAGGCAGCTCGGAGTACGGGATCACCCGCGCCTCTTCGAACCTCTCGGCCAGGCCGCCGAGGCCGGAGCCGAGCACGAGCCCGAGCCGCGCCCGGAACCCTCCGAGCCGCGCCCCCAGGACGGCTGCCGCGCGCTCGTAGCCGGCGTGGCCTTGCGCTGCGCCTGGACCGTCTCGCCCCCTGCCCGGCGCCTCTCCCTTCCCCCGGCCGCCTTTGCTCTCCTGCCGCCCGGAGGCGGCCCCTGCGGCCGCGCGCTCCGAGGCCCTCACGCCAGCACCCCCGCCAGGGTGGCCGTCATCCACGTCGCGGTGGTGCCGCCCAACATGGCTCGCAGGCCGAGGCGGGAGAGATCGTGGCGCCGCTCCGGTGCGATGCCCCCGATCCCCCCGATCTGAATCGCGATGGAGGAGAAGTTGGCGAAGCCCGTCAGGGCGTATGTCGTCATCACGACGGACTTCGGGGAGAGCTGCGTCCCGGTCGCCAGGTCGGTCGCCAGGCTCTGGAACGCCACGAACTCGTTCGCCACCATCTTCATGCCGAACAGGCTCCCCACGTGGACCGCATCGGCCCACGGGATCCCCAGGATCCAGGCCACCGGTGCGAACAGCCAGCCGAAGATCGTCTCCAGAGTCACACCCTCGACGCCGAAGAGGCCGAGGAGCCAGCCGAGGAGCCCGTTTCCGAGCGCGATGAGGGCAAGGAAGGCGAGAAGCATGGCGCCGACGTTGAGCGCCAGGCGGAGGCCGTCCGCCGCGCCGCCCGCCGCCGCGTCGATCACGTTCACGTAGGGCTGCTCCAGCTCGAGCCGCAGGCTCCCCCTGGTCTTCGGCTCCTCGGTCTCGGGGAAGAGCATCTTGCTCACCACGATCCCCGCGGGCGCCGCCATGATGCTGGCGGCCAGCAGATGGCCGGCGATGGTCGGGAAGAAGGTGTAAAGCATCCCCACATAGGCGGCCATCACGCCCCCGGCCACGGTGGCGAACCCCCCGGTCATCACCGTGTTCAGCTCCGAGTCCGTCATGGTGGCGACGAACGGCTTGATGAGCAGGGGCGCCTCCGTCTGCCCGACGAAAATGTTGCCGGCGGCCGAGACCGTCTCCGCCCCGCTGGTGCGCAGGCTCTTCTGCATCAGCCACGCCACGCCCCGCACGACCCGCTGCATGATCCCCAGGTAGTAGAGGAGCGTCATCAACGCGGAGAAGAAGATGATCGTCGTCAGGACGCTGAACGCGAAGTGGGCGTTGAGGTGGACGCTCCCCCCACCACCGCCCGTTACCGGGACGGTTGGATCGACCAGACCGCCGAAGAGAAAAGCGGCGCCGCTGTTCGTGTATCCGATGAGGGCTATGAAGACGTCGTTCACCACTCGGAAGAACCCCTGTCCCCAGGTGCTCTTGAGGACGAGGATAGCGAAGAGGAGCTGCAGGAGGAGTCCCTTCGCGACGAGCGACCAGTCAATGGATCGGCGTCGCGCCGAGAAGATCCACAGCACGACCAGGATGCTCGACATGCCGAGAAGGCCGCGCAGCACGCGGTTCCACAGGGGGATGTCGATCTTCTGGGAGATCAGCGTCCCGCCCCCCTCGTTCGCCCCCTGCGGCCCGGTTATCCCGGCACGCAACTGGGCGCCCATCCGACGGCCGATGGGCGGTCGCGCCGAGGCGAGCCGTCCCGCCGGATCCTCACGCGCCTCGCCTCCCTGTTCGGCGGGAGGCTCGGCCGCGGCTGCCGCCGGTGGGAGGACCGGCTCCGGGGGGGCTCCGAAGCCGGTCGGCGGCCCGTCTGCCGCGAAAGCCGTCCGACAGGTGCAGCCGAGCAGGAACATCACGGCGACCAGCCGCCCCGCTCTCCGCCCGCCCGACCCGCGCACTTCGACCATCGCCCGCTCCTTTTCGCCCGGTCGAGCCCGGCGCCGCTCGCCGCAGCGCCGGCCGGCTACCACCAGCCGCGGCCGATATCGTCCCGCGTCAGCTTCCGTCTTCCCCGCTTCGCCGCGACGAGAAGGCGCCGCGCGAAGGGCTTCACCAGAACCACCCCGGCCAGGAAACCGCCGACGTGAGCCCAGAACGCCACGCCGCCCCCCATCGAGCCGCCGGCCGCGCCCATGAAAAGCTGAAGCACGAACCAGTATCCGAGGAGAACGAAGGCGGGCAGCGCGAAGACGCGCACGAAGATAACGAAGATCACGAGCGTGTAAACGCGGACACGCGGGTAGAGGATCAGGTACGCCCCCATCACGCCGCTGATCGCGCCCGACGCGCCGACCGTCGGAACGCCGCTTCCGGGCACGGAGAGGATGTGGGCACCGGCCGCGATGAGACCGGCCAGAAGGTAGAAGAGCAGGAATCGGAAGTGCCCCATCGAGTCCTCGATGTTGTTCCCGAACACCCACAGGAACCACATGTTGCCGATCAGGTGCCCCCACCCGCCGTGCAGGAACATCGAGGTGATGAGGGTTCCCTCCACGAGCCCGCCCGTGCGACAGCGCACCGGGCCGAGAGAGACCCACTCGCCCGGCGAGAGCACACCCGTGATCTCTCCGGGGATCGTGCCGTACGCGCACAGCGACTGCAGGAAGGGCCCGCTCGCGCCCGCGCCCTGGACGAAGAGCCACACCGCGACGTTGGCGGCTATGAGGGCAACCGTGAAGAGAGGAACCAGCTCGGTGGGGTTCTCATCGCGGAGCGGGAACATGCGCGCAGGTTAGATGGGGCGCGGAACGCGCGCAATCGCGCTCGGCGGGAGGCCATCCTTCCCGGGCGCGCTCCCGGCAGGGAGGCCATCCTTGCCCGGGCGCGCTCCCGGCAGGGAGGCGCTGCCACTCTGACACGAAAAGCTCCCGGCGGTGCCAGAATGTCGGGAAATCCGGGCCCAGGAAGGGACGGACCCGGGCATATGGCTTGCACCCTCCCCGAGGCGGCTCCGCCCCCCACGGCCCGCGGGCCGGTGTGGGAGCGGCCTTCAGACAACGCACTTTACGGGGAACTCAGCATGGGCAAGGTCATCGGAATCGATCTCGGCACGACCAACTCGGTGGTCGCGGTCATGGAGGGCGGAGACCCGGTGGTCATCGCGAACGCGGAGGGCGCCCGCACCACGCCGTCCGTGGTGGCGTACACCAAGGACGGCGAACGCCTGGTCGGCCAGGTCGCCAAGCGGCAGGCGGTCACCAACCCCCTCAACACGATCTTCTCCATCAAGCGCTTCATGGGCCGCAAGTCGGCCGAGGTGGACAGCGAGAGGAAGCTCGTGCCCTACAAGGTCGAGGCCGACTCGCAGCAGCGTGTCACCGTGAACGTCCCCAACGCTGGCAAGACCTTCACGCCCCCCGAGATCTCGGCGATGATCCTCCAGAAGATGAAGCAGACGGCGGAGGACTATCTCGGCCAGGAGGTCACCCAGGCGGTCATCACGGTCCCCGCCTACTTCAACGATGCCCAGCGGCAGGCCACGAAGGACGCGGGAAGGATCGCCGGCCTCGAGGTCCTTCGGATCATCAACGAGCCGACGGCCGCCTCGCTGGCCTACGGGCTGGACAAGAAACAGGATGAGAAGATCGCCGTCTTCGACCTGGGGGGCGGCACGTACGACATCTCGATCCTCGAGCTCGGCGATGGCGTCTTCGAGGTGAAGGCCACCAACGGCGACACGCACCTCGGCGGCGACGACCTCGACCAGCGGATCATCGACTGGCTGGTCGCGGAGTTCAAGAAGGACCAGGGCATCGATCTCTCGAAGGACCCGATGGCGCTGCAGCGTCTCAAGGAGGCAGCCGAGAAGGCGAAGTGCGAGCTGTCGAGCACCATGCAGACGGACATCAACCTGCCCTTCATCACGGCGGACCAGTCCGGCCCGAAGCATCTGAACATCACCCTTACCCGAGCGAAGTTCGAGCAGCTGGTGGACGACCTGATCGAGCGGACGAAAGCACCGATGCAGCAGGCGCTCGAGGACGCGGGGGTCGAGGCATCCGCTATCGATGAGGTGATCCTCGTCGGCGGATCCACCCGCATCCCCAAGATCCAGGAGACGGTGCGTGCGTTCTTCGGGAAGGAGCCCCACAAGGGGGTCAATCCGGACGAGGTGGTGGGGATCGGTGCGGCGATCCAGGGCGGCGTCCTGGCGGGGGATGTGAAGGACGTCCTCCTGCTCGACGTGACCCCGCTCTCCCTGGGCATCGAGACGCTGGGCGGGGTGATGACGAGGCTGATCGAGCGAAACACCACCATCCCGACGAAGAAGAGCGAGATCTTCTCGACGGCCGAAGACAATCAGAGCACCGTGGACATCCACGTGCTCCAGGGCGAGCGACCGATGGCGGCCGACAACAAGACCATCGGCCGCTTCCAGCTCACCGGAATCCCGCCGGCGCCGCGCGGAGTGCCGCAGATCGAGGTGACGTTCGACATCGACGCCAACGGGATCCTGCACGTCAGCGCGAAGGACCGAGCTACCGGCAAGGAGCAGAAGATCCGCATCGAGGCCTCCTCCGGACTCTCCGAGGCCGAGATCGAGCGGATGGTCAAGGAGGCGGAGGAGCACGCGAGCGAGGACAAGGACCGTCGCGAGGCCGTCGAGGCGCGGAACCGGCTCGACTCGCTAATCTATCAGACGGAAAAGAACCTGGAGGACTGGAAGGAATCGATCGACGAGGCGTCCAAGAGCCAGGTGGAAACGGCGCTCGAGCGTGGTCGGAAGGCCCTGAAGGAGGGCCAAATCGGCGAAATCCGTGCCGCGACCGACGCCATCAACCAGGCCGTGCAGGCCGCCGCTCAGCAAATCTACGCGAAGGCGGGAGCGGCCCAGGCGGGGGGGGAGGAAGCTGCTTCGGGTGGCCCCGAAGAAGCCGCCCCCGGGACGGCAGCGGAAGAGGAGGAGGTCGTCGAGGCCGACTACGAGATCGTGGAAGACAAAGAGTAGGCGGCCGGAGATGCGCGTGGGCGGACCGGGAAGCGAGTAGGCGCCGTGCGAGCCGGTAGGGCCCGGGAGAGCGAATAGCGGCGGGGTGCGCCGGCGGGCCGTTCCCCGCCGGTAATGTCCGTGGCGGGCGGCGTTCGGGCGACCGGGCGCCGCCTCGTCGTTCGCGTGGCCGTGCCGCGCCCGCTCCCGGGCAACTGCTCCACCTTGACGAGCGTCGAAACAGCGGCCGGGCCGGAACCGCACAGGGGCGTCGGAGTTATCACACCCGGGTGCCGGCGTGGGCCGGCGGCCCGCCGGCCCGCGCTCGCCTCGAAACGCGGCACCGAGCCCGCTTTCGCACAAACGGCATGAACTGAAGGAACAACTGCACGGCAAGAAAGAGACGGGAGATGAACGACGCTCTGCGCACCAAGCTGAACCTGATTGTGGTCGCGTTGCTCGCCTTCGCGATCGGCCTCGGAGTGGCCGCGCGGTTCGACCTGACGCCGCGCTCATTCGCGCGCGGCCCGGGCGAGCCTCTGCAGCTGCGGCTGGGCGCCCCGGCCGACCTCCAGAACGCGACCGTGAGCAACTCGGGCTTCGCGGACATCGCGGAGCGGATCGCCCCGGCCGTCGTCACGATCACGACGGAGAGGGAGTCACCTTTCGCGGCGCGACCGCTACCGCCCCCTCTCGACCGCTTCTTCCCGCAGCCGGAACCGCAGGACACGCCGACCCAGCACGTCTCCGGCTCGGGATTCATCATCACGGAGGACGGCTACGTCGTCACCAACAACCACGTGGTGGAGGACGCGATCCGCATCGATGTGCAGCTCGCCGACGGTCGCCTCTTCGAGGACGTCGAGCTCATCGGTCGGGACGCCACGACCGACGTGGCTCTCCTCAACCTGGACTCGAGCGGGCTACCGGTGGCTCCCCTCGGATCCAGCGACAGCACCCGGGTCGGGGAATGGGTGCTGGCGATCGGCAGCCCGGGCTTCTCGGGCATCCGGGTACCCCGGCTCACCTCCACTGTGACGGCGGGCATCGTGAGCTACAAGGGGCGGAACCTGGGGATCATCGGGCAGAGCCTGCGGGGGCCGAACGGGATCAGTCCGGCGATCGAGGATTTCATCCAGACCGACGCGGCCATCAACCCCGGGAACTCCGGAGGCCCGCTGGTGAGCGCGCGCGGCGCGGTGATCGGGATGAACACGGCGATCGCCTCGACGAGCGGATACTACCAGGGTTACGGCTTCGCGGTCCCGATCGAGCTCGTCCGGGAGGTGGTCGAGGACCTGGTGGAATACGGGCGGGTGCGCCGCGCCATGCTGGGCGTCCTGATCGACGACGTCTCCGCGGAAGAGGCCGAGTATTACCAACTGGACGAGGTGGCCGGCGTCCTCGTCTCCGACTTCAGCCCGCTCACGGAAGGGACGAATCCCGCGAAGGAAGCCGGGATCGAACCGGGCGACGTGATCGTGAGCGTCGAGGGAGAGCCGGTACGCTCGGTGGGAGATCTCCAGCGGAAGATCCGGGCCCGCGAGCCGGGCGAGACGATCGCTGTCGAGCTGGTCCGCCGGGCGGATCGACGGCGCGAGTCCGTCCAGGTGACGCTCGGCGAGATGGAGGGGGACGAGACGGGCCGGACGCGCACGGCGGCGCGGAACGACCGAAGCGACATGCTGGGGCTCGAGGTCTCGGAGCTCGATGCACGGACGCGGCGGGAGCTGGGCATCCCGGCGGAGGTCGAGGGAGTCCTCGTGCGCTCGGTGCACTCCCGGGGCGCGGCCTCGCGGGCCGGGATCTTCCCGCCGAGCCGCACACGCGACGGAACGCTCGCCGCCATCATCATCGTCGACATCGACAACCGGCCGATCCGCTCCGTGGAGGATTACCGCCGCGCGGTCTCCGAGCTCGAGCCGGGCCAGGTGGCGAGCTTCCTCCTCTACCAGGTCCCGAGCGGCCTCCAGCGGCCGGTGACGGTCCGGGTGCCGCGAGAATAGGAGCGGCGGAGACGCGATCGCGTCTCCGTCCCGGGCTGCCCGCCACCCGGCAACCGCCAGAGAGGTCCCACACACAGAGGGGCACCGGGCCGATCGCCGTTGGCCCCGGTCCGTCCATCCCCTCACAGCCCGGTCAGGGCCGAACTCGGCCACCGCGCCATGCCCATCTCGAACGGGAGCGTTCTTGAGGATGCCACGCCACAGCGGTGCCGGCGGGGTGCGTACAAACGCCCCATCGATGGATTGATCTAAGTGCGTCTCGCAAAAGGTGTTGGAGCTGCACATCGGCACCCGCTACGGGCCGTGGCACGTCTCTGGCTGACAAGCGGAGGCTGAGTATTCACCACATTCGGCCCCTGCTCGGGAGGAATTCATGCTGGCACACCTCGAGAACCTTTGGAAGGACGAGTCCGGTCAGGACCTCGCGGAATACGCGATCCTGCTGGCCCTCATCGCTATCGTCGTGATCGCCGCCGTGCGTCTGCTCGGCCCGACGATCCGCAACGTGTTCCAGGACATCAACGACAACCTGTCGACGCCGTAGGACAACCTGTCGACGCCATAGGACAACCTGTCGACGCCGCACACGCGGGACGCGGCCCCGGGCCCTCGCTGCAATCGCGGCGGCGGCGACGTGAAGCTGCTGGTGGCCGTTGGCGCCTTTCTCGGACCCGGCC
>JBHIAV010000041.1:0-26545 GCA_046758745.1 Gemmatimonadota bacterium
TCCTCCGGGCGCGCAGCCTGCGGGCGCACCTCCTTCGCCTCCGTGATCCCGGTCAGGCTTCCCATGAGCCGGGCCACCTCGTGCGGCAGCGCCCTCATGCTCGGCGACGTGCCTCGCAGCACGAGCCGCCCCCGGCGCTCGCTCACCGTATCGGCCGCCTCCGCGCTGATCAGGACGAGGAACTTCGGGAAGCTGATCCGCACCTCGGGGGCCCGCCCGTCCCGGATGGCTCCCACCTTCACGACGGGGCTGAGCACCGGCGTCGTCACCCAGGCCACGTAGGTGGAGAACGGCCCCACCGACTCCGGTGCCGGGAGCCCTGCGGCGACGATGGAGAGGTCGTACAGGGGTTCCCCCTCCCGCGTCACGGCCGCCCCGAACGGAGACGCCACGCGCCGCATCCTCACCGAGCCGGTGGCTTCTCGGAAGGCGGGCGCCGGAACGAGCGGGATGCAGTAGAGGTCGGGGCTCGGCTCTCCCGGCGCCGCACGACACGCATCCCGCGTGGGCCGATAGCCTGCGACGAGCATCCCCCCCGTCGTCGCGGCGATGACCGCTCCGCCCGCCAGGGGGACCCCGAACCGCTCCGCCGCGCGGCGCAACGAGAGAGACAGCGAGGTTCTCACCTCCGCTTCGAGTTCGCTCCGCGTCCATAGCGGAGCACATGCTCAGCTTTCCTTTCCGGGCCGAACGATGCGATAGCGGCGCGCGTACTGCACGTCGAGCTCGTCCTTCCACACGCCGTACACGGCGTCGGCCGTCACGACGTGGAGGGCGAACCCCTCGGGCGCCGCGATCCTGCCTACGAACCGACCGTCACGGGCGAACACATCGTACGCGCCGACCCCGGTCGCGTCGGCCTTGATGGCATCGGCCGTCGGAACACCCACCCACAGGTGTTCGTCCGGCTCCGACGCCCACAGCCGCAGCACTTGGGGCACCTCAGGCTCGAACACGACCCGCCCCAGCATCTGGTCGATCGCCGCCTGAGGCGCTCCGCCCGCCGCCATCTGCTCGCGCATCTGCTCCAGGACTCGGCCCTCGATCTCATCCGTCACGACCACGGACGGCGCTGATCGCCTCAGGACGAGAGACAGGGCTCCCTCCGGCCCGTAGCCCCGAACCTCGTAGGGCATGCCTCCCGACAGCCAGTACGACCCATCCCGACCGATCGTCCACACCCAGCGCGGCTCGAACATCCGGATCTCGCCGCGCATCGCGGAGAACAGGTTCTGAGGAATCGGTGCGAGCGTGTCGGGCGGCGCCTCCTCATGTATGCGCAGCAGAAGGCTCTCCGGATTCTCCATCGTCTGCGGCGAGAAGTGGGCCACGTGCGCGAACAGCTCTCCGGAGGGGAGCACCGCCCAGGCGGCGAAGGTCGCGGCCTGCGACTCGGCCCCGCTCTCCGGGTCGAGACGGAAGGTGCGAAGGAAGCTCCCCTCGGCGGTCAGCCAGTGGAGCGTGGGCGGGAAGCCCTCGGCGACCGCGAGGCGGTCATCCCCCACCGGGAAGAGCTGCGTCGCCCTCTGGAACTCGCCCGGCCCCCCGCCCTCTCCGCCGAACTCGAGGAGCCTTTTTCCGTCCGCGTCGAAGACGTGCACCAGTTGGCTCTGCCGGTCGAGGACGTAGATCCGGCCGCCGGGAGCCGGCGCCACCGAGGCGATCCGGCCGAAGCTCAGCTCTCCGGAGACGTCGCCGATGGTAAGATCGGGCTCCAGCCGCCAGCCGTCCTCCACCGACCACCCGTCGCCGCTTGCCGTGGCGATGGTGATCCCCGCCGAGTCGGCGAACGCGGTGTCGCCCGGGGCGGAGCCCCCTTCGCCGCACCCCCATGCGGCGACGGCGACGAGGAGCGGCCGCAGAAGGTGGAACCGGGCGCGGGCATGTCGTCGCGCGCCGCTCCGACTGGCGCGTAGAGGGATCGCAAGGGGGTGCAGGGGACGGTCAGCCGGCATGGTACCTCCTCCGTATAGGGCCACCGGGGGCGCCACGCCGGCGACTCGGTTCGTCGATCGGGCGCCGGCCGTTCAGGCCCGGCGCGCCACGAGGTATCGATAGGCGACCGGGATGGCGACGAGCACGAAGAGCGTGCTCGAGATGAGCCCCCCGATCGTGGCCAGCGCGAGGGCGTTCCAGATGTTCTCGTTCTGCGACCCCGCGAACAAGACGAGGGGGAGGAGCGCGAACACGGTGGTAAACGTCGTCATGAGGATCGGTCGCACCCGCTCGAGCGTCCCCTGGAGGATCGCCTCGCGCACCCCGAGCTCCTTCCGCAGCTCGCCGATGTGATACACGATGAGGATCGCGTTGTTGACCACGATCCCACCCATCATGATGGTCCCAATGTACGCCGTGCGCGTGAAATCGGCGTCCGTGTAGAAGAAGATGAGAAAGACGCCGATGAGCGCGAGCGGCAGGGTGAGCAGCACCACGAAGGGCGCCGCCAGCGACTCGAAGAGTGCCGCCGTGACCATGTAGATGAGGAGCACGGAGAAGGCGAGCGCCAGGAACACCTGTACCTTCTCCTCCGTGCTCCACCACCAGCTCTCGTCCTCCTCGATCCGGTAGCCGGGGGGGAGCGTGGTGGACTCCACGACCACGTCGCGCACCAGGTCGCCGAGCTTACGGGGGCCCCGGAACTCCCACGCCACTCTCCGCTGGTACTGCTGGTCCTCGCGGATGATGCGCGACAGGACGTCCCGCCGCTGGACGCGAGCGACGTCGGAGAGCCGCACCTCCTGGCCGCCAAGGGTGGGCACCCTGAGCTGCCGGAGGTCGAGGAGGTCGAAGTCCGGGAACCCCGCCAGCTTGACGGTGAACGGGATCTCCTCCCCCCTGATGCGGAGCCGCTCCCCCGACACTCCGCTGCGCACGTTGGCGTTCACGTAGCGCAGGAGCTCCTCGATCGTGAGGTCGTAGGCACCCAGCCTCTCGCGGTCCACGGCCAGGAAGTACTCGAACTCCTTGTCGCGGTCGAACCAGCGGCCGGACGCGTTCGGATCCACATCCTGGATGCGGGTGAAGCGCCGCAGCCGTGCCGCCAGGTCCTCCGCGATCTCCTGCGCCTTCAGGTAGTTGTAGCCGAGGACCTTGAGGCTGTAGTTGGGCGGGCTCCCGCCGCCCGCGTAGAAGCTCGGCCCGTAGCCGTACACCCGGACATCGGCGCCGGAGAACTCGTGACTGTAGGCAACCATCTGCTCCTTGATGGCGACCGGGATCTGGCTCCTCTCCAGCTCGCTCGGGAAGGTGAGCCGTATGAAGGCCCAGTTCGGCTGCACGCGAGTCTCGTAGCGCTTCACCTCCGGGAGGGTGGCGATCTTCGCCTCGAAGGCGCGCGCCAGCTCGTCGGTGCGCTCCAGTCCGGCCCCGCGCGGGAAGCGGATCCGCACCGAGATGAAGGTGTCCCGCCCCCAGAACCGCGACCAGGTGACGCCGCGCGTGACGTGATGGTCGAACAGCCAGTAGCTCCCGCCGAGACAGGCGAGGCACACGGCGGTGATGAGGAGCGGGTGCTCGAGCGCGAAGCCCAGCAGGGCCCGGTAGCCGCGAAGGTAGAAGGGAGCAGGAGCGGGGGCGCGGCCCGCGACTCCGCCGCGAGCGGCACCTCCGCTGGCGATCCCTCCGCGAGCGGCACCTCCGCTGGCGATCCCTCCTCGGGCGGTGCCTCCGACACCGGCGAGGCGGGCCGCCATGGTAGGCACGAAGGTGAAGGCCACGAAAAGGCTCGCCACGATCGAGAAGGCCACCGCGTAGCCGAGCGGGAGATAGTAGATCCGCAGCTCCCCCTGCAGGAAGAGGAAGGGGACGAGCACGATGGCCGTCGTCGCCGTAGCGGCGATCACCGGCAGGACGACCTGCCTCGCTCCATCCAGGGCGGCCCGCACGCGCGGCTTCCCGAGTCGGCGGTGCCGCTCGACGTTCTCGAGCACCACGATGCCGTTGTCCACGATGAGCCCGAATCCCCACGCGAGGCCCGCGAGCGTCAGCACGTTCAGGGACCAGCCGCCGAGGTAGAGGAGGTTCACCGCGATCAGCACGCTGAAGCCGATGGTGGCGAATACCACCAGCACGGCCCCCAGCGATCGAAGGAAGAGCATGAGAACGAGGAAGATGACGATGGCCGCGGCGATGGCGCGCAGCCGGAGGTCGGTGAGCTGCTTTCGGATGTCCTTGCTGAGGTCCTCGTCCAGCTCGAGCGCCACTCCGGCGGGGAGCGAGGCGCGGACCGGCTCCACCTGCCGCTTCACCTCGTCGGCCAGCCGCACCGCGTTCGTGCCGGACTCGCGGTCGACGAAGACCGTGACGGTCGGATCGCCGTCGATGCGGAAGTAACCCGTCGGATCGGCCGCCTGATCGCGCACCCGGCCGAGGTCGCGCAGCCGGATGGGACCCTCGGGCCGACTCTCAATGACCAGCCCCTCCAGCTCGCGCACCCGATCCACCCTCGTGCGCACCGCCAGCGCCACCTCCCGGCCCTCCAGGATGAGGCTCCCCGGCGCCCGAAGCTCCGATAGCTCGCCCACACGCCGCGCCACGTTCGCCGGTCGCAGCCCGTGCGCCTCGAGCCGCTGGCGATCCAGCTCGATCGCGATCTCCCGCTCGCGGCCGCCGTACACGTTGACAGCCGCGACACCGTCGATCCCGAGCAGCACGGGCCGGATCTTCTCTTCGGCGATCTCGGCGAGCCGGGTGAAGGTGTACGGGCCGGTGAGCTGGAAGCTCAGGAAGAGCTGGCTCTCCTCGGCGAACTCGGGCGGCGTGTAGGGCTCCACCTGCGGGCGGACTCCCGGCGGCAGCTCCTCCCGGATCGCCGCGACGCGCTCGCTGAGGTCCAGTCGCGCGAAGTCCATGCGGATGTCACGGGCGAACTCGATCTCGATCTCGGCGCTCGATCCCGCTCCGCGCGGGTCGGCCCGGGAGGTGGAGGTGATCTTCCGCACCCCGCGCACCTGCTGCGCGGCGGCCTCCAGCGGTGCCGTGACGAACGCCTCCATGGACTCGGGAGAGGCTCCGCTCCAGCTCGCGGTGAGCGTGAGCCGTGGGTAGTCGACGTCCGGCAGGAGCTCGACCGGGATGAGGCGGAAGCTGTAGGCCCCGAGCGCCACCAGGGCGATGTAGATGGCCGCGGTGGCCACGGGCCGTCGGATGGAGAGGTCGATCACCGCCCGCCTCCGCTCATGCCGCATCCTCCCCGCGCAGGTTCATCGCTCCCTCAACCTCTGCACCGCTCCCGAAGCCACCTCACCGAAACCGGCGCCGGCGGCCTCCGGCTCGGGCCGGCCCCTCTCGGCCGCAGGCATCCCCACCGGCTCGCCCGGCGCCACGAGCAGCGAGTACACGACCGGCACCACGATCAGGGTGAGGAAGGTGGCCGAGGTGAGACCGCCGATCACCGCCACGGCAAGCGGGGCGCGGAGGTCGGCGCCGGCGCCCCACCCGAGCGCCATCGGAAGGAGCCCGAAGACGGTGGTGATCGTCGTCATCAGGATGGGGCGGAGTCGCAGCCGCCTCGCCTCCAGGATCGCCCTCCGCTTCCCCACGCCTGCCGCCCGCTGCTGGTTGATGAAGTCCACCTTGATGATCGCATCGTTCACCACGATCCCGATCAGGATGACCAGGCCGATGCCGCTCATCGCGTTGATCCCGTCGCGCGCCACCCAGAGGGCAGACAACGCGCCGATCGCCGCGAGGGGCACCGAGACGAGCACGATGATCGGCTGGATGATCGACTCGAACTTCGCCGCCATGATCAGGAAGACGAGGAAGAAGGCGAGGCCGAAGGCGAAGAGGAGCGAGCGGAAGCTTGCCCGCATCTCCTCGTTTTCGCCGCCCACCTGCACGGTGGTGAGGGCCGGCCGGCGGAGCCCGATGAGTGCGGCCTCCACCGCCCGCACCGCTCCGGCGAGCCCGCCCCCGCGCACATCGGCCAGCACCTGCACGGTGCGGTTCTGCTCGGTGCGTCGGATCTCCACCGGGCCGTATCCTTGCCGCACCCTGATGAGCTCGCGGATCGGGACCCCCCCGTGGGTGAGGGCGAGCACATCGGTGAGCTGGCGGCGCGACTCGACCGGCAGGCTCACCCGGATATCGATCTTCTCCGAGAACTCCGTGTACGGGCGATCCGTCTCTTCTCCGCGCAGGTAGGCCTCGATCGCATCCGCCACCTCGGTCACCGTGAAGCCGTAGCGGGCCACGCTCGCCCGGTCGATCTCGATCTCGAGCTGCGGCTGGGTGCGCTGCACGTCGATGCGCACGTCCGTCACCTTCGGCAGCGCGGCGAGCCGCGCGCTCACCGATTCGGCCACCGCGATGAGCGTGTCGAGCTCGCTCCCACGCACCCGCACGGCGAGGTCCGCCTCGGCGAGGCCGAGCGCACGGCCGAGAGAGGTCGCCCGTCCGCTCTCCACCGCCACGAAGCGAGCGTCCACTCCGCTCCCGGGGAGCGCAGCGCGGAAAGCCGCGATCACCTCGCGCGTGGGGGGCGCGTCGGCCCCCACACGTACCTCGAGCGCCGCGCTGCTCAGCCCGGTGAGCTCCCGGGTGGCGAGCTCGGCGTCCCTCGCCCGGCCGACCCGGGTGAACACGGCCTCGATCCCCTCGCTCGCGAGCAGCAACTCCTCCAGCCGGCTCGCGTGCGCCGCCGTCACCTCCAGCGGCGTCCCCACCGGAAGCTCGAGCTCCACGCGGAAGGAGCCCTCGTCGACCTCGGGCATCAGGCCGCGCGGGAGGAGGGAGCCGAAGGCCAGAGCGGCCGCAAGGCCGCCGAACGCGAGCCCCAGGACGACCGGCCGGTGCGCGAGCGACCAGGCCAGCCAGCCCTCGTAGCGACGGGCGAAGTGCGCGTAGAACCGGTCGAACCCGTCGAGGAACGGGGTGAGAACGGCCTCGACGAGCCGGCTGGCCGGCCGCAGGAGATCCCGGAAGGTGAGCCGCACGGAATCGGCGACGAAGCGGAGGCTCCCCCCGA
Source organism: Gemmatimonadota bacterium (assembly GCA_046758745.1). Lineage (GTDB taxonomy): Bacteria > Gemmatimonadota > Gemmatimonadetes > Palauibacterales > Palauibacteraceae > JBHIAV01. The sequence continues at coordinate 6,968 of JBHIAV010000041.1, forward strand.
CCGCCCGGCGCACTCGTCCCGCGAGGCCAGGAAGCCGCGCCGGCCGCCAGGCCGCCTCCTCGGGCGGGACGCTTGCCGAGTCCTGCGCGTGTTCGGCCGTCCGGCTCCCGAACCGGGCGGCGAGCACCGGGAGCAGGGTGAGGGCCACCAGCAGTGAGGCGAGCAGGGAGAAGGTGACGGCGAGGGAGAGATCCGTGAAGAGGGCTCCGGCCACTCCCTTCACGTATAGCACCGGCCCGAACACGGCGATGGTGGTGAAGGTGGAGGCGGCGATCGCGCCGGCCACCTCGCGCGCCCCCACCGAGGCGGAGCCCCTCGCATCCCGTCCCTCCTCCTCCCGGTGACGGAAGACGTTCTCCAGCACCACGATCGAGTTGTCGACGAGCATCCCCACGCCGAGCGCCAACCCGCCGAGCGACATGACGTTGAGGCTCACATCGGCGAGGTAGCAGAGACCGAACGCCGCCATCACGGAGATCGGAATGGCGAGCCCGATGGCGACCGGGTAGCGCGGGTCGCGGAGGAAGAGAAAGAGGACGAGGAAGGCGAGGGCGCCGCCGAGGAGGAGCGCCTGAGCGACGTTCGAGATGGCGTCCCGGATGAAGCGCGCCTGGCTGGTCGCCTCCTCGATCGTCACCTCGGGAAACTCGTCGCGGAGCTGCGCGAGCGTCTCGCTCACCCGGTCGGCGACCCGCACCGTGTTGGAGCTCGCCTCCTTGTAGACGAGCATCCCGATCGCCTCCTCGCCGTTGAAGCGGGCGAGCGTCTCTCGCTCCGCGATCCCCTCGAACACGCGCGCCACGTCGCGCAGGCGCACCAGCCCTCCGCCCTCCGGCCGGGCGATCACCACCTCCTCCAGCTCTCCGACGGACCGGAACTCGCCCAGCGTGCGCAGGCTGTAGCGGAAGCGGCCCCGCCGGATCTCTCCCCCGGGCGCGCTGTAGTTCGCCCGGTCCAGCGCCTCCGTGACGTCGTTGATGGAGACGCCGTGCACGGAGAGCTTCTCCGGGTCCACCACGACCTGAACCTCGCGCTTCGGCCCACCCGTGATGGCTGCCAGCGCGACCCCATCGAGCTGCTCGAGGCGCCTCTTGAACACCGCGTCGGAGACATCGCGCAGATCGGCCAGATCGGCCCCCGTGATGGCGAGGCTCATGACCGCCTCGCTCGTCGGGTCGGCGCTCAGGATCACCGGACGTTCGGTGCTCTCGGGTAGGATGTCGGTGAGGTTGTCAAGGCGCTCCCGCACATGGAGCATGGCGAACTCCATGTCGGTGCCCCAGTAAAACTCGAGCCGCACGAGGGACTGCCCCTCGCGCGAGCGCGAGCTCACCTTGCGCACGCCGGGAACGCGGCTCAGCGAGCGCTCGATCTGCTCCGTGACGAAGCGCTCGACTTCGGCCGGTCCCGCGTCCGGGTACGTGGTCCACACCGAGAGAGCCGGGAACGAAACGTCCGGCAGGAGGTCGATGGGGAGACGCGTGAAGGAGACCACACCGAGCACCGCGATGGCGACGTACAGCATGGCCGTCGCCACGGGGCGCCGAATGGAGAGGTCGGGGAGCGCCACGTCAGCCGGCGGGACGGCGGCTCGCCGGCTCCGCGGGTGTCCCGATCCGCCCGGGGGGATGGGCCGCGCCGGGCGCCTCGATCCACCTGCGGCGGCTCGCGTGCGCCGGGCGCGCCTCCACCCACGCGCCGGCCCCACGCCGGTTCACCGGACCTCCCCGCCCAGCCGTTCCTCGAGCTCCGCCCAGCGGATCAGGTAGTCGTAGCGCTCCTGGAAGAGCTGTTGCTCCGCCAGGGTGAGGCGGTCGATCGCCTGCTGCAGGTTGAAGTACGGGATGCTTCCCAGGCGGTACTGCTGGCGCGCCAGATCGAGCCGTTCCCGCGCCAGCTCCAGGTTTCGCTCGATGAGCTCGAGGCGGCGCGACCGGCGCCGAATCTCGGCCACCAGGTCCCGTACATCCTTCTCGAGGCGGTGCCGGGTGTCCGTCAGATCCGCCTCGGACTGGCGGAGCCGCTGGCTCGCCTCGGCCGTCTGCCGCTTTCGGGCAAACCCGTTGAACAGGCTCCACGACCCGGTGATCGACAGGTTCCGGTTCGTGTTGTCGGGGCTGAAGTTGAAGAGCGCGTCGCCGGGGCCGAGCTGCTCGCTCCGGCTAAACGAGAGGCTCGCGGTGAAGCGAGGGAGGAAGCTCGCGCGCGCCGCCCACACGGACGCAGAGGCGGCCGCCCTGTCGCTCTCCCGGGCCCGGAGACCCGGGTTGCTCCGCATCGCGCGCCCCACCAGAAGCTCGGCATCCAGCGAGCCGGCGTCGGGGAGCTCCTCCACGTCGCGCAACACCGGCGAAGCGGGCTCTTCCGTCGGATCTATGCCGAGAAGCACCTGGAGCGAGCGAAGCGCCGCGGCCCGCGCATCACGCGCATCGAACAGCCTCAGCTCGGCATCGCTCGCATCGATCTGCGCCCCCAGCAGGTCGCTCCTCGAGGCGGCGGCGATCCGGTACCGCCGCGCCGTGATCTCCTGGTCCTGCCGGCGGGACTCGAGCTGCCGCTCCGCCACCTCGACGAGTCGCTGCTGCTTGAGCGCCTCGAAGTACGCCTGCTTCACATCGCGGATCACCCTGCGCTCGGCCTCGGTGAGCCGCAGGAACGCGGCCTCCTCGCTCGCCGCCCCGCTCTTCAGGTTTGCGACGTTCTCCAGCTCGAAAAGGGAGAGGCCTAGGGTGAGCGCCTGGCTCGCCGACTTGCTGGTGCTCTTGATCGGCTCGTCGAGGCGCTGTGACACACCTTCAGGAGAAAGGAAGGTGACGTTGGTGAATTTATTGCTGGTAAAAGAGATGGACGTGGTCGCCGTCGGAAGGAACGCCCCCCAGTCCGCCCACCGCGCGGAAGCCGCCGCGGCGGCGGCGGCGCTGGCAGACTCGATAGACGGGTTGCGGGCGAGAGCGGTGTGCAGCGCGTCCTCGAGGCTCAGGACCCGCTGCGCGGGAGCGGGGGCCACGAGGGCGACGAGGAGGCCGGCCGCGAGTACGGCCGCGCGGCGCCGGAGAGAGCCTGTGCGGTCGGCGGCGAAGGCGGCCACCGCGGGGTGAGCCCGGGCCGTCGTCGAGCCGGCGTCGCGCCGCCGTCCCGCCTCCTTCACGAACCCCCCTCCCCCGCGACGATCTCCACCTCCACTCGTGCGTCGTGGGTCAGGGTGGTGTGGCCGCCCACCAGCACGATCTCGCCCGGCTCGATCATCTCCGTCTCATCGGAGGGGATGATCTCCACCGACTCCTCGTTCTCGAGGCCGGTGGTCACGTAGCGCCATTTCGCCAGCCCGCTCGTCGAGCCCCCCGAGTCGGGCTCGAACACGAAGACGACCTCTCGCCGGCTCCGCTCGACGATGGCTTCCTTGGGAACGAAGGTGCGGTCGGCGAAGAGGCGGCCGGCGATGCGGACGTTGGCGTGCATGCCGGGCAGGATCCGCGCTTCCGGGTTGCTGAGCCGCACCGTCACCCGCCCGACGTGCGTCGACGGATCGACCACCGGATTGATCGTCACCACGTGGCCGGGGAAGCGCTCCCCGGGGAGGGCCGTGAAGCGGACGGTCGCCTCCCGGCCCACCTCGAGAGCCGCCAGCTCGCCCTCGAGCACCTGCACGTCGACGTCCAGCCGAGAGAGGTCCACGACCGTCACCACCGAGTCCCCGACCGAGAGCCGCGAGCCCTCGGCGACCACCAGGTTGGCTACCCGTCCCGCGAACGGCGCCCGGATCTCCGTCTTGGCCAGGTCGCGTCGTGCTTGCTCCAGCTTCGCTTCGGCCCCGGCCAGCCCGCTCCGGATGCGCGCCTGCCGCTGGCGCTCGGCCCGAAGCTCTTCGTCCGCGATCCGGTCATCCCCCAGCGTGAGGTCCTGGAAGTCGGCCTGCGCCCGTTCCAGCTCGGCCTCCGCCTGCCGGAGCGCCAGCTCGTACTCCGTCGGATCGATGCGGACCAGGAGCCCCCGCCTGCGGACGAAGTCGCCCTCCTGGACTACCACCCGCGTGACAGGCCCTGCCACCTCGGCGTCGATCGGCGCCGACCGCAAGGCGGCCGCCTGCCCCTCCGCGTTCACCCACATGACGAAGGTGCCGCGCCGCGCCCGCGTGCCCTCGACGGGAACCGCCACGCGTGTGGCGAAGGCGGATGCGGCGGCGGTCGCTCGGGCGGCCGCCCGCGCCGAATCGACGACGGCGCTCTCCCCCTCCTCCTCGTCGGCCGCCTTCGCCCCTCGCAGGCGCAGAAGGACCCCGCCGAGCAGCGCGCCCCCGATCAGGAAAACCATGAGCGTCACCAGATATCGCGATTTCATATCGGAGCCGTCTCGATGTGTGTACGGCCGTCGCCGAGCGTTCGCGATCCCGGGGAGACATGCATCGCGGGCATCATTCTCCCCTCAAGACCGAAGCGCGGGCCCTGCTCGTTCCGGTCCACCCCTGCGGGACATCGGCCGCATTCTCCCACACCGCCCCTTTCCTGCCGTCCGATCCCTATCCTGAAGATGCCGCGCCACGCCGGCATCCTGCAGTGCCGGACTCCTGCCCTCCTACACTGGAAGGAAGTAGAAGGCGATCGCGAAGATGAGATAGACCGCGAGCAGCTGCACCCCCTCCATCCAGTTGGACTCCCCGTCCTGCGCCACGAAGGCCATGATCCCGACGGAGAGCGCGACGGCCACGACCTCGAAGGTCGTGAAACGAAGGTCCATAGGGTTCGGTCCGATCACGTAGCTGAGGAAGACGAGGAGGGGGGCGACCAGGAGCGCGATCTGGATAGACGAACCGATCGCGATGTGGACCGCCAGATCCATCCTGTTCTTCAGCGCCATCAGAACGGCCGTCGAGTGCTCGGCGGCGTTGCCGATCACGGCGACGAGAATCACCCCGACGAACACCTCGCTCATCCCGAGCGATCGCGCCGCCCCCTCCACCGCGCCCACCAGGAGTTCGCTCATCCACCCGACGAGCGCCGCCGAGACGACGAGAAGGAGGAGAGGCCTCGCAGCACCGGCGCCCTTCCCCACGGCCCCGATCCCGTCCCCGGACGCCTCGTCTCGCCGCCCCCCGACCCGACCCACGAACAGGTAGGCGTGCGTCTTCAGGCTGAACAGGAGACTCAGGAGATAGGTGGCGAACAGCACCACGGCGATCTCCAGGCCCAGGCCCTTCTCGAGCAGCTCGTGCCCCGACCCCGCAATGGCGTGAAAGATCGCCGGGACCACGAGACCGATGGCGCTCAGCACGAGGAGCGTTGAGGCGAGACTGGCCGCCGTCCGGTTGAATCGCTGCAACGGGTGCCTGAGGCCGCCAAGCAAGGCGCTGAGGCCGAAGACCAGCAGCACGTTGCCGATGATCGAGCCGGTAAGCGAAGCCTTCACCAGATCGTGCAGACCGGCGCGGAGGGCCATGACCGCGATGATCAGCTCCGCGGCGTTCCCGAACGTCGCGGTGAGCAGCCCGCCGAGCCCCTCTCCCACCCGCTCGGCGAGGCGCTCGGTCGCGCGACCGATGAGACCGGCGAGCGGAATGATCGCCAGCGACGAGGTGAGGAAGACGGCCGTCGGCCCCGCACTGAAACCGTACCGGAGGAGCGCCGCCACCGGGATGAAGACGAGCAGCCAGTCGAGCGCATTCTCGAGGGCGAGCGAGCGTCTCAAAGCGACTCCTGCCACGGTGCGCGGGGTTTCCGGCTCTCCCGCCGACCGGCTGCCGAGGGGCGCGAGGGCAGCCTCTCCGGCCGCAGGCTACGCGGCGGCTCCGAGAGCCGCAATGAAGAGATCCGTGGGAAGAACTCCCTGCCCGTTTCTCTACCGAGAGGGAGGGAGCGGAGGTGCCAGCGGACCCGAAGACGGAGAGGCGGCGGAGCCGGGTGTCGTACGTGATCAGGGAGTCGCGGCCGGAGATGCGCGAGCCAGGCAGGCGAGTGACGTCGATCCCGTCTTCCCCCTCCGGGTGCCCGCCCCCCCGGCCGCCGTGGCCGCACAGCGCGTCGTCAGCGTAGAGGCGCCGTCCGGATTCGAACCGGAGTAGGGGGCTTTGCAGGCCCCTGCCTGACCGCTCGGCCACGGCGCCCTCGGGGGAAGAAAGGGTAACCAGTGAGAACGGAACGGTAAAGCCCCGGTGCCGGCTTGTGCCCTTCCCTCGCCCCTCTCTATACTGCGCGGCGATTCGCGCCGGTCAAAGCGACGGGCGGTGACCTCTGCCGCCTTCCCCGCATCTGAGGATCGCATTGGAGAATCGGAGCTCGCTCCCCTTCGCCTCCGGCCCTCCCACCCGGCTCGTCCGCGTCGTCCTCGCTTTCGCACTCGCCTCGCTCCTGCTCGCTTCTCCCGATGAGGCGAGCGCACAGGAGCGGGGCGATGACGCCCGGATCCCGGCGGGAGGCGAGCTGTGGATCGAGATCTTCCCGACGTTCGAAGACTGGCACGAGCAGTTCGCAAGGAGCAGCCCGTTGCCTGGACTGTCGGACGGGGACAGCGAGCCGCTCACGGCGGACTTCGACGGGCCGGTGGTGGATCGGCTCTTTCCAGGGGTGGCACCGCTCCTCGCCGACCTGAACGCCGACGCCGTGGCACTCGGTTTCGACTCCCTGACCGCGGCCGACGTCTCCCTGGGAGTTCTGGACTTTCGGAACATCGACGTGGACGTGCGGCGCGTGCCCTTCGCCCTCCGGTACGGGGTGCACGATCGAGTCTCCGTCGAAGTGGTGGCTCCCCTCGTGCTCACCGAGGTCGAGCCCTTCTTTTCCTTTGACTCGACGCTGGCGACGCTGATCGACTCCCGCTCCGCCGTGACCGATGCGGGGCTCTTCTTCCCGGCTTTACAGGCGGCCATCGACCAGCTGCAGCTCCTCCGGGACAGCGGAACCCTGAGTTCAGAGGGCGAGGCGACGGCGGACGCGCTGTTGGAGAGCTCGGCCGCTTTCGAGACGGCCCTGTCGCGGCGGGTCGGCATGGGCGCTCTCCTCCCCCACGCCGGCACGCGGGCCGGATTGCAGATCGCCACGCGCTTCGCTTCCCTCGAGGGCGGTTTCGCCGGATTCGGGATCGGATTCCCGAGCCTGGCGATCCCGGCGTTCGCGACATCGGCCGACCTCGATGGCTACCTCACGGGCTCGCCCGTGGGCGGCGAGGTCCTCGCCGTCACGGAGCGAGGGTGGGACATCGGTGAGCTCCAGATCGGCATCCGGCTCGGCCTTCTCGACACCTTCGGCCGGCCGAGGACTCGTCCCGGCGGGCCGGCGGAGGAAGAGGCCCCGGCCGATACGCTCCCCACACCGGCCGACACGCTCCCCGCCCCGGCCGATACGCTCCCCGCCGAGCCGGAAGCCACGCACCGGGAGGCCGGCGGCGAGGCCGTCCCCACGGCCCGGGAGGCGAGCGCCCCGGAGCGATCCGGCCTGCGGGTGCGCACCACGATCGGAGCCAAGCTCCTGCTCCCGCTCCGCGACGCAGACCGTGTACCGTTCCTCGCCCCGGAGAACTTCCTCGGCGTCCCGATCGGCGACGGCCAGCGCGATGTGGAGCTCGCCCTCTACCAGGACATCCAGCTCGGCTCGAAGCTCCTCTTTGTCGGTGTCGTCCGATACGGGATCCAGCTCGCCGACGAGCTGACGCGCCGGGTGGCGCCGCCCGATCGCCCGTTTGCGTTCGCTTCCACACAGGTCGTGGTGGAGCGCGACCTGGGCGACTACCTGGCGCTCCGCCTCTCGCCCCGGCTGACCCTCAACGACGTGGTCTCGTTCGGCGTGGAATACAGCCTGTGGGACAAGGGTAGGGACTCCTACCGGCTGCTCTCGGGCGGGGACGGCGTCGCTTCCGCCGCGCCGCTCGAGCTCGAAACGGCGGAGACGCGGCACCGTCTCGGCATCGGGGTGTTCTACCGAACGACCGGCCTCGTAGAGGAGGGCCGCGCGCGTCTGCCCATCGAGCTGCACTTCATCTTCCAGACGGCCATCGCGGGCTCCGGCGGGCAGACGCCGGTCTCCTCGCTCATCTCGACCGGTCTGCGCGTCCCGATCTCCCTCTTCTGACGACCGCCGCGTCTGCACCTGCGGTCGCGCCGGTGGCCAGCAGCTCCTCGGCGTGCCGACGGGACACGCCGCTCCCCGGATCTCCCCCCAGCAGCCTGGCCACTTCTTCGACCCGCTCGGCCGCCGCCAGCCGAGCGACTCGGGCGGAGACCCGACCTCCTCGCTCCACCTTCTCGACCCGAAGGTGCTCCCGGGCGCGGGACGCGATCTGCGGGAGGTGGGTGATCACGAACACCTGGTGGCGCTCCGCCACCGAGTGCAGCCGCTCGGCCACGCGGTGCGCCACCTCGCCGCCCACGCCGGCGTCGATCTCGTCGAACACCAGGCAGGGCACCCGATCCACTGCCGCGAGCACGGTCTTGATCGCGAGCATCACGCGGCTCAGCTCGCCACCCGACGCCACGCGGGCGAGCGGAGCCGGCTCGAAGCCGGGATTCAAGGCGATTCGGAACTCGACTCGTTCCGCGCCGGCGGCGCCTGGTTCGGCGAGCGGCTCGAGCTCCACGCGGAAGCGCCCGGCGACCATTCCGAGCTCAGGGAGGACGCCGGCAACCTCTTTCCCCAGTCGGGCAGCCGCCCTCTGCCGCGCGGCCGTCAACCTCGCGGCCAGTTCGAGGAAAGCGGCGCGGGCCACGCTCTCCTTCTTCTCGAGGGCTCGGATCTCGGTCTCCGAGCTGTCCAGCGCAGCGAGCGCCTCCCGCGCCGACCGGCCCGCCGCGATCACCTCCTCCAGCGTGCCGCGGTACTTGCTCTTCAGGCGGAACAGCAGGTCCAGGCGCTCACGAATCGCCTCCAGGCGCCGCGGCTCGTGATCGACCGACTCACGGTACGCGCCGAGGCGTCGGCCGAGCTCCTCCAGGGCGCGAAGCGCCGTCTCCCACAGATCTCCGAGCTCCGCCGTTTCCGAGTCGATGCGGCCAAGGTTTTCGAGAGGCCGCCGTAGATCGCCCACGCGTTCGACCACCGACGCGTCGCCCTCGTACACCGCCTCGTGGAGCGACGCAGACAGGGAGCGGAGCTCCTCGGAGTGCTCGAGCCGCTTCGCCTCCGCCGCCAACCGCTCGTCCTCCCCGGGAACGAGTCGGGCTTTCTCGATCTCCTCGGCGCGGAAGCGCAGGTCATCGGCTCGCTCCCACGTGCGTTCGGCCCGCCGGCGCGTCTCTTCGATCGCCCGCCGCAGCGCGGCGAGCTCGCTGTGGGCGCGGCGCACCTCGGCGGCCAGCTCGCCCTCGCCCGCGTAGGCATCGAGGATCTCCCGCTGGGCTTCCCGCCGAAGCAGGGCCTGGTGCTCGTGCTGCCCATGCAGCTCGACGAGCTCGGCGCCCAAATCCCCGAGCAGCCCGGCGGTCGCGGGAGAACCGTTCACCCACGCCCGGCTGCGTCCCTCGCGCACCTCGCGCCGCAGGATCAGCCATCCATCCTCCGGCTGGATTCCGACCGCGCGCAACCGCTCCGCGACCGCCCCGTGCCGCGTCACATCGAAGGAGCCCTCGACGAGCGCCCGGTCTTCTCCGGCGCGAACGACCTCCGCCGAGGCCCGCTCGCCCAGGAGGAGGGAGAGGGCGCCCACGATGATCGACTTCCCCGCACCCGTCTCCCCGGTGAGGACGTTCAGCCCCGGTCCCAGCTCGAGGGTCAGGTCGTCGATGACGGCGTAGTTCCGGATGCGAAGCTCTCTCAGCATGCGTGCGGCCGGCCGCTCCGGTCCGCCGCTCCCCCCTTCCCTGCCGGGCCCCGGCGGCAGCGGCGTCCGCCGTCAGCGCCCGTGTCCGCCGGCGGGCGCCACTCCGGTCCCCCGGCAGGAGCCGCTTCCGGTCTCCCGCAGAGGTGATGGGGGAGCCTCAACTGCCTCTCAACTCATGCATTGCATCTTCACATTTCGATGGGCCTTACATCTCCCCATCGAAGCTTCTGTCTCAGCACCGAGAAGAAGCTGTGTCCGGGAAGGCGGAGGAGGCGTATCGGGTGAGGCGAGCGCGCGGTCCGCACCCGATCACCCGCGGCCAACGGGCTCCCCACTTGACCGTCCACGGTAAGCACGATCCAGTCGCTTCTCGTCACCACCTCGACGGTGATGCTCGAGTCGGCCGATACGACCACCGGACGCACGGCCAGGGTGTGCGGGCAGATCGGGGTGGCGACGAGCGCGTCGAGCGTCGGTACGAGGATCGGGCCTCCGGCGGAGAGGCTGTACGCGGTGGAGCCGGTCGCGGTCGAGATGACGATCCCGTCGGCACTGTACTGCCCGACCTCCTCCTCATCCACCCACACGCGCATCGTCATCAGGCGGGCGAAGCCACTCTTGTGCACGACGGCATCGTTCAGCGCGAAGTAGCTGGCCTCGGACTCGCTCTGGTCACCGCTGTCGGTGGCGGCTCCGGACCGGACCGGCGCCCGCAGCACCTGGACATCCAGCGTGAGTCGGATGTCCTCCGTGTAGTCGCCCTCGACGAGGCGGCGAAGCGCTTCCTCCAGCCTGTCGAGCGGTGCGGCCGTCATGAACCCGAGCTGGCCGAGGTTGCAGCCGAGCACCGGGATGCCGCACGGTCCAGCAAGGCGCGCACCGCGCAGCAGCGTGCCGTCGCCGCCCAGGGTGAGCAGGCAGTCGATGCCATCCAGCCGTTCCGGGAGCACCGGAGGCTCGCCGGGCAGAAGCGACTGGAGCTCGCGCGCGTACGCCAGCTCGAGCCCGAGGGGAGCAGCCACCCGCTCCACGCGGGAGAGCACCTCCCCGAGCGCCGGGTAGGCCGGAGTCCCGAGCACGCCGAGTCGCATTTAGCGCCTCCGCCGGATCACGTAGTCCGCGATCTCCCGCAGCTCCACCCCATTCGGGAACCGATCGAGCTCGCGACGCGCCCGCTCCGCCAGCTCACGGCTGATCCGCTCCGCCTCCTCCAGGCCGAAGAGCGCCGGGTAGGTCGCCTTCCCGAGAGCCACGTCGCGGCCGCTCTGTTTGCCGAGCTCCTGGTCCGTTCCCGTCAGGTCCAGGATGTCGTCCACGGCCTGGAAGGCGAGGCCGAGGCGGTACCCGAAGCGGGAGAGGCCGGCCAGCACCTCTTCCTCGGCGCCCGCGGCGATCCCGCCCATGACCACGGAGGCGGCGATCAGCGCCGCGGTCTTCCCGGCGTGGATCCTCTCCAGCTCCTCGCGCATCACGCGCCGTCCTTCCGCGCGCAGGTCGAGGAGCTGACCGCCCACCATAGCGCGGGCCCCTGCCGCGGTGGTGAGCGTGGTGATGAGCCGACGCACGGCGGTCTCCGGCAGCCCCAGCGTCTCACCGGCGTGCCAGATCGTACGAACCGCCAGCGGCATGAGGGCCGCTCCGGCGAGGACGGCCGCCGGCACCCCGAAGCGGACGTGCAGCGTGGGCCGCCCGCGGCGCAGGACATCGTCGTCCATGCACGGCAGGTCGTCGTGCGCCAGCGAATAGGCGTGCACGAGCTCCACGCTGCACGCGAGCTCTGCCACCCCGGCGTGTCTCCCTCCGCAAGCGCGGTACGCCCCGATCAGGAGGAGGGGGCGAAGGCGCTTCCCGGGACCGAGAACGGCGTAGCGGATCGGATCGCCCACTGCGGGGGGGAGCCCATCCATCTCCCGCTCGATGAGCAGCTCGAGAGCCCGTTCGACATCGGCCTGCATGGAGGCCACCACCCCTCCCCCGGGCGGGTCCGCCAACCCTCCGCCGCCGCGTCCGGCCGCGGCCATCCCGCCCGACTCGGCGAGGGCCGCGCCCTCGACCTCAGCTCCCATTCTCCCCGGTCTCCTCGTGGGGCGGCTCGAAGCCGATCGCCTTCAGATCACCGGATGCGGTCTCGATCAGCTCCTCCACCGCTCCACGCGCCTCCACAAGGAGGCGGGTGGCGGCGCGCAGATGCCCCATCCCCGCCTCGAAGAGGGAGAGGGCCTCCTCGAGATCCAGCTCGTTTCCATCGAGCCTCCGCACGATGCGCTCCAGCTCTGCGAGGGCGCTCTCGAAATCCGGCGAACCATCAGTCGCCACGCTCTTCCCCCTTCTCGACGGGCTCCACGCCGAGGACGCGGCTCCGAACCCGGCCGTCCACCACCCGGAGGTCGAACTCCATTCCGGACGTGAAGCGATCGCGCGTTCGCAGCACCTTCCCACCGCTGCCCAGCGGCACGGCGTAGCCGCGGCTCAGGGTGCGCAGCGGGCTCAGCACCTCCAGCCGTCCGGCGGCGAGAGCCAGCCGCCCTTCGAGCCGCTCCATACGAAGCCGCGCGGTCTCCACGAGCCGTGACATGGCCCGCAGGGCACGCTCCTCGCCCCGCCGAGCCCGCCCGCGAAGTCCGGCCACCAGACCCTCGGCGAGCCCGCGGAGCTCCGCCTGGATCTTCTCCCCATCGGGAACCACCATCTCGGCCGCCGCCGACGGGGTGGGGGCGCGGACGTCGGCCACGAGATCGGAGATCGTGATGTCGATCTCGTGCCCTACGGCCGACACGGTGGGGATCGGAGAGGCGGCGATCGCCCGCGCCACGACCTCTTCGTTGAACGGCCACAGGTCTTCCACCGACCCGCCACCCCTGGTGAGGATGATGACGTCCACACTCCCTTCGCGCACCAGGCGATCCAGCGCGGCCACGATGTCGGCCGCCGCGTCCTCCCCCTGCACACGGCAGTCCGAGAGGAGAACGCGCGTCCACGGGGCGCGGCGCCGGATCACCGTCAGAACGTCCCGCACCGCGGCTCCGGTCCGCGAGGTGACCACGCCGATGCGCGCGGGGACCCGCGGGAGGGGTCGCTTGCGTGCCGGATCGAGCAGGCCCTCAGCTGCCAGCCGGCTCCGCAGTCGCTCGAACGCAAGCCTCCACAGCCCTTCCCCCTTCGCCTCGAGGGCACGGACGATGAGCTGGTACGCGCCCCGGGCCTCGTACAGGGAGACCTGGCCGAAGGCGCACACCTCCATCCCCTCCTCGGGCTCCGTCGGCAGCCGGGCGGCGTCCAGGCGGAACATCACGCAGGAGAGCTGTGCCGTGTCGTCGCGCAAGCTGAAGTAACAGTGCCCGGAGGCGACGCGGCGCCAGTTCGCCACCTCGCCCACCACCCACAGGGGACGGATCGCCGACTCCAGGATCTCGCGCGCCGCAGCGTTGAGGGAGGAGACCGAGATCGCCGTATCGGGCGTCGTTCCGGGAGGCGGCGCCTCGTCGAGTCGCTCGCCCGGAGCCGGATCGCCCACCGGCCCGCCTCTCGACGGCCTCCCGCTTCCCCCGTCCGGACCGGGAGACTCGGGCCTCAGCGCCTCGAAGAACGAGGTCTGCCGTTCGTCGCTCAAGGAGGTCAGGCGGCGCCGGCCGTGGGGCGCTTCGCCAGCCGCCGCGCCGCCGCCACGGTGTTCTTGAGCAGCATGGCGATGGTCATCGGCCCGACGCCGCCGGGCACCGGCGTGATCCAGGAAGCCTTCTCTCTGACCTCGTCGAACGCGACGTCCCCGACGAGACGATAGCCGGAGGGACGCGAAGGATCCTCGACCCGGTTCACACCCACGTCGATGACGACCGTGCCCTCTGTCACCATGTCGGCGGTCACCATGTGCGGCCGGCCGATGGCCACGATCAGGATGTCGGCGAGACGGGTGATCGCGCCGAGGTCCCGCGTCCGGCTGTGGGCGATCGTCACGGTGGCGTTCGCCCACGGCTGTTTCTGGGAGAGAATGGCCGCCATCGGGCGGCCGACGATGTTCGAGCGCCCGACGATCACCGCGTGCTTCCCCATCGGGTCCACGTCGATGCGCCGCAGCATCTCCTGGATTCCGGCCGGCGTGGCGGGACGGAAGGCGTTCGGGTCGCCGCTCATCACGCGCCCCACGTTCCACGGGTGGAAGCCATCCACATCCTTGGCAGGCGACACGCTCTGCATGACGAGCGGCGTGTCGACGTGGTCCGGGAGGGGTAGCTGCACCAGGATCCCGTGCACCGCCGGGTCCTCGTTGAGATCCCGCAGGGCGCCGAGGATCCGGTCCTGCGAGACATCCGCCGGCATCCGCACGTCGCGAGCCTCGATCCCCGCCTCTCGCGCCGCCTTCCCCTTCATCCCGACGTACACGTGAGAGGATGGATGGTCGCCGATCAGCACCACCGCGAGCCCGGGGACCATCCCCTCGGCCTGAAGCTCCGCCACCTCGCGGGAGACCTCGGCGCGCACCGCCCGCGCGATCTCCTTCCCGTCGATGAGCCGAGCCGTCATCCGACCTCCTTCTCCTCCTCCCGCACGGCCTGTGTTGCTGATGCGTCGGTGGCCGGAGCGGCTACCTGTCCCTCCGGCTCATTCGGAGAGTCAGCGGGCGAAGTCCACGGAGCGTGTCTCGCGCACCACCACCACCTTGATCTGACCCGGGTACTGAAGCTCCTCCTCGATGCGGCGCGCCGTCTGCTCGCTCAGCTCGGCCATCTCTTCGTCCGTGATTCGGTCCGGCATGACCATGATGCGGATCTCGCGCCCGGCCTGGATGGCGTACACCTTCTCCACTCCCGCGTACGACGCGGCGATCTCCTCCAGCTTCGCCAGGCGCTTCACGTAGTGCTCGAAGGACTCGCGGCGAGCGCCGGGACGAGCGCCGGAGATGGCATCCGCCGCCGTCACGAGGAAGGTCTCGGGGAAGTGTGCCGGCTCCTCGCCGTGGTGAGCCCGAATGGCGTTCAGCACCGGCTCCTTCTCGCCGAAGCGCTTGCACAGCTCGTAGCCGAGCTCTACGTGGCTCCCTTCCTGCTCGTGCGTGAGACCCTTGCCGATGTCGTGGAGGAGGCCCATTCGCTTGCACAGCTGCCCGTCCAGGCCGAGCTCGACGGCCATCCCTGCGGCCAGAAGGGCCACCTCCTTGGCGTGCTGCAGCTGGTTCTGTCCGTAGCTCGTTCGGAACTTCAGATGGCCGAGGGTCTCCACGAGCTGCGGGTGCAGGTCGTGGATGCCGAGCTCGTAGAGAATCTGCTCGGCCGCCTCCTGCATCTCCGTCTTCACCTCCTCGCGCGCCCGATCCACCACCTCCTCGATGCGTCCCGGGTGGATGCGGCCATCCCCGACCAGCCGTTGCATGGCGATCCGCGCGACCTCACGTCGCACGGGATCGAAGCTCGACAGAATGACCGCCTCCGGGGTGTCGTCTACCACGACATCGACACCCGTGGCCGCCTCGAACGATCGGATGTTACGACCCTCGCGGCCGATGATGCGCCCCTTCATCTCGTCGTTCGGTAGGGGGACCACGGAGACCGTGACCTCCGAAGCGTGGTCTACCGAGAGCTTCTGGATCGTCATGGAGATGATCTTCTTCGCTTCACGCTCCGCATCCCGGCGAGCCCGTTCCTTGATCTCGCGCACGCTCTGGGCCGCCTGCGCCTTCGCCTCGTCCTCGATCTGCGAGATGAGCTCACGGCGGGCCGCCTCGGCGCCGAGCCCGGCGATCGACTCGAGCTTCTGCTGCACCCGGCCCTCCGCGGCGCTCAGCGCGGCGCCCTGTTGTCTCAGCTCCTCGTCGCGCGTGTCCAGCTCCTTCGATCGGGACTCGAGGCGGGCACCTCTTTCCTCGAGGAGCGCGAGCTTCCGGTCGAGCAGCTCCTCGCGCTCGGCCACGCGGGATTCGATCCGCTCGATCTCGAGACGCCGCTGGTCAGCTTCCTTCTCCCACTCCTGCTTGAGCCGGTAGGCCTCCTCCTTGCCGGCCAGCTCGGCCCCCCTGCGGATGTTGTCGGCCTCCCGCCGGGCCGTATCGCGGATCCGCTCGGCCTGCTCCTCGGCGCTCCCGCGGTAGCGAACTTCGCGTCGTCGTTCGAACCGTATGCCGAGGAGGGAACCCAGGATGAGGGCGAGAACAGCGGCCAGGGCGACCGTCAAAAGGGTCATGTTTCGGCTCCGCATTCTATCGCTGGGGCCGTGGTGGCCCTTTGGCTCCGATCGGCACAACAAAAAGCCGGCGGATCAAACGTCCGCCGGCCTGGAGCCTCGAAGTGCCGAACGTGCGCGGCCATCAGCCGCCCAGCGTTGCGATCTATTCGTTACGAATACCGGTCGCTTGCCCGCGGACGAAGTCCGTCTTCATCAAGTTGGCCCGTCTCCTTGCAGGATGCAAGCGCGTGGAGACCGCGGCCCTACTCCTTCGCGAGGGCTGCATCGATGCTTCGGCGCAGGGCCGAGAGCCGATCGATCACCATGCGGGTCTGCTCGCCCGCGCCCTCGCGGCACGTGAAGAGCTCGTCGGTGATCTGCATGGCGCCGAGGATCGCGGCCTTGTGAGGCTCGGAGACATGCCCGTGGACGTGCGCCTGCTGGATGGCGTCGTCCACGTGACGAGCGCACAGTCGGGTGTACTCGGTCCCCTTCTCCGAGCGAATCGCGTAGTCCTCTCCGAAGATCGTGACGCGTATGCTCTTCGGCTCCTCGCTCATGCTTCCCTCCTCCGACACGCGATTGAGATACGCGCGGAGGCCCTCCGCACGAAACACCGCATGGTTGGCCGCACCGACGAGTTCATCACGCCTTGTCGTCCTCGACAATCCGAAGCCGCTGCCGGATGCGCTCCGCGCGCTGCCTCCCCTCCGCGATGACCCGGTGCAGATGCTCGTTCTCCTCGGCAAGCTCGGCGAGCCTCGCCTCCAGGTCCTGCGGGCCCAGCCCATCGACACGGGCCGCCTCCAGGGCGTGCTGGATTCCCAGGTGCGCCGTTTCGGCCCTCTCTACGCGCGCTCGGAGCTCGCTCAGCTCGGTGAGAAGCCGGCCGACCGCCTCCTCGAGCTGCGTGACGACCCTTTCGACGCTCGAGCCATCAGGAGGATCGTACTCGGACATCGAAGCGTGCCTCCAGCGCTTTGATGATCTCCCCCACGGCGGCCTCCACCTCCTCGTCACGGAGCGTACGGTCCGGCGCCCGGAAGACGAGCCGCCAGGCGAGGCTCCGGTGTCCGGTCTCGATCCCCGGGCCGCGGTACTCGTCGAACGGCCGGAGCGACTCGAGCAGATCGGGCGCTGCTTCCCGGATCACCACATCGACATCGGCAGCCTGGACGGCGAGGGGCAGCACCAAAGCGAGGTCCCGCGACACAGCCGGATACGCTGGAATGGGACGGTACACCGGGACGTCCCCGAGCGCCACTCCCTCGAGTCGGAACTCGAGGGCCCATACGGCACCAGCCCACCGAGGCGCATCGATCCGCTCCGCACGCACGCGCCCCGCCACGCCGATCACCTCGCCGTCCCGCACGATGCCGAAGCGCTCCGCTCCCAGCCACGCCAGCCCCCCGATCGGGACGGGGTCGGAAGCGTCGGGGAGTCGACCCGGCTCGAGCCTCCCGAGACCCAGACGGCCCGCGACCAGCTCCGCGATGCCCCGCAGATCCCACACATCGAGGTCCGGAACCTCGCCGGACCAGTGCGCCCCCGCCCGGGCGCCCGTGAACACCGCGCCCACGCGGAGCTCCTCGGCGAAGGCGCGAACGGCGGTCGTACCGGAGTCGTCCCCGCGGGCGGGCGCCGTGCCGGAGCCTGCGCCGCGGGCGGGTGCCGTGCCGGAGCCATCCCTTCGGTCGTTCGCCGTGCCGGAGCCTGCGCCGCGCCTCTCCGGGCCGGCGGCGCCCGACGCTCCCGCCGAGGGCCCCCCCTTACGCCTCGCGAAGGCGGTGCCGATCTCGAACAGGCGGACATCGCGGCGGCCGCGGGCGAAGTTGTGCTCGAGGCGGGCGAGGAGGACCGGCACGACGTCCGGCCGGAGCCAGCTCTCCTCGGCCGACAGGGGGCGCAGAAGCCGCACGCCGTGTCGGCCCGCCACCTCCTCGGGAACGAAGCCGGCGCTCCGCGCCTCGAGAAAACCGAGTCCGGCGAAGAGCTCGCGCACCCGGCGGCCGCGTTCCCAGCACGGGTCGCTCGGCACGCTGCTCGGGCGAAGGCTTCGCGGCTCCTCCGGAAAGTTCTCGTACCCGTACCGGCGCGCCACTTCCTCGATGAGATCGATCTCGCCTTCGACGTCGCGGCGCCAGCCCGGGACGCCCACCAGGAGAGCGTCGCTCGCAATCGCCCGCTCCGACGGTGCGGCGCTGCCGGCGGCGCCGGGGGAGCCGGCTGCGCCGCCCGCCTCAGGCGAGCTAGCCGCGCCGCTGGCCTCAGGCGAGTTGGCCGCACCGCTGGCCTCAGGCGAGCTGGCCGCGCCGCCCGCCTTCACCTCGAAGCCGAGCGGCTCGAGGATGCCGGTGATCTCTTCCCCCGAGAGCCTCAGACCCAGAACCCGCGTTACCCGCTCCGGACGTAGCCGGAGCTCTCGGCATTCCGGCACCAGCCGCCCGACCCGGATCCCCTCGGGATCGGCCCGCCCTCCCGCCACGGCGAGGATCAGCTCCACGCAGCGAGCGATCGCCAGCTCGAGATCCGTCTCGTCCACACCCCGCTCGAAGCGGTACGAGGCGTCGGTCGATAGCCCGGCGGCCTTCGCGCTGCGCCGCGTGTGCCGCGGGTCGAACACCGCGCACTCGATCAGGAGGTCCACCGTGTCGGGCCTCACCTCGGTCACCTCTCCACCCATCACCCCGGCGAAGCCCACCGGTCCGTCGCGGTCGGCGATCACGGTGAACCGGTCATCGAGAACGTGGTCCTGCCCGTCCAGGGTCCGGAGCTGCTCCCCCCGTCGAGCCGCCCGCGCACGCAGCTCGGGGCCCGCAACAAGCGCCAGGTCGTACGCGTGGATCGGGTGGTTGAGCTCGAGCAGGACATAGTTCGTGGCGTCCACCACGTTGTTGATCGGGCGGGAGCCGACGACACGGAGGCGCTGGGCGAGCCACTCCGGCGAGGCCCCGATCTTGACGCCTCGGACGATGGCGGCCAGAAACCGGGCGCACCGATCCGGCGCCTCGATCCCGATCGTCACGCCGCCCGCCGAGGCCTCCCGCTCCCCGCTCACCCACTCGGGCTCCCAGCGCGGACCACCGAAATCGGGGAGCCGAATCCCCGCCGCGCCTCCCGGCGTGAGCTCCCGGGCCACACCGACGTGACAGGCGAGGTCCACGCGATTCGGTGTGAGGTCGAGGACGAGGCGCGCGTCGGGCAGTCCGAGCGCATCGGCGAGGGGACGGCCCGGCGCGAGCTCCCCGGAGAGCCGCAGGATCCCGGCCGCATCCCGGCCGAGGCCGATCTCCCGCTCGGAGCAGAGCATGCCGTGGCTCATGCGGCCTCGGATCTTCCGGCTCTCGATCCTGAACCCGCCGGGGAGGACGCCGCCGGGGGGCACGTACGGGTACAGGGCGCCGACCTCCACGTTCGGGGCTCCGCACACCACGTCGATCGGGTCTCCGTCACCGGCATCGACCCGGCACACGGCCAGCCGGTCGGCTTTCGGATGCGGCTCCACCTCGAGAACCCGCGCAACCACCAGATCGGCGAGGCCTTCGCCCACCGGCTCCACCGCATCCACCGCGACGGCCCGCATGCTCAGCCGGTCGGCCAGCTCCTGGGGCGCTCCCTCCAGCTGCGGGGCCAGCGCTCTCAGCCAGGCGACCGAGACATTCACCCGAGGGGCTCCGGGAC
>JBHIAV010000042.1:0-25434 GCA_046758745.1 Gemmatimonadota bacterium
CGCGGCCGTCCACCGTGACGGCCTCGCCGCCGGTGCGGAGGCGCGCTCCCTCCTCCACTCCCGTCCGGATGTAGCCGAGCACCCGATCGTGCTGGCGCTTCGAGATGATGGCGCCCAGACGGGTCTTCGGGTGCGTCGGGTCGCCGGGTGTCATCTTGCGAGAGCGCTCCACCAGGCGCTCTAGCAGCTCCTCGCGCACGGACTCCTCGACGAAGAGCCGGGAGCCCGCCGCGCACACCTCACCCTTCCCGTAGAAGATCCCCATGGTCACGCCGCGCACCGCGGCGTCGAGGTCGGCATCCGCGAACACGACGTTCGGCGACTTCCCGCCCAGCTCGAGGGAGACCTTCTTCACCGTCTCGGCCGCCGTTCGCATCACCTCGCGCCCCGTCTCCGTGGAGCCAGTGAAGGCGATCTTGTCCACTCCCGGGTGGGTGACGAGCGCCCGACCCGTGACGGGTCCACGTCCCGGCACCACGTTGAGGATGCCGGGAGGGAACCCGGCCTGTAGGGCCAGCTCTCCCAGGAGGAGGGCGGTGAGGGGCGTTTCCTCTGCCGGCTTCAACACGACGCCGTTTCCGCACGCCAGCGCCGGCGCCACCTTCCACGCCGCGAGGGAAAGGGGGAAGTTCCACGGCACGATCGCCCCGACCACACCGACCGGCTCGCGAAGGGTGTAGTTGAGGAAAGGGCCGGAGACGGGGATCGTCTCTCCGGTCAGCTTGTCCGCCCATCCGGCGTAGTAGCGGAAGTTCTCCACCACCGAAGGAAGGTCCACCTTCGCCGACTCGAAGGTCGGCTTCCCGTTGTTGCGGGTCTCGACCGCGGCCAGGGCCTCCGCGTTCGCCTCGATGAGGTCGGAGAGCTTCCACAGAAGCTCGGCCCGCCGGTGCGGACTCATCTCCCGCCAACCCGGGTCGTTGAAAGCCTCCGCGGCGGAGCGTACCGCCGCGTCGACCTCGGCTTCGCCCGCCTCCTCGACCTCCGCGATGGTCTCCTCGGTCGCCGGATTGATCACCGGGAACCGGGCGCTACCGTCCCGCCACTCGCCCCCGATCAGGAGCTTCGTTCTCAGCTCGAGGGCCGTCTCCGACGCGCCGTCAAGCACCGTCGTGCCTTCCATCGTTCACCGTCCCTGTCAGGTCTGCGGCCTCTGGCTGGCGTCCGCTGCTTCTCCGTCGCTCGCTGGCGCGCACCTTTTCCTCGGAGCCTCCTCGGAGCTTCGCTCCTGCGGGGTCTCCTCGGGGCGCGCGAACGCTCGCTCCTGAGAGCATCGGACGCCGGCGGAGGGGCGCCGTACTTCGGTCGGCTCCGACCTATTTCCCCGCGAACTCCGGCTTCCGCTTCTCGATGTACGCGCTGAGTCCCTCCCGCGCGTCCTCGGACTGGAAGAGGAGCTGCTGCAGCTCGCGCTCGATCGCCAGCCCTTCCGAGAACGGCACCTCGATGCCGCTGCACACGGCCCGCTTGATCCGGCCCACCGCGCGCGATGCCTTGTGTGGCGGGGTGAACTGGCGAGCGTACTCCATCACCTGGGCGAAGAAGTCCTCACCCTCGATGACCCGGTTCACGACTCCAAGCTCGAGCGCTTCCTCGAAGGCGAAGGTGCGTCCTTCCGCCATCAGCTCGATCGCCTTCGACTTGCCGAGCATCCGGCCGAGCCGCTGCGTGCCGCCCGTGCCGGGGAGGACCCCCAGGTTCACCTCCGGGAGGCCGATCTTTCCACCGCCCTTCCTCGCCAGGCGGAGGTCGCACGCGAGCGCGATCTCCAGCCCGCCACCCACCGTGTGGCCGTTCAGCGCCCCGATGACGAGCTTCGGCGTCTGCTCGAGGCGGTTCAGCGTCTCGTTCGCGTGTAGACAGAAGAAATACTTGAAGTAGGGGTCGGCCGTCCGCAGCATGTTGATGTCGGCGCCCGCCGAAAAGAACTTCTCGCCGGCCCCCCGAACGACGATCACGTGCACCGACTCGTCGAAGCGGGCCTCCAGGATCGCGTCGTCCATCTGACGCATCATCTCATGCGTGTACGTGTTGGCAGGCGGGTCGTCCATCGTGATGACGGCGATCCCGTCCTGGGTCTCGTATCGGATCAGCGTGTCGGCCATTGCGTCCTCTTTCGGGTGTTCGGCTTTCCCGTGTTGCCGGGATCTCGTGCATCGGCGGTGCGGGGCAGGAGGTACCCCCCGGCGCACCGGCTCGTGCCGCCGACCAGGTATAACCTTGCGCAAAACTTCAAGCTATCGAAGGATCATCTTGCACGACAAGGCGTCGCGGAAGGCGGGACGGATTGGCCGCCGGGTGAGACCGGCGACCCGAGGAGGCGGGCAGCGGCCGTCCCCGAAGGCCGCCAGGTCCGAGGACCTGACTTGGATTCCGGATCTCTCCGCGCTACTCTTCAGACGCCATGAACCGCTGCTGTCCGGGCTCGACCTGCCATCGGAGGCGAGGGGTCCGAGCCCTCGTTCTTCTCCTCAGCTCAGCAGGGATCTCCCTTGCCGTATCCCCTCGTGCGCTCCCCCAGTCCGGTGCGCCCGAGATCTACCGCGTCCCCGTGAGCGGGACGATCGAGCTGGGCCTCGCTCCGTTCGTCGAGCGCTCTCTCGAGGAGGCGGCCGAAGCCGGCGCCGGGGCGGTCGTCCTCGACATCGACACGCCCGGGGGGCGTATCGACGCGGCATGGGAGATCATCGACGCGGTACGCGACTCGCCGGTGCCGGTGTACGCCTTCGTGAATCGGCGCGCCCTCTCCGCCGGCGCGATGATCGCCCTCTCGGCGCGCGGGCTGTACATGCGGCCCGGCTCGACCCTTGGCGCCGCTACCCCGGTCACCGGCGAGGGCAAGAGGGCATCCGAGAAGATGGTGAGTGCGATGCGCTCGGAGTTCCGCGCGCTGGCCGAGGAGCGCGGCTTCGACCCGAGGCTCGCCGAAGCGATGGTGGACGAGTCGGTCGAGGTGGAAGGCGTGGTCGAGGAGGGCCGGCTCCTCACCCTCACCACGGAGGAGGCGGTTCGCCTCGGCGTGGCCACGGCGGAGGTCGGCGATTACGGGGCGCTCCTCGCCGTGCTCGGGCTCGCCGGGGCCACGAGCGTCGAGATGCGGCCCAACTGGGCGGAAGGCCTCGTACGTTTCCTGACCAACCCGGTTCTCGCTCCCTTCCTCCTGAGCCTCGGCTTCCTGGGCCTGCTCATCGAGATCAAGACGCCGACCTTCGGCGTCGCCGGAGCGGTCGGGCTATTTTGCCTGGCGGCGTTCTTCGGGGCCCGCTTCCTCGTGAACCTGGCGGGCTGGGAGGAGATGATCCTCCTGGCGGTCGGTGTCGTTCTGGTGGCGGCGGAGATCCTGATCATTCCGGGGTTCGGGTTCGCCGGTGCGCTTGGAAGCCTGGCCATCCTGTCGAGCGCCGTTCTCAGCATGGTAGGGAGGTTTGCCACGGTGTCCGATGTCGTCCACGCCGTCGGTTGGGTGTCGCTCGCGATCCTGGTGCTCGCGGCAATGGCGTTCGCCCTCCTCCGACACCTCCCCCACAGCCGGGGCCTGTCGGGGGTCTTTCTCAAGCGCGCGACGAGCCGGGAGACGGGATACCTGTCGGCGCCGGACCGGAGCGATCTGGAGGGCAAGATCGGTACGGCACTCACGGACCTCCGACCCTCGGGCACGGCGCTCATCGGAGAGGAGCGGGTGGACGTGGTGACCGAGGGTCCGTGGATCGAGAGCGGGGCACGCGTGATCGTCCTGCGTGCGGAGGGGTACCGCCATCTGGTGCGCGAGGTGGATGAAGAGGATATGGCCTCCAGCCGCGAGCCTTGAGAACAAACCGATTGAGATTGAGGGATCCACATGACCGACCTTACAGCGATCCTCCCGCTTCTCCTTCTGACCGCGGCCTTTATCCTGCTCATGATCATCGGCTGGGCCGTGCCGGTGCGGCTGTGGGTCGAGGCGTTCGCGAGCGGCGTGTACGTGAAGCTCGGAAACCTCGTCGGGATGCGGCTTCGGAAGGTGAGCCCGCCGGCGATCATCCGGCCGCTCATCGCCGCCACCAAGGCCGGCCTGAAGCTGGACGTGGACGAGCTCGAGGCGCACTTCCTCGCGGGGGGCGAGGTGCAGCGGGTGGCGAACGCGCTCATCTCGGCGGACAAGGCGAACATCGACCTCGCGTTCACGCAGGCCGCGGCGATCGACCTGGCCGGCCGGGATGTGTTCGAGGCGGTGCAGGTCTCGGTGAACCCGAAGGTGATCCAGACGCCCAAGGTCGCGGCGATGGCCAAGGACGGGATCCAGCTCATCGCCCTGGCCCGGGTGACCGTGCGCGCCAACATCAACCGGCTGGTCGGGGGCGCCGGGGAGGAGACGATACTCGCGCGGGTCGGCGAGGGGATCGTGAGCACGATCGGCTCCGCCGAATCGCACAAGGCAGTGCTCGAGAACCCGGACAAGATCTCCAAGACCGTGCTCGCCAAGGGACTCGACAGCGGCACGGCGTTCGAGATCCTCTCCATCGACATCGCCGATGTCGACGTCGGGAAGAACATCGGGGCGGCGCTGCAGATCGACCAGGCCGAGGCGGACAAGCAGATCGCCCAGGCGAAGGCGGAAGAGAGGCGGGCGCTCGCGGTGGCACTGGAGCAGGAGAACCGCGCCCGCGTCGAGGAGATGCGTGCCGAGGTGGTGAAGGCGGAAGCGGAGGTGCCGCGGGCGCTCTCCGAGGCGTTCCGGGCCGGCCGGCTCGGCGTGATGGACTACATGCGGTACCGGAACGTCGAGGCCGACACGCGCATGCGCCACTCGATCGCCGGCGGCAAGGAAGGCGGAGAGGGCTGATGGACATGGCCGCCGCGATGGTACCGAGGGCACCGCGCCGCGCGGCCACCGGTCGAGGGTAGAGTGGATCCCTTCCTTCTTCTCATCGGGCTTCTCATCTACTGGGTGATCCGGAGCGCGACAGCGCAGCGGCGGAGCCGTCCCGGCGGTCCCGGGGGCGGCGGGGAGGAGGGGGAAGGGGCCGAGGGGGATCTCCTCGACCCGATCGAGGCCGCCCAGCAGCGGGCGCTCGAAGCGCTCCAGCGGTGGGAGGCGGGACAGCGCGCGCGCGCTGCTAAGAGAGAAACCCCGCCCGAGGCCCCGCCGCGCGAGCCCCATCCGGTCACCCGGCCGCGAGTGCTCGAGCCGATGGCCCGGCCGGAATGGACGACGCTCCCTCCGCTAACGTTGCCGCCCGCGGCGCCCTCGCCGGCTCGGGGACGCGCCGCCCCCCGCCCTGCCCCATCTCCCGAGATCAGCCGGCGAGAGCCGCCGACGGGCTCACCTCCGGCGGTCCCGGGGGCGCCGCGCGAAGCCTACGCGTTGCCGACGGGCGCAGGTCCTCGCCCCGCGGCCTCCGCGCCGCCGCCGGCCGGCCGGCCCGACGAAGCGCCCCGAGAAGCCACCGGGGAGGCCGCTCTGCGGGCCCTCTTGCGCCTCCCTCCGCTTCACCGGGCGATCGTATTCCAGGAGATCTTCGGCGCGCCGGTATCGCTCCGGGAGCGCTGAGCGCGCCGAAAGCGTCCCCCCCGGCACATCACGCCAGGGAAGCCGGACCGCTGACCTCCTCGATGCCGGGCCTCGGCGGGCCGGTGAGGAGGTGCAGGAAGTGCTCGAAGAGCCCTGGCCGTCGGGCCAACGTGGCGACGAGGCGGCGGCGGAGCATGGGCCGGAGGGCCACCGCCAGGAGGAGCCGGGTCCCCCAGTAGTAGCGGCGAGTGAGCCGGCGATACGCCCGTTCGTAAGCGGCGAGGGAGCCGGCCCGGGCCACGGTCTCCACCAGGGCGCCCGCGCAGTCGAAAGCCAGGGCCACCCCCTCGCCCGTGAGGGGATCGAGGAACCCGGCCGCGTCGCCGACGAGGGCCACCCCGTCGGCGTAGCGTCGCGTCACCTCCTGCCGGAGCGGGCCGGCTCCGAGCGCCTCGCTCGTGGTCGGGATCCCGGCGAGCCTCTCTCGCAGCCCCGGAAACCGTTCGAGGAGCTGCGGGAAGCGGGAGCCGTCGCCTCCCCACAGCACGGCCACACCCACGCTTTCGGGACCCACCGGCGTCACGTACGCTTCCGCGCCGTCGGACCAGTGGACCTCGACGAGGTCGGACCACGGCCGGATCCTGAAGTGCCTGCGCACCCCGTAGCGCAAAGGGCCCGAGGACGGCTTCGCCAGCCCCGCCTGCGCGCGGATCCTGCTGTGCAATCCGTCGGCTCCGATCAGCAGGACGCCCCGCAGCACGCCGCCGCTCGTCCGCACCACGACCCGGCGGTCCCCCTCCCGCTTCCACCCCTCCACCGCGCAGCCGTAGCGCAGGTCAGCGCCCAGCCGGCGCGCTCTTGACACCAGCCCCTCGATGAGCGCCGTCCGACGCACGCCGAGGCCGCGCCCGCCCCGGAAGCGCGCCTCCGCGACCTCGTCCGTTCGGATATAGCGGATCCCGAAGAAGGGCGCGCGGCCCCATGCCGGCACTTCCACGTCCATCTCGGAGAGCGCGGCCACACCGCGGGGCATGAGCCCCTCGCCGCACGCCTTGTCCAGAGGGAGGTCGCGACGGTCGAGGACCACCACGGAGAGTCCGCGTTTCGTTCCGTGGATCGCGGTGGCCAGCCCGGCCGGGCCGCCCCCCACCACGATGAGATCAAACACCGCCCCGTCGCGCGATCGCCTCGCGCAGCGTGGACACGGCCATCTCGCGCAGGAGGGTGAACCGGCCGGCCCGCCTGGGCGGTCGGAGCGTCCCCGCCAGGTGGCGCCGCCGCGCCTCGGCCCGCCGGATCTTGCCGCTCGACGTGCGAGGGAGGGTGCCCGGCTCGAGTACCACTACCTGGGCGGGCACGAGACCCGTATGGAGCGCGATCCGCCGGGTCGCCGCATCGGCGAGGGACTCGTCATCGGGAGCGGCGCTGCGCGCCCGCTCGATGAGAACCACGAGCTGCTCTCCGTCGGAGTTCTCGGGGACCACGCCCAACGCGGCGACGCAGCCCTTTCGCACGCCGTCGAGCGGGTCGAGGCACTGCTCGATGAGCTGGGGAGGATACTTGCGGCCTCGCACGACAATCATGTCCTTCCGGCGCCCGTGCAGGAAGAGCCTGCCGTCGTGCATGAAGCCGAGGTCACCCGTGTCGAGCCAGCCGGCGCGGAGCACTGCCGCCGTCTCCTCCGGCATCTCGTGGTAGCCCTGCATCACGGCCTCCCCGCGCACCAGCACCCGACCCACCCTTTCGGCCGCCACCTCCTCGCCACGGTCGTCCACGATGCGGATCGCCAATCCGGGAAGGGGCCTGCCGACGCTCACCAGGGGCACGCCGCCGGCAGCCGGGCGAGCGGTCCCCTCGGCCTCCAGGGCCTGGCGGTCGAAGGATTCCCACGCGAACGGTGCCCGCAGGTCGCCGAAGGTGACGGCGAGGGTCGCTTCGGCCAGGCCGTATACCGGCGTCAGCGCCGACGCCCTCAGGCCGAAGGGCGCGAACCGGCGGATGAACCGCTGCAGAACGCTCGGCGTGACCGGCTCCGCGCCGTTCAGGGCGACCCGCCAGCAGGAGAGGTCCACGCCGTCCAGCTCTTCGTCGCGAATACGGTCTGCGCACAAGGCATACGCGAAGTTGGGAGCCGGACTGACCGTCCCGCGGTATCGGGAGATGGTGCGGAGCCAGATCGCCGGTCGGCTCACGAACACCTCTGGGGGGATGAGCGTCAGGTCGGCCGGGTGCATGATGGCCGTGATCACGCAGCCCACCAGGCCCATGTCGTGGTAGAGCGGCACCCAGCCGACTCCGGCGTGCGTGAGCCCGGGCCCCTCCGGGTAGGCGGAGATGATGGCCGACTGGACGGCGCCGGCGTTCGTGAGGACGTTGCGGTGGGTGAGCCGGATCGGCTTCGGAACCGCGGTGGTGCCTGATGAGAACTGGATGAAGGCCGGCTCGCCGGCCGAGCACTCGTCCGGCCGGGCCCGTCGCCGGGGCATGTCCTCCACGGTCAGGCAACCGAAATCCGGGCGGGCCCGCGCGATGGTGCGGCCCAGGAGCCGCCGAAGCCGCCGGTCCGTCACGACCAGCCGGGCGCCGCAGCGCACGAGCATGGAGGCGGTGTCGGCGTGGTATTCGGCCAGGCGGCCGAGCCGCACCGGTGGGTACAGGGGCACGGGAACCATGCCGGCCAGGACGGCGCCGAAGAACGACTCGCAGAACGCCGGGCTCGTGGGGAGGACGAGCGCCACGCGGTCCCCCCTGCGGAGCCCGAGGGCGTGCAGGCCGCCCGCGATTCTCCGGGCGCCCTCATACAGCTCCTCGTAGCTGTGGAAGGATGCCCTCTCCGAGCGGTCCACGAAGCGTATGCCGCGCCCGCATCCGGCGGCCCGCTCGAGCACCTGGCCCAGAGTCTCGTTGGCCGGGCGGCCTGCCAGCTCCTCCCTCATGCCGTACCGCCGAGCGCATGCTCACCATTGGGGTCTCGCGCGTCGAGACGCTGCCGGATGAGGCGGACCACGTCCCCTATCGTCACGATCCCCTCCTCGTCCTCCGGTGCGAAGCAGATCCGAAAGTGATTCTCGAGCTCCACCACCAAGGCGATCCGCTTGAGAGAGTCGAGCTGAAGATCGGAGAGCACGTTGGTCCCCAGGTCGACCGGCGTCTCGATCTCGAGCCTGGCGCGGAGAACCCGGCGAACCCCTTCCAGGACCTCCGCTTCCGTCACCGCTCCCCCGGACGGGTGCGGAGCGGGAGAAACCGCGGCCGCCCGCCCAGCCTCCGCGCGTAGTCGGCGTGCGCCCGCAGGGCCTCCTCTTCGCAGCGGATGCGGACCGCGAGCAGTGCGGCGTTCAGGACCGTGAAACACACCGCGGTGATCCACGCGGAGTGGATGAGCGGCACGGCGAAGCCCTCGAGTATGACGGCGACATAGTTGGGATGCCGCACGTACCGATACGGCCCGCGATCGACGGCGGGCACGCCCGGGATCACGATCACCCGAACGTTCCATCGACGCCCCAGCGCGGCGATGGCCCAGTAGCGAAGGACCTGCGAGGCGAGGGCGAGGGCGAGCATCGGGAAGCCGAGGGCGAGACGAAACGGACGTCTCAGAAACGCGACCTCCGCCGCGCACGCGAGGAAGAACGCCGTGTGCAGCAGCTGCATGGCCCGAAAGTGACGCTGCCCGACCTCGATCCCGCCCTGTCCGAGGGCCCACGCCGCGTTCCGGCGGCTGATCGAAAGCTCCACGAGGCGCTCGGAGACGAGGAGCAGCAGAAAGCCGAAGTACAGTTTCACCAGCGCAGCAAGATCAGTTCGGAGCAGAACCCGGGGCCCATCGCCAGCATGAGCCCGTAGCTGCCGGCGCTCGGCCGGGACGCCATCGTGTCGCGGAGTACCATCAGAACCGAAGCGCTCGAAAGGTTCCCGAGTTCCCGGAGCGTCTTCCACGCGAGGTGGAACGCCTCGGAGGGCAGCCCCAGAGCCCGTTCGAGCGCCTCGATGACCCGAGGTCCCCCGGGGTGACAGATGAAGCTCTCTATCTCCTCGAGGGAAAGCTCGTGATCGGCAAGAAACCCATCGACATCGGACCGGATGTGCCTCGCCACCACGTCGGGCACATCGGCCGACAGCACGACGCGAAAGCCCTCGCTGCCGATCTCCCATCCCATGACGTACTCGGTGTCGGGGTAGAACACCGATCGCGTGGCGATGACCCGCGGGCCGCCCGCCGCCCGGCCGCCTATGCGCGCACCACCCGCCGCCCCGACGCTCGCCTGCTCGGGGCCGCCCAGCGGAGCGGCGCCGGCGCGCTCGAGGCCGGCCATCACCACCGCTGCGGCGCCGTCCCCGAACAGTCCGCTCGCGATGAGGTTGGGGATGGAGACATCGCGTCGCTGCAGTGTCAGACTGCACAGCTCCACGGAGAGAAGGACCGCCACCTGGTCGGAAAACGCCCTCAGGTAGTCGGCTGTCCGCGCGACGCCGGCGGCGCCGGCCACGCACCCGAGACCGAAGATCGGAGTCCGCTTCACGTCGGGCCGGAGCTTCAGGCGGTTCACCAGACGCGCGTCTACGGACGGCGTGGCGATGCCGGTCACCGAAACGAAGAAGAGATGGTCGATGGCCCCCGGTGTCAGTCCCGCGAGGCGAAGCCCGTCCTCCATCGCACGGGCGCCGAGATCGACCGCGCAGCGAATGAACGCATCGTTGGAGTCGGTAAAGGAGGCGAGGTTCTCGTACTCCTCGATCGGCAGGGCGAGGTGTCGTCCCCCGACCAGCACGTTACGGTGGAGCTGCTCCAGCCGGGCCGGGTTGTGCAGCTGCCCACCCCACGCCCTTCGGAACGCGGCCAGCAGCTCCTGCTGGTCGTAATAATGCGGAGGGAGCGCTGTTCCGACGCTGAGGATCTGCATGGACGGGCGGCGGGCTCAGCCCTTGAGTACCCCCATCGGCTTGAGGCGCACCACCTTGCAGCCGATCCCCGCCCGGTCCACCACCTCCACCACCTCCGCCACATCCTTGTATGCCTCGGGAATCTCTTCCGCCACGGTGGATCGCGAGTGGGACCGGACCTCGATCCCGAGCTCGTCGAACCTCCGCCTGAGGTCCTGCCCCCGCACGGACTTCTTCGCCTTCGTTCGACTCATGCGTCGGCCCGCACCGTGGCACGAAGAGCCGAAGCTCTCCCGGTACGCCTCCTCCGTGCCGACGAGTACGAAGGAGTAGCGTGCCATATCGCCCGGGATCAGAACGGGCTGGCCGATCTCCCGGTAGGCGGCCGGCAGCTCGGGATGACCCGGCGGGAAGGCACGGGTGGCGCCCTTGCGGTGGATGCACAGCCGCCGCTCCCGGCCACCGAGGAGGTGCGTCTCCCACTTCGCGATGTTGTGGGCCACGTCGTACACCATGCCGAGTCCGAGCTCCGTCCACGCTCTCCCGAAGATCCTGCCGAACGCCTCCCGTACCCGGTAGGCCATCATCTGCCGATTGGCGAAGGCGAAATTGGCTGCGGCGTTCATGGCGCCCAAGTACCGATCCGCCTCGGGAGAGGAGAGGGGGGCGCAGGCGAGCTGCCGATCGGGGAGCTCGATCCCGTACCGCTCCACCGCGCCGATCATGACCTCCAGGTAGTCGTCGCACACCTGGTAGCCCAGTCCCCGTGACCCCGAGTGAACGAGGACGCACACGGTATCCTTCTCGAGACCGAGGCGCCGAGCGGCCTCGGCGTCGTACACCTCGTCGACCGCATCCACCTCGATGAAGTGATTCCCCGACCCCACGGTTCCGAGCTGTGCGCGCCCACGCTCCAGCGCTCGCTCGCTCACCTGCTGCGGATCGGCTCCCGGTAGCGTGCCACCGGCCTCCGTGCGCGCCAGATCCTCCTTCGTCCCGTAGCCGCGGTCCACCGCCCACCGGGCGCCATTCCTCAGGACGTCGCGTACCTCCTCCCGACTCAGCCGGAAGCTCTTGTAACGGGAGCCCACGCCGGCCGGGATGTCCCGCAGCATCTGGTTCATGAGTTCGCCCAGTCGAGGTCGCACATCGTCCGGGCCGAGATCCGATCGCAGGAGGCGCACCCCGCAGTTGATGTCGTACCCCACTCCGCCGGGGCTCACGACGCCCCCCTCCTCCGGATCGAAGGCGGCCACACCCCCGATGGCGAACCCGTATCCCCAGTGGATGTCCGGCATGCCGATGGAGCGGCCGACGATTCCGGGGAGGCACGCGACGTTCATCACCTGGCGGACCGCCTCTCCACCGCCCGCCGCCTCGCGGGCCATCTGCCGGATCAAGCCGCGGTCGGCGTAAATGAGTCCGTCGACCCGCATCTCCCCCTGGCGGGGGATGAGCCACCGATAGTCGTCGATCTGCCGCAACTCGATCTCCCCGATCCTCACGGTAGGAGAATCGGGGGTCGTTCTCGTCCCCGTCATGGAAGAACCTGCGCGGTTCGGCGACTACCCTTCCGCGTCGCCGTGTTCCTTGACCTCCCTCCACAGCCGAGGGTGGCCTCGACTAGATACGAGCCCATTGCCGGTGCGGCCGCAAGATTGGCCGCCATGGCCGGCGCCGCGGGAAGCGCCACGGGGAACGTCTCAGGGCTCGACGGCGGCTCCCGCCGATGGTGAGAACTCTCGCCGGGCCTCGTCCAGGAACCGGCGCACCTCCTCGTCGGTGAGCTGGGAGAAGTCGTCGTACCAAAGGCTGATCGCCATGAACGGGCTGGGCGTCATGACCACGATGACCTCGTCGGCCTCCTGCTCGAGCTCCTCGAGGATCTCGCGCGCCGCGGTGGGTACGGCCACCACGAGTCGGGCGGGCGCCTGCGCTCGCAACACACGGAGCGCGGCCCGCACCGTGGAGCCGGTCGCGATGCCGTCGTCCACCAGGATGACCACCCGTCCCCTGACGTCCGGTGGCGGACGGTTCCCCCGGTACGCCCGGTCGCGCCGCTCGAGCTCCGCCTCCTCCGAGGCGGCGACCCGCTCGAGGACGTCTTCGGGGATGGCGAGGGAGTCCACCACGTCCGGGTTGAGTACCCGAACGCCTCCGCTCGCGATGGCGCCCATGGCGAGCTCCGGCTGACCGGGCAGCCCCAGCTTTCGGATCACCAGTACATCGAGCGGTGCTCCGAGGGCCTTCGCGACCTCGTAGCCGACCGGCAGGCCGCCACGCGGGAGCGCCAGCACAAGCACGTCGGACCGACGGGCGTAGTGCTCGAGCCGGCGGACAAGCCGTCGTCCCGCATCGGTCCGATTCGCGAACGGCTTCATCGGTTCGCCGCTGTATTCACCCCCGTCCCTTCCACCGGCCATGGCGGGCTCGCACCGGTTGAACTTCCGCGAGCGGTCTGTCGAGAGTCTCCCTCGGCCGCTCTCTCAGTCCTTGAACGGGGAGGGTGGCCGCTGGCCTCGCTGCCCCCCCGCGCCGTCCAGCAGACGCTGCAGCTCCTGGACGCTCAGCTCGAAGGGGTCCCTCTCGTACCCCGGCGCGCGGACGCTGACGCGCGGCTTCCGATTGCCGGGCAGAGGTTCGAACCTCCACTCGCGGTCGGAGACCGGGCGCACCTCCCAGGAGCTCCCCTCGCGGTCAACGAATTTGCGGAATCCCATCGCTCGCTCCACTGCCTTGCTCGAAGCCTCGCCCGGCGCCGATACTTCCCCGGCGGCCATCTCATCCTACCCGGAGAGGCGCGCCGCCGCACCCGGGCCGGCCGCCGTCGGCACAGGTGGCCGCCGCTCCTGCGAGGGCGTCATGAGGATCATCGCCAAGGACGAGACCGAGCTCACCGTCACCACCGGTGGCCGCGACCTGACGATCCGTGAACACGGGGGACGGCGGGCGTGCGCACCCCACCTCTCAGGCCACCCGCCGCAGGTACGCTCCGGTTCCCACCAGCACGATCGCAGCGAAGGAGAACCACTGGATCGCGTAGGCCAGGTGCGGGCCCCGATCGAGCGCGGGCTCCGGGAGAGGGCGGGGAAGGCCGGCCCCCGCCGCGTCCGTCACCTGGAGGTAGAAGCCGGCGATCGGGTAGGGAAGAGCCGCGTCCACGTCCGCCAGATCGAGCACGCCGAGAACGACGTGCTCGTCGCCCTCCACCTCGACCTTCCCGGGTGGGGGAGCCGTCTCGCGGCGTCGGCTCGGCAGGGCGATCCCGATCGCCGTGTCGGGAGGACCGGCCGGGGTGCCCGTCGGGGCGCCCCCGCTGGTGGGGCGACGCTGCTCTGCGGATCCGCGCACGCGAGGCGGCCGGCTCTCCCCGGTGGCGCGGTGCGCTCGTGCCGGCCGACCGTCGCTCAGCTTCGCGTGCAGTCCATCGGCGGCGGGGAGCCAGCCGCGGAGCACGACCACCGCCGGACCGCGCGTGCGCCGGAGGGGGGTCAACACATGGATGCCGGGCACGCCCCGGTGCGACCGCCCCCGCACGATGAGCTCCCGATCGAACTCGTACTCGCCGTCCAGACGGAGCCGGCGCCAGAAAAGCGAGTCGGCCCGCGGAGGTGAGGCGTTGGCCTCGAGGGTGATGGGCGGAAGCGCCAGCCGCTCTGCCCGCCACGCGTTCTCGGCGCCCCGCTCCGCGAGGCGTCCGACCTGCCAGAAGCCCAGACGCACGAAGAGGGCGGCGAGCGCCAGCGCCACGAGAGTGAAGAGCCAGTAACGGGTCGCCATCCCGCTCATTCCCCCATGCTGGATCGGGCTCGCCGGGCGGGGCAAGGTCTGTGGCCGGCCGGCGATCGCGGGGTGCGTAACGGAGGCTGGGGCGGGAGGATTCGAACCTCCAACCTCGCGGGTAACAGCCGCGCACTCTGCCAGTTGAGCTACGCCCCAGAGCAGGGTCCTGCCCGGCACACTGGCCGCTACGCCCGGAGTCGTCAACCAGCGCCCCCGGCATCGCGGCTCCTAACCGCTGTCACGGAAGCATCCACCCGAAACACTCGACCCCCGCCTCGGGCTTCAGCTTCCCAAGACGCTGATGCCGGGCTAGACCGCCTCGATGACCGGGCACCGGCAGCCCTCCGCTGGCTCGGGCGCATCTTCCAGTGCCTCGAGGGTCTTGCGCAGCGAAGCTCTGAGCTCCCGTAGCTCGCGCAGCCGCCGCTCGGTTTCTTTCAGCCTCGCCTCGATGCGGGCCCGTACATGCTCGCAGGGTGCCCTCGCACCCGCGGCGATCTCCATCACCTCACGCACATCGCTCAGCCTGAGCCCCAGCGCCTGCGCCTTTCTGATGAAGCGCAGGTCGTCGACCGCCTCCGGGCCGTAGTCCCGGTAGCCGCTCGGTGTGCGTGAGGGTGGGGCCAGCAGCCCCTCGGCCTCGTAGTACCGAATGGTGTCGGGCGTGACCCCGACCTGTTCCGCAAGCTTACCGATCCGCATTCGGTCATGTGCTCCTGGCGGCTGATCGACGTCCCAGCAGAGGGGCCTTGACATTGGAGTTTACACCAAGGTGTATCTTGCGAGCAAGACCCGGACAGCTCGGGGAGTCAGATGAACAAAAAGTTGCAGATAAAGGTTGGCGGGATGAGCTGTTCATTCTGCCAGCAGAGCATCCGGCGCGCCTATGAGGGCACGGAGGGCGTGCGGAATGTGGCGGTGAGCCTGGCGCACGAGGAAGCCCTCATAGAGTACGACGCCGAGCAAATCGACGCAGGGGGTGTGAAGGACGTCCTTCGCGACCTCGGATACACGGTCCGAGATCCCGGCCGGGTGCGGGCGTACGAGGAGCAGCAGGAGGAGCTGCGACGCGAGCGACGAAAGCTGATGGCCAACGCAGCTCTCTCAGCCGTCGCCATAGCTCTCATGGCCCTCATGTGGTTCGGCATCCGCCTGCCGGCGGGCGGAGTCGTTCGGGGCGCGATAGCGACGGCAGCGGTGTTCGGGGTGGGGTCCCACGTCCTGCGCATGGCGTGGGCCAGCTTCCGGCGCGGGATCTTCAACCAGCACGTGCTGCTCAGCTTTGGCGCACTCGGCGCGTACCTGGCGGGGCTGTTGGGATTTGCTGATCCTGCCTTTCCCGCCGATTTCTTCGTGGCCGCGACGTTTCTCATGACCTACCACATCCTGAGCGGCTACGTCTCCGCCTCCGTGCGGGCCCGCAGCCAGGAGTCCGTGCGGAAGCTCCTGGAGCTTCAGCCGGACACGGCCCGGGTGATTCGGGACGGCGAGGAGATCGAGCTCCCCATGGCGGAGGTGGGGGTCGGCGATTGCGTGCGGGTCCGTCCGGGTGAGCGCATCCCGGTCGACGGCAGAGTAGTCGAGGGTGCGTCCGCCGTGGACGAGTCGATCGTGTCCGGAGAGCCGCTGCCGGTGGAGAAGGTGCCGGGTGCGGAGACGATCGGCGGCTCCGTGAACAAGGCCGGCTCGCTCCTCATCGAGGTCACCCGGGTGGGCGAGGAGACGTTCCTCCGCCGCGTGGCCAGGCACGTCCAGGAAGCGCGCGCCATGAAGCCGGGCATCATTCAGCTCGTCGACGCGATCCTCACTTACTTCGTCCCCGGCGTGCTCGCCGTTTCCGGCGCGGCCTTCCTCATCTGGACGGCCGGTGCGTGGATCTTCACCGGCTCGCCCGACTGGACGAGGGCGACCTTCGCCGCCCTCAGTGTGTTGGTGATGGGCTACCCGTGCGCCCTCGGGATGGCGACTCCGCTGGCCCTGATTCGTGGCGGCGGACTGGCCGCCGAGCGCGGCGTGCTCATCCGGAGCGCCGAGGCGTTCCAGATCATGAAGGACATTCGAGCGGTCGCGCTGGACAAGACCGGGACCATCACGGAGGGCGATCCGTCGGTGGTCGATGTCGTGGCCTTTGGCGAGGCGTCCAGCGACGACGTGCTGGGTGCGGCCGCCTCTGCGGAGCTTTTGTCGGAGCACTTCCTCGGCCAGGCCATCCTGGCGGCTGCCGAGCGCAAGGGCATCGACGTCGAGGTGCCCGATTCGTTCGAGTCCGAGACCGGGCGCGGGGTGGTAGCCGAGGTTGCCGGCGTGCGCGTCGTGGTGGGACGCCGAACGCTTCTCGAGGGGCGCGGAATCCACTTCGACGCCGCGGCCCGAGCCGAGCTCGAGGAGCGGGAAGGCCGCGGTCAGACCGTGGTGAGCATCGCGCGGGGGGCTCGGCTCATCGGGCTGATCGCGATCGCCGACACGGTGAAGGACGGTGCCAGGGAGGCGATCGCGCGCCTCAAGCAGGCTGGCATCGAGCCGACGATGCTGACCGGCGACAACCGGCGGACGGCGAACGTCGTGGCGGCACAGGTCGGGATCGAGAACGTGGTGGCCGAGGTGCTGCCCGAGGAGAAGACGGGTCGGGTACGGGAGCTACAGGCGGGTGGCGTTCGCGTTGCCATGGTGGGCGACGGGATCAACGACGCCCCCGCGCTCACCCAGGCGGACGTCGGGATCGCCATCGGGGCGGGGGCGGATATCGCGATCGAGTCCGCCGATGTCGTGCTCATCCACGGCCGGCTGGAGGGGGTGAGCGACGCGATCACCATCGGTCGCCGCTCGTACCGAAAGACCGTGCAGAATCTGTCTCTGGCGTTCGCGTTCAACGGGGTGGGCATCCCGCTCGCGGCGACCGGTCTCGTCCACCCGATCTGGGCGATGCTGGCGATGATCGCGAGCGTCAGTGCCGTGCTGGCCAACTCCTTCGGAGGAAGGCTCCGGCGTCGGGCCGAGGGCGCCGAGGAGATCGCGGTCCTTCCGGCAGGGGAAGGCGAGGTGGCGCCGAGGAGGATCTTGCTGGACGTCCCGGACATGCAGTGCGCGGGGTGTGTCCGCGCCGTTCAGGAGAGTCTCGGCTCCCTCGACGGGGTGACGGACGTGGCGGCGGATCTCGGCACCAAGCACGTCGAGGTGGGATGGGACGGAGGCGCGGCGGGCGGCGAGCTGGTCGCCGAGGCCCTGGCGCGTGCCGGCTTCCGTGCGCGCCGCGTGGAGATGGCGGTTGGCTCCTGCGCTCGTCGTTGTCGGCCGAGCGACGAACTGGAGAGGTCGGACGTGATGCGGACATCGATATGAACCGGTGGCTAGAGACCGGAAGGTGCGCATGCGCGCGCTGGGCCCGATGCCGGTGGCCGGCCAGATGGCCGGGTAGATGGGCAGAGGCCGGATTCCGGTTTATAAGAGGAGACGTGCGAAGAGGCTCCAGGCTCGTCACCGGCCTGACGACCCTCGTCCTGCTTTCGCCCACCGCCGCCCTGGCGCAGGCGCTCCCCTTCCATACGGAGACCGCCATCACGACGGGCTTCGAAGAGGAAGCCGCCCGTACGTTCGCCGCCTTCGGCGGCCGGGGGGGCCTGGTGCGGGACGGGGCGGACCTCGCCGATCCGATGCAGCGCGACATCGATGTGTTCGTCCAGCCGGTGGCGGTCCTGCCGTATGCGATCACCCCGATGTGGACCACCCGGGTGATCGTCCCTTACCTGCGCAAGTCCATGGATTTCACCACGCCGGACGGCGCGCGCCGACGGTACGTCACGAGCGGGGTGGCCGACGCCATCCTGGACACCAAATGGGTCTTCCTGAGCAAGAACCGTCTGAAGGGTACCACACGGGTCGGGATCGAGGGTGGGGTCAAGATTCCTCTCGGCACGACCGGAGCCAGCTTGCCCAGCGGCGCGGTCGCTCCACGGCCGCTGCAGGTGGGAACGGGCTCGTGGGACTTTCCGTTCAAGGCGCTCTTCACGATGACGCGGAACCGCCTCGGGCTTCTCGCCAACGTCGGCTACCGGGTCAACACCACGGACGAGGGTTTCAAGGCAGGCAACGTTTTCAGCTACGACGTGGCCTTCGGTCTCCGGCTGGCGCCGTGGGTCTACAAGACCCTCACCGACAAGTCGCTCATGGTCTACCTGGAGCTGAACGGAGAGGTGGCGCCGAGGGGCGAAATCGCCGGCACGCCCGATCCGGATTCCGGCGGTCACCTGCTGTTCTTGAGTCCGGATGTGCAGTGGATCCCGACCCCGTGGTTGTTGTTCGAGGGATCGGTCCAGTTTCCGATCGTGCAGGACCTCAACGGGACCCAGCTCGAATACGACATCCGGTTCCAGCTCGGCACCCGGCTCCGCTTCTCGGTCCTTCGGTAGATCGAATAACACTTGAGAGTTGTAGC
Organism: Gemmatimonadota bacterium; assembly: GCA_046758745.1. GTDB lineage: Bacteria > Gemmatimonadota > Gemmatimonadetes > Palauibacterales > Palauibacteraceae > JBHIAV01. The sequence goes on from JBHIAV010000042.1 coordinate 18,591, forward strand.
GGGAGAAGGCGATGCCGCCCTTCATAGCGAGCATACTGCATTGGGCTTCGGTCACCGGCCGCCACTTCGGGATCATGTTCTGGTGGGTCTGGCTGTCTGCGGTGGTAGCGACCGCGGTGAGCGAATCCTTCCTGGTCGAGGGCCGACTTCGCCGCCTGCTGGAGCGTCCGACGGATGGTTGGCGGACAGTCTGGCTGGCGGCGCAGTTCGGCGTGCTGAGCCCTCCGAGCCGGAGCCGGATCTTCCGGCAGGCCAAGGAGCTCCTGGCTCGCGGAGTCAGTCCGGCGGGAGTGATGGCATACCTCGTGTCGGCGCAATCCCTGCTCATCTGGATGCTGTTCTTCATCGTCGGGCTGGACGGCCCCCAGCCGATGATCGGCCAGCTCGTGGCCGTCGGAACGGCGCTGGCGGTGCTGTCGTACGGGCTCCGGCGAACGCCCGAACGGCTGTGGGAGTTGGCGCGGCAATCGGCTGCGCAGGGGTCGGCCCGATCCAGGAACAAGGCGCCGATCGCGCGGCGCGGACCCGTGTGGGCTCGGCTCGGCCTGTCCGCTGGAGGCCAGGTCTATTCGCTGTGGTGGCCCATGCTCTTCGGACTGGTAGGGATCGGCTTCTTTCTCGCTCTCGGCCAGTCCTCCGCCTACCTCTCCCTGCAGGGCGCGAAAGGACCGCTCGTACAGCTCGGCAACGGTGGGGTGGGACTGCTCGCGGCCTACGTGACCGGCGCACCGCTCGTCGGCAACGCGCTCTTCGCGGCCGGGCTCTGGAAACCCGAGTTCGTCACCTACGCCGGCCTCTCCGCCTTCTATCTGGGGACGCTGGTGATGCCGTTCGTGTTTCCCCGCTATCTGGCGCTCCTCGGTGTGGGGTTGGGGAAGCAGGTGCTGGGCTGGTTGATCGTGGCGATCCTGGCGGGTGCGCTGGCGGCCACGGCCTGGTGGTGGGGGCTGGACTGGCTCGCGGGAGTGCTCGGCGTCCGGGAGTCATTCGAGGCGCTCACCCACTCGACACTCCGGCCGAACGACGTGCCGTGGTTCCACCACTGGTTCCAGCCGTCGGGGATGGGGGGAATGTGAACCCCCAACGTGATCACCCTAAGACACATGGATTCGTTGATGCAGTGCTACGTTTCGAGAACCTAGAACCAGCGAGATTACCGATGAAAGCGATTAGAACCGCAGCAGCCCTTGTCCTTGCTATCGGCCTGGCGGCTCCCCAGCTCGCGGCACAGCAGGAGGCCGCGGCCCCGGAACCAGAGCCGCGGCAGATTCAGGTAACCATCCTCGGGATGAGCTGCCCGTTCTGCGCCTATGGCGTCGAACAGAAGCTCAAGAAGCTCGAGGGCGTCGAGGAGATCGAAGTGGTCCTCGAGACGGGCCTAGCCACCCTCACCATGGTGGAAGACGCCGACCTCTCGAACGAGCTGCTACAGAAGACGGTGAAGGAGGCCGGATTCGAGGCCGCGAAGATCGTTCGCAACTTCGAGTCGGAATTCCCCGACTTCGATGGGAAGACGACCGGCTGATCGAACGTTGGAGGCGCGACGATGCCCAGATTCGCCGCACTCGTCATCATGACCGTCCTTCTACACGGGACGGCAGACGGACAAACGCCGTCGGTTCGCACCGGCTCACCGGTCACTGCGGGCCCCGTGCTGCGACACAATCCTGTCTTCGGACTTGGCCCGCAAACCATCTGGAAGGGGGGAATCGGCGTCGCCCTCGAAGGCGAGCTTACGCGCGCCGCGAGCGCTGTCGAAGCAAGGGAGCGAGCACTCCACGTCGAGTTGCTCTACGGGGTGACGCAAGACCTTACGCTCACGCTCGCCCTCCCGCTGGTCCAGCGAAAAACGGAGCGGGGCTTGATTCCCGGAGTGGGCCAAGTGGACCGCGACGCGACCGGTATCGGCGATGGCGTCGTTCGTGCCAAGTGGCGATTCTTCCACAAGTTCAGTGGCCCGACACAGTACCACGCCGCTTTCATCGGAGGCGTCAAGCTACCGCTCGCAAGGACCGGTAGTGATCCGCCCCTCGGCTCCGGGTCGACCGATTTCCTCGGTGGCGTCACCATCTCCCGCGACGGACTGCGGTACTACCTGTGGACGTCGGCGCTAGTGCGGGCGAACGGCGAGGCCTTCGGTCGGAAGCGTGGCAACGAGTACCGCTACGATGCGGCCGTGGGATTTCGACCCTGGGTCCCCAAGTACACCGGCGTGGACCCGCTATTGCTCGTGGAGCTGAACGGGGTGACGGCGACCCGCACTGTGGTGGACGTCGTAGAGCAATCTCAGACCGGCGGCACGATAATGGCTGTTTCACCCGGGTTCTGGCTCACCCTCCGGAACTGGGCTCTGCAAGGTGCGATCAAGCTCCCCGTCTACCAGAATCTGCGCGGCGACCAGCCACAGTTCGACTACACTGTTGTCCTGAAGCTCGAGACGCACATGTGAACTGCATTGCACGCTAATGCAGCCGCTCACGCCGCCGTCTCGGACAAGAAGAACTTTGACGATAGAGGGACGACAATAATGAGAAAGTTTCGAACCACAGTTGCCCTCGTGTTGGCGCTAGGCCTGGCAGCGCCCGCGGTCTTGGCGCAAGAGCAGGAGGTGATCCAGGAGCCCGAGTCGCGACAGATCGAGGTCACGATTCTGGGCATGAGCTGCCCCTTCTGCGCCTATGGCGTCGAACAGAAACTCAAGAAGCTCGAGGGCGTCGAGGAGATCGAAGTGGTCCTCGAGACGGGCCTAGCCACCCTCACCATGGTGGAAGACGCCGACCTCTCGAACGAGCTGCTACAGAAGACGGTGAAGGAGGCCGGATTCGAGGCCGCGAAGATCGTCCGCAGCTTCGAGTCGGAGTTTCCGGATTTCGATCAAGAGCGGGAGAGCTGACGGGCCTGACGGCACCGGTAGGGGCCGCTCCTGTTCTGTCCTGGGAGACGGCCCCTCGTCGAAGTTCCCCTACCAGCGTGGAGCGCTCCCAAGCGGAGCTCTTCACCCCGCGCAGCAGGAAAGGAGCTCCACCTCTCTGGTGAACGTCTGAGCGGCGAGCTTGAGCCCCTCCACCTCCGTCAGGTAGGGGAACAGCGCAGCCGCCAGGTCGGCAGTGCCGAGCCCCAGCTTCACGGCGAAGACGGCAGTCTGGATCACCTCGCTGGCCGCCGGCGAAAGCAGGTGGACGCCGAGCACCCGGCCGTCGTCCTCGCGCGCCACGATCTTGATGAGCCCCCGCGTGTCCCGGTTGGCCAGGGCACGAGGGACCTGCTCCATGAGCAATACGCGGCTGACCGCCTTCTCTCCCGTCTCCCTGGCTCCGGCCTCCGTGAGGCCGACCGAGGCCACCTGGGGATCGGTGAAGGTCACCGAGGGCATGGCCGAGAGGTCAAGCTCCTCTTCGGCTCCGTTGCCTTCGCCGGCCAGCGCGTTCTGAGCCGCCAGCGTGCCGGCCCTGGCCGCCACGTAGACGAATTGGGGAAGGGGAGTGCAGTCTCCGGCGGCATAGATGTGGGGCTGATTGGTTCGAAGCTTCGCGTCCACGGAGATGAACCCGTTCCGGTCTACCTCCACGCCGGCGGCCTCCAGGTTCAGGCTGGCCGATTCGGGGCGGCGACCGGTGGCCATGAGTAGCCGGTCGCCGACGAGTGTCCGCGAGTCACCGTCCGCCATGAGGGCGACGCGGTACTCGCCGCTCTCGTGCGAGACGGATGTGACCCGCGTGCCCGTGTATACCTCGATCCCCTCCTCCACGAAGTAGCCGGCGAGGGCCTCCCCGAGCTCCGCGTCCTCGGAGGGAAGGAGCGTCGGAAGTGCTTCGATGAGGGCCACGCGGCTTCCGAGGCGGGCGAACATCTGGCCCAGCTCCGCTCCTACCGAGCCCCCGCCCACCACAAGCAGTCGAGCCGGAACCTGCTCGCTCTGCAGCGCCTCCGTGCTCGTCCAGTACGACACGTCCTCGATACCCGGTATCGGCGGCACCCAGGGGCTGGCCCCCGTGGCGATGATGATCCGGTCTGCGTGAAGATCCATGCGCTCGCCCTCTCCTCGCCGGACCTCCACCGCGTCCGGTCCCCTGAAGCGAGCCTCTCCCTCCACATATTCAATGGACGGGTAGGCGGCGAGCACGTCCCGGTACTTGCTCCGCCGCAGCCGCTCGACGAGCTCGACTTTCTCTGCTTGCAGCAGCCGGGCCTCCGGCCGGCCGTCTCCCTTCGGCAGGCCGGCGAACGGATGATGCGTGCGGCGGTGGTGTATCTCGGCGGCCCGGATCAGCGTCTTGGAAGGGACGCACCCACGGTTCACACACGTGCCGCCGATCGTGCCGCGCTCGACGATCGTCACGCGGGCTCCGAGCTCGGCCGACCGGATCGCAGCGGCGAACGCGGCCGACCCTCCGCCCACGATGAGCACGTGGCGCCGGCGCCCGTCGTGACGCACTCTCGCGCGGTAGCCCGCTTCGGCGACGGCGGCTGCCAGACGCGCGCCATCTACGCCGGCCTCTGTCTCCGCGACGGCCTGACCCATCCCGAGGCTGACTCGCGCCTCCTTCACCCCTTCGACGGCGAGCAGCGCCTTCCGTACGGACACAGCGCAGTGCTCGCATGTCATTCCTTCGACCTGCAGCTCGATCGTGGACATCGTCACGCTTTCTCTCTCCATTGCGTCCCCGACGGCACGGTCGGTCGGACTCGCGAGGCGCCTACACCGCCGGTGGCCGGCGGCTTCCGCCACCAAACAGGAACGGAACCAGCCAGTCCCGATCCTCATCCGTCAGGAAGTGCTGGGCCAGTAGGCCGAGCGCGACGCCGAAGAACAGGTGCGCGACGAGGGTCAGAAGAAACAGCTGCGGCCACGCGTACCTCACGCCGAACGCCCCTACGATCGGCGCCATGGGGGGACCGGTCATCATGCCCAGTTCCAGAATGAGCGCCCACGCGGTCGCCCCTAGCGCGGCGGACCGATAGGACCGACGCTTGCCCCAACCGAACGCGTAGAACAGACCGAAGCTGGCCCCGTTGAGGTAGTGCACCAAGATCCCGGCGGAGTAATAGACGGCGAAGTTGGAGCTCCCGGTGGCCATCTTCCCGAACATCACGAACGTATCAGCGGGAAGCCAGCCGTGGATGACCCCCGCCTGGCGAACGGCGTCCAGAGCCACCGTCGCCACCGCGCCCGCTCCGAGCCCGACGGCGATCCGTCGGAATAGGTCCGGGTATCTTCGGTGGCCGTATACGGCGACTCCCAGCAACGCCAGCATCGCGGGCAGGTAGACGAACGGGATGTACCGGAGTGCGAACTCGTGGGCGACCGCCATCACCTCGGGCCCCATTCTCACGCCGCGCACAAACTGCGCGTAGCCGAAAGAGAGGGTCACCAACTGAATCGGAACCGCCCCGCCCGCGACGAAAGCGAGGAGAGCCAGCGCCGTTCGGCGGCGATCCTTGATGTCAGGGCTCATCGAACCTCCCCCATCCGCCAACAACAGTCTTCCTGATATACCCTACGGGGCATATGCGAAGCGAAAAAAGAGCGGCCCAGTCGCGGCGAAAGTTCCGTCCGACTGGCCCGATTCCGTCTAGCTTTCGCCTTGGGTGCCGGTCAGTGGCGTCGCCACGAACCCGACGTCGTTGATCGTGGTGATCAGCCGATTAGGCGACACGAGCGCAGGATCGTACTCGACCGTGCACCTTCCTTCGCCCGTCTCATCGTCATATTCCGCCACCGCCGAAGCCACACCGTCCAGCTTCTTCAGCGCCAGCTCGGTGGCGAGGGCACACCCTCCGCAGCTCATCCCGTCGACCTCGAACTCGGCGGTCACGAACTGAACCGTCTGCTCCGACGAGCCATCCGCCCGAGGCATGACGGTCTCCCGGTCTCCCGATTCCGCACACGCCGAAGAGAAGACTCCTATGGCTAGAGCCGCGGCGACGAGCAGAGCGGTCTTGCGTTGCCTCATGAGGGTGCCCTCTTCCTAGAGGATCCAGGTCGACCAGGTGGGAAAGGTGGCGAAGAGAATCACCATCACCGTGCCTGCCCACAGCATGAACTTTTCCCGCTTGCGCTTCCTCTCTGATTTCTCGTCCGCCGCGCAGCGGTAGCGCTGTCCGTACACGCCGTGGAACCCGACGGCCAGGAACAGCGTGGCGCCGCCCAGGAACCAGGGCCGCAGCGGCTCGAACGTGCTGGCGAGGCCGGCTCCTCCGATGCCGAGGCCCACGTAGAGGAGCGGCCCCGTGCAGCAGAGGGAGGAGGCGACCGCCGCTCCCAGCGCGCCGAATGTCGACAGAACGGGCTTCGCGAACATGGGGCGCGCTACGTGTGGCGGAGATATTGGGCCAGCGCGCCCCGAAGGCTGTCGAACGCCTCCTCGCCCTGGCCGGAGCGCACGCTCTCGAGCACGCAGGTCTCCATGTGTCCTTCGATCAGCTGCCGCGCCACGCCGTTCACCGCGCTCTTCGCCGCTGCGAGCTGGACGAGGATCTCATCGCAGCTCTGGTGCTCCGACAGCATCTTGTTGATGCCGCGGATCTGTCCCTCCAGCCGGTTCAGCCGATTCCGCAGCGCTCGTTCCACGGCCTCATCCAGATACACCGTCGGCGCACAGGTCTGCGTCATGGCGGGCTCCTCCTCGCTTTTTGCGGCGGTCACACTAATACCCTGATGGGTATAACGCAACCCGCCTCGCGGCGGTTCCGACCCGAAGACATCCCCCCCGTGGAGAGCCAGGACCGACGCGGCACAGGCTCGCCGCCGCGCTATTGAGCGCCGCGGCAACTTCCCCGTGCCGGATCCCCACTCGCGAAAGGCCGGCGCATCCTCCACCACATCACCGGGTCGGATCGCCGA
>JBHIAV010000043.1:0-24474 GCA_046758745.1 Gemmatimonadota bacterium
CCGCTGATGCTCGCCGTGAAACGTGTCGGCGTATCCCTCGCACAGAGGAACCGTGAGTTCGTACGACTGTCCCACGTACCGCACGTCGAGCTCGCGGTACACCGCGATCTCCTCGGCGGGAACTCCCTCCCGGGCGATCTCCCGCGCGCCCAGCTCGGCCAGGGGCGCGACCAGATCCACCAACCGGCCGTGCGGCGTCTCCCCCGGAAGCATGACCGTCTGCACGTAGTCCCTGACGACGTGGGCGACCAGCATCCCGAAGGCCGAAAGCGTCGACGCCCCGCGCGGAACCATGACGGTGGCGGCTCCGAGCGCGCGCGCGAGCTCGCATGCGTGCAGCCCTCCGGCTCCTCCGAACGAGACGAGAACGAAGTCGGCCGGGTCGTGTCCTCGCTCCACGCTGACCCTGCGGAGCGCCCGTTCCATCCCGGCGTTGGCCACGCGGATCACCCCGAGCGCCGCGACCCGGGCGAGGTCCAGGCCGTCCCTCGCGGCCACACCGGCTTCGCGGCCCAGCTTCTCCAGAGCCGCCCGCGCCGCTTCGGCGTCGAGACGAAACTCTCCCCCAAGGAAGCGATCCGCGGCCAGCCGTCCGAGAACGAGGTTTGCGTCCGTGATGGTGGGAAGCGTGCCGCCCCGCCCGTAGCAGATCGGCCCGGGCTCGGCTCCCGCGCTGCGCGGGCCGACTCGCAGCGCACCGGCGGCGTCGACCCGGGCGATCGAGCCGCCGCCGGCGCCCACCGTGTGGATGTCGATGATCGGCACCCGGATCGGGATCCCGTCGATCTCCCCCTCGCTCGTCAGCCGGACCCCGCCGTCGGCCAGCGAGACATCGGTAGAGGTCCCCCCCATGTCAAAGCTGATCACGCGCTCGTGTCCGCCCAGACGCGCGACGTGCAGCGCGCCCACCACGCCGCCCGCCGGCCCGGAGAGGAGGGAGCGCACCGCCTGGCTGCGCGCCGTGACCGCCCGTGTGCTTCCGCCGTTCGACTGCATGATGCGAAGGTCCCGGGCGCGAAGACTCGACTCGAGACGCCCCACATACCGATCCACCACGGGCGACAGGTACGCGTTCACGGCGGTCGTGCTCGTCCGTTCGTATTCGCGGAACTCGGGGAGGATCTCGCTCGATGCGGAGACGGCGAAGCCGCCGGCTCGGAGCGTTTCCGCCACGGCCCGCTCGTGGTCCGGAAGGAGAAAGGAGAAGAGCAGGCTCACCGCGACGGACTCGGCTCCGCACGCCCGGAGCTTCTCGACCAGGCGCGGGAGCTCGCCCGCCTCGAGAGGGATGAGGGCGCGGCCCTCGTGGGTCACCCGCTCGGTGACCTCGAAGCAGAGGTCGGCCTGGATGAGCGGCCTCGGTCGTCGCGCGGCGAGATCGTAGATGCTCGCCCGGTTCTGCCGCCCGATGGTGAGGAGGTCGCGAAAGCCCTCCGTCACCACGAGGGCCGTGCGGGCCCCTCTTCGTTCCAGCAGGGCGTTGGTCGCCACCGTGGAGCCGTGGACCACCGAGGGCGGCTCTCCGCCCGAAAGCTCGGACAGCCCGTGGAGGACGGCCTCCGCCGGGTCGCCGGGCGTGGAGAAGCGCTTGAAGGTCCGGAGCTCGCCCGTCCTCTCGTCGAAGAGGACGAAGTCGGTGAAGGTGCCCCCGATGTCGACCGCGACGCGCATGGGACGAGGATATCCGGGGCGATCCAGCTTCGCGAGCGGAGGCTCCGGCTTGGCCAGCGGGCAGTACGGGTCCGAGAGTGGGACGGTTCGGGTCGGTATGCCCGCGCGCCCGACGTCGTCCTATCGGAGCGAGCTCACGATCATCGAGTAGAAGACGAACCCCGTGATCACCGGCATCACGAAGCGGATGAGGAAATACCACCCCGGAAGCAGCTTGCGGGTCAACGGCCCGGCGCCGTCGGCCAGCTCCGCGACCGGGTCGTGCATGAACCACCCGACGGCGATGGTGATCAGAAAGGCCCCGAGGCCGAGGAGCAGTCCGCCGGCGATCTCGTTCATCGAGGCGAGGACGCGGAGCGAGTACGCGGGGGCGATGCCGAGCAGCGCCACCCCGAGCCCCACGGCCATCGTCGCCTTCTTTCGCTCGACGTGCATCTCATCGATGACCGAAGAGACCAAGACCTCGAGGAGGGAGATGGTGGAGGTGAGAGCCGCCACCGAGAGGGCGGCGAAGAAGAGCACGCCGATGCCGCGCCCGAGATCGCCCATGAGCGCGAAGGCGCCGGGGAGGGCGATGAACAGCACTCCCTCCGCCTCGTCCGCCGTGAGGCCGATCACCTGATCGCTGAACCCGAGCGCGAACACGATCGGGAAGGTCACCAGGCCGGCGGCGAACGCCACGCTGAAGTCGGCCACCGCGATGATCCCGCTCTCCCGACCGAGGTCGTGGTTCTTCCCCAGGTAGGACGCGAAGGTGAGCATCGCTCCCATGCCGAGGCTGAGCGAGAAGTAGGTCTGGGCGGCCGCATCCCCGAGGATCTTCAGGTTCAGGAGCTCGTCGAACCGGGGCGCCAGGTAGAAGGAGTAGCCCTCGGCGGCGCCCGCCAGGGTAGCGGCCCACACGGCCAGCCCCACGAGCATGAGGAAGAGCGTCGGCATGAGGATGAGCGCCGCCCTCTCGATGCCTGCCCGCACGCCGCCCATCACGACGAGGGCGGTGAGCGCGACGAAGCCTACATGGTAGAGGGCGGCCGCGGGGCCGGTTGCAATGTTGCCGAAGTGCTGGCCGGGCTCTACGGGGAGGCCGGAGAGGAGCGCCTCCACTCCGTAGCGCACGGCCCAACCGGCTATGACCGAGTAGAAGGAGAAGATCACGAAGCCGCCGGCGACGAACATGTAGCCGGCGGGCACCCAACTGCGGCCCGCCACCCGCCGCAGGGCCCCGATCGGGCTCATGGCGGCCCGTCGGCCGATGGCGAGCTCCGCCAGGAGCAGCGGGACGCCGACCAGGAAGGTGAGGGCGATGTACACCACCACGAACGCCGCCCCGCCGCTCGAGGACGCCGTGGCGGAGAAGCGCCACATGTTGCCGAGGCCGACGGCGCCCCCGATGGCGGCCAGAAGGAAGCCGAGCTGCGATCCCCACGCGCCCCGCGACGACCCCCCGTCTCCTTCCATCTCCCCACCTCGCGGCTGGAGGGTTGGCCCGGTGGCCCCGGCCCGCGTCCGTTCGACGCGTTCGCGGCGGAGCTGGTCGCCTCAGCGGCCCGAGTTCGGTCCCTCTTCTTCCTCGAGTCCCCAAACGGCGGGAGTGGCGAGCTCGATACAGTTCCCGGCCGGGTCCCGCAGATAGAGCGAGCGGCCGCCCCCCGGCCACTCCATGTCGGACTCCACGTCCACGCCGTGGTGCCCGAGCCGCTCCCGCCACAGGGTGATCTCACGCTCGGAGATGGCGAAGGCCGCGTGGCCTGCCCCCCGCGCCCCATGCAGAGGGACGATGCTCCCGCCGACCGCCGGTGACGGCGCGCTCGTCCTTTCGGGGTTGAAGACGAGGAACACCCCCCGGCCGCAGCGGAAGAAGACGTGCCGTCCCGGCTCGCGTGCGATCACCTCCATCCCGAGCACCGTCGAGTAGAAACGCTCGGCCGCCTCCAGGTCGTCGGCGTACACACACGTCTCCAGAACACGGGAAACCCGCATCGCGCCGGCCCTTGTCAGACCCCGTGCCTCGCCGACCGCCGCGTGCCTGCGGCGGCCGGAACCGAGGGGAACATGATCGACGGCTCGGTCATGGATTCCGGCACCCGCGACCTCGGCTCTCTTCCGCCCAATGGCCATGTCGTCCCGAACGCAATATAACGTGGACGCGTTGCCGGATGATCACGTGCCCGAAGATCGCCAAGCGTAGGAAGGAGGTTCCGGTATGGTACCCCGCGGAATGATCTCGGCCGCGGCAGTCGGGGCGATCGCCCTGGCCGGTCCGGCCGGATGCGCGCCGGCCGAAGAGGCAGCTCCGCCGGTCGAAGAACCGGTGCACGGGGCGCTGATCGAGGCGGATCGTCGATTCGCCGCCGCCACAGCCGAGCGGGGCGCGGAGGGGTGGGCTTCCTCCTTCGCCGAGGACGGTGTCATGCTGCTCCCGGGGGGCGAGGTCAGGGGTCGGGAGGAGATCCTCGAGCTCATGACCGACTTCTTGGCCGACACCGGCTACTCGCTCACCTGGGAGCCTCAGCGGGAAGAGGTCTCGCGGGCGCGAGATATCGGCTACACGGTGGGGCGATACGCCACCTCGACGGTGAACGCCGGCGGCGAGCGCGTCGAGGCTGCCGGCGCGTACGTCACCATTTGGCGGCGGTCGGACATGGGCGAGTGGCAGGTCATCCTCGACGCGGGCGTTCCAGACCCGGGTCCCGCGGACGTTCCGGCCCGGACCTCCGGCGGGGGCGTGGAGCCGGGGCCGGGCGGAGGTCAAGGGCAAACTCCCGGCGGAGGTCAAGGGCAAGCTCCCGAGGGAGGTCAAGGGCAAGCTCCCGAGGGAGGAAAAGAGCCGACTCCCGGTGGGATGGAGTAACGCGGCGAGTGTTGGGTCAGGAAGGGGGTTCGATGAGGCGAGCGGCTCCGACATTGGCGCTGGCCCTCGCAGCGACCGTTCTTCCGGGCCGGGCGACGGGACAGACCTTCTACTCCGACGACCCGGTGCTGCGAGCGATCTGGACGGAGGGGATGGAGAAGTCGCAGCTCTACCCGTTGGCCCAGGTGCTCCTCGACTCGATCGGCCCGCGCCTCACCGGCTCCCCGGGTTTCCTGGCCGGCGGCGACTGGTTGCTCCGCACGTACCAGAGGTGGGGAATCGCCGCGCGAAAGGAGGAATACGGAACGTGGGGGAGTTGGCGCAGGGGGGTCACGCACATCGACCTCCTCGCCCCTAGAGTCCGCACCCTCGAGGGAACGCTGCTCGCCTGGAGTCCCGGGACGGAGGGCCCGATGGAGGGTGACGCCATCATGCTCCCCGATCTCGCCGACAGTGCCGCTCTGGACGACTGGCTCCCCATGGCGAAGGGGATGTTCGTGCTGGTCTCGCTCCCCGAGTCCACGTGCCGCGCCGACCAGGAGTGGGAGGAGTACGCCACGCCGGAGTCCTTCGAGCGGATGAAGGCCGCGCGCGACTCGGCGCGCCGGGACTACTTGGCCCGCTTGCGCAGCATCGGCTTCCGGGGGCTGCACGACAGGATCGCGCGGGCGGGGGCGGCGGCGATCGTGACGGCGCGCTGGTCCGGTGGGTGGGGGGTGAACAAGGTCCAGGCCGCCGAGACCCGGGAGGCCCCGACGATCGACCTGAGCTGCGAGGACTATGGGCTGGTGTACCGCCTGGCCGAGAGGGGCCAGGGGCCGCGCATCCGGCTGAACGCCGATGCGGAGTTCCTCGGCGTGGTACCCGCCTTCAACGTCATCGCAGAGCTCCCCGGAACGGAGAAGCCCGAGGAGTATGTGGTGCTTTCGGCCCACTTCGACTCCTGGGACTCCGCGTCCGGCGCGACCGACAACGGGACGGGGACGCTCACCATGCTCGAGGCGATGCGGATCCTGGCGAGGACATATCCCCGGCCGAAGCGGACCGTCCTGGTGGGTCACTGGGGTGGGGAGGAGCAGGGGCTCATCGGTTCGACCGCGTTCGCGGAGGACCATCCCGAGGTGGTGGAGGGCCTCCAGGTCGCGTTCAACCAGGACAACGGCACGTGGCGGATCGAGTACATCAAGATGCAGGGGTTCAGCAAGGCGGGGGCGAACCTCGCGCGGTGGATCACCCAGGTGCCGGATGAGATCAAGCGGCACATCGAGCTGGACCTGCCCGGCCTTCCCGACCATGGCGGGAGCGACCACAAGTCCTTCGTGTGCCACGGCGCACCGGGCTTTCGGCTCCAGTCCAGCTATCCCGAGTACCGGCAGTACACCTGGCACACGAATCGGGACACCTTCGACAAGATCGTGTTCGATGACCTGAGGAACAACGCGACGCTCGCGGCGATGCTGGCCTATCTCGCCTCCGAGGATTCCGAGCGCGTGCCGCGCGACCGCATAGTGCTCCCGGCCGACGAGCAGGGGCGGCCGATGAGCTGGCCGCGCTGCTCGGCTCCGCGCAGGATTCCCGGGTAGCGACCATGTTCGATCGCGATCGCTCCATCAGGTTGGGCACGAAGCCGTAGGCGTTCTTCGCCGCCTGCAGGGTCTCCCGTGACCCCTCGGGCGCCGATTGCGCGGCTGGACCTTCGACGTGGCGGCAGCGGCCGTGCCCTGTGGAGGACGGCGGTCGGGAACCTTTGACACTCCGGTGACGGTAGACTAGCATGAGCCGACCATGAGCATGCACGTGACGCGATTCTGGACCGCCGCTTGTATCTGTCCGGGGCCCACCAGAGGGTGGCCGCGGTCGCGCGCGGGTGTGCACGTGAGGTAGCCGTACCTCGAGGGATCGGAAGCGCGACGCCGCGAGCCACCGCTTGCGGCGTCTTCGTTTCTCAGGCCCGGAGAGTGTTTCCAGGAGAGCCGAAGGTGAGCGATCACGGTGGAGGCACGCGATGGAGGTACCGGCCCCCGGCGGCCGGCCGGCCGGTCCAGCGTGCCGCGCCCCCTCCGCCCGCCCCGGGGGCGCTCTACGAGACCGCCGACCTGCCCGCGGGCGCCCGGGCCCTGGTGAAGCGGATCGGAGGCACTCCCCTGATCCCGCTTCCCTCGCCCCGTCCCTCGGTGCGGATCTACGGCAAGGCGGAGTGGTTCAATCCGGGCGGTTCGGTGAAGGATCGACCGGCGTGGGCGATCGTGTCGGAGGCGCTCGCCGCGGGGCGGATCGGGCGCCGCCGACTCCTCGACGCCAGCTCGGGAAACACGGCCATCGCGTACTCGATGCTCGGGGCCGCGATCGGCTTCGGAGTCACCATCTGCCTCCCGGCCAGCGCGAGCCGGGAGCGCCGGCGGACACTGGACGCGTACGGCGCGGAGCTGGTCATCACGGACGCGTTGGAAGGGAGCGACGGCGCGATCCGATGGGCACGCGAGCTGGCCGGGGCGGAGCCCGACCACTACTGGTATGCCGACCAGTACGGCAACGCCGCGAACTGGCGCGCCCACTATCACTCGACCGCCGAGGAGGTGTGGCATCAGACGCGCGGTGGCGTCACGCACTTCGTGGCCGGGCTCGGCACGACCGGCACTCTGGTCGGGGCGGGACGAAGGCTGCGCGAGCTGAACCCCGGGATTCGCGTCATCGGGGTGCAGCCGGCAGAGCCGCTGCATGGGATCGAGGGGCTCAAGCACCTGGAGACGGCGATCCGGCCCTCCATCTACGATCCCGCCGTCCCGCACGCCCAGGTAGGCGTGGAGACGGAAGAGGCCCAGGCGCGGGCACGGAGACTGGCACGCGAGGCTGGGATTCTCGCCGGCGTCTCCTCCGGGGCGGCCTATGCGGCCTGCCTCCGAGTCGCGGCCGAGGTGGAGAGCGGGGTCATCGTGACCGTGCTGCCCGACGGAGGGAGTCGCTACCTGAGCGAGAGCTGGTGGCATGAATGAGCCGGGGCGGCCGGAGATCCTGGTCCTTCCGCAGCGGCTGGCCGAGCGGATCGCGGCCGAGATGGAGAAGGCATATCCCGCCGAGGGCTGCGGGGTGCTGCTCGGCCTCGTGCGGGACGGGCGGCGCGAGGTCGAACGAACCGTCCCCGTCCCCAACCGCTGGGACGGGCGGAGAGACAGGTACCGGATCGACCCGGCCAGGCTACGGCGGCTGTTGGAGGAGGAGGATGCCGGAGGGCCGACGGTGCTCGGTTTCTATCACTCTCATCCGGACTGCGAACCGGTCCCGTCGGAGACGGACCGGGCCAACGCCTGGCGGTGGTATCATTATCTGATCGTCCCCACGAGGGATGGCGTCGCCGGAGGTCCGCGGGTGTGGGAGCTGGACCCGGAGGAGCACAGATTCGTCGAGCGCGAGCTCCGGACGGCGGTCGGGAGGGAAACCCGCGACTGACGGGTAGAATGCGGTGCGGGCGTGAGACCACCGGGTCCGCCTGACAACCGAGGAGAATTCGATGGCCAGAGTGACGATCGCGATCCCGACGCCGCTCCGTCCCTTCGTGGATGGGCGGAGCGAGGTGGAGGTCGAGGGGCGGACGGTCGCGGAGGCGCTGCAGAGCCTGTTCGACCAGAACGAGCGGCTGCGGGCCCAACTGTACGGGGATGACGGAAGCCTGCGGAACTTCGTGAACGTATATCTGGATCGGGAAGATATTCGGAACCTCGAGGGCGAGGCGAGCGAGCTGCGGGAGGGCTCTCGGCTCAGCATCGTCCCCTCGATTGCGGGCGGCACGTCGAAGTCCGTGAGACCGGCGCCTCCCGCCGGCCGCGGGGCGCGCCCGGCCGCGGCACCCCCGTCTCCCGATGCTTCCGGGGCGGCGCCTCCGGGCGCCACCGAGCCGGCCGCCGGCGCAGGGGGAAACAGCGGGTTCACCCCGGACGAGCTCCGGCGCTACAGCCGCCACCTCACCATGCCGGAGGTGGGGCTCGAGGGGCAGCGGAGGCTCAAGAACGCCAGCGTTCTCCTCGTCGGGGTGGGGGGCCTTGGTTCGCCTGCCGCGCTGTACCTGGCCGCGGCGGGGGTGGGTCGCCTGGGGCTCGTCGATTTCGATGTGGTGGAGTTCACCAACCTCCAGAGGCAGGTGCTTCACGACACGCAGTCCGTCGGACGGCCCAAGCTCGAGTCGGCGCGCCGCCGGATCCAGGGTCTCAACCCCGAGATCCAAGTGGAGGTGCACGAGGCCCGCCTGACCTCCGCCAACGCGCTCGACGTTCTCCGCGGGTACGACCTCGTCGTGGACGGGAGCGACAACTTCCCCACCCGCTACCTGGTCAACGACGCCTGTCTCATGCTCGGGATTCCGACCGTGTACGGGGCGATCTTTCGTTTCGAGGGGCAGGCCTCGGTCTTCGGCGTGCCGGGTGGACCGTGCTATCGGTGCCTCTTCCCCGAGCCGCCGCCGGCCGATCTCGTGCCCAACTGCGTGGAGGCGGGGGTCCTCGGCGTGCTGCCGGGGATCGTGGGGACGATCCAGGCGGCCGAGGCCGTCAAGCTCATCCTCGGAAGGGGGCAGAGCCTGGCCGGCCGCCTCCTCCTGGTGGACGCCCTCGCCATGGAGTTCCGTGAGCTGGAGATCCGCCGGGACCCCGAGTGCCCCGTGTGCGGAGAAAGCCCGACCGTCACCGAGCTCATCGACTACGAGCAGTTCTGCGGCATGGGCGCGAGCGCGGAAGCGGACCGCGAGATCCCCGAGATCGAGGTGGCCCAGCTGAAGGTGCTCCTCGAGGACGGGGCACCCGTGCAGATCCTCGATGTGCGCGAGCCGTACGAGTGGGAGATCTGCAATCTCGGCCCCCAGGGGGCTCGTCTCATTCCGGAGGGCGAGCTGGCGGAACGCCTCCGCGAGCTCGATGCCGACGGCCGTCTGGTCGTGCACTGCCGATCCGGGGGACGCAGCCGAAAGGCGGTGGAGTTCCTTCGAGAGTTCGGGTTCACGAACGCCGTGAACCTGAAAGGCGGGATCCTGGCGTGGGCCCGCGAGATCGATCCCGAGATGAAGGCCTACTAACGGCGCGAGCCGAACGCCCGAACGACGTGGTCGCCGGCGAGTACCCCGTAGCTCAGCCCGGCTCGCGGAGCGGCGCCACGCCACGCAGGACGTGGAATCGCCCGCCGGCTCGCCCCATCGCCGCATCGCCCGCCGGCTCGCCGACGGAGCGCGAGACCGACGCCGTCCCGCCATGAGCCTCGAGGATCGCTTCTCAGCCTATTCCCGCGACTACGCCCGCTTTCGGCCCGCCTATCCGCCGCCCCTGTTTGAAGCGCTGGCCCGTGAGACGCCCGCGCGTGTCCTGGCCTGGGACTGCGCCACGGGAAACGGACAGGCGGCCGTCGGTCTCGCCGGCTGCTTCAAGCGAGTGGTGGCCACCGACGCCAGCCAAGCGCAGATCGCGTGCGCGAGGTCCCATCCGCGCATCGAGTACCGGGTCGCGCCGGAGGTGGCAAGCGGGCTCGCCAACGGAGCGGCCGACCTCGTCACCGTGGCCCAGGCGCTCCACTGGCTGGACCGTCCGGCCTTCTACGCCGAGGCGCGGCGCGTGCTGGCGCCCGGCGGGGTCGTGGCGGCCTGGTGCTACGGTCTCGTGCGGATGACGCAGCCGATCGACCGCCTCATCGAGGAGTACTACCACGAGACCGTGGGCCGGTACTGGGCGCCGCAGCGGCGGCTGGTCGAGGACGGATACCGGTCGATCGACTTCCCCTTCGAGGAGCTGTCGCTTCCGCCCTTCGAGATCGAGCGGCCCCTTACGCTCCCCGAGCTCGCCGGCTACGTGCGAACGTGGTCGGCGACCCGCGCCTTCATGGAGAGCGAAGGGTGGGATCCGGTGGGCGATCTCGAGCGACGGCTGGCGGAAGCGTGGGGGAAGGCGGAGCGCCACCGCGCCGTATGGCCGCTCAGTGTTCGCGCAGGGTGCACCCGCGGGCCAAGCGGCTGACGGCGTCCGCGCCCACCCCCCTTCGGGAGCAACCGGTGTAGGCGAAGCGGCCGCTCGCGCCGCGCCGGCCCGATCGCCTGAAGCGGCTCCGACCGCATCCGACCTGTCGACAGCGCCGGGCCGGCGCGTTACGGTATCCGGCGGGACGGGCCGAGGCCCAGCCTTGGAGACGGAAAGCCGACGGTCGAGTGGCTTCAGGAGGTCATCCATGATCGCGCGACGCCCTTTCGGGGCTTTGCTCGCGACAGGTTGGCACCGTGCCGCGGTGTAGCGGGTTGAAGAAGACGGAACGGTCCGCGGCTTCATCAGGAGGAAGGAGATGGGACGGATAGCCGCCCGAGCCCGCTCAGGCGGAGTGGTCGGAGGCGGGCTCCTGGCGCTGGGCCTCGCTGCGTGCGTCACCAACCCTGCGACAGGCGGCCTGCAGCTCTCTCTGATCGGCGAGGGGAGGGAGATCGAGATGGGGCGGGAGGGGGCTGCGCAGGTGGAGGCCTCCATAGGTCTGTACCAGGACGACGCCCTGCAGGATTACGTCTCCGAAATCGGCCTCCGGATGGCCGCCGTCTCGGAGCGGGCCCACCTTCCCTGGCGGTTCCGAGTCGTCGAAGATCCCGTGATCAACGCCTTCGCTCTGCCGGGCGGCTTCATCTACGTGGCGCGGGGCATCCTGGCGAACTTCAACTCCGAGGCGGAGCTCGCCGCCGTGCTCGGCCATGAGATCGGCCACGTGACGGCCCGGCACTCGGTGGAGCAGATCAGCCGCGCGCAGCTCGCTCAGATCGGGTTCGGCCTGGGATCCATCTTCGCCCCGGAGATCGCCTCCGCCTCCGACTTCGTGGGCCTCGGCCTCAATCTCCTCTTCCTCAAGTACGGCCGCGACGCCGAGCGTCAATCCGACGAGCTGGGACTCCGGTACATGGGCCGCGTGGGGTACGACAAGCGGGAGATGGTGAGCGTTTTCACCATGCTCGAGCGCACGAGCGAGGCGCGCGGGGGGAGCTCGATTCCGACGTGGCTGAGCACCCACCCGGACCCGGGAGACCGGCTCGAGCGGACCGCGAGGCTGATCCACGAGTCCGGAGGAATGACGGGCGGCATCGTGCGTCGGGAGCAGTACCTGCGGAGGATCGATGGCCTCGTGTTCGGCAAGAACCCGCGCCTCGGCTATTTCCGGGAGGAACTCTTCCTGCACCCCGAGCTCGAGTTCCAGGTCCGGTTTCCCGATGGCTGGAAGACGCGGAACCTGTCGCAGGCCGTTGTGGGGGTGAGCCCACGGCGGGACGCCCTGATCCAGCTCACCATCGAGAGCGCAGACACGCCGGACGACGCAGCGCGGGACTTCTTCTCGCAGAGTGGGGTGGACGGTGGGGTCACTTCGCGGGCGCGGATCAACGGCCTGACAGCGGTCTCCGGGGAATTCCGCGCCCGCAGCCAGCAGGGGACGCTTGCCGGTGTGGTGACCTTCGTTCGGCACGGGGGCAACACGTACCAGCTGCTCGGATACACCTCCTCCAGGCGGTTCCGGACATTCGAGGGCATCTTTCGCTCCTCCTTCGACAGCTTCGAGCCGCTCACCGATCGGAGCGCGCTGGCCGTCCGACCCAAGCGCGTCCGCCTCGTCACTCTCGACGAACCGATGACGATCGAACGGTTCGCCGAGCGCTACCCCTCCACCGTATCGCTCGAAACACTCGCGCTGATCAACGGCGTGGGGGCGGGTGAGACCCTGCAGGCCGGCCGTACGTACAAGCGCGTGGTCGGCGAAGGAGTGCCGACCCCGTGAGGTTCCGTATCCGCCCGCGGGTGGGCTCGCTGGCCGTGCTCCTCTTGGCGGCTCCCTCACTCGGCACCGGGCATCTCCTCGGCCCCCGGCATCTCCTCGGCGCCCAGCATTTCGAGGGGGTGGTACGGATGCGCAGCATCACGGTGAGCGTTGAGGCGCTCGAGGACCTCGTCGCCGGCGGGGCCGGACTCGAGCAGGTGCCGGGTCCACAGCCCCCCTCCCTCGCGGGAGCGCCCGACGAAGGCGCGAGCGACTCCCTCATCGCCGCGTTCGGGGTGAACCCCCGGGCGGCGTTCGACCTTCCCGTGTCGCGGATCCTCGCCCTGGAGGGAGCCGGCGGCTCCGAGGTCGAAGTCACGGAGTCGCGCCTCTACTTCAAGGGGTCGCGGTTCCGGGCCGACGCCGGACCGGAGGAAGAGTCCGGTCCGTACATGATCATGGACATCGAGCGCGACGTGATCTGGACGGTCACGCCGGCGCAGGGGCGATACGTGGAGTGGCAGCTCGCCGACGTGAGTGCGCTGAACGAGTTCTTCCGGCGGCTGCGCGAAGATGAAGCTGAGGGGGAGAAGGCCGAGACGGGCGGGGAGAAGGACGCGGGAGGCGAGGGAGGAGTACGCGCCGCGGCGGACCGCGGGCCCGCAGGGTCGGCGCGGCTCGAAGTGCGGCCCCTCGATCTGGGCCAGCCGATCAACGGCATCGCGGCCACCGCCTACGAGGTCGTGGCGCCTGGAGAGATCAGCCGGGCGTGGATCAGCCGAGACTACGAGGATCTCCTCGCCGTGTTTCGGCTGCTCGTCGAGAAGCGCCGTCAGCTGGACTTCTTCGCGGAAGGGGAGGAGGAGAATCTGCTGGTCCGCATGACGGAGTACGGGCTTCCCGTTCGCGTTCAGACTCTCGACGGCTGGCGCGCCGACGGCAGCGAGCTCTACCGGATCGAGGAGATCCTCTCGGTGGAGCGTGTCGCCGTGTCCGGCTCCCTGTTCGAGGTGCCCTCCGGCTACCAGAAGACGAGCCTTCGCGACCTGATGGAGCGACCGCCGGAGCGACCGCCTGAAGGGAGCTGACGCCCCCGGGCCGGGGGTAGTTCCCTGCGTCCAACAGCACCGCCCGACGCGGGGCGGCACCGGCCTGCGCGGGGAGGCCATCCCGGTGTCCTGGGGGAGCCGCCGGCCCGGCGTCAACCCGCCTGCGCGCCGTGCCCAGCGTCACCCACCTGCGCCCGCGGCTCGGCGGCGCCCGCCTGCGCCCGGCGCCCCGCGCCTGTGCGCGAGGCTCACCCCCCGCTGGCGCGCTTCGTGCAGGTGGCTGCTCCCTCCAGAAACGGTTGATCCGCGAGGGAGCGCGGGGAAAGGCCCATCCCTCGGCATCTCGCCGGAGAGCGTCACGACCCGGGAAGTGAAGGAGGGACCCTTGCAATACGCCAGGAAGATTGGCGCGCTCCTCGCCGCCGCTGCGCTTCTCATCGCACTGCCCAGCGCCGCGACGGCCCAGCATCAGATGCGGTTCGATGTGGATGGGTGGGGTGGCGTCGCGCTCCCGGCCGGCGCGCTGAACGAAATCGCCGACGTGGGCGCGACGGTCGGCGGCGGGATCGCGTTTCGTTTCCACCCTCATTTCGCGCTCCGCGGTGACGTCGAGCTCACCTTTCTGACCGAAGTGGAGAGCGCCGGCACCGAAATCTTTGCCGACATGGACCTCATCCACTTCAACGGCGGTTTCGAGTTCAACTTCGCCCAGCCCGAAGACCAGGACCAACCGCTCACCTTCTCGATCAATCTCGGCGCCGGGGCCACGCGCATGGAATCCGATGCGACGTCTTTCGTCCCCGCGTTCGAGCAGACGTATTTCACGTTGAACGGCGGGACGAGGATCGGATACCAGGTGCACCCGAAGGTGAACATCTTCGCGCGCGGCACCCTCTACCTCATCCTCGCGGACGAGGATGATACGGCCATTTTCGCCGGGACCCCGCTCCCGGCAGGATTCTTCAGCGAGGGATGGTCGGTCCCGATCACCGTCGGCGTGAGAGTCTCGGCGCCATAGCGCGTTGACGAATCCGTCGCCGGTCTTCAAGGGCGGCGGCCGGAGAGCGATGCCGCACCCTTGAGCAGGGCCCGCGGCGGAGAGCGTCGGCTCACCCTCCTGGTGGCGCTCGCCCATCCCGATGACGAAGTCGGCACCGTCGCGGCGATCCTCGCGCAGCGCGCACGCGGCGACCGAGTCGTCCTCCTGTGGCTCACGCGAGGCGAGATGACCGCAGCGTTCGGCCCCCTCCGAGGCGAGGAGATCATCCGCCGGAGGATGGAGCACGGCCGCCAGGCGGGGGAGATCCTCGGCATCGAAACCCGCTTCCTCGACTTCCCCGACACCCGGCTCGTCGCCTCCCCCGAAGCGGCGGCTCGCGTCGCCCGAGTCATCGCGGAGATCCGCCCCGATGGGGTCCTGACCTGGGGAGAGGCCTGGCAACGGGGGATGCGGCATCCGGACCATCAGGCGTGCGGCCAGATCGTGCGCGACGCGGTCACCCTGGCGCGCATCAAGAGGGTGGTGGAGCCCCTCGAACCGCACCGCGGGTTCGTGCCCGTCTTCACCTACCGGGGGCTGTACTCCCGACTGCCTTGCGTCGCGGTCGACGCGGCGCCCCATCGGGAGAAGATTCGCGAGCTCGGCCGCTTCTACATGGGCGAGCTGGAGTTCGGCGACCCGGATTGGCTCGACGAGCGTCTGCGCCGCATCGGTGAGCGGTGGGGGCTGGAGTACGCCGAGGAGTTCGACGCGTGGGAGACGGAGCCCGGCCTCGTGCCGTCGCTGCTACCCGCGACGCCGGTGGGGCTGCGGGAGCATCCGGAGCGTCGAGCCTCCGAAAACCGGCCGGCCGACGGGATCCAAAGGAGGCGGGGGAGGTAGCCCGCCTGGCCAACGCCGACCGAGGTGGCCCCTCGCTCGTTCACCTTCTCAGGCTCCCGCTGGAGGAACCCTCCTTAGCCGAGCCGTGTTCATAAGGTTGACCTTCTATTAGGTAGACCTTATATTAGGGCGTGCCGTGCTCCTGTGCGGGGGAATAAAGCTCGATGACAAAAAGTTCTACCGGAGAATGATTCCCATCGCGGAACGTTTATACGAAACGCTGCTAGAAGAACTCTTAGGCGAGGGATTGATCGATGCCAAAGACGCGAAGCTATGAGGAGCTTCGGGCGAGACTGCCGGCCGACGTGCGCACCCGTGCAGAGGCGGAGGCCCGGAGGATCCTGGCCGACATGCGGCTGGCCGACCTTCGTGCGGCGCTAGAGGTGACGCAGAAGGAGATCGCAAGGCGGCTCCACAAGAGCCAGTCGGCCGTCTCGCAGATTGAGAACCGGGCGGATATGTATGTCTCCACACTGCGGGAGTACGTGCGGGCCATGGGGGGCGAGCTTGAGATTCTTGCGACCTTTCCCGACGCAACCGTCCGCCTGGACCAGTTTCGGCGCGCTCGCTAGGGTGATGAGGGCGAGGCAGGGTGTTTTGCCGGCCCACCCTTAACGAACCAGTCACTGTCCTCCTGGCGATCGACCTGCGTGAGGCCGCGCAGGTTCCCTCGCAACATGCGGTCCGGGTTTCCGGGCCATGGCCCGGCCGGTGCGATCCACGAGCGCCAACAGGGTGTCCTCGACTATCGGAGGTCGGGCGCGAGCCGGTTGGCCCTTACCCGATGGAGCCTTCCACTTGACGATTTCGATATATCGGTATACTATTCGATATATCGATTAGGCGCCGCCCGCGCCGGCGGGATAGCCGACCGCGGGTCCAAGCCGCCCGGATGTAGACGGGGGCCGAAGCCGCCCGGATGCGGACCGGGGCCAAGCCGCCCGGATGCCGGATCGGGGCCGCACGCGGCGGCGCGCGGGAGTCCAACCTCCTGGTCTGGAGCGATGAGTATGTGGTGCGGCAGTCATCGAAACGGGGGTTTCGGCGTGTGGGCCGCCTGCTGCGGCCCGAGCGTCTTCACGTTCGGTCGGGTCGGCGAGTCGCGGCGGGCGGCCGAGCCGAAGTACGAGATTCTCGAACGCCTGCGCGAGAAGCCGATGACCGGCTACGAGGTGATGGAAGAGCTGGTCCGGGCCCGCGGCCGGGCCGCCGCGAGCGAGCGGACGGTCTACCCGACCCTGCAGATGCTGGAGGACCTCGGCTACGTCGTCTCCGAAGAGGTGGATGGCCGGCGCGTCTATCGCATCACCGACGAGGGAGAGGCCTTCCTCGAGCGGAGAGCGCAGGAGACCGAGGAGTCGGAGGACTCGGAAGAGGGCGCGGACGCGTGGGAGCCGTTGTTGGCGTTCGGGATCGCCTGCTGCCGGGTGGAGCTGTGAGCCGGCGCGGCACGAACCCGTGGGCCGCCTGGTGCGGGCCCGGTGCCTTCGCCTTCGGTCGGCCGGGCTTCCGGTGGCGCGTATTCGATCGCGGCGACCTCAAGTACATTATCCTCGAGCTCCTCAGCGAGAAGCCGATGCACGGCTACGAGGTGATGCGGGCGCTCGAGGAGGAATCGGGCGGCTGCTACTCGGCGAGCCCGGGCTCCGTGTACCCCGCTCTGCAGATGCTGGAGGACCAGGGGTACGTGACCTCCGAGAAGGCGGACGGCAAGCGGGTCTACCGGATCACGGAGGAGGGACGCGCCTTCCTGAGGGAGCACCGCGAGCGCGTGGAGGACATCTTCGACCGGGTGTCGGAGTTCAGCGATCACTTCACGGGCCGGGGGATGCGCGACCTCACCCGCTCCTTCGTTCGGCTCGCCCAGGCGAGCTTCGAGAGCGCGGTGCGGATGACGGGCGACCCCGAGGCCCTAGGCCGGCTGAAGGAGGTCCTCGAGCGGGCGGTGCGGGAGGTGGAGGAGGCGCGGCGGGCCGCCGCCCGGGGCGAGGAGTCGTAGCGCGGGAGGGGCGATGCCGGATTGGCTGATCTGGCTCCTGGTGGGCATCTTCGTGGCGAGCTGCGGCCGCGGCTGCCATGTGGTGTGGCGGCACCGGTCGCTCGAAAACCCGGGCGATTTGCGGCGCCGTCTGGAGGATCCGGAGGCGCGCGGCCCCGAGGATCGCGGGCGTCGCGGCCCGGAGGATCGCGGGCGGCGCCGGCTCCACTCCGGTCCTGCGGCGATCGCACCGACGGCGCCTGAAAGCCGGCTTCAGGAGCTCCAGCGCAAGTATGTGGAGGGCCTCATCACCGTAGAGGAGTACGAGGCCGAGCTCGACAGACTGCACGGGCTGAGGTGAACCGACAGCCCGTGTCCGAGACCGGAACCACGACGGCCCGTCCGCTCATCCCCGAGCTGGAGGAGCGCCGCGCCGAATTCGAGTGGGCCAGGAGTGAGATCCAGGAGCTGGTCTCGGGGGTGACCGACGCCCAGCTCAACTGGCGGCCGCACGAGGATGAGTGGTCGATCGCCGAGTGCGTCGCGCACCTCAACCTGATCGGGCGCAAGATGATCCCGAAGATCGATGCCGGGATCGAGAAGGCACGCGCGAAGGAGTGGTTGAGCGACGGACCGTTCCGCTACGGCCGGCTCGGCAACTGGCTGGTGCGGGCGGGCGGCGCGGACCAGCTACCTCCCCGTCGCAAGATGAGGGCGCCGAAGCTGTACGTCCCTTCGCCGAGCGAGACGTGGCTCGTCTCGACCACCGTGCCGAGGTTCTTCGCGCTGCAGGAGGAGCTGATCGAGCGGGTGGAGCGGGCGAACGGCATCGACCTCAGGAAACTGCGAGTCCCCTCCGCGGTCTTGCCCCTGCTGCGGCTGAGCCTCGGGCAGTGGTTCGCCCTGCTGGCCGGCCACCAGCGCCGTCACCTGTGGCAGGCGCGGCGGGTGAAAAAGGCGCTCGGGCCAGATGAGCTGACTGCGCAATAATGTGTCATCGGTTTTCCGCATCCAGGCTCTCCACCCGGGTGGGCGAGTGTGCCGTCCTCAGCCGATAGCTACCGGGGGACAACCGCTAGCCACCTCGCCGCCCCACGCCACGCTGCTGATCTCTTCCGCGTAGATCCAAAGATCGCTGTCGGCTATTCTTTATAAGTGGGACGAATCTCCGACTGTGGCTGAGCTACTGGAGTAGGCGCGCCCGCATCGTTTGGCAGACGCATCGGCAACGGACTCTGCGGCGAATGGTCGCACGCGCCCCCGTGGGGGAAGCATGCAGTCTCCTTGACCGGCTGGGGCGCTCTGCCCCCCTGGTGGCCGTCGAGCTACGCCCGCCGCGAAAAGACCTGCCAAGATCCAAGAGCGTCGATGCCTGGATAGACTTGCACCAGGCCATCTACGAGTTGGGCCAGGGTGATACTGCCGTCTTCCTGACGGACAGCGCCGTCGGCGCTGCCGAGGAGGACAGCCTGCATCACGTCGCGGTGAATCTCTCCGGTCAAACCAACCTTTCCCGGGTGGTTCCGTTTCTCACCTGCAAGCACTCGCTGGAGTACTGCCGACTGTTCGCCGATCGCGCCGCTTCGATCGGTGTCGAGGCTCTGGTCGTTCTCGGTGGTGACACGTCGGTGGCCACCCCCCGGTGTGTTGAGCACGCATACGAGCTACGCCAGCTCATCCGGCAGCGGGTGCCATCGCTCGTCTTGGGCGGTTGGGCGAACCCACACCGCAATCCCGTCCGACAGGTCGACTATCTGCTGGATCCCGGCTTGACGGCGGACTTCTACCTGACCCAGGTCGTTTCTCACCACAATCTCCGGCCGGTGGAGAGCTTTCTCCGGGAGGTCGAGCGGCGGCAGGTGCCCTATCCTGCCGTATTCGGAGTCTTCTATTACCGAAGCGCCAACCCGAGAACGCTGAAGATGCTATCCAGGTTCATGCCCGTTCCAGCTGACCTGATCACGAGGGAGTTCGAGGCCGGGGCGTCAGCCGACGAGATCTGTGCCAGGTCGATTCAGGCCCTTCGGAGTTTGGGGGTCAACCACGTTTACGTGAGTAACCTCGGTCTGCACCGGCCGCGGCAGCGCCTGGCGCGGCTACTGGAAGCCGTGGGAGACTAGGGAGGCAGGCGGCTCGGAGATCGGTGTTCCGCTTCTATGGCAGGCGCGGCAGGTGAAGGACACCCTATCCTGCCGCTCGCGTCTCCTCCACCTCGTCGATCGAAGTCAGCCGCGGCTCCCACTGTTGGATCATGGTGAGAAACGCGCTCACGAACTCCGGGTCGAGCTGTTCGCCGGAGTGTTCCTCGAGGTAGTGCGTGGCCTGCGCCACGGACCAGGGCGGGCGAAAGGGACGCCGGGTGCGGAGCGCATCATAGATGTCGCACACCTGGATGAGCCGGCTCAGCCGGTGCGGCTGCCGGGGGTAATGCAGCACGGGGTAGCCCTCCCCCTTCCACGTCAGGTGGTGCTCGTAGGCGACGATCGCCGCGAGCTCTAGCCGTCCCCCCGCCTTGAGGAGAATATGGGCCCCCTCGACGGTGTGGTGCTTCACGATCTCCCACTCGTCGCGGGAGAGCTTGCCCGGCTTGTTGAGGATCTCGACCGGAATGCGCGACTTGCCGACGTCGTGCAGAAGCGCCGCTTCGCCGACGGCGCGCACATCCGTCGACGCCAGGTTGAGAAACTCGCTGAGCGCCATGGAGAGAACCGAAGCGTTGATGGAATGGGTGGTCGTGTACTGATCCACCTCCTTGAGCTGGACGAGGGGAACGACCAGCTCTCGCTCGCTGTGCATGGCCACCGAGAGGAGCCGTACGACCGCCTCGGCCTCGTCCACCGGAACCTCGCCCCTCCGTCCGGCCTCTCCGTGCAGCCACCCGACGACCTGCGCCTCCTCGCGCAGGTTGAGGCCCATGGTGGCGGTCGGCAGGTCGTCTCGCTTCTCTACGCCGCGAATGGTGACCGGTCCGAAGCGGATGCTCGTGTGGCGCGCGAACTCGCGCTCGTGGATGTCGAACTCCGGCAGGGTGAGCCGGGCGTGGATCTCGTCCAGGAAGCTCTCGAACTCGCCGCGGGTCACGGCGCCGTTCATCTCCACTCGCTCGACTCCGATCTCGGCGAGGCGGGTCGCCCACTCCCATTCCCGTAACTCCCGGAGCGGCTGCTCGCCGTACACCACCTCGCCTTCGATGAAGGAGAACACGGGGCGCGGCGCCTCTTCCAGAAGAGTCCGTAGCTCGCCGAACGCGGTGTCGAGGGCCTGCTCGCGGGCCGGGTGGCCGGGACGGTACAGGCCCATCGTCGAGATGAGCTTCGCGAAGGATCCGAGGAAGCGGGCGGGCTGGCTCACGGCGAGGCTGCCCTCCGAAGCTCCGGGTCCTCGGACTGCATCGCTCGGCTGAGCACCGCCGCGGCCCGCGGGTCCTGCGGCCATCTCTGCGCGAGTCCGCCGATCGCGGCCACCACCCAGGGGCTGGCCTCCGGCAGCTCCGACCGGCGGAACCAGCGTCGCTTTCCTCTGGTGAGCCGGAGGAGAGTCTCGAGGGCGCCCTCCGAGCCGAGCGACACGAGGGCGCGCACGGCCGCCTGCCGGAACTCGGGGCGCGCCCCCCGGTCCGTGGCGACAGCCACGAGATGCGGTTCCGCATCTGGAGGACAGGCCTTCTCGGCCTCGGCGAGGCCGAGGGCGACAGAACGGTCGCTCTTGTCCGTCAGGGCCGCCACCACCGCAGCGTCCCGGTCGGCCGCCACACGCATGGACAGCTTGAGGGCCTCCCAGCGGACGAGCTGGTTCTCGTGCGTGGTGTACGGACGGGGCGAGAATCCTTCGGGCCACTCCGGGAGCTCGCCGAGAAGCGCCAGCATGTTGCGCAGGACGTACCAGCGTGGGTCCTTCATCCGCTCGACGAGGAGCGGGGCGAGCGCCGATCCCATCGCGGCCAGGCGATCGAAGAGATTCCGGCGTGTGGAGCGCGAGGAGGAGGTGACGAGGGCGTCCAGGAGATCGCCCGCGACGTCGATCTCCATCCGGGGGAGAAGCCGATCCAGAGCGGCGAAATCCGGGGGTTCCGTTTCCACCACGCTCCGCACGGTCTCGCGGGAGGCCAGATGCTCCCATATCTCCCCCTCGACGCCGTTCGACGGGGGGGCGTCATCCAGAATCTCGATGAGCGACGAGACCTCCCCCCGCCGGACCATCTCTTCCACCGAGCGCCACACCGGGTCGCCCACCGCGCTTACCTCCAGGCTCATCTTGACGATGCGGTCGGGCTCGGGAGCGTGTGCGGGTCGAGTCTGCATGGTCACCATCGGGGCGCCGGCCGACATCCGCTCGAGGGCCTCCTCGTATGCCTCCGGATTCGGGTTCTCCAGCTTCCAGCCGGACACCAGCCGGTGGACCTGATCGCGCAGCGCCGCGTCGGCCTCCTTGTGGGCGGGCTGGCCCTCGACCTCCGCGTGCCTCGCCATCTTGGAGAGGAGACGGAGCATCGAGCCGGAGATCCCGGTGTTCCAGCTCTGCGAGGCGGCCTCGACCAGCTCGAGGACCGCGTCCACGCCCATCCCCTCCGACGAGTCGAGGAGGAACTGCCGCCGCTGCGTCGCGTTGCCGCCCATGTGGAGGAGACGGGAGAGGGTCCCGGGTTGGAGCTGGGCGATGAGGCTCGACATGCGATCGCGCAGCTCCTGCGCCTCATCGCCGCTGGTCGTCTTGAGCTCCTCGGCGATCTGCAGCATGTAGCCGACGATCACCTGGTCGTACGCCTCCTCGCCCGAGCGCCGATCGATGGCGCGCGCCACCGTGCCCGGGTCCGCCGAACCGGCATCATCGGAGCTCTCGGCTGCCATCGCCGCCTGGGCGAGCCCGATCCACAGGTGCGAGGCGTGGCCGGAGCGCTCTGTCCGCTCCCCCCCATCCTCCTGCAGCTCGAGCCGCTCGAAGCGCAGGGCGTGGAGGTGCACGTGCGGCCGGCCGCGAAGAACCTCGTCGGCCTCCAGGCCGAGCGGGTGACCCGTGCGCTCCGGCTCGGTGGCGATAAGGGCGAGGACTTCGCCTAGCTCCTCCGTCTCCACGCCGCGGTTGAAGGATAGCGCGCCGATCTGGTGCCGGTGCAGCCGCTCGGCGAGGCTCCGAAGGAGAGGGTGGTGGGAGTCGGTGGCCACACCCTCGATCACGAGCTGATCGCGCGCCACCCCGAGGTTGAGGGTGATCCGGTCGTGCAGGAGGCTGGCCAGCCGGCGGGCCACGCCCAGCGCCGTCGGCTCGAGTGCAGGGTGGCCCGGCGGGTACATGGCGTACTTCTGGATCGCCGAGGAGAGCTCGATCAGGAAGTCCGCGAGGTCCCCCGAGAGCTTCGCCTTGGCCTTGGAGCCGTGCGGACTCTCGGTGGCATCCGGAGCGTACGGGCCGGCCCCGGGGCCGTGCGGTGCGCCACCGGTGCTCGGAGCGCCGGTATGCCCGCCGTTTCCCCGCGCGTGCGGGCTCGGGGCGGGGTGGGACGTCGGCCCGGTCATGATGCGGGCGTCCGCCTCCCCGAGCCGCACGGGAGGCGCGGTGAGCTCGGGCGGGTCCTCCCGAGCGCACACAGCCCCCGCTCGGCCGGGCGGTTTCGGTCGGCTGGTCTGTTCACGACTGTCCCGTGCATCCGTCCTCGAGACGCTCCGTTCGCGCGCGGCGCCGTGCATCACAGCAAAAGACGGGCCGCACCTCAACAATGGCTCAACTTCATGTGCCGTCGGGCGTTATCTGTCCTCACCGGGGCTGCCGCCGCGCGTACCGAGCCGGGCCGTGCTGCGCTCGGCCGCCCGGGTTGGCAGAAAGCCATGGGGCGGGAGCCGAAGGCCTATGGCGCCAGGTTCTTTCGGTTGTGACCAGCTCGGCCGAGAACTTGGAACGTAGCGCTAGGAAGCGAGCTCGACGGCGCCAAGAAACGAGCAACCCGCGCTCGAGGAAGGGAGCAGACCGCCGCTCAGGAAACGAGCCGCTTGCCGTGGCTCGGTGAGCCCCGAAACTCCTCCAGGCGCTTCCGGGCCTTCCGGATCTCGGCATCCGTGAAGAGGCCCTCCTGCTGGTCGAGGAGGAGCTCCTCCAACTGCGAGGTCGTGATCAGGTCGAGATCGACCGCGAGCTCGCCGAAGCGCCGGTCCGGCTGCCGCTCTTGCTCGAGAAGGACCCGCGCGACCTGGGAGGGGTTCAGCAAGCCGCGGATCAGCGCCACCGTTCCGAGCGCGAAGTGGCGCGGAATCGGGACCTCCGGTGGGCGTCCCTCGGTTCCTGCGGCCTCCGCCGCGTCTCCGGCAGCGCCTCCTACCACCGCAAGGTCTTCAGCGGCGGTCGCGATCACTGCCTCCCTGGCGATCCACGCCTGGAGCCCGCGCGGCCCCAGGCCACCGGAGGGCGTGTCGCCTTCCCCTCCGCGCGGCGGCTCCGGTTCTGAAGTAGCGGGCCGGTCCCCCTCAGGTTGGTTGCCCGTCCCGAGCAGCTCATGCAGCAGCTCGAACTGCTCGCGGAGTGCCGCCTGCTGCCTCCGCTGCGCCTCCAGGATGAAGCGGATGCTGAGCAGGTGGAGGAGGTACAGGCCGAGGATCGCCGCGGCGAGCGAGAGCCCCGCGTTGCGGATGTACAGGGCAACCCCGCTCATGACGAGCGTGGCCAAAACGATCGCTGCCAGGTAGTGCGCGCTCCCGAAAGAGCGGCTACCGGAGCGAAGGGTCATGTGCGCGCCTCCAGCGCTCCTGCTCATTCTCGCCGAGATCCCTTACGGAGGCGCAGCCAGGCTTCCGAGAGAGCCCTCTGCCGCGGCTCCTCCATTCGCATCCGTATGGTCTTAGAACACTTTACCAGCCGAGCAAGAGACGGGCCGCGCGGGGCGGCCGCTACCCGGGTCAAGGGCAAAAAACCAGGATCTTCCATCGTTGTGGCCGATGATCGCCTGAGCGCCCGTGCACCTCGGCGGCGCGTCGTTCCGGCGGTTTGGCCGGCCGGTGGCAAAACGCGAGAGGATCGCCGGCCGCGGGCGGCGTGTGCGAACGGGATTCGAGCCGGCGCGATCCGCACCGACAGGGGAGCCAAACGAAGGGCACGATTCCTGTATCGGTGCGTCCGCGAAGCTGTGGCGTGGGGCGGGATGTGTGGGAGACGAGACGAGGGGCGTCGGCGGGCGTCTGCAACCCCGACGCTCTCGCTGGATGGGGAACGAGAAGCGGATCGATTGCGCCCGGAGACGGATGTTGACAGGGCGCACCGTGCGCTATACGCTAGTGTGGTCCCGCCCAATGAGTTGGCAGCACTC
>JBHIAV010000044.1:0-24430 GCA_046758745.1 Gemmatimonadota bacterium
CTTCCACCTGGCCTCGGCTCTCATCGTCCTGAGAAGGTTATGAAACCGCTTCTAGACTTGCCGTCCCGGACGTTGCCCTCAGCATTGACCACTTCCGGAGACCGATTCGGTCTCCACGAATGCCAAGGGGGGACACTGGCGCTCCGCTTGGGCGCTCGACCGTGAGCCCGTCTCAAGCATAGCGGCGGCCAGTGCGACAGGCACTGCGAGGCCTCCCCGTTTCTCCACTTGAGGATGAGTGTCTCGCTCGATGGCGGGCACATGCGATGATCCCATCTCGCCCGGTCAACTGGCCCTCGCCAGCCCACAGGGTCGCTACCCTTTTCGCAGCGCCTCCTGCAGTATCGTCCTGTTCGGATTCAGATCGGTGACAAACCGTTTCGCGCTGCGGTCCTCCTCTCCGACCTAGCGCAGATCCCGCGGCTCACTCATGCTACGACTGCCGTACTGGTTCTCCCATTCGACAAAACGATGCCTCCGCTACGCCGGAGCGTTCGGCAGATCTCCTCGACTGGGGTACCATGCGCGGCTTCCCGCGGGGTCGACGCAGTCCGTTCTTTCCTGAGGTCGCTCTTCCGCGTCGGTCCACCTTCCAGCCACGTTCAGCCGGCCCCTGGAAAATCCAAATCCCCATTCAAAACCAGAGGCACCTTCCACGTGGATCCGGAGAGAACATCAAGTCCTCCCGATCTGCCCGACAGCCTGTCGCAGCAACCTCAAGCTATGCCGTGGGAGTTGCACCCGGGACCCCTCCCGAGCTTACCTCTAGCCAAGGCCCATCCTTCCAGAATCCTCACGACATCAGCGGGTCCAAGCCAGCGAACGGTCTTCCCTCTTCCCGTTTCGGGTGCCCCGGCACCCCTTCGATATCTCCACCTTGGCCCTGCGCTGTTCCTTCTCCTGCAGCGCCGCTGTAATCGCGGCCCGCATCTTCCTGGAACATACCTCTCTCGAGTACTGAGTCGTTGCGGTCTCGCGGGCAGCGTAGGCCATCTTTCTGCATACCTGAGCTGAGTATCCCGAGAGAACACCGACGCTTTCGGCGATCTCTTCAACCGTGCATTTCCTGAGGAGCACACCACTCCCGCCGACATCTACCCCGCATGCTTCGCTCACAACCGGAATCAATCCCTGATTCATGCATTCCAGAACCGACGTAGCGACTCCCTCGGCACATGATGGGAGGATCGTCCAGTTGCACCGCTCCATGAGATCATAGAAGCGTCCAGACCTCGGCTGGATCCATTCAACAACATGAATGTTACGCCTCCGGAGCAGCGCGTCTCTGTAAACCTTTGCAAATGTGCGCTCAATTCGAGTGCAGATCCACAGTTCCTCTTTTTCGAGCATGACAAAAGCATCCAAAAGCAGGTCCAGTCCCTTGTGTACATTCCCGGGCCCGGCGAAAAACAGGAAGTGCCTTCTGCCCGCAAGAAAATCCTTCCTCTGAATATCCACCGTGCTGTCGGGCAGCACCGCACCGGGTATTGTGTAGACCGATGGGAACTGGGCGAACGTTCTCCTAGTGTATCCATTTCCCACGCCCATCAAGGAGTCATGTTCCATTAGCGCGCCGTCCTCGCTCTGCGTTACAAGGCGATCCGGGGGAAGCACTGCCCCGTGCCGCTGCCGCAAGGCCTCTAACCGACCTAGTTCCCTTCGATTGTGAAACCGCCAGTGGCAACCAGTAAAGAAGTATATCTTCGTCGCTTCTGGCCCAAGACTCCTCGCGATGCTCTCAAAGTTGTAACCCCCATGACCGATGAACACGTCATAACTTTTCTGCGGACAGAATCTCGTATCGCGGTAATCCACCACATCCACAACATATCGCAGCGAGTTGAGTATCCGTGCCATCTCCCGGGTGGTCCACAAGCCCATATGTGAGATCATACGCACGTCGTGCGGCTTGATCCTGAGGCCGATCGGCAGATAGGAGATCAGCGCACGCTTGCATGCAACCGACCCACGACGTAGGCCGATATCGTGGACCGGCCTCCTGCGCCCGGGGAGAAATCCCTCGATAGCAGAACGCAGCTGCCGCATCCACTGCCGCTGACGAAGACTCAATCTCGGCAGTATAGAGTCATGGAATACCCCTAAGAGCCCTTTCATGCGCTGCACGGTCCCCCATGACGCGGTTCACGGCCCGCTTCGGTTCCCAACCACCGCGAGAGATCCCTCCCTATGAGAGACGCAAGGCTGACTATGTCGCGACGAAACAGCTCTAGGAGAAAAGTCCGCACGTCATCCATGATCTCAGGCTTCTTGGACTGATCGTAATTTATTCTTTCCAGCACGTCCTGAATCGCGCCCCTTCCCTTCCGCCAGAGAAAGGTGCGGACTAAACGCTTCAGGGGGGTTCTGTTCCTAAGGAGGCGGTGCAGTAAGACGCTCCTGGCCATCCCTGTCCTGTTATACACGATATCAACCCGCGGAACGAAGGACTGGTCCACGCCCAGGAACCCGTAAATGTCTCTTACGACCGCCGCTGCATTCGCAGCCAGATCGTCAAAAAGGTAGATTCTCACGCTGCTTCGGCCGAACACGTCCACGTACTTCCTCACCTGCTCATAGTAAAGCCCCTGCTTGACGTACTGGTAGTGCCATCGCCAGTTCAGTCTCTCGCGCTCAGCCTCTTTCCACAATGCCTCTCGAAATCCCAGATGTTCATGCCCGATCATGCACCCTTGCAAGTAATGGGAATATGCGCGCGACACTGGGTCTCTTAGTAAGATGATGATCCTGCAGCCTGGGATACGCTCTTTGATCACCCCGGCCGTGTCCTGGAAATAGAGATATGAGTTCGAGCACTCGCCCATAGCCCTTTCCCCCTTAACACCACCGAACAAGGCCCGATACTCCCTTTCATCCCTGATGATTTCCTGCTTTAGTTGCAAATCATAAGGCCCCCTGAAGTCGGCGGCCCTGTTCACGAACGCAAAGAAGTGAGGCTCCTTCACGGGGCTCATGTAAATGTCCGGGTGCGCCTTAAGATAGTGGTAAAGGGACGTTGTCCCAGCTCTCGCAGCACCCACTACCAGAAATGTTGGCAGCATCGACTTAGGTCTCTCCCCTGCCCCCATTCGAGAAAAACGGAACGAACACTAGCCAGAACCCGAAGATCCGCCGTATGACGATCGATGACGCGACGTTCAGTAAGACTACGCTTATTGCAGTACCAAGGGCCGCGCCAGCAATTCCATAGTGCGGTATCAGCGCCAGGTTTAGGATGACGTTTAGAACTGCAGCGCAACAGACGATATTTCGGAACGCGCTCTGGTGGCCCGTCATATTCAGAAGTGGGCCGGTCGAGCCCGCGATAGCATTCACACACTGAGCCGCTGCGAGGACCATGAGTGCATTGCTACCGAGCACGAACTCTGCTCCGAAGACTCTCATCACGGGACTTGAGAAGACAATCAGCCCAGCACCGATCGGGACGGATGAAAAGAACAGAAGCTTTGCTGAAAACTGAGCAAGTGCCCGCATCCTTTCCTTCTGCCCCGCCCAGAACAACTCCGCGAATTTGGGCGTGGTGATACTATTTGCCGCACCGAGATTGAAGCTGCTCAGCAAGGCCAACCTCGATGCGATGCGGTAAATCCCCACCCCTCGGTCGTCCACGTACACGCCCAGCATTAGGATGTCGGTCCAGTCCATAATGTAGAACATCGCTGACGTCAGGAACATCGGTATGGCTACACGCACGAACTCGCCTAGCGCGTGGCGCTGCAAGTCCAGCCGAGGCCTTAGCGAGGCCTCAACAGGTGACGAAGGCATCTCCTCCCTCCGCCACATCACCCAACTCACCACCGCGCCCGCCGCCAAGCTCAGCGCGTTAGCGTAGACAGGAACCGTATAATTGTCCGCCACCGTGTAGGTGAGAATGACGAGGAAAAGCCCAGCGACGGCGGGGGGAAATACCGTCCGAAGAATCATTGCGTCACGAATGCGCTTCAAGCCCTGCAAGGTCCCCGTGTTCAGTCCCATGACCGCCGCGAAGGGGACCGACGACGCGCTGATCCGTAACGCAGCAGTGAGCTGTGGCTTTCCAAAAACCTCCCTGGCGAGATATGGGCTCATCATAAACAACAGCACCGCTCCCATGCCCGAAACGACAGAGATCAACGCAGCCGCCTTCGAGTGAAGGCTGACGATACCAGCCCAACTCTCGCGAATCCGGCCCGCCGCTACAAAGCGGAGAATCGCCGTGTCTGCGCCCAACAGACCGAGCAGAGAAAATACTCCGCTCACAGTCACTGCAAGAGAGAATAGCCCAAGTGCAGATGCACCATACATTCTTGCAACCGCGAGATTGAATAGGTATGAGCACCCAATTCCCGACAGCATTAGAATGAGTGTCGTGGACGAGCCCCTCAACAACTCCGGTATGTCTGGGCCCCGGAAGGCCTTCCGGAATGTCCTTCCAAATACAGGCACAAGAGGCGTGTTCGTACCCATTCGCTTATCAATTCCTCGTACGAATCCGGGCATGGTATATATCACCATGCAAGGCTGGATCAAATGAAGCCTCCGTGTGGAGCACAGGGGAGAACCTCTCGTAAATGGGCTCATGGAAATAGAAGCGCTCGTGCGCACTGACCTGCGAGAATCTTGGAGCGCGTAGCCTTGCGCTCGGTACCTGCCGCTGGACATTATCGTATCCTGGAGCTCTACCATTCGCTGCTGGGCGTGTGCCTCGCACACTCATCTCCGCTCCAAGTTCATTCCATAGTTACCGCGGCTTACCAATACTGTGCCTCCCTTCCGCCTTGTTCTTTCCATGGGCTAGCACGGCAGCACCTATTCCAACGTATACCCACGTTATCCACTCGAGTACGTACGCCACATAGTACGCGTGCGCCGATCCTAGAATGATGAACGCCGCCCCGGCGATGACGCGATCTGTAGTCTGCTTGCCTCCATCTCCTGTTCGGTGACGCAAGAGACTACGCGCCAGACGTCCCGCAAACAGAAGGTAGAGAAGGAGGCCAAGAACGCCAGCATGGAACAGGATCGTCACGTAGAGATTATGTGGAGATGAGTACACAAGGGTGCGGTCTGGCCCAGCCAATCCGAAGTGCCTCCCCAATCCTACGCCAAGGAGAGGCTCACTGCTCACCGCTTGGATGGCTTCCTGCCAGAGGTAGTAGCGCCAGCTGCCCGTTGCATCCTGCTGGGGATTGACGAAGACCGCTGCCCGGCTCAGCAGAAACTCCGCTGGTTCGTACCCCACGTGCCTGAGCGCTACAGCAGCAAGGGGATAGCCCAGCGTCAGTGCCAGAAGCAGACCGGCGGCAGGCCGGATCTTGAGCGTCCGCGTGACTGCCATCAAGAGCACGGCGACGCCGCAGGCCAGCCAGACCGACCGGTGAGCTGTAAACAGCAGCAGGGAGCCAGCCACCATGCAATAACCTAGGAAGATTAACCGCCCGTTTTGGCCGTGCCCACTGTCCATCGCTACCTTGAAACCGATCATGCCGCAGAGCAACGCGAGCGCCCCACTTGCGTTCAGGACGCGAACGTTGAGTTGTATGTCCATCCCGAGCATCCCCCGCACTGGAGCAACGGTAAGGAAGGAAAGGGACAGAATGAGCGCTGTTCTGAAGGCCCGCCACCGGCTTTGACGTGTCCGGAGCATGACAATGCAATATGGGACAAGCAGAAGAGGTGCATAGTACGTCCTGGCTTCGCCGACGGCGTTGATCCCAAAGGATCCAATATTGCGAAGGGTTTGAAGAGTCACGATAGACAGGAAAGCCATCAGAGCGAGATTCTGGCCGGCGTTGAGATGTCTGGTAATGTGTCCGCCGGGGAAGAGGTGCAAGCAAACAGCCGCCAGAAGGCCGAAGACGAGGGGATCGTGGAGGTGGACGTTGAAGCTCCCAAGGTCCACCATGAGCGGGAGCCCCAGGACCGTGGGCAGCAGCTCACCCGCCATCTGCGTGGATAGTATGACAAGAGCGAGTGTTATGCATGGGTAGACAAGCGATATGACCATCGCGAGTGCGAGGACGCTAAGTATGTATAAGAGCACCGAGAGCTTCTGGTCGGCCAGGACCGTCCCGACAAGGACGCATACCATCACAACTATAACCCTAGGGATCAGCCAGCGAACCCTTCCTTCTCGGAGGGCGATCGGCACCCTAGCTACACGCGCCCTAATCATTGCGCACCCTCAGGCTCCCCTGCATGGGACGATGGATCGTAGAAGGTTCAGATTCTTGCACGTGGCCCACCCGATCTGTCTTGCGCCCCGAGATGGTATCTCCAGCTGGATCCAGCAGGATGGGCGCCACGGCCCGTTGCACATCCTCCACCCTTACTCCGAGAATGCAGTGCGGCATTCTTGATGTGCATTCGCCACTACAGGGTGAGCGAAAGCCCGCGGGACGCAAGACCGTGGCTCGGTCGACCCAAGGACGGAAACGTTCCGGTGCGTTTCCACTAAGTGGGCATCCACCGTCTGGATGGCAGGAGACCGTCACGACTGGTAGCCCCATGGCTGCCGCAAGATGGACGGGGCCAGAATCCGATCCGATGTAGAGGACACACCTCCCCAACATTGCAGCTGCCTGGCCAAGAGTTGTCTTCCCAACGGCGTCAGCAACGAGACCTGTCAGGCCTGAGGAAAGCTTGTCCGCCACTCTTAGGTCGGAGTACCCGCCGAGCAGGAGAATCCGGCAGCTGAACTCCCCGACGATCCATTCTAGGAGCTCCCTGTACCGAGCAACAGGCCAGCGGCGTTTCGGCGCTTGCGCTCCCGGCGCTACCGCAACGACCGCCCTCCCGTGCAACTCCGTATTCTCGAAGAAATCGCGTGCGTACTGCTTGTCCCTTGGTTTCAGCCACAGTTCTAAGTGCTCGCCCGCAGAAGGAGCTCCTAATCGTCGGGCCAATTCCGTCCCGCGCACGATCTCGTGCATCACGGCGCAGTCGTGTATAGTATGGGTCAGCAGGCTGTCATATCCTGCGTTCCAGAGTTGCTTTTCGGGGCAAACCGTCTCCGAATAGCCGACGCGCCACCGGGCTCCGGTGAAGTATGCAAGATATGTTGCATGCAAGTGATCCACGTCCCACCGGGGGATAACGACGAGGTCCGGACCCGGATCTTGACGGAGGCGAAAACCCATACGCATGGTCTGGAGGTATCTCGCCCAAGGTCCGAACGCCGGGGCGCTCGACACAGGCAGAATGTGCAGTCGGTTGATGTAGGGACAAGTCTCCAGCAACTCGGCTGCCGCCGGCCGCACAACGACGTCAATCCGCACGTGAGGATTCCCCAAACGAAGGGCCCGCACGAATGGGATCATCAAGACCACATCACCGATATTGTCGAGTTTGACCACAAGGATCCTCCTGGCATTCGCCAGCCGTGGCCAATCGTTCCCATCGTCTCCTCTCGTACGTCCCCACTGAAGTGACCCCAGCAGGCGAGTGGCCGCTGGACTTATTGGAGATAGCAAAACTCGCCGGGCTCGGGCCTTGATTTGTGTACTAGTGATCATCAGAATCAGCGCGTCGCTTCCCGATCTCCCTGTTGTCGCCCTTTCTTGGAGAGCGAGCCAAGCCTCTCGAACAACCTCATCTCCACAGGTCACCCAGATAGCATGCGCAACGACTCTTTTTGATTTGAGCTTCCGCTGTTCGTCGACATGCGGTCAGCTACTGAGTTCCGCAGAAGTAATGAAAACTGACGGCATGGCTGGATGCCCGAGGGAAGCCGGCACGAATCGGGCTCTTTGCGGGATCCCGGACGCGTGATGCGATTTCGATTTTTGCTGCGAAGGTCAGTAGCGGCCAGGAACCTTCCAGCGTGCGCAACAATCGAGGAACTCATCGGATCGGGATCAGGCGCTGTATCCATCACAGGGGCTGCGTCTCCAAAACAGCCCGGGCTTCTGACGTGGTCAACCGCTTGACCCAACAACGGATCGCCTTGAGAAGTCCGAGGTTGAAATGCACTGCCGAGGAACTGCGCCATTGGCGTAATGCAGCTGCCTGGAAGCGAATGGCTGCGCGAAGCTGCCTTTCGATCCGTCGTAGGGCGTTGTTCTTGTTGTAGGCGGCTGCGCAAGACACGCGCCAGAGGAGGACGCTCTGCTCCATCGTCGTCGCGGCCCTGCACGCCCACCAAGCGGCCAGAGGAGGCATGAGTTCTCGAAGATCAACGCCGGCAGCTGGCGCCGAAAGTTCAACGGCCCGAGATAGCGCCACTGGGCGGGGCCCCGAGACGCACCGTCCGCTACGCAAACGATGAGGCCGGCCAGCGAGAGGGTGAGAAAGGGGATATTGAACGACAGACCACGGGACAACGCAGCGGCTCTCCGGCCCCCCGTCAACAGGCGCCCCGACCCGTCATCACGATGGGGATGGTGCGCAACAGAATCATCAGATCGTTCCGCAGGCTCCACGTTCGCACGTGCGCCACGTCCAGCCGTAACATTTCTTCCAGGCCAAGGTCGCTCCGGCCGCGGACCTGCCAGAGTCCGGTGATGCCGGGCAGGACCTTGACGCGCTCCTTGGCCCAGAAGCGGTACTCGCGGCTGAGGCCGTCGGGCTCCAGGTCGCAGGCCGGCAAGGGCCGGGGGCCGACCAGGCTCATCTCTCCCCTGAGGACGTTCAGTAATTGCGGCAACTCGTCGAGGCTGAATCGGCGCATGAAACGGCCGACGCGCGTGATCCTCGGGTCGGAGCGGATCTTGAACAGGTGACTCTTCTTCTCATTTCTGATCTTCAGCTCATCACGCTTGGCCTCGGCGTCCCGGACCATCGATCGGAATTTGAAGAACCGGAAGTGACGCCCCCCCCGCCCGACCCGAGGCGCGATGTAGAGGATTGGCCCGGGCGATGTCAAGCGTATGAGAACGGCCAGAACCATCATCAGTGGGGACAGGGCTAGGAGGAGGAGGCCGGCGCCGAGCAGGTCGAACACACGCTTCGCCGCCTCCTGCGCCTTGGAGAACTGGAACCCGCGGACCTCCAGCAGGCTGATGTCGCCGATTTCCGTGACGCCAATCTCAGCGAGCGGCACCTGCAGCATTCCCGATGTATGGTTCAGGGGTATGCCCATCCGCGTGCATACGGAGATGCAGTTGAACAGGGACTCCGGAGGGACCTCCTTCTCCACCGCGATCACCCGGTTGATTCCGTAACGGTTGACGATGGCGGGCAGTCGCTCCACCGTCCCGATCACGGGGATTGGGTTTCCGAGAATCCCCGCGCTCTCGCCTTCACTCGGCGTTACGACCCCCACCGCTTCTACGGCGCGTCCCGCGCCGCGCTCCAGGCGCCTGATGAGCGAACGGGCGAATCGGCCGCGGCCTATGATCAGGACGCGCTCCCGGTCAAGGCCGCGCCGGTGACGCACTCTTATCACCAGCCAGATGAGTGTGCGCACGGCCATCATCGTGGCGATGCCAAGCGTCGCGAGGAAGATGATGAAGGCGCGAGAGAAGTCGCGGCCGAAGTCGCGCAGGAAGAACGTCGCGACGATGGTGAGGACCGTGACCAGCACCATGGCCTCGGCGAGCCGGATCGCGGCGGCGAGCGCGGGCGGACCCTTCTTCGGCTGGTACAACCCTACCCAGGCGCTCGCGGGTACCCAGAGCGTGAGGACGAGGCCCAGGGGAGGCACGAGGTAGGCCATCGTTTCCTGCGCGATCTGAGCCTGGAACAACGGGTTGAGCGCCACGCGCAGCCTGACCGCCGCCTCGAAGGCGACCGTGATGGCCACCATGTCCCCCAGGAGCGTGAGCAGCCGGACCGTCCTGCTTCGCATCCGCATCATAGTGGCTTCTTCCCGATTCTCATGACCGCGATGCCGTCTCGGAGATCGGCGTTCTCTGGGTTCATCTCGGCCGCGCGATCGAGGATGGGCCCGAACCGCGCCCGGGCATCTTCCTCCAGGGCCGGCCAGACCGCGACAAGAAGCTCGGCCGCACGGGCGTGCATCGTGGCGCTCATGGGAGCCAGCTCCAAGGCGAGCCGCAGCTCGGCCAGAGCGCCACGCGTGCACCCATCCGGCCCGCCGCCGCCCAGAGCGGCCGCGGCGCAGCGTCCGATCCCCAGCCGCCCGAGGCCCAGATGCCCCCCCGGCGATGTCGGAGCGGCTCGGAGGCCGGCGGCCTGCAGTGCGATCGCCTCCAGGAGGCGACTCTCGACGTAGGCGGCGGCCACTGGTGAGGGCGTCCCACCGTCGAGCTGCGCGCGGGCGAGAACCTCCAGGTCCTCAAGAGCGGGTCCGGCGATAGTCCGTGCAGCCTCGAACAGAGCCTCGGGGCCGCCGCCCGACGCCATCAGGAGCCGGCCGACGGTGCCGGGCGAGACGGCGCCTGCCCGCATCGCCTTCACTCCGGCCCGGGCGGCGGTCGGGGCGAGGGCCACGAGCGCCGTCAGCGCCAAAGCAGCGGCCGGGCCCAGCGCGTGCCTCCACACCCGGCGCGTTTCTCCTCCCTGCACGGCCAGCGACGGTTTCGGCACGCGGGTCCAGGCGATGGCGAGTGCCGTGAGCACCGTCAGCGTCAGGGCGTTGCTCGGGATGGCCAGGTTGAAGTCGGTCAGCGAATGGAACGCCAGGGAGAGCAGGCCGGCCAGGGCCGCGAAGCCCACGTGGCCGTAATCGGGGCGAGCCACGCGCCTGCGCAGGATCGGCCATAGGATAACGGCGATGCCGAGAGCGGCGACGGCGCATCCCACGAGCCCGATCTCCGCCGCGACCTCGATGTAGTCGCTGTGGGCGTGGGCGAAGGCGGTCCCGGCCCCCCTCGTCCGGAAGTGAGGGAAGACGGCCGGGAACACGCCGAGGCCGGCGCCGACGATGGGGAACGCCCCGGCGGCCCGCGCCGCCTGCGACCAGATCTGCCAGCGGCCCAGCTCGCCCCGGAACTGCTCCGCGACCTCCAAGAACCGGCCCACGATCGAAG
This sequence comes from Gemmatimonadota bacterium, assembly GCA_046758745.1. Classification (GTDB taxonomy): domain Bacteria; phylum Gemmatimonadota; class Gemmatimonadetes; order Palauibacterales; family Palauibacteraceae; genus JBHIAV01. Next base: position 10,929 of record JBHIAV010000044.1, read on the forward strand.
CGCCCGCCCCGCCCTGGCTGAACACCAGCAAGGTCGCGCCCGCCACGACGCAGGCGGCGACGGCGAACCCCCGGCCCCGACCGCGCCAGGCCAGCCCCAGCCCCACGGACAGGAGCGCGAGCACCAGGCTGGCGATCCCCATCCGGGAGCCGGAGCAGACGATCGCGGTCGCCATGGCCAGCCCCAAGGTCAACAAGGCGCATGCCAGGAAGACCTCACGGCCCGATGAGCTGACCAGCCACATCGCCAGCGATCCCTTCCGGCCCGCCCGCGTTCTCGCGACCGCCGCGGCGGCGAGCGCGAGCGTCAGCGGCAGCGTCATCTCCAGGTAGCCCGCGAAGTGGTTTCGGTTGATGAAGGTCCCCGTCGCGACGTCGGTGTAATACTTCTTGGCGTAGCCGAAAATGTGCTGGTGGCGGGAGAAGTATTCCGCCAGGCCGTAGATCGCCTGGAACCCGCCGCTCGTGACCAGCCCGACGGCGAGGGCACGGCGTTCGCCAGGCGTCACCGCCAGGTCGAGCGTCACGAGGGCCACGACCAGGCAGGCGACGAACCAGATCGCGGCCTGCCGCGTGGCCCACGGGTCGAGTGAGATCGGCCTCCAGCCGTCCCGGCTCGGCGCGGAGTCGCCGGGTCGGGCCGGGGAGAGATCAGCCGGCGGCTCGTACTGCCCCCGCAGCTCGACCGCCTTCGGGGAAACCGACCGGAGGGCCGGCCCGGGCAGGGGCAGCAGCTGCATCACGCCGAATAGCGCGAAGAGGGCGCCGGCGATCAGCACGGGCTCTCGCCAGGGCACGGGCGAGAGGCCCCTCCGAGTCCGCCAGATCACCCAAACGACTCCGAGTCCCAGGCAGGCGCCGGCCAGCACGGCGCGGACATGCACCTGGACCGAGCCGAACGGCAGGGGCGCGAGGATCAGGACCGCCAGGAGACCCGCGAGCAGCACGCCCTGAAAAGACATCTATGCCCCGCTTCCCCGAGACCGGCTTCAGACTCGCGCCGTGCGGTCCCGACCGGATCGCCGGCGGGCCACGCGCGCAGTGGCCGCCGGCTCGTCCTCGCCGTAATAACGCCTGTAGGCGTAACCGTAGTAGTAGCTCTGCTGCTCGGAATCGACGCGGTTGAGGATCACGCCCACGATCCGTCCGTGGACCTGCTGCAGGCGCCCGACGGCGTGCGAGAGGGCGTCCTTCGAGGTCACGCCGGCGAGCACCACCATCACGATTCCTTCCATGCGGGCCGCGAGGATCGCCGGGTCGGCCACCGCGAGTACCGGCGGCGAGTCGTAGATCACCTGGTCGTAGCCCTGCTCGTCGAGCTCCCGCTGCACCTGCGCGAAGCGCTCGGAATCGAGCAGGTCCGCGGGGTTGGGGGGCACCGGGCCGCTCGGCAGGAGGTCGAGCCCCGGGACCATGGTCTTCTGCGGCTCGGGCCAGGGGACCTCCGCCGCCCCGAGGCAGGTGGACAGGCCGCGATCGTTCGGGAGATCGAAGATCCTGTGCAGGCGCGGCCTCCTGAGATCGGTGTCGACGAGTAGGACGCGGTGACCGATCTGCGCCAGGGTGGTCGCCATATTCACGGCCACCGCCGTCTTCCCCTCACCGGGCTGGGCGCTGGCGATCAGGATCCGGCGGGGCGGTCCTCCCGCCCGGGAGACGAGCAGCGCCGTGCGCAGCTCGCGGAACGCCTCCGACGCCTTCGATTTCGGATCGTCGTGGGCGATCCGATCGATCGTCGCGCCCCGGCCGGGATCGCGCTCCTTCCCCTTGATCACCCTTAGCCCGGACGCACCCATGGTGAGCGCGGGGATCAGGCCGATGGCGGGGACGCCGGTGACGTGCAGGATCTCCTCCGGGCTCTTCACCGACTTGTCCAGGTACTCGAAAAAGAACGCCAGCCCGACACCCAGCGCCAGACCGGTGATCAGCCCCAGGGCGATGTTCAGCAGGATCTTGGGAGAGCTTTTGTGGGTCGGCACCTCGGCCGGGTCGACGATCCGCACGTTGCTCGCGGCCACTTCGTCGTCGAGCTCAGCCGAAGAGCTGGTCTCCGCCTGCCGCTTGAGGAGCGCCTCGATGGTGGCCCTCTTGTTCGCGATCTCCGCCTTCAGGTTGTTGTAGCGGATCTCCTTGAGGCTCAGCTCCTGGGTGAACTCCTTCTGCGCCTCCAGCGCCTTCTCGAGCTGAAGCTCCTCGTTGCGCGCCGCCCGGAAGGCGCTCTGCGCCGCCCCGAGGACCTGCTCGTAGATCGCGCGGCGCTCGACCTCCAGCCGCTCGCGGCTCGCCTCCATCTCCCGCCGGAGCTGGATCATCTCGGGCCAGTCCGGACCGTACTTCTCGGACAGCTGCGCGTGCCTGCGGGCCAGCTCCGCGGATTTCGCCGCCAGCTCCCTGATCAGCTGGCTCTCGAGGACCTCGGGAAGATCGCCTGGATCGGCCTGGCGCAGGGCGGCGTAACGGGCCTCCTTCTCGATGCGCGCCGCGCGCGCCCGCGTGTGAGCGTCGCTGATGTCGTTGAGGTTCTTGAGCGCGATGTTCTGCTTCTCGCCCAGCTCGATGATGCCGTGCTCGCGCGCGTACGCCTGCAGCTCCTTCTCGCGCGCGTCGATCTGCTCCTGCAGGTTGGCGATCTGGTGCGCCAGCGATGTCGTGGCCCGGGCGGTGGTGTTGTACTGCACCTTGGTGTTGAAGGCGATGTACGTCTCCGCGACCTGGTTCGCCACCCGCGCCGCCAGGACCGGGTCGTACGACGAGAAGGAGACATCGACGAGGCGGCTGTTCCGCACCGGCTTGACCCCGAGCTTCTCCAGGAAAAGATCGATCCGCTCGGCGAGCGCGATCTCCGCGGAGGACACGCCGTTGCGCGGATTCCGCGGCACGGACACCTCGAACTCCCGGAGGCGGTGCAGCTCGAGGCCGGTGATCACCTCGCCGGCAACGCGCCGGCTCTGGATGAGGCCGTACTGCGTCTGGTAGAAGTCGTTCCGGGCATCGGGCACGCTGCCCAGGATCTCCTGGAACGGGAGCACCTTGGGGTTGCTCCGCTCGATCTGCAGCCGGACCGTGGCCGTGTACACGGGACGCTTCAGGAGCGAGCCCAGGGCGACGGTGGAGACCACCACGATCAGCGAGGTGTAGACGACCCACCGTCTCTTGACCAGGACCCGCCAGTAGTCCAGAAGATGAAGATCCTTCTCGCGCGACTCTTTCATCCGCTCCCTCAGAAAAACGTCTCCGGCACGACCACGATGTCCCCCTCCCGCAGCGCCGGATCGGGGTCTTTCCCCCTGCGCACTCGCTTCAGGTTGACCCGGATGACCGTCTGCTCGCCGTTCTCCCCCTGCCGCAGGATCTGGATCTCCTTCAGGTTGGCGCGGTCGGTCGTCCCCCCGGCCTTGGCGATCGCCTGCAGCAGGGTGATCGGCCGGCTGGCGAGCTGCTCGATGCGCCCCGGCGTCTTCACCGCCCCGTCCACGTACACGTAGACCGGGCGATCGATCGGCACGCTGATCACGTCGCCCGGCAGGATGGGGATGTTGAGATCGGCCTGGCGCTGTCCCATCAGCTCGTCCACGTCGATGGCGATCCGCCGCGTCGCGCCCCCGTTCCCGTCGCGGAGGACGTACAGCTCCGCGCCCGCCTCCTCGGTGAGCCCTCCGGCCTGGGAGAGGATCCGCAGGAGCGTGCGGGGGCCGAGCATCTCGTACACGCCCGGCTTGCCGACGGCGCCGATCACCGACACCTTCTTGCTGCCGTACTCGCGGACGAAGACGGAGACGTGAGGATCCTTGACGTATCTGGTGGCGAGCTGGCGGCGCAGCCTGGCCTCGATCTCCATCGCGGTCAGGCCCTCGACGATCGTCTCCCCCAAAAGCGGCAGCGACACCGTCCCCCGCTCGGAGACCCTCACCGTGCGGTTGAGCTCGGGCACCTCGAAGACGCTGATCTCGAGGAGGTCCTCCGCGCCGACGGCGTGCTCGGCGCGGGGGACCGGCGATCCGTCCCGCGCGGCGCGCTCGAAGCGCACCCGGAGACCCCGTCCGTTCGCCGTGGCGACGGCCGGTGCGGGACGGCTCAGGACGAACAGGATCCGGAGCGGGTCGTCCCCGCCCCAGCCGACGGCCAGCGCGCTGACGGGGGGCCGCGGATCGGGGAGATCGGCGGGACCGATCCCGCTGGCGACGCCGGGCAGCTCGACCGTCACGCGCAGGCCGTCCTCGGAGCTGACCAGACGGTGCCGGCAGGTTCCCCGGCACACCAGCGTGTAGGAGCCGTCCTCCGGGCCGGCTTCGACGGCCGCCAGCACGGCCTCCGGCTTCGGCTCCGACGCGGCCGGCGCCCCCGCCATCAGGAAAACCAGCAGCGGCACGACCACCGCCTGCGCCCGGCAAGACCGGGCGGCCCGCGCCTCAGAAGCTGTAGGTGGTGCCGAACGAGTAAAAGGTCCGTTCCCTGTCATAGAAATCGTCCGTGGAATCCCGTATCAGCCGGCTGGCCGACACGACCAGCGACAGCTCGTGCGCGATGCGGTAGCGGATGGCCGTCAGGTACCTCGTCATCCGGTCGTCCCGGATGCCCCGGAAGGGATCCTCCCCGCCGCGGGTCACCTCGATGGGATAGTGGTTCCTCCCCGTGCCGTACGCGATCTCCGCGCTGAGGCGGCGGGAGAAGAACTGCTCGTAGGCCGCCGACCAGGAGCGGGAGACGTAGTAGAGGTTCTCCTGGAGGATCGAGAACAGGAGGTCTCGGTTGAAGGTCCCCTTGAGGCGGCTGGCGCGGCCTAGGCGCACGCTGAGCGCGGCTTCCCCGACCGTCGTGCGGAGGTCGCTCTGGGGCCGTTCGGGCGCCTCCAGCGATTCCACGCCGATCTTCAGGTGGCCCTGGATCGACGCGGACGGGTCGAATCGCAGCCCCGGGAGGATCGTGTACGAGCGGGTGTCGCGCCCCTCGCTCCGGTCGTCGAACTCGACGTGCTCGACGATCCCCTCGAGGGTGAACGTGGTCTTGGGCCGGATGCGAGCCTCCCCCCCGAGCGTCGCGGATCTCTCGACCCGGCTCAGCCGTCGCGCGGCCGGCTCGCTCCCGGGCACGTCCGTCGAGTAATTGATGTCCGTATGCCGCAGTCCCGCCTTCCAGCCGAACCGCCTGTCCCGCAGGCTGCGGACTTCCGCCCGGAGGTCGTTGCTCCTCCGCCTGAGGCGCTGATCGACCTCGGTATTGGGACGCTCCCGCACCGAGCTGTAGGCGTCCTCCAGGGACAGCGCGAGGCGCTTAAAAAGCGCGATCCCCCGGGCCCGGGTGAAGCTGTTCAGGTGGTTCAGGTCGGTGTTCTCACCGAAGGCGACGTAGTCGAGCTCGTGCGAGAAGTTGACTCCGCCGCGGTCTCCCCACAGGGCCACGCCCCTGATCCCCGCCCCGGCGGTGGCGGTCGTGTCGCCCTCCGCCTCCCGGGAGTCGAAGCGCACGTTGTCGTCGTAGCCGACGTCCTTCAAGAGGATGAAGGGGCGAAGGTAGAACGGTCCCGCTCGGCGGAGGCCCTCGGTGGCCAGGTCCGGATCCGGCGGCTCGTCGGCGGCCAGCGGAAGTCCCGCGGCCGCGGCCGCGATCAGCAGGACGGCCGCGGCTCCCGGCACGATCCGGGGCAGGAGAGCGAGGAAGGTCCTCAAGGGGATCGGCCACCTCCTGAACGTCATCTTGTCGAGGCAATCCGGGCTGCGGGCGACCGGAGACGAGTTCCCGCCGAAGCCCTAGGGGCCCGAAGGGCTGCCGTCCTCATCGTCGTCGCCGACGAGTAGGCCGACGCCGAGGGCGATCACACCGATGGTGACGATCCCCCATGGGCTCGTCCAGAAGGACTCGCGGGCCGCTCCGGCCGGTCCCACCCCGCGGAACTCTCCCACCAGCTCGGCGGCGCCGGCCGGGGACGGCAGGCCCTCGATCTCCCGGCTGGCCGGCTTCTGCGGCTGGATCGAGTACGACACCGAGAACTGCTGGTTTCTCCCCAGGTCGATCAGATTGGCGGCCACGAACAGGATGCCCCCGGATTCGACGACGACGTCGTAGGTGCCGGCCGGCAGCCCGGCGATCCGGTAGGCCCCGTTCTCCCCGGTCAGGTCGCTGGTGTATCTGGTTCCCGTCTTGACGTCGATCGCCATGACGGTCGCGCCGACCAGTCTGGTGGTCCCGTCCGACTCGTAGATGATGCCCCGGATCGATCCGCCTCCCGCCTGGGCGGGGACGTGGGAGGCGAACGGCGGTCCGAGAGCCATCAGCAGCGTGAGGAGGGTGGCGAGGAAACGGTGCGCCGACGTGATCGCGGTGGTGGACATTGCGTCACCTCCCCGGTAGGACTTCACCCGTATGTGCAGGTCGCCGCCCTCCCGGCGACCGGTGCGGAGCTGCTATGGGAACAACGGAATGTTGCGGCCTGCTTATAAGAAATCAGATCCGCGCCGTCAATAGGGTGGAAGCCCAAGCGGCATCGGCCTTCGGCCCGACGCTGCCGCGCAGCGCGCTTGCGCCATGAGTTCCCGCGGGAGTGCAAAACTGCAGTGGGGATTACGAAAAGGGATATTGGACCATATTGTGAAACACAGAGCCCTACGATTTCATCAGCGCACCCACGATCAGCAGCCACCAGACCGCCTGGCAGACCTCGTAGTCGCCGAGGCTCGACGCCTCGCACATCTCCCCGAGCGAGGTCGGCGCCTCGTCGCACATCTCGAGCAGCCGTCTCTCCTCGGGCCGTATCGGTAGGCCCTTGATGATCACCGGCATGTCGCGCGTCGCACGGTACTCGGAGTTCAGGCCCCCGACCTGCTCGTACGCCCGCGCCCAGGAGCGCATCCGCCGGACGCCTTCCGCCACGACCGCATCGCCGGACAGATCGAGGGTGATGCTCTCGTCACAGATCGGCTTCTCCGCGAACACGTGATGGCCCCGCGTCCAGTCGAACAGGGAGTAGACGATCTCCTCGACCTGCCTCTTCACCCAGCGCTCGACGTCCGCCGGGCTCATCAGCTTCCGGCGCACCAGGATCTCGCCCACCCTGTCGCGGGTCGACAGGCAGATCTCGAGGGTCTTCAACAGGTCCGCGAGCGCGATGACGTTTTCCTTCAGGAGGAACTGACAGAGCCGCTCGTTCCGATCGTTGGAGCCGGCGAACTGCACCCGCCCGTCGCGGAACTGGACCGTCTTCCGCAGGTCCAGATCGTCGACCGTGAGCACGCCCGTCGCCCTGGCGACGCAGAGATGGTGGAACAGATGCGGGATCGTGTCGGAGCGGATCTCGCCCTCGCGCGCGGGGGGGACGGAGGGCGCCGCGTTCGCTGCGGTCTCACTCATCATCGCGCCAATCTAAGGTCCCGCCCACCGGCAGTCAAACGCCGCCGGCCAGCGCCGCGAGCATGCGCCGGGCCGCGGCGGCCGCCGAGGGGCCGTCCCCGGAGTCGATGGTGGCGCCGGCGGCGGAGGCCGCCTTCTGGAAGGCCGAGCGCGCCGCCCGCGGGTCGCCCATCCTGAGGGCCGCGAGGCCGCGATAGTAGAGCACCGTCCCCTCCGAGATGCCGGGACCCGGCGGCAGCGAGGCGCGCGCGAAGCCGGCCGACCGCGCCCGCTCGTACGCCCGGAAGTGCATGTAGGCGATCCCGAGGTTCAGAAGGGCCACTCCCCGCTCCGCTTCGTCCTCGGCCGAGCGTGACCGCAGGCGGAACTCCGCCAGGGCGCGGTTGTAGAGGAGCGTCGGGTCAAAGAGCGGGATGACCGCCGGCGAGGAGCCCGGCTCCATCCGGACCGTCCGCGCGCCGGTCCCGTCGTCGACGTCGAGGACCACCGGTGTCCGGAGTCCTCCCGGCCCCGCCATCTGCCCGGTCATCGCGCGCGCCGCCTCCTCGACGCCGCGCACCTTCACCCGGCCGACCCGCAGCACGCGGTCGCCCACCCTCAGCCCGGCCTTGGCGGCCGGACTTCCCGGCAGCACCCGCACGACGAGCGGCCCGTGCCCGGCCGCGCGCCCCCGGAGCAGCGTATCGACCATCCCCAGGCCCCACCAGGTCTCCCTCTCCGCGGGGGCGGCGTCCAGGCGCCGGACGAGATCGCGGGCCCCCTGCGGCCGGTCGGTGCGCAGCGCGAATCGGTCGGGCGATGAATGGAGCACCGAGTAGAGCGCCAGGTTCCAGGTCCTGTTCGGGTCGTTGGCCAGAGTGAGCCCCGCGAGGACCAGGTCGGCGCCGGCCCTGCTCTCCGCCTCCTTCAGGATCGCGGGGGTGAGGAGGGTGCCCGCACGCGCCTCGGCGGGATCGGAGATCATCCACTCGATGATCGAGGCGCGGATCTCCTCGAGGACCTCCGGCGACCGCACGAGGTTGAGCGTCTCGAGCCCCCGGGCGAGCTCGTCGAGGAGCGCCCCGTCCTCGTCGCTCCAGACGACCCGGCCCCAGTCGTCGAGCCGGAAGGTCCCCGCGTACAGGAGGGTGGGGCGCAGCCGGACGTCCAGGACGTTCGCCCGATCGGCCGTCAGGCGGATGCGCTCGCGCCAGCTCCCGACCCCGGGCTTGACGATCTCGACCTCGCGCTCGCCCCCGCAGACCGAGCCCACGCTCAGAGGCGTCGCACCGATGCGCTTCCCGTCGAGGAACACGTCGGCGCGGGACGGCCTCGAGGAGATCTTGAGATCGGTGCGGGCCGGCTCCAGGATCACCGGCGCGAAGCGCATCGGCGCGTTCTCCTCCAGATCGAGGCTCACGTCGATGGTGACCGTCTTGGTCCGGAAACACTCCTTCTCGAAGCTCACCCCGTGCCGCCCCGGCGTGACCAGCGGAACCTCGAAGGGGGCGGAGGCATCGGCGGGGTCGAAGCCGTACCTCGTCGCCAGCGCCGCCGTCCCCGAGATCGCGGGGCCGCGGGTCTTCCCGACCGGCTCGGAGTCGAGGCTCACCGCGACGCCGGCCGGGACGGTGATGAACCGCAGCGACCTCCGGTTCGGTCGCAGGCGGATCTCCCTGCGGATCTCCGCGCCGGCGACCACCGTCAGGCGCTCTTCGTACGGATCGTGCCCGTCCGCGACCACGCGCAGCGCGCGGGATCCCGCCAGCAGCGTGACGCCGCTCTCGCCCCCCTCGACCGCCGCGCCGTCGACCAGCACCTGCGCGTCCGGCGGCTCGACCTTCAGCAGGAGGATCCCCGCCACGCGGCTCCGCACCTCGTCGAACAGGGCCACGACCTTGGGGGAGAGGCTCTGCCGATCGATCGAGTAGCCGGGCGCGAGACGCACCAAGGTCTCGAAATCGGACCGCGCCGCGTCGATCCGGCCGAGGTTGAAGCGCGCGCGGGCCCGGAGGTCGTACGCGGTCGCGAGCACGTCGATCTCCTCCAGCTCCAGCTCGGCGGGCCTCGCGGAGGCCCGGGGAGCGATGATCACCTCCAGGTCGCGGATGGCGCCGGCGAAGTCGAGCTCCTCCATCCTCAGCCGGGCCCGGTCCAGCGCCTCACGGATCCGCCGGATGCCCGCGGTGAGGTCCTCGACCTCCTGGGCACGGATCGCGGACGGCGGCGGCCACGGCGAGGCGCCGGCGATCGCCAGGACCAGCCCGGTGCGCAGGATCAGCACCGTCCATCCCCGCGCCGGCCGTCGCATCAGCGGAACCTCACGACCTGTCCGGTCTTGCGTCCGCACAGGTAGATGCGCCCCCGGCCGTCGACCGCCAGGGCGGACGCCCGCCCGAGGCGCCGGGTCGCCTCCTCCGGCGGGCGCACGACGGCGAGGCGCCGTCCTCCGGGGTCGGCCACGAAGACCCACCCGGTCTTCCCGTCCAGGATGAATAGGTCGCCCAACGCGTCGACCGCGAGGGCCGCCGGCGCGGCGAGCCCGAGCACCGCCAGGGAGACGTGGGAGGTCGGCCGCCCCTGGTGCAGGGCGGCGACCGTCGCCGGACGCGCGCCGAGGACGTAGACTGCGCCGTCCTCCCCCATCGCCAGGTCCACGAAGCGCCCTCCCCTGCCCGGCGGCGGCCGCAGCGTCCCCACCAGCCGGCGCCTCTGGTCGTAGACCAGCACCGCGTTCTCCGAGGTGTCGAGCAGGTAGACCCTCCCCGAGGGATCGAGGGCGATCGGCCCGAAGTCGCCCACGCTCCGGCCGCCGCTCCCCTTCAGCTCGGCGCCGCTCCAGTTGGTCGTGTTGACGGCGATCTGCCGCCGGCCCGAGATGTAGACGGCGGGGCCCTTGCCGACCGCGAGGAACTCGGGGCCCGGGTGGTCGATCCGATCCCGGATGGCGCCCCGACGGTCGAGGCGGAACACGCCGGGGGACCTCCGGGAGGCCACCACGGCCCGGCCGTGGGGGTCGATGACGATGTCGCTCGACCCGCGGATCCGGCGCGCCCCGTTGTCGCCGGAGGAGACGGCGGCCCCGTATTCGGCGTCGTACCGGAACAGGCGGGTGCCGTCCGCGCCGTCCGGGGCGCGGCTCCCGGCGGCGGCACGGCGCAGCGACGGCAGGATGCGCATTCGGTGGATGAGCGTGATCGCGTCGAGGGCCCGGGCGGCCGGCTCCGAACCCGGGTGGGTGGCCCGCAGGCGCTGCAGCGTGAGCATCGCCTCGGCCGGGTCGTCGAGGCGGGATAGCGCCATCCCCTTGCGGTACAGCGCCTCCGCCGCCAGCGGGCTTCCGGGGTGTTCATCCAGAAGACGCGAGAAGAAGTCGGCGGCGCGCTCCGGCCGGGCGCGCAGCGCCGCGCACCAGGCCGGCCCGCAGGAGGCGTCGGCCGCCACGTCGCTGTCGGGGTACAGCCGCGCCGAATCCGAGAAGCGAGCGCAGGCCGCCTCGAGGCCGGCCGCGGGGTTGGCCGGCTCCAGCGCCAGGTATCCCAGCCTCACCAGCGCCCGCGGCGCCTCGCGCGACGACCGGTAGCGGTCCGCCAGGCGCTCGAGCAGCGGCGCCGCCTTTCTGACCGCGGCGGCCGAGGCCGACCCGACGCCGTTCCAGTCCCGGACCGGGTAGATCAGGTCCGCCACCCGGAGCAGCGCCGCCGCGGCGTGCCGGCTGTCGGGGAACTCGGTGAACACCCTGCGCAGGAGCTTGGCGCCCTCGACGCGGTTCCCCTTGCGGATCGACTCGACGCCCTCAATGTAGAGGCGCGTGTCGAGCGGGCGGTCGTCGGATCGCGCCGCGGACGCCGGGAGGGCGGCCGCGAGGATCAGCGCCGCCGGGAGGAGTCGCATCGGACCCCTCAAAACTTCACCACCACGCGGGAGTTCTCCCCTGCGTCGACGGTGACCGGGATCTCCCGGGCGGTGCCGTTGGGCACGAATACGACCTTGACGTGGTGCCCGCCGGCCGCGATCGGACGGTCGATCACCGGCGTGACGTCGACGTAGCGTCCATCGACATAGACCTTGCAGTTGCTCGGCTGCGCGTGGACGGTCAGGCTGCCCAGGCCGGGGAAGCTCACGAGCGGGGCGCTCCTGCTGTTCCCCCGGACCGTCACCCGGAGCCGCTTGGACATGAAGTACTTCTCGTTGCGGAACGTCAGGTCGTGCTTCCCCTCCAGGAGCCTGACCGGCATGCCCGCCTTCCCGATCCTCTTCCCGCCCTCGAGGATCTCTACGGCGTACTCCTCCGGGGCCGCGATCAGGACGGTGCCGGACGGGATCGGCTCGAGCGGCACCTCGCGCAACGTCTCGATCATCGCGTCGAAGTCGGTGTCGGCGTCGAACTGCCCGGTCCAGTCGCGGTATCCCCTCCGGCGCAGGCGGACCTCCCTCTCGGCGCAGGCCTCGAGCGTCACGGAGGCGGGCGTGACCTTGCCGGTGTCGCGCCGGTTCAGGTAGATGCGCGCCCCGGAGGGTCGCGAGCCGATCCGCACCTTTTCCTTTCGGGGCCCGAGCTCCATGACCAGCGGCCCGTCGAAGGAGGCGAGGTCGGCGGCGGTCATGGCCGCTACCGCCTGCCGGCAGCCGGCGCGGGCCATGATGTCATGCTCCTGCGTGTCGATCATCGACAGGACGACGCGCGGCTCCGCCAGCGGGATCGAGTCGAGGAACACGCGCCCTCCATGCGGGATGGTGGACACCTCGATCGCCACCTGCGAGGGGCCGCGCGGGAGCGGCGCCTCCGCCGGGGCGCCCCCGATGGCGGCCGGGCTGACGGTCAGGACGGCCGCTTCCGGCGGCGACGCTTCGCCGGAGGCTCCGTCGCGGGCCCATTCCGGGCGGTTGGCCCAGCGCGGGAAGACGATCAGGCCCGCGGCCGCGATCAGCAGGACGGCAGCGATCTTCCCCGGGTGGTGGGCGAACAGCGTCGGCCCGGCACCGCGGCCTCCGGACCGAGCGCCCGGGGGCGGCGCCTGCGAGCCGGCCCGGGGGCGCCTCGCGGCGCGGCCCGGGATCGCCGGGTCGCGGCGGGCGCCGGGCGCGGTCGGATCGGAGGGGCGCCGCCCCACGCCCGGGAACGGGCGCCTCAGGGTCTCGGGCGGCAGCGCGGAGAAGGCCCGCCCGAGCGCGCCGGCGAGATCCGCCCCGGTGGCGTAACGGTCCTCGGGCGACTTGGCCAGCCCCTTCTCGAGGATGGCGTTGACGTCCGGCGGGAGCGCGGGGTTGTAGGAGGCCGGCGGCCGGGGCTCCTCGTAGAGGACCCGGTAGATGATCGTCGAGATCGAGTCGCCGTCGAACGCGCGTGCTCCGGTCAGCAGCTCGTACAGCACCACCGCCAGCGAGAAGAGGTCGCTGCGGCCGTCCAGCTCCCTGCCCCGGATCTGCTCCGGCGACATGTAGCTCGGCGTCCCGAGCAGGACGCCCGCCTGGGTGAGGCTCGCGGAGGGGTTCTTGGCGAGTCCGAAATCGGTGATCTTGAGGGTCCCGTCCTTCAGGATCATCAGGTTGGCCGGCTTGATGTCCCGGTGCACCACCCGGTGCCGGTGGGCGTAGTCGAGCGCGGATGCGGCCTGCGTCGCGAGGTCGAGGATCCGCCCCGGCGGCAGCAAGCTGTCCGGCCGGGTGTACCGTTCCAGCGTGTCGCCCTCGATGTACTCCATCGCGATGAAGGAGACCCCCGAATCCTCGCCCACGTCGAACACGGTCACGATGTTCGGGTGCATGAGCTTGCCGGCCGCCTGCGCCTCGCGCAGGAACCGCTCGCTGGTCTCCCGCGCCTCCTGCTCCGACGTGCCGGGAGGCAGGGAGATGGTCTTGATCGCGACGCGGCGCTCAATCTTGGGGTCGTTGGCCAGGAAGACCCGCCCCATGGCGCCCTTGCCGATCTCCTGGAGGATCTCGAAGCGGCCCAGCCTGGTGAGTTTCATCGGTCCGCTTGGCCCCGAGCGGGGCCAGGGTACGCGCGACAACGATCGCGGCCGGGGTTGACCGCGCCGTTTCCACAGCCCGCGGGAGGTCTTCGCCGTCCCCGTAAGTGGCCGCCTTGGCGTATTTTAGTGTCGCGCCGGAGGGCTGTCAAACCGGCCGCCGGAGCGGCCGCGGAGACGCCCCAGCGATCCTCCATCGCCTTGACGA
>JBHIAV010000045.1:0-24111 GCA_046758745.1 Gemmatimonadota bacterium
GGGTGCTCTACTGGGCGCTGCGGGAGGTGTGCCCCTCTTTCCGCTGAGAGCGCGGCGGGCGCCGGCTACTTCCGCCGATACATTCCCACAAGCTGGCCCTGCGCCAGGATGTGCCCCTCCATGGCGCGGACCACATCCTTCTTCTCGGCCCCGTCGGGCAGCGTGAGCGTGGCATCCAGCGCATAGAGCTTGAAGAAGTAGCGGTGAGGTGCGCCGCGTGGCGGGCAGGGACCGCCGTAGCCGATCCGCCTGAAGTCGTTCCTCCCCTGCCTCGCGCCTTGCAGTACGGTCGGCGTGGTCGGGAGTCCCTCCGGGAGTTCCGCGACATCGGCGGGGATATCGTACAGCACCCAGTGGACCCATGTGCCGACGGGCGCATCGGGATCGTCACCGATCAGAGCAAAGGTCACCGTACCCTCGGGCGCGCCCGTCCACGAGAGCGGTGGCGAGAGATCCTGGCCGTCACATGTGTAGCGGACGGGAATCGACGCTCCGTCCTCGAAGGCGGAGCTCGTGATGGAGATCGTCATCGGGCCCTCGCGTTCCGACAGGGTGGCATCCGCATCGCGGGAGCACGCCGCAGCGGTGAGGAAGAGAAGGAGCACGGCGGGGGAGGCCGCGCCTGACGGGGTCCACCTTCCGTTCAGAAGATCCATTCGTCCCCTCCGAAACGAAAAGTTAATTTACCGCCGCGTGCGGGGGTGCGCATCAGCGTCGCGCGAGCGCCCGTCCAGATCTCACCTCGCTCGCCATCTCGCCGGTGCGGGCGCGCGGCCGGCGCGCGAAGTGGTGGGCCTGTCGGATCGGTTCCGGAAGCCGGAAGCGCGGCGAGCAGCGCAGCACGTACTCGAGCGCGCTCGCGAGGCAGATCCGGTGTCCGACAGAGACGTACACGGGCTTCACGTTCGACCGCGTGCGCAGGGCCATGCCGACCGTCTCCTCGCCGTCGACCAGCCGGCGGCTCGCTCCACGCTCGGGAGGAAGAGGCGCGTGGTGGCCTACAAGGAGGCTCTTCGCCACACCTATGGCCGGCGTGTCGGTCAGCAGGCCGAGATGGCAGGCCAGCCCGAAACGGCGCGGGTGGGCAACACCGTGCCCGTCGCACAGGAGGAGATCCGGCGGCTCGCCCAGCCCGGCGAGCGCCTCGAGGACCGGCGGCAGCTCGCGGAAGGCGAAGAGGCCGGCGATGTACGGGAAGGATACCGCGCGGCTCGCGGTCACGACCTCCACCCGCTCGAGCGAGGGATAGACGAGCACCGCCACCGCGGCCTGGGCCGCCCCGCGGCAGCGATCGAAGTGTACATCCACGCCCGCTATCCGGCGTATCTTTCCCCGTGAGTCCTCGGCGACTACACGCGGAGCCAGACGCTTCTGAACCGCGATCGCTTCTGCGGGGGAAACCTCCCGGGCCATCGGGCCCTGGTGCATCAAGCCCTTGTGCGTCGAGCCCTCGTGCATCGAGCCCTCGTGCATCGAGCGTCGTGACCCCGCCAGAGGCCGTGACACGGATGCCTCCACCGACTCCCTCTGCCAGCGCTACAGGGTGCGCAGGAACGCCAGGGACACGCTGCGGTCGCTCGCGGAGAGGGCGTAACTACTACCGGCGACCGGCCCCGAAGTGCCCGGCGCGAGCCATGCGTGGCAGGGACCGAGGCGGTGATGTATATGGAGGTGGCGGAACACGGCCGCGGGAAAGCGTGGTCGGGTCATCCCTCCATCTGACTGCGGCCCTGCTAGGTTGACTGTCGCCGTTCCGGATCTGGCCGCGGCCGTGCCCTGTCCCGACACCCGTACCCGGAGGACCACCATGAGACGGCTTTCCCTCATCGCCGCGCTCTTCATCGGCGCGCTCACCGCCTGCGAAACCGATTCCGTCGGCCCCGTCGGTCCGAGCCCCGAGGGGATGCAGGCAGCCAGGGGCGGCAATGGCAAGGGCGACGGAGGGGGCGGAGGCGGTGGCAAGAAGAACAACTCCCCGCCGGTCGCCGATCCGGGCGGGCCCTACTCCGGTATCGAGGGCACGCCCGTGCTCTTCGACGGGTCGGGCTCCTCCGATCCCGATGGCCCGACTCCCAAGCTCGAATACGCGTGGGACTTCGGCGATGGCGCCACGGGGAGCGGAATGTCCCCGAGCCACGGCTACGCCGCCGAGGGCATCTACACGGTGACGCTGATCGTGACGGACCGAAAGGGTGGGAGCGGCCAACCGGCCACCACGACCGCCACCATCTCGGTTGCGCCGCCCGGCTCGGGGGTCGTGCTGGTAGGAGCAGGAGATATCGCCAGCTGCACCTCGAGCGGAGACGAGGCGACCGCGGCCCTTCTCGACGACATCGGCGGCACCGTGTTCACCGCCGGAGACAACGCGTACAACAGCGGGACGGACGCCGAGTTCGCCGACTGCTACGCTCCCACGTGGGGACGGCACAGGTCCCGCACCCGGCCCTCCCCCGGCAATCACGACTACGGCACGGCGGGAGCGGCGGGGTATTTCGGCTACTTCGGGGCGGCGGCGGGCGACCCGAACGAGGGCTACTACAGCTACGACCTCGGCGCCTGGCACATCCTGGCGCTGAACAGCAACATCGCGCGGGGCGTCGGCTCGGCCCAGGAGCAGTGGCTCCGGGCGGATCTCGCGGCGAGCAGCGCCTTGTGCACGCTCGCTTACTTCCACCATCCCCGCTTCACCTCGGGCAGTCACGGCGATGACCCATCCATGCAGGCGCTCTGGCAGGCGCTATACGACCGGGGAGCCGACGTCGTCGTGTCCGGGCACGACCACGACTACGAGCGCTTCGCGCCCCAGACGCCGACCGGCGCGGCCGACCCCGCGAACGGGATCCGAGAGTTCGTGGCCGGGATCGGCGGCAAGAGCCTGCGGAGCTTCAAGATCCCGCGCCCGAACAGCGAGTTTCGCTACAACGCCACCTTCGGCGTTCTCAAGCTGACGCTGCGGGAGACCGGGTACTCGTGGGAACTCGTCCCCGTGGGCGCCGGTGGCTCTCCCGACGCCGGGAGCGCGTCCTGCCACTGAGCCGGGACCGTCCTTCGCAGGTGCGACATCCCGCCGGCAAGGCACCAGCGTGCCGGTGGGCCTTGTTGGGCGGGGCCGCCGGCGCGACCTTGCCGACCGCAACCGTGAGTGCGGTCACAGCCCGCTCCGCTGCCCCGACGAGTGGGCGCCGGATTTCGGGCGCGTCGCCGGGGCGCGGGCCGCATCAGCGAAGGCATGAGCCGGACAGGGCTCGGT
Source organism: Gemmatimonadota bacterium (assembly GCA_046758745.1). Taxonomy (GTDB): domain Bacteria; phylum Gemmatimonadota; class Gemmatimonadetes; order Palauibacterales; family Palauibacteraceae; genus JBHIAV01. The sequence goes on from JBHIAV010000045.1 coordinate 3,251, forward strand.
GCCGGAAAGAAGTCGATCGAGTCGGTCCCGATCAGGAGGAACCCCGGCCACCGCACCCGCGTGCAGGAGGAGCGAGTGACCCTCTCCGCGGCTCCATCCCGCGCCATGCGGGCGGTGTGGCTCGAAAACCGTGCACTCCGTCTCCGCCACGACGTCCCCGTCCCCGACCCACCGCCCGGCGAGGCGCTCATCCGCGTCCTTCTCGCCGGCATCTGCAACACGGACCTCGAGCTGGTTCGCGGCTACTACCCGTTCACCGGGATCCTCGGGCACGAGTTCATCGGCCTGGTGGAGGAGGGACCCGACCATCTGGTGGGCCGCCGCGTGGTCGGCGAGATCAACGCCGCCTGCGGGGGCTGCCGGGCCTGCACGGCCGGCAGGCGGACCCACTGCGACAACCGCACCGTGCTCGGGATCGTGGGTCGCGACGGGGCGTTCGCCGACTACCTGGTGCTGCCGGCGGAGAACCTCCACCGGGTGCCGGACGCGGTCCCAGCGGAGGCCGCCTGTTTCGTGGAGCCGCTCGCGGCGGCGCTGGAGATCCAGGAGCAGGTACCGATCGGACCCGAAGACCGCGTGGTCGTCGTGGGTGCCGGCAAGCTGGGCCAGCTGATCGCGCGAACGCTCGTCCTCACCGGCTGCGACCTCACGGTGGTGGGACGAGAACCGGGGAAGCTGGCGACGCTGGCGGAGCTCGGCATCCGAACCGGGGCAGGGCAAGGGCTCGAGCCGGCCGCCTTCGACGTGGCGGTGGAGTGCACGGGCAACCCGGATGGCTTCGAGATCGCCCGCCGGGCCGTGCGCCCCCGCGGGACGCTCGTGATGAAGAGCACATACGCGGGGCGGCTTACCCTCGATGCCTCGGCGCTGGTGGTGGACGAGATCACCCTCGTCGGGTCGCGCTGCGGGCCGTTCGCCCCGGCGATCGAGCTGTTGCGGGAGGAGCGGGTCCGGGTCGAGCCGCTCATCGACGCCCGCTACCCGCTGGAGCAAGCGCTCCTGGCGTTCGAGGCGGCGGCCCGGCCGGGCGCCCTCAAGGTCCTGCTGGAGATCACGTAGGCCGGTCCGACGCGACCCCTTCCCCACGACGGCGTACGGCCCCACTAGCCAGATTCCCCCGCTCCTGACACGTTTCATCTATCCAGGTATCATCTGTTCCAGGAACTCCGCCCCGTTCACCGGAGCGGCGGACGAGGCGTCGGACCGGGAGAAGCACGGAAAGTGCCGCAGGCAACGTTCACTCTGAATGGTCGAGAGACCTCGGCAGCCTACGAAGAGGGCATGAATCTCCTCGACGTCCTGCGCGAGGTGTGCGGGGTCACCTCGCCAAAGGACGGGTGCGCCCCCCAGGGGTTCTGCGGCTGCTGCGCGATCATGGTGGACGGACGGGCGGTCCTGGCATGCCTCCGAAAAGTCGAATCGGTCGAGGGGAAGCAGGTGACCACCCTCGAGGGGATCGCCGCAGCGCAACGCCGGGTGCTGGCCAGGGCATTCGTCACCGAGGGAGGTCTGCAGTGCGGCTACTGCACTCCCGGTATCGTCGTGCGGGCCTGCTCCTTGATGGACCACGGCGGGATCGAAGATCGACACCAGGTCGAGCGTGCCCTGTCGGGCCACCTCTGCCGCTGCACGGGCTACACCCGGATCGTGGACGCCATTCTCAGCGCCGGCGAAGCCTGGAAGGTCGGGGGCGAGCTTCCCAATGCCGAACCGCGGCGCCCGTTGTTCTTCGGCGAGGAGTTCGGACTCTCCCGGACCTCCACGCATCGCTCCCTCGGCGTCGGCAGCTCGAGCCCCCGCTTCCGCGGAGAGGACCACGCCACGGGCGAGAAGCCGTACGTGGCCGACATGGTGGTGGACGGGATGCTCCACGGGGCCGTCGCGCTGAGCCGCCACCCGCGGGCCCGGGTGCTTCGGATGGACACCGCGGCCGTCCTCTCGATGCCGGGGGTCGAGCGCGTGATCGGTGCCGAGGACGTACCCGGCGAGAGATACGTCGGACTGATCCGCCCCGACTGGCCCGTGTTCGTCGCGGTCGGCGAGATCACCCGGTGTGTGGGAGATGTCCTGGCCCTGGTCCTGGCCGACACGGCGTGGCACGCCCGGAAGGCGGCCGAGGCGCTGGAGGGGGCCGTCGAATACGAAGTCCTGACGCCGGTTACAGACCCGCTCGCCGCTCTCCAGCCCGACTCCCCTCGGGTCCACGAGAGCGGGAACCTGCTCGAGGCGTGTGCGTTCTCCCGCGGCGACGTGGACGCGGTGCTGGCGGCCTCGGAGCACGTGGTGGAGCAGACGTTCGTCACGCAGCGCATCGAGCACGCCTACCTCGAGCCGGAGGCGTGCCTCGCCCTGCCGGTGGCGGCGGCGAACGGTGTCCGCCTCAAGGTCTACTCGCAGGGACAAGGGGTGCACGACGACCAGGCTCAGATCGCCTCCGTGCTCGGTGTTCCGCCCGAGACGATCGAAGTGGAGCTGGTCGCGAACGGCGGCGCCTTCGGCGGCAAGGAGGACCTCTCGGTGCAGGCGCAGACGACTCTCGCGGCGCGGCTGACCGCACGTCCCGTGCGCACGGTCCTCTCCCGTGAGCAGTCCATGCGCATGCACCCGAAGCGCCACCCCATCGCGCTGCATTACACGGTCGGCGCGGATGCGGAGGGGCACCTGACCGCCGTGCGGGCGCGGATCATCGGCGACACGGGGGCGTACGCCTCGGTGGGGATGAAGGTTCTCGAGCGGGCGGCCGGTCACTCCTGCGGTCCCTACCGAGTGCCGAACGTCGACATCGAGGCGAAGACCATCTACACGAACAATCCCCCCTCCGGAGCCATGCGCGGCTTCGGCGCCAACCAGGCCGCATTCGCCATCGAGGGCATGATGGACCTCCTCGCCGAGAAGGTGAGGCTCGACGGGTACGACATACGGGAGCGGAACATCCTCGAACCCGGTGACGCCTTCGCGACCGGCCAGGTGATGACCGACAGCTGCGGCATTCGGCAGACCCTGGAGGCGGTGCGGGATGTCTACAAGAACGCCCGATACGCAGGGATCGGCTGCGGCATCAAGAACACCGGAATCGGCAACGGGATGGACGACACCGGTCGGTTGCTCCTTCGAGTCGGCGAAGGAGGTACGCTCGAGATCCTCACTGGCTACACCGAGATGGGCCAGGGCCTGTTCACCATCCTCCGGCAGGTGGTCACTGAGGAAACGGGGCTCGATCCAGAGATCATGAGCGTGCGGACGGCCAGTGACCCGCGGGTCGTGTGCGGCATGACCACAGCTTCCCGGGCCACGGCGCTTCTCTGTGCCGCCGGTCAGATTGCGGGGCGCAAGTTGGCGCGCGACCTCGAGCGCTCTTCCCTGGAAGAGCTGGCCGGCCGTGAGTACCTCGGCGAGTACGTCTGCGACTTCACCACCAGGCCGGGCGAGGAGACGGAGAACCCGAAGACGCACCTCACCTTCAGCTACGCGACTCAGGTCGTGATCCTCGATGAGGAAGGCCATCTGGAGCGAGTGGTGGCAGCGCACGACGTGGGCCGGGCGATCAACCCGTTGCAGTGCGCCGGCCAGATCGAGGGCTCGGTACACATGGGGCTGGGCTATGCACTCTCCGAGGATTTCCCCTGCACCGACGGGCATCCCGATTCCCTGCTCCTGCGCGACCTCGGAATCCTGAAGGCCAAGGACACGCCCCGCATAGACGTCATACTGGTGGAGGTGCCGGACGAGGTGGGCGGATACGGGGCGAAGGGCGTCGGCGAGATCGGCCTCGTCCCGACCGCCGGGGCGGTGGCCGGCGCGCTGTACGCCTACGATGGGAAGCGAAGGTTCAGCTTGCCGATGAGCGACGCTCCGGCCGCGGCGCCCTCCGTGCCGAAGTCGAGGCGATCCCGGGCGGCCGGTTCGTGAGGCCCGGGGAGCAATGGCAGAGCTCCGCCCGGTCCCGTTCCCGGACCTGCTGCGCCGCATGCGGCGCGAGGTCGAGGCGAAGAGCGCGATCTTCGATCTTCCCGTTCGCAAGTGGCACATCCCCGATGGGAAGCTGGACTTCTCGGCCGTTCACTTCTCGCGCCGCGCCTCCACGCCCGTAGGCCCCGCCGCCGGCCCCCATACGCAGCTCGCGCAGAACATCGTGCTCGCGTGGCTCGCCGGGGGACGGATCATGGAGATCAAGACGGTGCAGGTGAACGACCGGCTCCAGATCCCACGCCCATGCATCCACGTTCCGAACATCGGCTACAACGTCGAGTGGTCCCAGGAGCTTCGTGTTCAACAGTCGCTGCTCGAGTACGCGAAGGCGGCCTATCTCATCGAGGTCCTGAAAGCCACGCGGGGTTTCGGGATCTTCCCGACGGACTTCGGCTTCGAGACGGTGTTCGACATCAGCGTGGGCTACGACCTCGACGGGATCCGCAGCGAGAAGGTGACAGGCTTCATCGAGGCGCTGAAGACTCCGGGACCGGTCTTCGATGAGCTGCGGGGTCAGCTCGCCGGGGACCTGGCCGAGTTCCGAGATCTGGCACTGCCCGAATCGATCTCCGACTGCGTCACTCTGTCCACCTTCCACGGCTGTCCCGCCGATCAGATCGAATCGATCGGACGCTACCTGCTCCAGGAGCTAAGGCTCCACACGATCATCAAGCTGAACCCCACGTTGCTCGGCTTCGAGCGCGTGCACGAGATCCTCATCGATCGCCTCGGCTATACGCACCTCGAGCTCCGGCGTCAGGCGTTCGATGTCGATCTGCAGTACGAGGAGGGGATCGAGATCCTGCGGCGTCTCCGCTTGGTGGCGGAGAGCATCGGGTCCATGATCGGGGCGAAGTTCACCAACACGCTCGTGGTGGAGAACGACCCCGGCATCTTCCCCACCCACACGGATCCTTACATGTACGTCTCGGGTGCGCCGCTGCACGTCATCTCGATGAACCTGATGCAGCGTTTCCGCGAAGATCTCGGCTTCGAGTTCCCCGTCTCCTTCTCGGCCGGAATCGACGTCAGGAACTTCCCGGCCGCGGTAGCGTGCGGGATGGTGCCTGTCACCACCTGCACCGACCTCCTGCGTCAGGGCGGATTCGGCCGGCTGCCCGGGTACCTTCGCGCTCTCGGCCGAGAGATGGCCCGATGCGAGGTCACGACCCGGGAGGCGTACGTGCTCGCCGCCATGGGGCACGGCGCCGAGGCGGTCGAGGAGACACTCAAGGCCTTTCCCGGGGGGGCCGCGCTCTGGGAGCGCGACGGAGCACGACTGAAGGCCATCGCCCAGGAGGCTCCCGACGACCTTCCTGCGGCCCTGCGCCAGGCTGCGACGGCCGTCGATCTCGACGGGGATGCGATGGTTCTGCACGCGACGCGCGTAGCGGGTCGACTCAACGGACGGGAGATCGTGCCGTCCCTCGTCGGCGACCGCCGCTATCACGCCGCCGCCAACGCGAAGACGCCGCGCCGCATCGACAGCGTCCTCGAGCTGTACGACTGCATCAACTGCGACCTGTGTATCTGGGCATGCCCCAACGACGCGATCTTCGCCTACGAGGTGGAGGCGGTGGAGACATCCACGGATCTCCTCCGGCTCGCCGGCGACGGCAGGCTCGACCGCTCCCCCGGCGAGGGGTTCGCCGTTCAGTCCGAGCACCAGTTGGCCGTGCTCGAGGGGGCGTGCAACGAGTGCTCGAACTGCGAGGTGTACTGCCCGGAGCACGGAGCCCCATTCAAGCTCAAGGAGCAGCTGTTTGTGGAGCGCGATGTCTTCGGCAGCTCCACCGGGGACGGATTCTGCCGGGTCGGGAATGCCCTGCATGCCCGGCTGCGCGGTCGTGAATACCGGCTCGAGGTCGACGCGGCGGGGAATCGGGGGACGGTGTTCTGTGATGGCTTCACCCTCGAGCTGTCGTGGGAGCCCCTCGAGGTGTTGGACGGCCGGCGCACCGGTGACGGCGAAGGGGCGACAGGCGCAGACGGATCCGCAGCGCAGGGCGACGCTGCCGATCGCCTCATCGATACGGCCGTGCTGTGGCGCATGAAGACGGTGTGGGATTCGATCTACCACTCCTCGAAGCCGAATCCGCTGAACATCGGGCCCGCGTGAGGCGAGGTGCGCGCCCCGCGTAGACGTTTCACCAACCTGCGGATTCCTTCGGACGGAGACGGTACGGCCCCGGCGGAGATCCTCGTTATCGGCGGCCGGATCGCCGACGTCGGGCCTCCGAGCTCGGCGCCGGTCGAGGCGGACGAGGAGATCGTTGACCTGGGCGGTGGGCTGGTATTGCCCGGTGTGATCGATGTTCACGTGCACTTCGACGACCCGGGCTTTACACACCGCGAGAACTTCGAGACGGGCACGCGCGCCGCCGCAGCGGGCGGGGTTACATGCATCGTGGACATGCCCGGCACGTCGCTGCCGCCGGTGACTTCCGGCGCGAACCTGCGCGAGAAGCTGGAGGTGATCGCGCCCAAGGCGCACGTCGATTTCATGCTGTGGGGCGGCGTCTCCGGCAACGCGATCCAGGAGCCGGAGTGGCGTCGCCATCTGGAGGAAGTCGTCGAGCAGGGCGCGGCGTCGATCAAGGTCTACACGCTTTCCGGAATGGACACGTTCCGGGACCTCTCGGCCAGCCAGATCGGGAAGGTGCTGCGGGAGACACGGCGACTCGGCGTCCCGGTGGGGGTGCACGCCGAGGACCGCGACATGGTGCATGCCCTCACCCGGCAGCTTCGGGAAGAAGGCCGGAACGATCCGCTCGCCTACGCGGCCTCCCGGCCTGCGTCAGCGGAGGTCGAGGCAGTCGAGGCGATGCGCGACCTGTGCCGGGAGACCGGCGCGAGGGTCCACATCGTCCACCTGGCAACGGGACGTGCCCTGGACGTGGTCAGCATCGCCCGTGGCGAGGGCCTTCCCCTGACGGCGGAGACCTGCCCGCATTTTCTCCAGTTTACGGCCGAGGATCTGGCGGCACAGGGTGCCCTCCTCAAGACCGCGCCGGTGGTGAAATCGGCGGCCGACCGGGATCGCCTGTGGCGAGGGCTCGCGAGCGGCGAGCTCGAGTTCGTGGCCACGGACCACGCGGCGGGGCAGTGGCCGGAGGAGAAGAACACCGGCTCCATCTGGACGGACTACGGCGGAGTTCCCGGGGTCGAGCTCTCACTTCCCTACCTGTTCTCGGAGGGGGTCCGCAAGGGACGGATCACCCTCGAGCGGCTCACCGAGGTCACGGCCTCCGCGCCTGCCCGCTTCCTCGGGATCGAGCACCGGAAGGGTCGGATCGCACCCGGGCTCGACGCGGACCTGACGGCGCTGGACGAAAACGAGACCTGGACGGTTCGCGGCGAGGCGCTCCACAACCTCAACCGGTACACGCCACTCGAAGGGATCGAGCTCACCGGTCGGGTGCAGGCGGTGTACCTTCGCGGCGAGCTCGTCTACCGGCGGGAGCCCGACGGCAGCGAGGTCTTCGGACCGGCGGGCTTCGGGGAGCGCATACGTCGGGAAACCAGGGTGGCGGTGTGAGAGAGGCTCGATGAGCGACACTGTCCTGCTCGGAAACGGGGTGGTGGCCACCGGCGGACCCGATCCGCAGGTGATACCGGAGGGCGCGGTCGCGTGGCACGGGGAGCGGATCGTGGCCGTGGGCCGGGAGGATCAGCTGCTCGGGGAATGGCGCGACGCGCGGTACCTGGACGCGCGCGACGGCCTGATCCTTCCTGGCCTCGTCAACCTTCACCACCACTTCTACTCCGTGCTGGCGCGCGGCCTCGACCCCGCGGCGAGCATGAAAGACTTCACGCAGGTACTCGATCGCCTGTGGTGGAGGCTCGACCGCGCGCTCGACATCGAGGCGGTTCGCATCTCGGCCCTGCTCTCCGTGGCGGAGTGCGTGCGACAGGGCTGCACCACCGTGTTCGATCACCACGCGTCGCCCTCGTGCATCGACGGCAGCTTGGACGCGATCGCGGAGGCGGTCCAGGCGGGTGGCATCTCCGCCGCCCTGTGCTACGAGGTCACCGACCGCAACGGTCGCGAAGGAGCTGTCGCCGGGATCGAGGAGAACCTCCGCTTCCTGGCCGAACGCGAGGACGACCGCCGCATCCGCGGTGTGTTCGGGCTCCACGCCAGCTTCACGCTGAGGGACCAGACCCTCGCCGCCGTCGCCGAACGGCGGCCACCCGACACCGGCTGTCACATCCACGTGGCGGAGGATCCGATCGATGTCGAGGCCTCCATGCAGGCGTTCGGCGCCGGCCCCGTGCAGCGACTCCAGCGGTTCGGCCTGCTGGACGAGCGCGCGCTTCTGGCCCACGCGATCCACCTGGAGAGAGAAGACTACGAAGCGGCCGCGCGGGCCGGCGCCGTCCTGATCCACAACCCCGAGTCAAACGCGAACAACGGGGTCGGACGGCTGGACGTCTGCGAGGCGGCGAGCCTCGGATGCCTCGTCGGCTTGGGTACCGACGGCATGTCGTCGGCCGTTCTTCGTGCGCTACGCTTCGCCTTCCTCACGCACCGCGGCGCGAGGCGAGATCCCGCCTCGGGCTTCGAGTTCCTGCCCGAGCTGCTGGCCAACAACGCGCTCGCGGCGCGGCGCTTCTTCCCGGAACCGCTACTGGGGGAACTCGCGCCGGGCGCCCCGGCCGACGTCATCGTCGTCGACGCGGCGCCTCCCACTCCGGTTTCGCCGGACAACCTTTTCGGGCACCTCGCCTACGGCGTGAGCGAGGCCCCCGTTCGGCACACGGTGGCCTACGGGCGGCTTCTCCTCGAGGACTTCCGCCACACCACCCTCGACCCCCAGGAGTTGGCGGCCCGGGCCCGGAAGCTCGCGCCGGGGCTCTGGCAACGCTTTCGCTCCCTTGGCTGGGGCACCAGCTTCCTCGGGAGTGACGCGCGCGGCTAGGTCGGCGGCTGCACGGCCGGCCGCCCCACAGCCACACCAGCGCGTTCAACACAAGGAAGGAGTGCAGGCTTGACCCACGTGGTCGATGAGGAAGTACGCCAGCGAGCCGCGGCGAGGTGCCGGGCACGAGGGATACTGATCCCGACCTTCGCGCAGATGCGGGATCCGTCCGGTCTGCACCCGACCATCATCGAGGCCCTCGCCCGGGTCGACATGCAGGCGGTGGACCCGCTCAACCTCTTCCGGATCACCTGGCGCAACGATCCGGAGTCAGGTCGTTTCGGGGAGGTGAACGCGCTCGAGCTGCCCGCGCAGCTGACGGGCGTCCCGGCCCGCATCGTGGGCCTCGTCGGGAAGTACTTTCCCACCGGTGCTCACAAGGTAGGGGCCGCGTTCGGTTGCCTGGTGCCCCGCCTCGTCACCGGTGAGTTCGACCCATCCGTGAACCGCTCGGTGTGGCCGTCGACGGGGAACTATTGTCGGGGAGGCGCATTCGACAGCGCGCTGCTGGGCTGCCAGGCGGTGGCGATCCTGCCCGAGGAGATGAGTCGGGAGCGCTTCCGTTGGCTGGAAGAAATCGGGGCGGAGATCATCGAAACCCCCGGCGGCGAGAGCAACGTCAAGGAGATCTTCGACGTCTGCCGGGAGATCCGCCGGACCCGGCCCGAGGCAGTGATCTTCAACCAGTTCGACGAGTTCGGCAACTACCTCTGGCATTATGGCGTGACCGGTCCGGCCGTCGAATCGGTCTTTCGCCGAATCGCCGGTCCGCGAGACCGCTGCGCCGCCTGGGTGGGAGCCACCGGATCCGCAGGTACCCTCGCGGCGGGCGATCACCTCAAGCGACAATTCCCCGGCTGCCGCATCGCCGCCGCCGAGGCCCTCCAGTGTCCCACGCTGCTGATGGCGGGATTCGGCGACCACCGCATCGAGGGCATCGGGGACAAGCACATTCCGTGGATCCACAACGTGCGCAACACGGATGTGGTGACGGCCATCGACGACGAGGCGACGTTGCGTCTCCTCCGCCTGTTCAACGAGCCGGCCGGGCGGCCGCTGCTGGTAGATCGTGGCGTCCCCGAGGAGGTCGTCGCCCGTCTCCCACTGCTCGGCATCTCGAGCATCTGCAACGTGCTCGCCGCGATCAAGACGGCCCGCTACCTGGAGCTCGACGAGCACGACGTCGTCTTCACCTCGTTCACCGACTCGGTGGAGCTCTATCGGACCCGCCTCGAGGAGCTCCGGACGGAACGCGGCCCTTACTCCGCCAGGTCAGCCGAGGTCGACTTCGAGCGGTACCTCCAGGGCGTCACCACGGACAACCTCCGGGAACTTCGCTACACGGACCGAAAAGCGATCCACAACCTCAAGTATTTCACTTGGGTGGAGCAACAGGGGAAGGCCGTGGAGGAGCTGAACGCTCTGTGGAGCCCCACCTTCTGGGAAGATCTCGCCGGAGAGCTCCCCGCGTGGGACGAAGCCATCGAGGCGTTCAACCGCGAGAGCGGCGCTTGGGACGCGGTACGGCATCGGGCCGCACAGGGGGCGAACGAGCAATGAGCGATGGTGCGGGACGCGCGGCTCTGGAGGACGCGCGACGCCACGAGGACGAGATCGTGCGTTTCCTGCGCGAGATGATCGCCATTCCGGCGGAGAGCCGTCGCGAGCGAGAGCGCTGCGAGCGGGTGCGGCGGGAGTACGAGAGCCTCGGGTTCGACGAGGTCTTCTATGACCGGCTCGGCAACGTAGTGGCGCGCCTCGGGGATGGTCCGCTCACCATACTGATGGACGGTCACATCGACTGCGTCGGCGTCGGCGACCCCAAAGCCTGGGATCACGACCCCTATGAAGGGAAGCTCGAGGACGGGAAGGTGTGGGGCCGCGGTGCAGTGGACGAGCTGCCCGCGATCGCCTGCATGGCCTACGGCGCCAAGCTGGCGCGCGATCGCGGCCTGTGGGGCGAGGTCACGCTGTACGTCACCGCCTCCGTGATGGAGGAGGAGTGCGACGGCTATTGCCTTCTGCACCTGATTGAGAAGGAGGGGATCCGGCCCCACGTCGTGGTGATCGGGGAGCCTACGGACCTCGGAGTCTGCCGGGGCCACCGCGGTCGGGTGGAGGCCACGATCTCGACGACGGGAGTATCGTCGCACGCTGCGCACCCCGAGCGCGGTGACAACGCGCTGTACAAGCTGGCCCCGATCATCTCGGATATCGAGGCTCTGAACGAACGGCTGCCCTCAGACGACTTCCTGGGCAAGGGAACCGTCGTGGTCTCCTTCGTAGAGTGCACCTCGCCCTCCCTCAACGCCGTTCCCGACAGCGGCCGCATTTACATCGACCGCCGGCTGACGGCCGGCGAGACGGTCGAGAGCGCGCTGGCGGAGCTACGGTTGCTTCCCCACCTGGGCGATGCCGAGGTGGAGCTCCTCGCGTACGACGAGGTGAGCTGGCGGGGCGAGCGCGCCCGGCAGGAGAAATACTTTCCGACCTGGGTGCTGCCGGAGACGCACGCCCTGGTTCAGGGCGTCACAGCCGCTGCAGGCGCCGTGCTCGGCGCGCCGCCCGAGGTCTCCCGGTGGGCGTTCTCCACCAACGGGGTCGCGACCATGGGTCGTCACGGCATACCGACCGTGGGATTCGCGCCCGGCAAGGAAGAGCTCTCGCACACCACCGGTGAGTGGGTCGCCGTCGAGGATCTGGTGCGAGCCACGGCCGTGTACAGCCTGATCCCGGACTCCCTAGCCGGACGCAAGGGAGAGCTCATGGGATGAGCGTCGACCTGAGGGGACGGGATCTCATCACGACGCAGGACTGGACGATGGAGGAGCTGGAGACGTTGCTCCAGCTCGCGGACCGGCTCAAGAAGGCTAGAGCGGCCGGAGAGCGGACGCCGCTCCTGCCGGCCAAGACGTTGTACATGATCTTCTTCGATGCCTCGACCCGCACCCGGAACTCATTCGAGACGGGGATCACGCAGCTCGGGGGGCACGGGATCTACCTGTCGCCGGACCATATGCAGATCAGCCATGGCGAGAGCGTCCGCGATACGGCCAAGGTTCTTTCCCGGTACGGCGAAGGCATCGCCATCCGGCACTGCACGTATGGAGAGGGAAACGCCTACCTGCGTGAAATGGCCGAGCATGCCAGCATACCGGTCCTCAACATGCAGTGCGACGTCTACCACCCGTGCCAGATCCTGGCCGATTACATGACCATCCGCGAGCGATTCGGCGACACGCGCGGGCTCAAGCTGGGCGTCGCCTGGACCAGCGCGCCCAAGTACGTGCGGCCGCTCTCCGTTCCGCAGAGCCTCATCCTCATGATGCCCCGTTTCGGCATGGACGTGACGCTCGCCTACCCGCCGGAGTTCCGCCTCATGCCGGAGATCGAGGAGCAGGCGCAGGCGAACGCGGACCAGGCCGGAGCGCGCTTCGAAACAACGCAGCAGTTCGAGTACGCGTTCGAGGACTCCGATGTAGTGATCCCCAAGTCGTGGGGCCCGCTGGTGACCACGCAGGACGTCGAGGAAGGGCTATCGCTCATCGAGCGGTATCCGGACTGGCGGTGCGACGAGGAACGCATGGCGCTCGGAAAGGAGCACCTCATCTACATGCACCCGCTTCCCGCCGATCGGGGGCGTGAGGTGACGGATGGGGTGATCGACGGGCCGCAGTCCGCGGTATTCGACGAAGCCGAGAATCGGCTCCACGTGCAGAAGGCCCTCATGGCCCTCACGATGTGAGCAGCTTCCGGCTTCGCTGTATCGAGTGCGGGAGGGAATACGCCGAGCAGGGGACGCGGCTGGTGTGCGACGACTGCTCCGCTCTACAGGAGCCCGGCGCACCGACGCGGGGCGTGCTGGAGGTGCGGCTGGACGACCTGCCCGCGGTCTGGCCCTCCGCGGCCCCCTCGAGCGCGGGGTTCCTGACGGCTTTTCTGCCGCTCGCGTCCCCCGGCTCGCTGCCCCCGCTGGCAGTCGGAGGAACCCCGTTGCTGGACGTTCCCGAGCTCCGGAAAGCGCTCGATCTCCCGCGTCTCACCCTGAAGGACGACACCCGAAACCCGAGTGGCTCCACCAAGGACCGGGCATCCCTTCTGGTGGTGGCGAAGGCCCGGGAGTACGGCTACGAGACGGTCGCGGCCGCTTCGACCGGCAACGCAGCGGCCGCTCTGGCCGCCGTGGGCGCCGCCGCCGGGATCCGCACCGTCGTGTTCGTCCCCGCCTTTGCCCCCGAGGCGAAGCTCGTGCAGATCCTCAGCTACGGCGCCATGGTCCTTCCGGTGGAGGGAAGCTACGACGAGGCCTTCGAGCTCTGCCTGGCGGCCTGCGATGCGTTCGAATGGTACAACCGCAACACCGCCCTGAATCCGTTCACCATCGAAGGAAAGAAGACGGCCGCGCTCGAGATCGCCGCTGCCATGACTCCGGAATCTCCGGACGCCGTCATCGTGCCGACGGGTGACGGGGTCATCCTGGCCGGAGTGGCCAAGGGGTTCGCGGACCTGGTGCTCGCCGGTCTGATCGAACGAGCTCCCCGCCTCATCGCCGTGCAGCCGGAAGGATCGGGTGCCATCGTCCGGGCGCTTCGCGATGGGGCCGATACGATCACGCCGGTGCCCGACGCAGTCAGCATTGCCGACAGCCTCACCGTTCAGGCTCCCCGCAACGCCATCCTGTGCCTCAGGCGAATCAGGGAGTCGGGGGGCGGGGGGGTGGCCGTGCCCGACGAAGCGATCCTGGAAGCCGCCCTCTACCTGGCGCGGCACACGGGAGTGTTCGCGGAGCCGGCCGGCGCGGCATCGCTCGCCGGTCTGCACGCGGCGCTCGCCGAGGGCCTGGTGGAGCGGAACGAGAGGATCGTCCTTCTCGTTACCGGCACCGGCCTGAAGGACGTTCCGGCGGCAGCGCGCGCCGTCCGCCGTCCGGAACCGATCCGCCCGGAGCTCGATGCCGTGGGGGAGCGGCTTGGTCTGTGACCACACCGCCCGAAAGAAGCGGCGTGAGGAAGTCGACAGCCGTGGGCGGAAGGCGGGGACGGAAGCCTTCCGAAGGTCGCGACAGGCGCGGGCGGAAGGTGGGGACGGAAGCCTGCTGAAGGCGACAGGCGTGGGCGGAAGCCACGACGGACGCCTGCGGAAGCCGGCGCCGATTCAGCCCACGGCCCGGCCTGCCGGCGCCCGCGGTGCGGGCGAGTGCTCTCGCCTGTACCAGCGGAAGAAGATGGCCGTGATGACGGACCAGTGGACGACCATCCCTCCGACCTTCATCACCACGCCGGCCGTCTGATGGTCCCCGCGCGCCGTGATCCCGGCGACCCGCGGCGCGAGCTCGTAGACCCCGTAGAGGGGGTAGTCACCGAATACGAGGAAGAGAGAGATCGCCCCCATGATGATGGTGTTGCCGAACAGGTATCCCATCCTGGCCAGATCATGAAAGCGCGGCCGCTCGGGGACCGGGCACACGATCGGCCACCACAGGACCAGCCCTCCGGTGAACCACAGGGCGTCGATGGCGAAGGAGCCCGGCTGGGAGACCATCAGGTGATCCACCACCGAGGGGAGGTGCGTGAGCGCCAGAATGGCGTTGAAGGCCACAAGGGCCGCCACGGGCTGCGTCAGGAGGCGGACGAAGCGGATCCACCGCTTCCGGGCGGCCAGTCGCGCGAAGGCATTCGGCGGAAGCCCCGCGAGGAGGAGCGGCGGAACGACGAGCCCGACGAGCAGGAACTGAACCATGTGCAGGCTGACCAAGTAGCCGCCGCCCAGCGCCCCGAGAGGCCAGTCGAGCGCCACCCACAGAAGCAGTGCGCCGAGACGGAAGAGGCCGCGTCTGCGGCGGCCGGCGGCCCCGTCGGTCCCCCTGGCCTCTCTATCGAGCGTTTGATGGGCGAGGATGAGCAGCGCGACGACCGCCCACACGCCGGGGTAGGGCCGCCACACCCACTCCCACGCCCCCCCCTGAGCGGAGCACCACCAGCGAACGCTCAACAGCCGCTCTCCCGAGCGGAGCGCTGCCAGCGAACGCGCAACTCACCCGACCCCCTCACGGCGCGGAGAGGTTCGATCCCGCCAGGATCGGGAGATCGTGCGCCCAGTCCCTCTGGCGCGTGCCGAACGTGTAGGCGACCCGATGGCCGCCGTCGCGCGTGAACGCGATGAGGCGCGCGCCGCTCCGAGCCGGAGCCGCACCCCGCCAGCGCGATGAGAGCGCACGCCGGCAGCGCCACAGAGGCGGCCGCACCCATCTGCCCTGTTCGGCGGCACACGACTCGCTGCATGACCCCCTCTTCCCCTCTCCCTAAGGAGATCGGCCCAAATCGGTCCTGAAGGATAGCGCCTATCCGAGGGCGGGAGCGAGTCTCGTCGGTCCGATTGCAGGGCCCCCCGGCGGCTTCTTGAGCCTTGTCTCCTCGCTGGCCGGTCGATAGGGTAGGGACGGAATGAGGCCGGCCCGCGGCTTTCCTGCGGCGCCGGCTTTTTCGGCGGTGGACAGGGAAGATTTCATGCAAGCAGAGCGAGGCCGCCCGCCCCGCTGTCGCCGCGCATCCTGCGAGTCGTCGGATCTAAGGGGAGGAAATGGGCACTGCGGTCGGGCCGGTGGGGGGCGGCGGTCGGGCCTTCGCCCTTCTGCGGCGGGATTCTCCCTGCTCGCCTCTCTCTTCCTTCTCCTCGGCCTCGTGAGGGCGACGTTCGGACAATCCTCCGAGGTCCCGCAGGAAGTCCCCGCCGCTCTTCCCGCGCCGACGCCTTCGCCCAAGCTCCCGCCTTCGCTCCGGATGCCGCCTCCAGCCCAGCTCCCGGCTTCGCTCGATCCGGCGCCTTCGGCCCAGCCTTCGCGTCCGTCCGGGGCGGCGCGTCCGCCCAGGGGTGCGCCGGCCGACCCGGAAGCCGATGCCGCGGTGCAGGAAGACTCGATCGTCGTGATCGAGCGGGGGACCCCCGCCGTCAACGGCTGGGACGTGGCGGAGCTCCCGTTCAGGCTCGTCACCCTCCCCATCCTGATCATCGGGAACGGCAGCAAGCTTGCATTCGGCGGCAAGGGCTACCTGATCCCGAACGTCACCCACCTGTTCGGTCAGATCCAGGCGAGAGGCGTCCACCCCTTGATCCACCGGCAGGGAGCAAGCTCCAGCATTGGGGGTGGCCTTCTTCTCGGCGTCCCGCCCACGCGCGAAGGCCCGTGGGCCCACGTCCTCGGTGGCGCCACGATCAAGGAGTACTGGCTGCTGGGCGCCCGCCTCGGGTACGGCTCGGAGTACCCGGAGCCGCGCCCGCGGCTCGGGATACGGCGCGGCGGCCCCTTCACGGTCCAGGGGTACGGATTCCGGGCGCACCGGGCACAGGACAAGTTCTACGGCCCGGGCCGGGACAGCCGGAACGAGAACCGCTCCGACTACGACCGAGATCAGTACGAGGCGGGAGCGGTGGTCATCCTGCGTCCCCTCCCCAACTCGGAACTCCGGTTCTTCGCCCGGTGGACGCAGGACGATATCGGGGCGGGGGACGCCGATGATCTGCCGGACGTCGATTCCACCTTCGCCGCCAGCGAGATTCCGGGCTTCGGGGAGCGCTGGCGGTACGTCTCGTTCGGGACCACGGTGGGGTGGCGCGTGGGGCGCCTGCACACGATGCAGAGGCACGACCGGTGGCTCGAGGCGAGCTACACGTGGAACGACAGCCGGAGCGACGGGGCCGCCGACTACGGGCGCCTGGAGCTGTCGGCCGGGATCGAGCTCCCGTTCGACCGGAAGCGGGAGAGCCTTGCTTTCGCGCTTCGCTACGTGGCGCTCCGGCCGAGCGGCGAAGGGGCGATTCCCTTCTACCGCCTGGCATCCCTGGGGGGCAGCCACAGCCTGGCCTCCTACCACACGTATCGATTCGCCGATCAGGAATCCATCCTCGGTCAGGCCGAGTATCGATACCGTGTGTGGAGCGAGGTGCGTGACGAGTTCTGGCTCGACGGGATCCTCTTTCTGTACGAGGGGATGGTCGCCGAGAGCCTGAGCGACGAGTTCCGCTTCGAGCGACTGAAGGAGAGCTACGGCTTCGGTCTCGCCTTCATAACGCCGGAGTCGGAGGTCGCCCGGATCACCTTCAACTGGGGAGACGACGGGTTCCTGGGTCGTTTCTCCTTCCTGTTCGGCCTGTGATGCGGCGAGCGCTCGGTTCCGGCCCCGTCGCCAGGTGGGGGGAGAGTCGCCTCTCGCTCGCCGGCCCGGCCCGGATCGCGGGCCCCCTTCCGAAGCGACTCAAGCCGCTCGCGGCCCTGCTCATGGCGACCGCGCTGGCCGGGTGCTCGTCGAACCGCGTCGTGGTGCGCCAGGGCTCGAGTCCGGCGCCGGAGCCCCGGCCGCTCCCCGACGCCCTGGCGGAGAGGGACCCGAGTGTCCTCGGCGACTTCCTCGAGCACTCCGTCCTCCGACCCGGCCTTCACACCTTCAACCTGCCGTTCACGCTGAAGCGCTGGGTGGGCTACCGCACCGAGGCGTACAACGTGACGGCCGAGGACGACGTGTCCGACCGGGCGTGGTTCGTCCACCGCAATGCCCGTCACCGGATGTCCCCGGAGGCGGTGGCCAGCGGCCCCATGCCCGGCGGAGCGCCCGACACGAGCGAAGCCCTGACGATCATCCGCGCTAAGGCCGTCGGGATCACGCCGGGCTTCACGATCCGGGACCGGAACGGAGCGGTCTTCCAGGTGAAGTTCGACCCGCCCGGCTACCCGGAGATGTCGAGCGCCGCCGAGGTGATCAGCGGCCGCCTCTTCCATGCAGCCGGGTACCACGTGCCCGCGACCTACATCGTGGCCCTCGATCCGTTGAAGCTCGAGGTGGCGCCCGACGTCACCTACCTCGACAAGCTCGGACGGGAACATCCCTTTACCCAGCAACGGGTGAACGAGCTCCTGGGCCGGGTGGCGCGGCTCCCCGACGGCCGCGTCCGGGCGGTGGCCAGCAGGTTTCTGGAGGGCACGAACATCGGCCCCTTCTCCTTCGACGGTACGCGGCGCGACGATCCGGCCGACACGATCCCCCACCAGCACCGCCGGGAGCTGAGGGGCCTGTACGTCATGGCCGCGTGGCTCAACCACGTCGATATCCGCCAGCACAACACCCTGGACATGGTGGTGGAAGAGAACGGGCGCCGCTTCGTCCGGCACCATCTGATCGACTTCGGCGCCTCACTCGGAAGCGGCAGCATCCAGCCCAACTTCCCGCGGGACGGCGTGGAGCACGACGTGGACCTGACCGACATCTTCGCCCGCATCCTCACCGCGAACATCTACTCGACTCGATGGGAGCGGTACGACGGCGGGGTCAAATATCCATCCGTGGGGTTCTACACGTCGGATCTCTTCGACCCGGGGAGCTGGACGGCGGACTATCCGAACCCGGCCTTCTACGAACGGACGGCGCGCGACGGCTACTGGGGCGCCAAGCTCGTGGGGAGCTTCAGCGAAGAGCAGATCCGGGCCGCCGTGGCGGCCGGTCAGCTGAGCGATCCGGCCGCGGCGGAGTACCTGACGGGCGAGATCCTCAAGCGGCAGGAGATGACCCTGCGCTACTGGTTCCTGCGCGCCACACCGCTCGAGGAGCTCGCCGTCGCGGGCGGGCCCGACGCACCCTCCCTCTCCTTCCGTGATCTGGCGGCAGCGCACGGCTACGTGCGCGCCGGTGAACGCGCGTACGAGGTCCGCTTCGAGTTCCCGGCCGTCCACCTGAAGTCCAGGGAAACCGCTCGACTGCGGCTGGATGCGAACGGGAGGGGGAGGCTCGAGCTCCCCTTCCCCGCTGGAGCCGACCGGGAGTTCTGGGACGAGCTCCGCCGGCGTCCGGCCCGCAAGCGCATCGCGAAGCTCGAGGTCAAGGCGATCCCCGGGCCGGGCGACCCCGGGGCGCGCTCGGTTCGCATCTACCTCCTGCCGAGCCGCAAGACCGGATACCGAATCGTCGGGCGCGCGTATTAGCTGCGGCACCGCGGGGGCGACCGGCCGTCCCGCCCCGGCAGGCGCGAAGCGACGGCCCGCTCCCTCCGGTCGCCCACCTGCGAGTCAGGGCCCGTGACCGGCCCCTTTACGCGGCGCGCCGGTCCTCGCCGACGCAGGGCGCCCGACCCGCCTCAACCAGCCGCCTGTACTCCCTGCCGATGAGAGCGGCGGTCACCAGCGCGAGCGCGACGA
Source organism: Gemmatimonadota bacterium (assembly GCA_046758745.1). GTDB lineage: Bacteria > Gemmatimonadota > Gemmatimonadetes > Palauibacterales > Palauibacteraceae > JBHIAV01. Next base: position 22,325 of record JBHIAV010000045.1, read on the forward strand.
TCGCCACGTTCACCACCGCGAAGTGGCGCGTTCCCAACGCCAGATAGGTGGTCCCCACGAAGACCAGACCGGCCGATGACACGTCTCCCGCCCGAACGAAGAAGGTGTCGATCGCTTGCTTGGCCTTGTACTTCTGCTCGCGCGTGCAGGGGAGGAAGATCACGTTCCGCACCGTGTTCTGCAGGGAATAGTCCGTGGCGTTCTCCACCGTCTTCGCCCAGCGCACGTAGCCGAGGACCGGCAGGGATGCGATGAGGAGGTTGGAGCCGAGGGCGATCAGCGGCAGGATGAGGAGCGAGGCGCGCATGCCCAGATACTTGATCACACGCGAGACGAGGAAGAGCTGGATCAGGAGCCCGAGCGTGTTCACCCCGCCGTAAAAGCCCGCCAAGAAGCTCCCGATGTACTCCTTTTCGGAACCGGCCATGAGCGCTCCCCTGGATACGGCTTGCGCGGCGGTGTTCTCCACCAGCTTGTCGAGGATATACCCTCCGTTGGTGTTCACCCAGGTCAGAAAGAGCATCAGCAGACCGATGAGAAGGAGGTACCGGCAACGCAGTACCGTCCGGTAGGGGTTCTCGCGGCTCCCCCCCAGCTCGACCTCCTCGAGGCTCGCCTCCAGCGTCGCCTTCCGGCGGGCCTCCGGCTCGGGGGGCGCCTCGCCCTTCTCGAGGGCCCTTCGCACCTCGGCCAGCGAGATCTCGCCGGTGATCGCCTTCCGCACGTCGTCGATCCGCATCTCGCCGGTGATCGCCTTACGCACCTCGGCGAGCGGGATCTCCTGCGAGGCGGCGGGCATCGCCCCGCTGGTGAGCACGTTCGGGAGGTCAGCCTCCGTCCGCCGCCGCTCGCGGGCGTCCACGTAGTTCGTGACCCACAGGCTGGCGACGAGGATGCCCCCGGCGACCAGCATCGGCGGATAAACGCCCGCCAGGTCGATGACGCCCCCCGTGCTGAAGCTCCCGGCCACGGCGCCCAGCGACGCGCCGACGGCCACGATCGGGAAGAGCCGCTCCCCTTCCTCGTTGCTGTAGACGTCGTTGGCGAACGCCCAGAGCTGGGCCACCACCATCACGTTGAAGATCCCCGTCCACAGAAAGAACGCGACCCCCTGGACGAGCAGCGAGACGGGGAGCTGCCCGATGAAGAAGAAGACGACGAGGCAGGCTGCGAAGAAGAACGTCACCACGTTGATCAGCCGGCGGCGCGGCATCCGATTGGCCAGCGCTCCGTAGGCGGGAACGACGAAGAGGAGGAGCAGGACGAGCCCGGCCGACAGGTAGCTCTTCAGCTCCGCGCCGCCGCCCGTGATAATGAGGGAGTCCCGCACCGGCTTGATGAAGGAATACGCCGCGAGGATGAGGAAGAGGTTGATGGCGAGAAGGAGCGCCGTGGCCCCCTCGCCCGACCGCACATCGGCGAACAGGCGAAGGAAGCGGTCGATGGGGCTCAGGCGCCGCACTCTGTGCACGAGGGCTCCTCTCTTCTCGACCCTCAGTCGTGCCTTCCGCGGGCCACCTAGCGAAGCAGCCGCTCCCGATCCGCCGTCGCCCGCGCCGACGGGCGCGTTTCGCCATCAGCACGGCGATGAGCAGAACGGCGCACAGCACGACCCCGACGCGCCGCGGGCGAAGCAGCGCTCGCCACGGAAGAGGCATGCAGACTTTTTGCCAGGGGAGCGGAAGCCGGCCGTCCGCAGGATACGGGTACGGGCGCTCGCCCGCGACAGGGAGGCGAGTCGACGGCGTAGGCAGGAGCGCCGTTCCGGCGGAGGCGGGGGCGATCGC
>JBHIAV010000046.1:0-23030 GCA_046758745.1 Gemmatimonadota bacterium
CGCGCGTGTGACGGAATCGACCGCGAGCTCCTGCGTCGCCGCGACGCCCCAGCTCCCGTCCACGAACGATCGGACCCCCACGCCGAGGGTCCTGCTCTCGGAGATGCCGGTGATCTGCCGCTCGCGGGTCGTCACGGAGCGCCGGCGTACGAGCTCGAGCCGCGCGTCCGCGTACCGGGCGCCGGCGGCGCGCGCCGCCTCCAGCGCCGCGTGCAGGAGCTCGCGGGCCGCCGGGTCCAGCGTGGGCGGCGCCGAGCGGCCCGCCGGCCCGGCGCGTAGAGCGCCGGGCCTCGCCAGGGCGAGGCCGCCGGCCGCGATCGCCGTGTGCTTCACGAAATCACGCCGCTCCATCAGACCGCCTCCGACACGCTTGTGAACTCGAACTCGGACACCCGGATCGCGGGCACCTCCCGGGACGCGCTCACCCGCACCGGACGGCTCATCGCCTCCAGCCTGTCGAGCGCGAACAGAGGAGAATCGTTCCATCGGAAGTTGTTGACCGGGTAGCGAATCTCACCATCCTCGATGAGGAAGGTCCCGTCGCGGGTGAGCCCGGTGTACAGGATCGTGCGCGGATCCACCTGGCGGATGTACCACAGGCGTGTGACCAGAAGGCCCCGTCGCGTGCCGCGGATGAGGTCCTCGAGAGAGGCATCCTCGCCGCGCATGCGCAGCGAATCGGGAGCGCCCGTGGGGCGCGCTCCCTGCTTCTGCGCCCAGAATCGATCGTAGGAGAGCTGCCTCAGCACGCCGTTCTCGATCCACGTCTCCCGCCCGAGGGGGAGGCCGTCGCCCTGGAAGGGTTGCGACCCGAGCCCCGCCGGATCGCTGACCAGCGTGACGCGGGAGTCGAGGATCTTCTCGCCGACCCTCGTGCCACCCGGCGCGCTGAACGCGCTCCGTCCCTCGTCGGCCGAACGGGCGCTCAGGGCGGACGCCAACAGCTGCACCAGATCGGAGACGGCCTCCGGCTCGAACACAACGGCATAGCGGCCCGGCTCGAGCGAACGCGGCTCCCGAGAGCGGATCGCCTTGTCGACGGCCCGCTCGTGGACGGAAGCGGGATGCATGGCGCTCCAGTCCCGGTCTCCCTCCCCCGCCCACCCGGAGCCGCTGCCGTCGCCGCTTCGCACCGTGAGGCTGTAGCTCGCGCCGGTCGAGGCGTGGTAGGCGAAGAGACCGGCGCTGTTCGCCACGGCGCTCGAGCCGGCCGACACGCTGAGAAAGCCGGCCGCCTCCAGGTCTCCGGCGCGGCGCGCGCGGTCTATCGCCTGCGCGGCCACTTCGCCGCGCGGACCGGGTCCGAGGTCGGCGGTGGCGCCGAAGTAACCCTCCACCTGCGGGTATTCCTGTGGCCCCAGCTCCGGCATCAGCTCGGGATCTTCAGGCGCCAGCCGTGCGAGGCTCTCCGCCGCCGCCACCGTCTCGCGGAGAGACGCCTCATCGAGCCGGTTCGTGGAGACGGACGCCTCGCGGCGGCCGAAGCGCACCGTGATCGACGCCTGCACGCTCTCGAACTCGCCGGCCGTGGTGATCCGGTTCACCGCGTACCGGGTGTTGCCGTTCCAACCGCTCGACAGGTTGACGCGTGCCTCGTCCGCGCTGCTCAGCCGCAGGATGCGGCCCGCCAGCTCGCGGGCCTCCTGCGGCGACAGCCCCCTCCGGCCGTGGCGCCGCCCATCGCGGCGCATGCCCGCCCTTACCACGCCGTATCCCCTTCGCCTCCGATCCTCCGAAGGGTTAAGCTTCTCCGTCATGATCAAGTTCCACTATCACACGGCGCGGCGCCCGATCCGACGGCTCGGCATCCGGCCGGGCGAGCGCCTGTGCCACGCATACAGCGACACCGATCTCGCCGACTTGCAGGAGTGGGGCCGGATGCACGGCCTGCGGCCCGAGTGGATCGACCGGCGGAGCGCCATGCCGCACTTTGATCTGTTCGGAGAGCGCCTCGACCTCGCGGGGCCGGGGGTCACCCGCGATGAGCTGGTGGCGGATCTACGCACGTGGCGGGTCCAAACCGGCCGGGCGAGAGGGAGAAGGAAGAACAGCGGATAGGCGTCCCCCGACGAGCCTCGGCACGCCGGCTACCACCCGCCGCCTCACGTACGCGCCCCGGCCGCCCTCAGTACGCTTTCAGCTCGAGCAGCGCCCCGGCCAGATCCTCCACCTGCGGGAGGATCGCCGCCTCGAGCTGCGGCGCGTATGCGACGAACGTGTCCTCCGAGGCCACCCGGCGCACCGGCCCGTCCAACCACTCGAACAGCTCGTCCGCGATGCGCGCGGCGATCTCCGCCCCGAAGCCCCACGACCGCGCGTCCTCGTACGCGACGATCACCTTGTTCGTCTTCTTCACCGACGCTGCGATCGCCCCCATGTCGAGCGGGCTCAGCGAGCGGAGGTCGATCACCTCGGCGTCGATGGGACGCTCTTCCTTCTCGAGCTGCCGAACAGCCCGTAGTGTCCTCTCGACCAGGGCCCCATAGGTGACCACCGTGAGGTCACTCCCCTCGCGCACCACCTTCGCCTTCCCGAACGGGATCATGTAGTCGGGTCCCGGATATCGCCCCTTGTTGTAGGTCTGGCGGTAAAGATGCTTGTGCTCGAGGAAGAGAACGGGGTCATCGCACCGGATCGCCGTCCGCAACAGACCGTTCGCGTCCACCGCGTTCGAGGGACAGATCACGTGCATGCCGGCGGTGTGCGTGAAGAGGGTGGCGCCGGTCTGCGAGTGGTACATGGCGCCACCCGCCAGGTAGCCTCCGTACGTGGTGCGGATCACGGCGGGACACTTGAAAGCGCCGTTCGAGCGCCACCGCATGGTGGTGATCTCGTTGCGCAGCTGATGGAAGGCCGGCCATATGTAGTCGAAGAACTGGATCTCCACCACCGGCTTGAGACCGCGCACCGCCATCCCGATCGCGCGTCCGACGATGTTCGCTTCGGCGAGGGGCGAGTTGAACACGCGCTCAGAGCCGAACTCCTTCTGCAGCCCGTGCGTGACCTTGAACACTCCACCCTTGCCCTTCACCTCGTCGAGGTACCGCTCGCGGCTCACGTCAGCGACATCCTCCCCGAACAAGACGATGCGCGGGTCGCGTCGCATCTCGTCCCGTAGGCACGCCTTCAGGAGGTCCACCATGGTCGCCTCGCCGCCCTCGAAGCGGGGCTCCGTCCGGAAGGCGCTCGAGCTCGGATCGACCTCGAGAGAGTAGACGTGGCGGTATACCGCGTCCGGACCCGGCTGCGGGCGTGCTCCCGCCCGCTCCGCGGCCTCGGCGACTTCGGCGTCCACCTCGTCCCGAATCGTCTCCAGCTCTTCCTCCGTTGCGAACCCCTCTCGCACGAGGTAGGCGGCGAAGGTGGGGATCGGGTCGCGCCGGGCCTCGGCCTCCCTCTCGGCCTCCGGCCTGTACGCCCGCTCGTCGTCCGACATCGAGTGGCTGTAGGGCCGGATGACGTGCGCGTGCACCAGAGCCGGGCCCCGGCGCGCCCGGCAGTGCGCGACAGCCTCCTTCAGCACGACGTAGCTCGCGATCGGGTCCGTCCCGTCGACCTCGCGCACCAGAAGGTCGGGAAAACCGGAGACGACGCGGGAGATGCTGCCGCCGGCCGTGTTTACCTCCACCGGGACCGAGATCGCGTAGCCGTTGTCCTCCACCAGGTAGAGGACCGGGAGCTTGAGGTTGGCGGCCGTGTTGAGGGACTCCCAGAACTCGCCCTCCGACGTGGTCCCGTCTCCCGTGCACACAACCACGATCTCGTCTCCGTGAAAGGAGACGCCCGCGTCCTTCAGGCCGAGGCGGGCCGCACGTACGCCGGCCTCGGCACACCCGACCGCCTGCAGGAACTGCGTCCCGGTGGGGCTCGAAGAGCTGACGATGTTGTACGCCCGGTGTCCCCAGTGGGACGGCATCTGACGGCCGCCGCTCGCCGGGTCCTCGGCCGCGCCGACTGCCTGCAGGAACATCTCGTACGGGGTGACGCCGACCTGGAGGCAGAGAGCACGGTCGCGGTAGTAGGTAAAGTACCAGTCGTACGCCGAGCGCGTCGCGAGACCCGCCGCCACCAGCACCGCCTCGTGGCCGGCGCCGCTGATCTGGAAGAAGATCTTCTGCTGCCGCTTCATCACGATCTCGCGGTCGTCGATGCGGCGCGACAGGTACATGGTGCGATATATGGAGATGAGGTCGGCCGGGGCGAGGCCGTGCGACTCCCCCTCGCCGAGCCGCGATGGGACCTGTTCCGTCGGTGTGGCCATACCTTTCCTTTCCGGGCTGCCCAGCCTGGAGGTCTCTTCCGTACCCCGGAAAAGATAGTGGTCAGCAAGAATCATGACTACCGATCGGCCCTCGCTGAGCCGGGGTCCTTGCTCGCCCGGCCGACCCGTGGTAGCCTGGGGCGTTGAGAATGGATCTCAATCTCATACCTGACCCTGGAAAGCGGAGGACCCGTGAAGCCCCAACGGCGCTTGCACCCCGTTCCGGCGCTCGCCCGCACTGCGGTGGCCCTCATCTCCCTTCTCTTCGCGACGCCCCTACACGCTCAGGAGGAGGCGGAGATGCGTGAACGGCTCGAAAGTCTCGAGCGTGACGTCGCGGAGCTCCGGGCGCGCCTCCAGGAGGCGCGCGACACTACGGCCGCCCTCGAGACGATCCGCCTTCAGATCGAGGCGATTACCCGGCAGTTGGAGGAGCTTCGGCTCGGCAGGGAGCTCGTGGTGGTGGCCGACAGCACTGCGCACGGGTTCGGTCCCGCCGCCTCCAAGGTGTATGGGGTGCGTCAGGGAGTGTCGATCGGCGGGTACGGGGAGCTCCTGTACGAGAACTTCGCGGAGGAGCGCGAAGACGAGGCTCCCTCGGGCAAGACGGACCGGCTCGACTTCCTGCGGGCGATCCTCTACGCCGGCTACAAGTTCAACGACCGGTTCCTCTTCAACTCCGAGATCGAGTTCGAGCACGCCTCGACGGACCAGAAAGGGTCCGTCTCGATCGAGTTCGCCTACCTCGACTACCGGGCCTCGGAGCACTTCGGAATCCGCGGGGGCCTCCTTCTCCCTCCGATGGGCTTCCTCAACGAGCTTCACGAGCCGCCGACCTTCCTCGGCGCCAGGCGGCCCGAGACGGAGCTCCGGATCATCCCGAGCACGTGGCGGGAGAACGGCGTCGGGATCTTCGGCGAGGCGGGCCGCTTCAGCTATCGGGCCTATCTGGTCAACGGCTTCGACGCGGTGGGAGGGGGGAGCTCGGGCTCGGGCGGCTTCAGCGCTTCGGGGGTTCGCGGCGGGCGGCAGAAGGGGTCGAAGACGGTGGCCGAGGACTTCGCTGGCGTGGGAAGGGTCGACTACCTGGGCCGCATGGGTCTCACGGTCGGGACATCGCTGTATCTCGGAGAGGCCGGGCAGGGAAATCCCATGCCATCGGACCCGACGCGGGAGATCGGTGCGCGCACGTTGATCTGGGAGGGCCACGCGGAATATCGCGCGCACGGCTTCGACCTTCGCGGCCTCTTCGCCCTGGCCGACATCGACGACGTGGCGGAGCTGAACGAGGCGAAGGGCCTGACCGGCGCGAGCTCCATCGGCGAGCGGCTCATCGGTTGGTACGTGCAGGCCGGGTACGACGTTCTGAGCGCCGTCTTCACGGAGGCTCAGCTCCTTCCCTACGTCCGCTTCGAGAAGCTGAACACCCAGGACGACGTGCCCGCGGGCTTCGCCGCGGACCCGGCCAACGACCGGGAGATCCTCACCTTCGGGGCCGCGTGGAAGCCGATCCCGAACATCGTGGTGAAAGCGGACTACGCCCTGCAGAGCAACGAGGCCGATACGGGAGTGGACCAGCTGAGCGTGGCGCTCGGCTACCTGTTCTAGCCGGTTCCCTGCCGGACCGGCGGATGGCGCGCCTCGCAGCCCGGTCCCGTGCCGCCTATGATTCGCCTTTGCCCCGGTCGGAGCGTCGTCTCCATTCCGTGCGACCCTGTACGACCGGGGGCCCGCGGAGGACGCATGAGGCCTCACGTCGACAGGAAGGCGACGCGCCTCGCGGCGCTCGATGTCGGGACGAACTCGATCCGGCTGGTGGTCGCCCAGGTGGAGAGCGGCGTCTCCTACCGCATCCTGCGCGAAGAGCGGGAGATGACGCGCCTCGGCGAGAGGCTGAGCGAGACGGCACGGCTCTCGGACCCCGCGATGGAGCGCTCTGTGGAGGCGATCGGAAGGATGAAGGCGATCGCCGACGCGCTAGAGGCGAGGGAGCTCCGCGCAATCGCGACCAGCGCGGTCAGAGAGGCCGAGAACGGGCGCGACTTCCTCCGGCTGGCGTGGGAGCGACACCGGATCCGGGTGCAGGTGATCACGGCCGAAGAGGAGGCCCGGCTCGCCCTCCGAAGCGTGGCGCGTCATTTCGATGTCGAGGACCGGCCGGTCGCCATCGCGGACATCGGCGGCGGTAGCATGGAGGTCGTCTTCTGCCGCGGCGCAGAAATCGAGCGGGTACACTCGCTGCCGCTCGGGGCCGTGTGCCTCACCGAGCGGTATCTCCGAGGCGAGCCGATGCGCGAGAAGGAATGGACGAGCCTCCGCGGAGCGATCGACCGCGCGATCGAGAGGGCGATCGGCACACCGCCGTTCGACACGCCCCTGATGATCGGTAGCGGGGGGACCTTCACGGCACTGGCGGCGATGGCCATGTTCCAGCGCGAGGGGCGGACCGGCCCCGTGCAAGGGTACGCGATGACACGATCCGAGGTGGTGCAACTCCTGGATCGCCTGCGCGAGATGCCGCTCGAGCAGCGACGCCGGATCGAGGGGCTGAGCCCGGACCGCGCCGACATCATCGTGGCCGGGGCCGCCGCCGTCTCCCGTCTGGCCGAACGGCTCGGCTGCCGGCGCATCCTCGTCAACGACGGGGGCATCCGCGACGGTCTTCTCCTCTCCATGATCGCCGAGGTCCCGGAAGGGGACGAGATCTCCTCCCGGGCCTAGCCACCACCCCCAGGCGTCACTTCCGGGGCTGCCGACACGACCCCCAGGCCTCACTTCCTCGGCTGCCGGCACGACCCCCCGCGCCCCTTCCACCGATACCGGAAACCCTCTCCGAGATCGAGAGCCGCGTCACCACCGAGTGACGCGCACGCGACAGCCCGGTGACCCGTCGGGGCGATCTTCCCATCGACTTCGCGAGCGTTCCCACGATGGGAAAGGGACGCCGAGCCGGAGAAACGATAGATGAATCGAGGGGGGCACCATGCGTAGGTCCAGCGATTGGAAAGGGGTGATCCTGGCGGCGGCCGCGCTCGGCTTGCTGGCGATGACGGGTTGCGAGTCGGTCACGGCACCCGAGTCGGAGATTCTGCGTGACGAGTTCAAGGTCACACCGGAGCAGGGAAGCGACGATGTGGCGATCGACGATTCCGGGCGTCGGACGCGGCCCAAGGGAGTGCAGGAGTAAAGCAGGAGCGAAGAGGAGCACGGGAAGGCGGTCGTCAGGGGGGAGCCCCGGGGAGCCTCGCGGATCGTCGCGCGGGCCTGCACCGGCGGCCGGGGGGGTCGGGGAACCTTCGGGGCCCAACCCCCCTTTCGAATGGCGAGAGATCCGACCTGGAGCCGGTTCGCCCCGGGAGACGTCCTCGGTATGGAAGCGACCCGGTACGAACGACTATCTTCCTCCGAGGTCATGAGCAGAAAGACGATCCGGATCACGCACCGCGAGAGCGGAACGCCGATCGCCGAGGGACCGCTCGGGTGGGGGATCACCCCCTTCGAAGGCAACCTCTACATTGGCCGGAAGCACCTCCTCACCGACGGGTTCAAGCCCAACTGGGTTCCCGGCCTGTGCATCTACAAGTTCCTCTACGTGTGGTTGGACCTCGTTCTGCCGGGCGGGCGCAGGGTGAAGGACCTGGGATGGATGTACTGGCTGCCGAACCCGCTCTTCCCGTTCATCTGGTTCCGAGTCGCCGTGCCGCGATCGCACCCCGAGCTCATCGTGGAGGAAATCGCGGCCACAACCACTGCAGCATAGGCAGCGAGCGGAGCGAGCCGGCCGGAACCGTTCAAGACAGCCTTCTGCGTGTGGTTCTTGACCGTGGCGAGCTTCGCCCGGTACAGTCGTGACCTGACGAAGGCACCCGGGCTCGCACGGTTCCCGAGCGTTTGGTGGGGGGCGTCCGATCACTGAGACCGGATTCGGTCCTTCCGGTCAGACCGTTCATCAGACCTTTCATGGGAGGAATCCACATGCAGCTCGGCCACATTCCGTTGGCATTGTCTGTCGCGACCTACGACTGGAATCCGAAAATGGCCGTCTTCTGTTTGGGAGCGCATTTTCTTCCCAATGCCGATGCGCTGGTCGTCAAGGCCCGCTTGGCCAAGCCATCGTTTCACTGTACGGTTACGCACAATCTCCTCTTCGCCCTCGCCGTCACCGGCCTGGTTTATCTTGCAGCCCCGCACTACGCTCCCTTCGCTTTCGTGGCGCTGAGCACACACTACCTCGCAGACCTGGGGAGCACGGTGGGCCAACCACTCCTCTGGCCCTTCTCGAAAAGGAAGTTCACGCTCGCCCTGTTCGAGGACACCGGATACTGGGGTTGGAAGATGTACACCGGTTACTACAAGCAACCGATGGCCTGGGTCCTGGAAGGAGCGGTCGTGGCGTTCTTTGCGTACCGCCTGCACGCCATCAGCCTGTGAACCGCCTTGACTGTGCGCCGAATGCCGGCCCGAGTCGGTGGACTCGCCGCGCGGGAGGAGCATGATGCCGTCGGGTAGGCACTGGGATGCGGTGGTCATCGGCAGCGGTTTCGGCGGGAGCACTGTCGCCCTGAAGCTCGCCGAGGCCGGAATGTCGGTGCTGGTCCTGGAGCGCGGTCGGTGGGTGGACCGTGATGAGAGCGCTTGGAGCACGCATGCGATTCACATCGACCAGAAATACCGGGGGCAGACTCCCTTCGAGGCACATGCGCCCGGGCTCCGGGGCCTGGTCTATCCCAATCACACGGTGGGCGGCAACTCGGTCTTCTACGGTGCAGTCTCGTTTCGCCATCGTGCGGACGATTTCAGGCGGCGCAGTCGCTTTGGAGATGCTTCGCCCGAGCGCGTCTTCGTCGATTGGCCTTTCTCCTACCAAGACCTGGCTCCCTATTACGACCAGGCAGAGCGGCTGCTCGGCGTGGTCGGAGTAGCCGGCGTGGATCCGACGGAGCCGCCGCGAGACTCGGATTACGCAGGCGCTCCGCCTCCCTACGCGACACCGGCGAGGCGCGTGGCGCGAGCAGCCCGGAAGCTGGGCCTGCGCCCCTTCCCGATCCCGCTGGCGATCAACTCCAACGGAGGGAACGGTCGGAGCAGGTGCGTCAGGTGCCTCACCTGCGATCTGTACCCGTGCAAGATCGGGGCGAAGAACGATCTCTGCGTGACGGTGTTGCCCGAGGCGGTGCGACATGGTGCCGTGATTGCGGATCGGGTGACTGCAACCGCGCTCGTCCGGAAGAGGGGTCGCATCACCGGAGTGCAGTACCTGGACCTGGATACCGGAGAAACAGGCACCATCTCCACGGCCCTCGCTGTCGTGAGCGGCGGCGCCATCGGGTCCCCGAGGCTCCTCCTCGCCTCCGGACTGGGGGAGGTAGAGCCGAACGGCGGCCTGATCGGGCGGTACCTCATGCGGCACTGCAGCGGCGTGGTGGCCGGTTTCTTCACAGCCATCACCAATCCGGAGCGGCGGTTCCACAAGCAGGTGGCAATCACCGATTTCTACTCCGGTGGTCCAAACGGTGGAGGACCTGTCGGGCCCTGGGGGATGATTCAGAGCCTTCAGGTTCCACCGCCGGAGTTCATCAAGATGGTGATGCCGTTTCCCTCCGACCTGATCGGGACCCTGAGCCACAAGCGCAACATCTTCCTGATGTGCCTGGCCGAGGATGTGCCGCAGTTCGATAACCGGGTGACCCTACACCCGGAGAAAACGGACTTGTACGGGCAGCCCATTGCCATGGTGCGCTACGAGCACCATCCGGACGACCTGGCGCGGCGGAGCGCCCTCTACCGAGTGGCCAAACGAATCATGCGAAAAGCGGGTGCCTGGGCATGGGTGCACATGGCCACCAGGAGCTTCTCTCACGCCGCCGGCACCTGCCGCTGCGGAACTGACCCGGCTCACGCCGTCCTGGATCCCATGTGTCGCTTCTTTGGCATACCGAACCTCTTCGTGGTGGATGCCAGCTTCATGCCCACATCGGGTGCGGTCAATCCCAGCCTCACCATCGCGGCCAACGGACTTCGGGTGGGTGAGTACATCGTGGCGCAGTGGACCGACATGCCAAGGCCGTAACGCGAGTGAGCGGGATCAACCTCTGCATTCTGGGGTGCGGGTCGATCGCGAGGCTGCACAGCCGGATCGCCCGTACGCTGCGACCCCAGCTCAATCTCCTGTACGCGAGCCGATCACTCCAGAAGGCCGAGGCCTATCGCCGCCGGTTCAAGGGAGCAGGTGCCTTCGGGAGCTACGAGGAGGCCTGCGGCTCACTGGACGTGGACGCCATCCTGATCTGCACTCCCCATGCATTGCATGTGGAGCACGCGCTGCTGGGCGCTCGCCACGGCAAACACCTGCTCATCGAGAAGCCGGTCACCCGGGACCTCGCGCAGCTGACCCAAATCGAACGCGCAGTGGAACGGGCCGGCGTGGTCTGCATGGTCGCTGAGAACTATCACTTCAAGCCGGTTGTCCGGGTGCTTCGCCACCATCTCGAGGCAGGGGACATCGGAGACCCCATCTTCATCGAACTGAACAAGACCGGGGGCCATCCCGCCGACGGGTGGCGAGCCGATGCGCAGATGATGGGAGGGGGAGCCCTTCTGGAGGGCGGCATACACTGGATCCATCTCGTGCTGTGCGTCGGAGGGCCGGCGCGTGAGGTCATCGCCGCGAGGCCGACCCACCCCTCACCGCGCCACGCGCCCTTCGAGGACAACCTCGAGGTGCTGTTGAAGTTCGACAACGGATCGATCGGCAAGCTGCTCCATTCCTGGAGCACGTCGAACCGCCTCGGGGGGTTGCAGGCATCCAAGATCTACGGCACCGCCGGCAACATCACTTTCGAGAGCAACGGCTTATGGGCCCTGGTGCTCGGTCGCCGCAAGCGCCTTCGTATACCCGGATGGCGCGACATGATGGGGCGTCGCGGTATGCTGAAGGAGTTTCTGGCATGCGTGCGGGAGGGCCGGGAGCCTGCCGTGTCGCTCGCGGTGGCCCGCCGGGACCTCGAAGTCGTGCTGGCGGCCTACCGATCGCTGAGTTCCGGACGGTTCGAGCGTGTCGCCGCCCATGGTGACTCCGAACCCCGGAAGCCGACGGGAGCCGGCGCCCGCGAGCGGGAATCGCCCGAGGACGCGAGTCTCAAGGGCGAAGGGAGCTGAGCAGCGACCGGGACCGTGTGGCGAGCGCCCCGAGCGTTCGGGCCATGTAGACGAGCAGCGTTGCGACGCCCCATCCGAAGGTGACGTAGAAGGCCTCCTCCAGGTGCCCCGCGGCGAGGCCGACGAGGAGGACGAGCATATAGATGTTCCGCCGCCCCGCGACCAGCCGGAACGCCCGGTCGAAGGGCCGGTGATCGTGAATCTGTCGGTCGGTGAGCCGCTTGTAGAAACCCGAAACGGCGCGTGCCCCCAGCATCACCCCGACGAGCCCCACACCGAGTTGCAGCGGCAACCGGTGACCGGTGGCCTGAAGCAGCCCCCAACCCAGCCCCACGTACCACGAGAGCTCGAAGGTCACGTCGAGCAGGTGGTCCAGCCGATCCCCGAAGGGGCTCGCCTGCAGCTTCACCCGTGCCAGCTTCCCGTCGACTCCGTCCAGCACGTTGACGATCAAGGCGATCGCGAGACCCCACCCGAACGATTGCGTGGCGAAAAGATAGGTAGCGGCGAATGCCACTAGGCCAGTGAAGACGGTGAGCTGGTTCGGGGTGACGGGGGTGCTGGCGATCCACCGCACGCAAAGGTTCTCGGGTGCGGGATGGAGGAAGCGTGCGGGGAAGTCGAGAACCCCCTTTTGAGCGGCGTCCAGGATCATACGTTCGGCGCGCTTTCGGTCCTCGGCCGTGCGCAGCACGCACCAATACGGCCGAAGATGGCGACGAAGATCGGGTACATAGGCGGGGAGATCGCGGACCACGAGCCTTGGATCCGCCGCACACGCTTCGACGCCGACCGCTGCGCCGAAATGGGCCTTGCGGATCTCTGCCACACGGTCGGGAAGCGACCCGCCGTCCAACTTGGCGAGTCCGATCGGGCGCACGGCGTCCTCACCAGCACCCTCGCCCTCCCGGGCCCGGTCCACCAACCATGTCGGGCTCGGCAAGGCCAAAATCCGGCGGTAAAGCCGCGGATCGTACACACCCTCACTCCGGACCAACAAGACCTCTGCCGGCCGCCCGACGGAGCCGGGGATCCCTCCTGGCCCGTCGTCGTGCACGAAGATGACGCGCATGCCACCGAGAGGGACTTCCGCCAATTGGCGGCGGATCTCGTGCTCGACGTCGCGCTCGGCCGGCTGGCCGTCGAGAAAGACCACGCAGCGCTCGACGCCGATCTCAGCCAGATGGTAGAGATGCCGTTGTAGAGGCGAGCGGCCGAGAATCCGGCGGAGGCTTACAGGCAGCCCGGAGCCGGGAAGCTTTCGCTCGAGCCCGCCGGCGATGGCTGCCACGATGCCGCCATGGCGACCCGGAGCAGCCGGGCGGACCGAGGGAACGGGATCCCTAGATGCCCTTGCAGTTCTCACATAGGGTCCCGGCGAAGTCATTCCTCCTCATTCGATCCCGGTACTGTCTGTATTGCTCGCTGTTCCAAATCTCGCGGATCGAGCTGTCGTGGATGTTTCCGAAGACGTGCTTACGCTCCCAATCGACACAGCAGAGCACCATGTCGCCGTTCCACAGGATCCACGCCCTCCAGAACGGGATCGTGCAGTAGGTTGCGTACCTCCACTCGCCCTCTTCGGCCGCGATGTCCGTGTTGTCCGTGATTTCGGGATGGGCCCTGTTGTCGAGCTCCCGTGCCTTGAACCGAATGCCCCGCTCTGCCCAGAAGGATCGGGTGTCCTCCAGCTGTCGATCGACATCCTTGGTCCGAACGGCCCACACTTCGAGGTGCGGTGTCTTCGAGCCCAGCTCATCCTTCACCCGAACCAGGGTTTCGATGTTTTCGATCGTTCTCGCGAAGCGAGGGCCCCTCATGGTGTCCTCGTAAACCTGTGGATCGACACCCTGCACGCTGAACCTGATGTGTTCGAGTCCGGAGCGGACGAGGTCGTAAGCCCTCTGCTCGGTCAACAAACCTCCATTGGTGATCAGTTTCGAGATCGGGAAGCGCTTGTTGCCACGTCGCTCCATGATGTACGCGATCCGTTCGTGGATCTTGCGATCCACCAACGGGTCGTTCTGAAGGTACGGGCTCAACACCTTGACGTTGTTCTCGATCGCCTCATCCACGATGCGCCGGAAGGTCGCGTCGTCCATGCAGCCGTGTATCTGGTTTTCTTCGCGCCCCATCGGACAGAACACGCACCGGGCATTACAGCCGTATTTCGTCTGTATCTGGATGATCTGGGGAAAGGAGGGTGTGAAGCGGGAGAAGGCATGGTACTTCACATACTCCATGAGCGGCACGGAAGCGGCCGCTGGCCCCGGAGGGGTCAGTTTGCGGCGAATCTGGTGCAGTGCCTTGCCCAGTGGAGGCTCCTCGTTCAGCTCGGCGCGTCGAGCCCAGGTTTAATGTGAACGGGAGAGGCGCCGGAGAAGTTCGGATGGATACGGGCGCTGGCCCGCCCGGCGGGAGAGCGCCTCGCCGAGCGCCGAGCCGGATGCCGGAGCCGGGCCGGGGCACGGGGCCTTGGCCGCGCCGGACGCTCAAGCCGGGCCGCACCACCGAGCCGGGCCGAACCACCGAGCCGGGCCGGGGCACCGGTCCGGAGCCGGGCCGCGGCACGGGGCCGTATCGGCCACACAGACCCGTCGAACCGCCCTCGCTGGCGAGCCGGGCGAAGGAACAGAATCAGCGAAACTCTCCGGCCGTGGTGAACAGGCGGGGCCAACCGTAATCTACTCGCCGGCCAAGCGTAATCGTCGGGCAAACCGGCAGCAACCAATCGAGCATGCGAACCACGACCGAGACCGACACGCGCGATCTGGCTCGGGGCGCGGGCGTCAACTATCTGGGGTTCATCGCGAGGCTCGCGCCCCGGGCCCTGTTCCTGTTCCTGGCCGGCTCGCTCTACGGAGAAGCTCGGTTCGGAGTGTTCACGTTCGGCATCACGCTCGTCGAGACGGCCGCGGCGGTGGCTCTTTTCGGCATGAAGCGGTCGCTCTTCAAGTTCATGAGCGAAGCTGTGGTCCGCGGCGAAACCGAACTTCGCGCCGTCGCCAACGGCATGGCGCTGGCTCTGACGACAGGCACCGTCATCACGCTTGCCGTCTCGGTCGGCGCCGATTTCCTCGCCGGGTTGTTCCGCCTGCCGTCCGCTGCCAGACCGCTTCTCCTGCTCACTCCCGCCATTCCCATGATCGTCGTCTCCGACATCCTCCTCGTGGCGATTCGCTTCACCCGCCAGATGCGCTTCGAAGTGTGGGCGCGCAGTGTCGCGGAACCCATCACCCTCACCGCCACGGTCGCGATCGCGTACTATGCGGGAGCCCGCGAAACCGGGCTCCTCATCGGGTATGTGGCGTCGCTGGCCGTGGCGGCCGTCGCATCCGTAATCTTCTTCGTACGAATCTTCCCCCTCCGAACGTGCCTCAGGATTCCCCTGCAGTGGGAGGAGATGCGCCGACTCATCACCTTCAGTGGACCGACGGCCGGCTACGAGCTCATGCTCCTCCTGACGGACAAGGTCGACATCTTCCTGGTCACCTACTTCTCCCCCGCAGCGGTCGTAGGGATATATGGGATGGCCCGCCAGCTTTCGACCGTCACCAAGAAGATACGTCAGGGCTTCGACCGCATTCTGCCGCCGATCCTGTCCGAGAGCATCGCTGCCGGAGACATGGAGCGGGCCCGCGATCAGCTTGCCATGGTGGCGCGGTGGATCCTGTCGATCGAAGTGCTGATCGTCCTGGGGTTCGCGTTCTACGCCGGCCATCTGCTCGGCCTGCTCGGCGGCGCGTTCGCCGCCGGCGCCGTCATTCTGATCCTCCTGCTGATCGGGGATACCATCAACGGCAGCCTCGGCGTAAGCGAGCTTCCGATCGTCTACCTCCGACCCAGCGTGAACATCGCCATCGGCGCCGCCATGCTTCTGATGAGCGTGGCTACCAACATCTGGCTCATCCAGGCGATGGGGGCGGTAGGCGCCGCCCTGTCCGTGGTCATCACGTATGCGCTGGTCAACGCCGGGCGGGTCGGGGTGAACCGGTGGTTGTTTCACATCACGCCGGTGAAGCCGAGCATCCTCAAGCCGCTGCTCGCAGCGTTTCCCGCGGTGGCGGCCATGCTGGCGTGGCAGCACCTCTCCGCAGACGTACCGTGGGTCGGCACGCTGGTCGGAGTCCCCGTGCTGGTCGCAAGCTATGTGGGTGCACTCTTACTCCTGGGGCTCGAACCCGAGGACCGGAGGCAGCTACGGCGGCTGCGCCGCCGCAGCGGGTGATCGTCACGATCGAAGCGTTATCCGGCCGCTGTTTCCCTTGCCCGCTCGGGCTCGGCCTGCACGAGCCAATCCGGACGATCCACACGGGCGCCGAGGAGGGGAGCCTGCCGGTCACGCCTCGCTCGCCGGAGTGACGAAAGATTCGCTCGCACCGTCGCTGGAAGCAGCAGAAAGGTGGCGGCGATGCCGGCCATGGGGAGCACCAGGGGTAGCTGACCCACCACAGCCAGCAGCAGCACCCACGCCGCCATCAGGTCCCTCTTGCCGAGATACTGAAGCACCCGCAGGACCCGACTCAACGGACCGTTCCCCTTCTGGAAGCCGTAGCGCACGGCGAGCGCGCTACCCGATTTGCCCCGCCGCAGCAGGTAGAAAGAGATGTTAGCCAGGCTGAGGAACACGGCCGCGAGGCCGAGCACGCCGGTCCAGAAGTAAAAATCCGGCAGCGGCGACCGGTGGACACCGATTATCAATCCCACCAGGAATGCGAGATAGGCGATGTTGTCGCATATGGTGTCGACCCATTCTCCGCGGTAGCTGCCGCGGAAGGTGAGCTTGGCCACCTCACCGTCCGTGCCATCCAGAATCGACGCGGCCTGGAAGAGGATGCCGCTCAGCAGGAAGGAAAGGTATCCGCCTGCCGCGGCGAACCCGGCGGAGACCAACCCGATCACGAGCGCGGCCACACTCACCTGGTTGGGAGTGATCGACGTCCTGACGACGCGGCGACTCACAGCCGTCGAGATCGGCCGGTTGATATACCGAGCAATCGGGCCGTCGGTCGACCGTCGCACGCCGGCCATCAGCCTTCGCTCCGCCTCGGCCACGTCTTCGGGTGTGTCAACATCGTACCACATGCGGTCCCCGATGTCGGTCGCCCGGGCCATACCCGCCGCTGCCAGCTTCTGGACGCCATCGGAGAGAGCTGCATCGCCGTCCTCGCAAGACGCCCTCAGGGCCGCGAAGAGGGCTGGCGATGCCAGAAACACCCCGGTATCGATGGCATCATAGGTCGGGAGTGCCTTCCCGATGGCCACGATGTGGTCGGACTCGACCTGTACCTTGGTGGCGTCTTCCAGGTCGAGCACACCGTCGATCCGGTAGTCGACTGCCAGATCGATCCCCTGTAGACGGTGGACATTCTCGGTGAGCGCGATCACCACCGCGGGATCGAAGAGGTGATCGGCCATCGTCAGGATGAACGGACCTCTGAGCACGGCTTCGGCCGCGAGCGCCGATAGACCGTTCGACTTCCGCCACTGGTCGTTATACAACCAGCGTACCTCGATATTCAGTCTCCCGATTCTTTCGATCTCTCGCCGGATCTTTTCGGCCTGGTACCCCACTACGACGTGGGCCGTCTCGAGACCGGCCTCTTCGAGCGTGAACAGCGTCCTCGCGAGGAGCGGCACTCCAAGCAGTGGAAGGAGCTGCTTCGGCGTGTGGCTCGTGAGTCTCGTTCCGTCGCCGGCGGCTAGAACCACGGCATCGGCAATACGCTGTCTATGGTCACTCACGTCGTGCATCCAAGTCTTTCGGAATGGAGAGTCGACGACGGCGTTAGTCATCAGCGCCTCCGGCGGCGGCCGAGGCTGCGCATGCCGGGGTGGTGTCGGACCAGCAACCCGGCAGAGAATGCTGTCGTGACGCGGACCTCGCCTCTTCAGCGAACGCCGCGGCTGGGAGGCTTCCGGGGCGGAGCTCCCGGATCGGCGCTCCGGCCTCCGCCTCATTGAGGATGGCGACTACCTGCTTCTCGGTGGACCGGCGCCTCCGCATAGCTCCTCCTCTCAGCCCGGAGTGCGATGATAGCCCCCCGATTCGCGGGGTTGGGTCAGCGGGACCGCTCCGTCCTCCCGAGCCGAACCTACTTTACAGCTACTGGCCGAGATTCCACAGCCTGACAAACCGGGGACACTCTCGCCATGTTCCTCTTGTCACCTTGGCACCAGGGGTTGTATGTGAGGAACCCGCCGCGACATAGCGGCCAACCCGGCACGGGGCGGGGCGGTGGCGGCATGCGCACGAGCTGTTGCCCCCCGATGCTCCCCGACAGACTGGCCCGTAATAGAAGACGGTGGCCAGCCGCCCCCTGCCGGGTAACCACCAGAGCTGTCTGAAGTTACTCAGCACCCAGAGGGGGGACATGACCCCCGTCCACGAGCCCAAGATAGCACGGCGGAAGCGATCGCTGCCACCACCGGCCCGGGAGCCGGGAGACGCAAGCCGACTCACGCCCCCTGGGCGGTCTCTTTCCTGTCGAACAGCTGTATGAGTGCTGGCAATACGAGCACAGCGGTCACGAAGGTCGCGGACAGCCCGATCACCGCCAGCTCCCCCATCGAAGCCAATCCGGGATGACTCGCGAGGATCAGCCCTGAGTAACCCGCAATGGTGGTCAAGGTCGTCACTCCTATCGTCAGCCCCGTGTTTCGGAGGACGAAATACAGCGAACCGGAGCCCTCCTCCAGGTAGCGGTGATGAATATGCACACCATTGTCCACTCCTACGCCGAGGATCGACGGGAGAACGACGATGTTGAAGAAGTTCAACTCCATACCGATCAGATACATCACCCCCCCCATCCATACGACGCCGATGACAAGGGGTGAGAGCACCAGCAGAGCCGACTTCGCGCTCCGAAAATCAGCCAGTACGATCAGGAACACGACGATGAACGTCAGCAGTACCGCTGTCTTTCCTTCACGCATCATCAAGATCAGCATCTCTGCCGAGATGATGCTCGAGCTGGTCGCATGGAACACCTTTCCCGATCCGGTCGTGATCGTGCCGACATCATTTCGAAAGTCTATGGCGTTCCGCCCGTCCCTCAGAGCAACGCTGGGATAAATGAATACGAAACTGCCGAGCTCACCCTTCTTGTTGAGGAACCGGCGTTTCTCATTCTGTGGGACATCCTCCAGCGTGAAGGGCGTATCGACATGCAGATAGGCCCTCAACTCATCCAGCCGCCTCTTCTCCTCCCCCTTTACCAGCCCCTCCGCCTCCTCTTCTACGAGCTCGCGGATCTCTCGTATCTTTCGGAGTTTCTGCGGCTGGTCCTCGGGCACGAGAGAATAGACGGAACTCACACTGTTGATGGTCGGCGTGAGCGTATCCTGCTTCATCTTCCACCTCACCGCCGCCATCACCTCCTCAGCCTCTTCCCTTGAATCGGCCAGAACGACCGCGGGAGACTCCGACCGTGTGAAGACTCCCCGGGTCTTCTCGGCCACCGTTTCACGCTCCTGTGTGACGACTCTGAGATCCGTGAAATCGTATTCAAAATCGACTCGCGAGAAGGAGACCGCGGCGACGACCGTCAGCGCGGCAGCGGCCAGCAGAATCCCTTTGGAATACCTGAAACTCCGCCTCTCCCAGCTCAACTTTGCCTTCGGAGCGGGCCGTATCCGTAGCAGACCGGTATCCTCGGCCAGCACGATGAAGGCAGGCAGAACGACGACCATGGAGAGGAACGCGAACAGTATTCCCACACCTGCTATGAAGCCCAGATGGGAGAAGCCCTTGAAGTCCATGAGCATGAGGGTGAAGAAAGCCGCCGACGTCGTGACCGCGGTCGTTCCGATAGCCGTGCCCGTCCGGCTCACCATTTTTTCGATCGCAGCTCCGGTGGCCAGGCCCTCTTGACGACTCTCTACGTACCGCGCAAACGCATGAATACCATAGTCGATGCCGAGCCCGAACAAGATGACGAAGAGAAACCCCGTGATCGTGTTCAACTCGCCGATGACCAGATACGTGACACCGAAGGTCCAGGCCAGCGAGAAGAGGAGGCTCGTGCTGATCAGGATCGCGCCGAGGACACGACGAAAATACAGAACGATCAGTAGAAAGACGCCCGAAACTCCGTAGAGGATCGTCCCCAGGATGTCGCGCTTGACGGTTTCATATTCATCCACCTGATTCTTGATATTCCCGCCGTAGTATACCTTGATGGTCCGGTCGTACAGCTCCGGATGGGTTGCATCGACGATGCGCTCGACGGCCTCCACCATCGCACGATTGAAGGAGAGATCCGAGCTGCTTCGAGATGGAAATACCCTCACCACGAGTATCGTGCTGTCGGCGTTCGTGTAGAACGGCTTCGGTTCCTCCGCCCGATACTTCTCTTCCCATTTCGCTAGCTCATCACCGCCCTCTTCGGCACCGTCTTCTCCGAACAGGTCCTCGACCAGGAAGGGGTTCAGCCGCTGCTTTTCCTTCTCGATGGTGTTCTGTACCGCCGCGTCGAGAGAGTCCAAGGTCGCGGTGTCCAGGTAGAGCAGTGCATTCCTCTTGTAGAAGGCCAGATCGTTCTTGTAGTCCACGTAGTTCACGTAGGGACTGGACAGCAATCGTGGCTCCAGATCTTGGGCGAGCCGCTTGACGGCGGAAAAGTCGTCAGCTTCGAATACGATGCGCAGTTGGCCGATGCCGCCGACCTGTTCCTTCATTCGGTTGAGAGCCTGAACGCTTTCGAAGCTATCCGGCAACAGTTCTGCCAAGTCGCTTCGAAGGCTCAACTTCGACGTCAGGTAGCCTCCGACGACCGTTGCGGCGAAAGCAACGACCAGAATGGGCTTGTAGTGTTTGTGGAGCAGATGGCCGGTATATCGGGGAACTCGAAGCATCTATATCCGGAACCCTGCGATGGGAAGTCGTGCCGGGAACGATGAAACCGCCTGTATGCCTTCCCCGACTGAGAAACTCAACCGGAAGGCTGCCCCTCTTCTTCTTTCAACTTGCGGACCAATTTCTCGTACATCTCTCGGTACGACGACTTGGCGATCTCTTTATAGAACGAGTCACGGTAGGTTCTGGCCGTGCTCGCTCCATCTATCACCATATCGTACGCTTTCCATGCACCACCGACCTTGTGCATACGGTAGACGATCTCGACGGTCTTCCGTCCCTTGTAGGCAATCGTAGTGACATCCGCCTTGTCACCCCGAATTGTGGGCTCCGCGTATGTCACGCTGTCCGCCCTGTAGATACTCAGCTTCTTGACGGACGAGTTTCTGATCAACTGCCGAAATACATCGACGAACTCGGTCCTTTCCTCTTCGGTCCGCTCTTCCCAGTGCTTGGCCAACGCCCGCCGCGAGAGTTCCCTGAAGTCCATCAGGCCGTTGATGATGTCCTTCAGCTTCTCCTTCGCGTCAGCGCTCAGCTCGTCGCCTGACGATTCCAAGATCTTCTCGACAGCCGAGTTCCTCGCCCGGATCACCTCGACGGGCGACTGAGGGCCGGCGGCTGAACTTCCTGACGGTATCGACGTCGAGCACAGGAGTAGACCCATTGCCCAACCACGGAACGGGTTCCATCCTCTGCCCCTCATGCCTCGTCTTCTCCTCACTTCTCCCATGCCGCCACTCTCAATTGGCATAGAGGTCCCGGCCCACCGCCTTGCTCAACTCGACCAACGAGGTGTTGTACTCAAAGATATTCCGCAAATGTTCAGCCCTCATGGACGAGTTCGCCCGAAACGCGTCGATGACATCCTTGACCTCACCGATCCCGAGATCGAACGTCTGCAATTCGGCGCGGAGCCAATTCTCACTTGCCTGCAGAGCCGTGCGACTTTCTTCCATGTTTGCACGAGCCTGCCTGGTCTCGAGATAGGCTTTCTTGACATTCAGCCTGATCCCGCTTTGCAGCGGTCGCTGCCGTCCAGACATCCTGGCCAGCTCCAGTTGAGCGACCCTGACCTCATCCCGTGTCTGAACGAAGTTCAGATTCCAGTTGAAGCCGACCACCAGCCCGGGACGGAAGAAATTCGTTCGATTGGACCAGAACGGGTTCCGCGGGTCGAAGCGGGACGGTGCCCGGTTGTACTTGACCTGTGCGCCAACGAACAGCTGTGGCAAAAAGTCGCTCTTTTCGACCTCGACGAGTGAGGAGAGGGCGCCGATCCCCGCTTCCAACCGGCTGATCTCCGGTCGGTTGCTCAGCGCCATATCGGTGTAAGTCTTGAGGCTGTCGAGCGTGACATCGAGAGGCTCGAGGACGTGCGTCTCCACATCTAGATCGGTCTCATCGTCCAGGCCCACAGCTGCCCGCAGGGCCGCTTTCGCCAGCTCGACCTTGTCCAGCGCCTCGCGATGTCTCTTGTTTATTTCATATGTGAAGATATCGAACTTGAATAGATCGTTCTGAGTCACTTGCTCGGAGCCTTCATCGAACCTCTCCTCCAGCTTGGTCCGAGCCTCCCTGGCCTCGTCCAGGACATCCTCGACGACCTGCAGCAGCTCATAGCCCAAGACGAGGCCCCAGTATGCCTTACGCACCTTTAACCGGACGTCGTTCCTCTCTTTCGCTACGCTCGCCTCCGCCGCGTCCACACGGAAACCGGCGGCGTCGATGAGTCCACCGATCTTGCCGAAGGTCCAGAGGGGCTGCGTCAGCTCGAGGTCGATTTCCGTGAAATAGCGGAGGTCGGAGAGGCCGGTCGTGGTGTCGGGCGAGGTGAGCACACCCGTTTCGGTGAAGACACCACGTTGACGAGGAATGGGCCCCCAGACGTTTGTGAGGTTGAGCCTAGGGAGGAAGCGGGCATGTGACGCTTGAGACCTCTTCGCCCGGGAAAGCGCGAGGTCCCTGTTGGCGGCCTCGATCGAGGGGTTGTTCCTGAGCGCGATCTCCTCCGCTTCGGCCAGGCTCAAGACCCGCTTCTCGCCTTCCTGGCCGAGACAGAGATCGGCGGACAACAGGCAACCCAGCAGGACGCCGATCAATACCCTGGAATACATCCACCGCCTTTCACCGCTCGTTGGCTTTCAGGATTCTCTCGACACCCGAAGTGACGGACGGACCGGCCGATCGCAAGGCCCGTATGTCGTCGTAATCCGCATAGGCGTGCGAGTTCGTCGAATTGGCGTCGGAGAGGAGGCCGATCCCGATGGGCTTGTCGGGCGGCTTGCCCCCGAAAGTTTCCTTATACGCCGCACGTAGATCGAACACATACGTGTGCCACTCGTCCAGACCCTCCTTGTCTGTACCGACCACGATCATCCAGGGCTTGCCCACTCCCTCGCGCTGCGTAGCCGAGCCCACCGGCAACGACGAACTCCAGACGTACTTGACAGATTCCGGGATCAAGCCCAGCAGCTTCTTCTTGTAAATGAAGTAGATACCTGCCGCACTGTCTACCGTCTCATCGAATCGTTCGTCGGCACCTTTCGGAATCTCATGCACACGCCACCGGAACGAGACGTACGGATATTTCCTGAGATCCCACTTGACCTCCTTGCCGAGGATGACCGACTCACCCTCGTCGGTGGCCTCCAGGTACTTGTTGCCATCCTCCTCGCGCACTCGGTACGGCTTATGCTTGTCATCATCTTTGATCTTCCACGACCAACCGACCGGCAACTCATCGACCGT
>JBHIAV010000047.1:0-21995 GCA_046758745.1 Gemmatimonadota bacterium
CTAGCTTGGCCGGACCGCCATGGCGGCGAGCCGCTCCTCCCGCGAGAAGGCGCGCACCGCGAGCAACGTGGCCGCTGCACCCGCCACGGCCAGCGCGCCGAGGTCGAGCCCGAGGGGCAGCTCGCCGCCGAAGGCACCGGCACCTGCCCCGAACAGGCCGTGCTTCATCACGTCGATCCCGTAGGTGAGCGGGTTGGCCAGCGCGACCGCCCGCAGCAGCGACGGCAGCTGCGCGACCGGATAGAGCCCGCCGCTGAGGAAGAACATGGGGAACAGCACGAAGTTCATCACCACGGCGAAGTTCTCGATCGACCCGATCCGCGAGGCGAGGAGCATGCCGATCGCCGCCAGCGTGAGCGAGGTGAGGAGCACGCCGGCCAGAGTCAAGGCCAGCCCTCCCGCGCCAGGCTCCAGTCCGAAGGCCGGGACCAGGAGGAGGAGCGCGATCCCCTGCACGGCCCCCACCGCAGCCGAGCTCATCACCTTCGCCACCACGAGGCCGAGACGGCTGATCGGGGCGATCAGCATCATCCGCATCATCCCGAGTTCGCGATCGTACACGGTGGATAGGGCGGCCAGCATCGAGCTGAACAGCAGAACCATCGCGACCACTCCGGGGAGCAGGAAGTCCCGGTAGCTGAGACCGGAGTGCAGCGCGACCAGACCGCTGAATCCCGAACCGATGATGAACAGCCACAGCAGGGGCCTGGCGAGGGAGCTGAGCAGGCGCCCCCGCTGGCGGAGGAGGCGCCGGAACTCCCGGCCCACGATCGCCGCCACCGCCCTCACTGGCGCTTGGCCCGCCCGCCGCCCTCCATCCCCACAGCCGCTCCCTCCCCCGCCGCCCCGTCCAGGACCCGCCCGGTGAGTTCGAGGAACACGTCCTCCAGCGAGGGCCGGCGGACCTGGACGCTCCGTACCCCTTCCTCGAGTAGGGCGAGCGCGCCGCGCAGCGCGGCCTCGGCGTCGGACAGCCGGATCTCGTAGCCGCGGGGCGTGCGCCGCGGGGGGGAGCCGAGCCGCACGCGGATCCGTTCCTCCAGGGCGTCGCGGTGCGGCGCCTCAAGCTCGATGACCTCCCTCCCGAGTCCGGCCTTCAGCTCGGGCGGGGAGCCACCCGCGATGATCCGGCCGCGGTCGATGATCGCCACCTCGTCGCACGCCTCCGCCTCGTCGAGGTAGTGGGTGGTGAGAAAGATCGTGATCCGGTGCTCGGCCCGCAGCCGCCGGATCATCTCCCAGATGCCCCGCCGGTTTACGGGGTCGAGGCCGAGCGTCGGCTCATCGAGAAAGAGGATGGGCGGGCGGTGTAGCAGGCCTCGTGCGATGTCGAGCGCCCGTTTCATTCCGCCGGAGAACGTGCCCACCCTGTCGTCTCGTCGTTCCTCCAGCCCGAACAGCTTCAGCATCTCGGCGACCCGCCTCCTTGCCGTCGTCCGATCGATGCCGTACAGCGCCGCCGCGAAATGGAGGTTCTCGGCAGCGGTGAGATCGCGGTCGAGCGTTGAGTCCTGGAAGACGAGCCCGATGCGGCGCCTCACCTCGAGCGGCTCGCGGCGCACGTCCCGTCCCCCGACCCGGGCCTCGCCCCGGCTCGGCGCCAGCAGCGTGGCGAGCAGGTGTACGGTCGTCGTCTTGCCGGCACCGTTGGGGCCGAGGAGGGCGAAGAACGCGCCAGGCTCTACGGTGAGGTCGAGCGCCTCGACGGCCCGGATCGGGCCGTAGTCCTTCCCCAGCCCGCGGGCCTCGATGGCGGGACCGCTCATGTGGGGTGGACGAGCGTCGTCGGCAGCAGCCGCCCGATGGATTGCGGGTTGCGGTACACCAGCTCCGCCACGGAGGGCTCGGCCGATCCGGCCCGAACGAGCGCCTCCTCGACCAGGTGGTGATCCGGCGAGAGGTGACAGACGGGATCGGTCCGCGCGGCATCGCCGGTGAGCGCGAAAGCCTGGCAGCGGCACCCGCCGAAGTCGATCTCCCGGCGCGGACAGCTCCGGCACGGCTCCCGCATCCACCCGGTTCCGCGGTAGGCGTTGAAGGCGGGCGACTCGTACCAGATCCACTCCACTGGGTGGTCGCGCACGTTGGGGAACTCGAGGCTGGTGACCTGGGCGGCGGCGTGGCAGGGGAGGGCCATCCCTCCGGGCGTGACCGCCAGGTACCGGGTGGCCCAACCGCCCATGCACGGCTTCGGGTAGATCTCATAATAGTCGGGCAGCACCCACACGATCTCCAGCCCCGGGTGGCGGTCTCGCTCCCGCTCCACCGCCGCGTGGGCCGCCTCGAGCTGGTCGCGCGTCGGCATCAGCACCGCGCGGTTGGCCAGCGCCCAGCCGTAGTACTGCGTGTTCGCCAGCTCGATGCGCTCGGCGCCGAGCCCGCTGGCAAGCCCGATCAGGTCGGCGACCTGGTGCAGGTTGAAGCGGTGCAGAACTACGTTGAGGGTGAGGGGGAATCCGAGCGAGCGCACAAGCTCGCAGGCCTCCAGCTTCTTCGCGAAGGAGCTCGCCCCGGCGATCGCGTCGGACACCTCCTCACTCGCCCCCTGGACGCTGATCTGCACGTGGTCGAGGCCCGCCACCCGCAGCGCCCGGGCCGAATCCCGGTCCAGCGTGTGACCGACGGTGACCAGCGTCGAGTAGAAGCCGAGCCGGGCGGCGCGGGACACGATCTCCAGGAGATCCCGGTGCAGGGTGGGCTCGCCTCCCGACAGGCCGAGCTGCACGGCGCCGAGGGCGTGCGCCTCCTCCAGCACTCGGCCCCACTCCTCGCCATTCAGCTCCCGCCTGTACCCGCCCGCGCGGTAGTCCACCGGGTTCGAGCAGTAGGGGCACTGCAGCACGCAGCGGTAGGTGAGCTCCGCGAGGAGCCACAGAGGCCCGTCAGTCCGCATCGGCGAGCAGTCCCCTGGCGGCGACTCCGGCGAGGAAGGCCCGCACGCCGTCCTCGATCTCCACGCCATCCGCCTCGTATTCGGCTTGCAGGTGCGCCACGATCTCCTCGAAGGTCCGACTTCCGTCGAGCAGGTCGAGAACCCGCCGACCTGTCGCGTTCAAGAGGAGGGTCCCCTCCGGGTAGAGCAGCATGTGCCGCTCCCGCACCTCGTTCCACACCAACCGGCACTTCGCCCTCAGGCGTGGTCGGCGCGGGAGCGGGACCTCGCTCACCGCTTGCCCCCACCCTGCCCCGAGGGGCCGCCTCCGTCCCGGCGGGAGTGGTAGTCGATCGCATCGAGCATGGCCCACAGCACGTCGCACTTGAAGCGCAGCGCCGCAACGGCGGCGTCCTGCTCCGCCCGCGTGGTCGAGCGCTCGACCACGAACTCCAAGGCGAACTCGGCATCCCGCGGTGCCTGGTGGAGCCGGTTGCGGAAGTACTGCAGCCCCTGCGCGTCGATCCACGGGTAGTGCTGCTCGAACACCGCGATCCGCTTCGCCATCAGCTTCGGCGCGAACATCTCGGTGAGGGAGGCGGCGGCTCCCTCCAGCCATGGCCGGTGGCGCACGAAGTTGACGTACGCGTCCACCGCGAAGCGGACGGCGGGGATGAGCCTCCGGTCCTCCTCCAGCTCGGCGCGGGATACGCCGACCGCCTCGCCCAGCTGCAGCCACTTCTCGATCCCGCCGGGATCTCCACCCCGGCCGTCGTGGTCGAGGACCCGCTGGATCCAGGCTCTCCGCACCTCCCGGTCCGGGCAGTTGGCGAGGAACGCAGCGTCCTTGATCGGGATCATCTTCTGGTAATAAAAGCGGTTGGCGACCCAGCTGCGGATCTCCTCCGGTGAAAGCTCGCCCGCGTGCATGCGCAGGTGGAACGGGTGGGTGTCGTAGTACTGAGTGCCCTGCGCACGCAGCTCCGCGCGGAACTGCTCCGGCAACAGGGGCTCCGCAGCCGGCGTCCCCGTCCGAAGCGCTCCGCCGGACCCGACCGTCACTCCGCCCTCCTCCCGACGCGCGCGGCCGCGCGGCGCGGCGTCCGGCCCTCGGTCACGTCGGCATGCTCTCCGAGCCGGATCTCCATGCCGTCGTATGCGACCTCGAAGCCCGCCTCCTCCACGGCCCTCCGCTCCGAAGATCCCTCCATCAGCACCGGGTTCGTGTTGTTGATGTGGACATAGATCCTCCGCACCCCGTGGAGGGCGGACAGCCGCTCCAGGCTCCCCCCGGACCCCGACACCGGCAGGTGGTGCATGTCGGCGGCCGTCCGCCCCCCCTGCCCGACCGTGCTCATCTCCTCGTTCGTCCAGAAGGTGCCATCCAGTAGGGTCACCCGGCTGCGGGCGATGCGCGCGCGCAGTCGGGCATCGATCGCTCCGGTGCCGGGAACGTACACCAGCGTCTCCGCGCCATCCGGTCCCTCCTCGTCTCCGTCCCCCGCGACCGTCCCCCTCTCCCCGGGACCCCCGCTCGCCGCCAGCTCGAGCCCGACGACGTCCCCCATCGTCGGCGGGCGGCGGGAGTAAGACGGTGGATCACCGGGCACATCGAAGGCGGTGCAGGGAAAGTCCAGCCCGTCGAGCCGCGCCTCCTCCCTCCCGGGCTCCACGCCGATGCGCCGCCACTCGACCTCGCAGTATGCCCCAAGTGTGGGTAGGAGCGGGTGCCCGGTGGTGAGCGCCTCTCGTACGGCGGGCGTGGTGTAGACCACCAGCCTCTTCGCTTCCCGCATGAGGAGGAGGCCCAGGGAATGGTCGATCTCGGCGTCGGTGAGCACCACAGCCCGGATGCCGCTCCCCCGCAACCGACGACCAGGTCCGAGCGGCGGGAACGCGTGGATTTGCTGGCGGATGTCAGGGGACGCGTTGAGCAGAGTCCAGCTGCGTCCGTCCGCGCTTACGGCGACCGAGGACTGGGTGCGCGGGGCGACCCGCTCGTCACCCCCCCGAGCGCTCCCGCAGTTCGGGCATCCGCAGTTCCACTGCGGGAGTCCGCCGCCGGCGGCGGCGCCTAGGACGCGAACGATCATGCACGGTCCACAAAGCGACGGCCCGGGCCAAGGACCCGGGCCGTCACGAACGGCTGGTACGTCTACTTATCGATGTAGACGTACATGGTAACTTCGAAGCCCATCTCTAGAGCTTCGAACGTCGGCGCTTCCCACTTCATGTGTGTCCTCCACATGCAAAGGGAAACCGCACAATCCACGCGGGATGCTATCCCGCCAAGCGCACCCTGTCAAACTCGGGTGCCCCCCTATGGCACGAGCTCCCCCTCCGGCCCTGCCAGCTCGACGATCCACAGTCCCGAGCTGCCATCGGCGGCGAAGATCTTGCCTTTGTATGGCTGCGCGCCCCATGTGCTGGTCGCGTTCGGCACCGTTCCCGTGGAGTCCTCCGTCATGTACCAGCCGATCTCCCGGCCCTGGCGGTACAGGTCGCCCCGCAACTCGCCGGAGATGTCCACGATCCGCAGGCCCCCGTGATAGTAGCCGATGTACAGCTTGTCGTCCTCGGCCCACAGGTTGTGGGAGCCGGCCTCCGGCACGCGGTAGAACGCGACCTCGCGGGGATGCTCGATGTCGGAGACGTCGATCACGTGCACGTAGCCCCGCGCGCCGTTCACACATTCCGAGCAGCTGAAGATCTCGTCGCCGGTGAAGACGTAGTTCCTGTAGCGGATCGCGTGGTGCGTGTTGCCGTACATCTGCGATCCGAGCTTGTAGCTGTAGCTGTACTGCGAGACGAGCTCCGGCTCGGTCGGCGTGCCCCCTTTGATACCGGCCCCCACGTCGAGGATGACGACGCCGTCGTCCCAGTAGCTCAGGTAGGCGAGGCCGTCCACCACCGTCACGTCGTGGAGGAACTTGTCCTCCTTGTCCAGCCCCCAGCGTCCGACCTCGCGCGGGCTGGTGGGATCCGAGATGTCAATGATGTGCATGTCCCGGGTGCCGTAGTGGATCGCGTACACCAGGTCGTCCGCGATCCAGGTGTTGTGCACGCCGCCGGTGAGCCCCTCGGCGTAATGACTGATCCGCTTCGGGTGGGCCGACTTGGAGATGTCGAGAACCGTGATGCCGTTCCGGCGGGTGGATGCGTTCTCGCTCGTCACGACGGCGAGGGTACGATCGGCGTTGATCTTCACGTCGTTCACGCGCCGGCCGTCGAAGGTGACCGAGTCCGTGATCACCGGGCGCGAGGGGTCGGAGACGTCCCATGCGTACATCAGGTTCCCCGAAAAGGTACCGGTGTAGACGTAGTCGCGGCCGTCCAGGCCCTCGAAGACCCACAGGTCGGTGGTCGCCTGCCCCCGCGGGACGACGCCGTGCGCGATGAGACGGACCGTCCGGCGCGTAGGTCGCGGCGTCGCCTCCACCTGCACATCCCTCCACACGGATCCGACCGAAGCCGTGATCCGATACAGACCCGGGTCGTGGGCGACCAGGGCGCTCGTCGCCGCATCCTCGGCCTCGAGCCACACGGCGTCGTACGGCTGGTCGGAGAGGCCGGTCCACGTCCACTCCACCTCTGCCTCGCGCACGGGATGCCCGTCCCCGTCTCTCGCGGTGGCATGCAGCCGAAGAACGTCCCCGACGCGGACCCGCGCCCTCTCCGGCTCGACGGTGATGTGGCGGATCGGGTTCGGGATCACCCGAACGTTGACGCTCTCCTCGACGCCGTCCGCGCGGGCGGTGACGCGCGCACTTCCCGGCTTCCCGGCGTAGAGCAGGCCCCCCGCCGCCACGGCGACGACCTCGGGGTTCGACGAGACCCAACGGATCGCCACATCGCGGCGCACGCGACGCTCCGAGTGAGCTCGGGCGAGGAGCCTCGACCGGCTGCCGGCGAAGAGCCGCTCCGGGACATGCCCGAGCTCGATGCGGGCGACCGGCAGAGGACGGACGGTCACCGCGGCGTACCCGCGGATCGTCTCGAATCCCGGCCCGGCAGCCGTGGGCCTCCGGATGCGAGCCGACACGGTCGTTCGGCCGGGAGAGATGCCCCGTACCTCGTTCGTCGTGGGATCGAAGGACACCTCCGCCCCGTTCGATGTGGCGAGCAGATCCGCGCCCTCGACCGGCTTTCCCGCCGAGTCGAGTGCCACGATCTCCACCTTCGCGCGCTGGCCGACCACGACCTCCAGCTTCTCCGGCCGGATCTCGATGCGGGCGACCCGCAGGTCGGGGTTGTCCTGTGCGCGCAGGGGACGCGTCGTGATTCCCGTCCAACTCAGCAGGAGCAGCGGAATGGCCATGCTCGAGGGGGCGGACGGTAGGCTGAACGGGCGCCGCTTCATGGCCAAGACTCCTCTGCATCGGTTTCCGGGCACCGACGGGCCGGTGCCGCCACCGAGTATCGCCAGGGGATTTCCCGTCCAGCAAGGCCCATGGGGTGCTTCGAAGCGGGATCCCGCTGTCGGTCGGGCGGCGGAGCATGCCTCAGATCGACGTGGGGCGTGCCTCAGATCGGCACGCGGCGTGCGTCAGATCGGCGCGCGGCGTGCGAACCGGATCCGCGCGGCGTGGATCAGATCGGCGCGCCGCGCTCCCTTTCGATCAGGACGCGCCGCAGGATCTTCCCGGAGGCTGACTTCGGGATGCGGTCCGTGAACTCGACTCGACGGACTTTCTTGTAGGGGGCGACCCGCTCGGCCACGAAGGCCATGACTTCCGCGGCCGAGACCTCGCCGGCCCGCACCACGTACGCCACCGGTACCTCGCCCGCCTCCTCATGGGGAGCCGGAATCACGGCCGCGTCGGCCACCGCCGGGTGTGAGAGGAGGACATCCTCGAGCTCGGCCGGTGCCACCTGGTAGCCTTTGTACTTGATCAGCTCCTTCAGCCGGTCGACGATGTACAGGTAACCTTCCTCGTCCACACGCCCCACGTCTCCCGTGTGGAGCCAGCCCTCGGCGTCCAGGGCCGCCGCCGTGGCATCGGGGCGATTCAAGTACCCCTTCATCACCTGCGGCCCGCGTATCCGCACCTCTCCCGTCCGACCGGCCGCGAGCGCTTCCCCCGTCTTCGGGTCCACGATCTTCACCTGCGTGTTCGGGAGGCTCGGACCCACGGAGCCCGCACGGCTCTTCCCCGGGGGGTTGAGGTGAGTGACCGGGCTCGTCTCCGTGAGTCCGTATCCCTGCGTGACCGCGCAGCCGAGCCGCTCGCGGCAGGCCTGCTCCGTGCCCTCGCCGAGCGGCGCGGCGCCGGACATGATCGCCGTGAGCCGCGAGAGATCGAACGAGTCCACGAGGGGATGCTTCGCGAGGGCGAGGATGATCGGCGGCACGAGGTTGGCGCGCGTCACGCGGTACCGCTCGAGCGCCGCGAGGAGGCCCTCCAGCTCGAAACGGGGGAGGGTGACGATCGTGCTGCCGAGCCGGAGGCCCACGCTCATGACGACGGCCATGCCGTAGATGTGGAAGAACGGCAGAACGCCGAGCATGACGTCTTCCTCGGCCACGTCGTCGACCGCCAGAACCTGGCAGAGGTTCGCCACCAGGTTGTAATGGGTGAGCATGACACCCTTCTGTCGCCCGGTGGTGCCGCTGGAGTAGGGGAGCGCGACGACCTGCTCGCGGGGATCGATCTCGACCGGGGGAGGTTCCCGGTCGTCCGACACGAGATCGGCAAAGGACGCGGCTCTCTCCGACCTCTCGAAGATGAGGATCTCCTCGACGCCGGAGCGCTCGGCCGCCGCCTGCACCTTTTCGAGCAGGGGCAGGACGGTGAGCACACCTCGGGCCCCGGAGTCGGCGAGCTGAGCCGCGATCTCTTCCTCGGTGAGGAGCGGATTGAGGGTGGTGACCGCTCCGCCCAACGTCGCGACAGCATGGAACGCGACCGCGAATTCCGGGAGGTTCGGGCTGCAGAGCGCGAACACGTCCCCCGCCCGAAGGCCCCGCGCGGCGAGGCCGGCGGCGGCGTGCCGCACCGCGGTCGCCAGCTCCCCGTAGGTCAGGGTTCGCCCGGTAGGTCCGTCAATGAGGGCGGGCTTGGGCCCGAGCCGCTCCGCCCGCTCGAGGACGAACGATGTAAAAGACACGACGGGAATGTCGACGTCGGGATGGGGACTCCGCACGATCATGGCGGCCTCGGCGCCGGGAGATGGGCCGGCGTCCCGGCCTCCGCTCCTCTCATGGCGAGTCGCTCAGCTCCCGAGAAGCTCGGTGCTCGTCAGGAAGCGCGGCGGCCGCCGCACCTTCGTCGCCTGCTCGAAGGCGTACGCGAGCCGGAGAAGAACCGGCTCACTCCACGCCCTGCCGATGAACGAGAGGCCGACCGGAAGCCCGAAGGAGAAACCGGCCGGGACGGTGATGTTGGGGTACCCGGACACGGCCGCGGGCGTGGAGCTCCCGCCCAGGAAGTGATCCCCGTTGACCAGGTCGATGGGCCAGGGCGGGCTTCCCGTCGGGGCCACCAGGGCGTCCAGACCGTGCTCGTCCATCACCGCGTCGAGCCCCTCGGAGCGCGACAGGCGCCGATTCTTCTCCAGCGCCTCCAGGTAGTCGGGACTGGTGAGCGGTCCCTTCTCCTCCGCCAGCAGGAAGATCTCCTGTCCGAAAAACCGCATCTCCCGCTCCCGATTCTCCTCGTTGAAGCGGATGAGGTCGCGCAGCGAGCGCACGGACACGCCCGCGCCGCGCCGCGCCAGGTAGGCGTTCAGATCCGCCTTGAACTCGTACAGCAGCACCTCCCACTCGCTGTCGTCGTATTCACCGGCGTTCGGGATGTCCGCCGGATCGACGATCAGCGCCCCG
The DNA here is from genome assembly GCA_046758745.1 of Gemmatimonadota bacterium. Classification (GTDB taxonomy): domain Bacteria; phylum Gemmatimonadota; class Gemmatimonadetes; order Palauibacterales; family Palauibacteraceae; genus JBHIAV01. The sequence continues at coordinate 9,696 of JBHIAV010000047.1, forward strand.
AGGCTCCGCATCGTCGAGATGGCCTCTTCGGCGATGCGGTCCGCCTCCTCGCTGTACCCGAAGAACTGCTCGCGGGGCACCCCGACGCGCGCCCCGCAGGCCGGCCGGGTCGAGGAAGGCCGTGTAGTCGGGTTGGGTGCGGCCTCGGACCGCTCGGGTGGCCGCGTCCTCCGGGTCCTCGCCCGCCAGGGCGCCGAGCAGGATCGCGGCGTCGGCTACGGTTCGCGCCACCGGGCCGGCCGTGTCCTGGCTGTGCGCGATGGGGACTACACCGGAGCGGCTCACGAGCCCGAGGGTCGGCTTGATGCCCACCACGCAGTTCGCCGAGGAGGGGCACACGATGGAGCCGTCCGTCTCCGTTCCGACGGCGACGGTGGCGAAGTTGGCGGCGATCGCCGCTGCCGAGCCCGAGCTCGAGCCACACGGGCTCCGGTCGAGCGCGTACGGGTTCTTCCCCTGGCCGCCGCGACCGCTCCAGCCGCTGGAGGACCGGGTGGAGCGAAAGTTGGCCCACTCGCTCAGGTTCGTCTTCCCGAGAATGACCGTCCCCGCCTCCCGGAGCTTCCGGGTGAGGAAGGCGTCCCGCGGGGCGGTGCTCCCCTCGAGCGCCAGCGAGCCGGCGGTGGTCGCCATGCAGCCCGCCGTGTCGATGTTGTCCTTGAGGAGCACGGGGATCCCGTGTAGGGGCCCGCGGATGCGGCCCGACCGGCGCTCGTCGTCCAGCGCACCGGCGATGGCGAGCACGTCGGGATCGAGGTCGAGCATGTGACGGAGCGCGGGCCCCTTCCGATCGAGCTCCTCGATCCGCTCCAGGTAACGCTCCGCCAGGGAACGGGCCGTGTACTCGCCCGAGCTCATCCCCTCCTGTAGCCGCTCGATCGTCGCCTCTTCCAGCTCGAACGAGGCCTGAGGCGGTGACCCGGGAGCGAATTCGGCGGCGCGGGCCGTCCGCGGTGCGGCTCCGCCGGCCATGAGGGCCAGGCCACCGGCCGCGCCATGATGGACGAACTCCCTTCGACTCATCCGGCCGGCTCCTTCCCTATCCTCCCTCTCTCGTACAGTCATGGCGCTACTCTTCTCCGGCAGCAGTCTCCAGCCAGCTCACGCGCGGTGTGGCGTGGATCGCGGGAACGGCTTCTCCCGCGCGTGGGACCGCCGCCCCGGCCGCACCCGGCGTGCTCGCGCGCCGAGACGAACGACCCCGCTCGGCACGGAGCTCGAGCGGGGTCGACGACAGCTCTGGCCCGTCGGCCGGCGATCAGTCGCCGCCTTCCTCCTCCTCTTCCTCCGGGGGTCCCACCCGCCCCACGATCTCGCTCTCGACCTTCGCGGTGATCATCGGAGCGACATAGATCTCATCCCGGTGGTATGCGTAGCGTTTGTTGAAAGCGGCCTGCCCCTCGTCATACTCCTCCCGCTCCGGCGTTCCCTCCTCCGGCACGGGGTGGGCCTCGCGGTACTCCTCGCACGGCTCCCCGCACTCCGCCGCGATGTCCGCGAACTCCGCGTACTCGGCGACGAGCGCCACCGCAGCGGCGTTGCTGCCCCAGTTGTGAAACAGAACCCGGAAGTTCAGGACCTTCGGGTTGAGCTGGAAGTTCGGAAGGAAGTACTCGACCATCCATGGAAAGACGGTCCCGCGCTCGCCGAACGGGACGTCGAAGCTCGTCACGCTTACGATGCGCGTGCCGGGCCCTTCATCCTCGTCCTGGGCGTACGCCGCCTGCGGTCCCGCCATCCCCGCCATCCCCAAGCCCACCGCAGCAACCAGCACCGTGAACCTCTGCATTCCGCAACTCCTCTGAAAGGGGGGTGGGATCCGTCGAACCTCCACGGTGCGCTCGCGGCTCCCGTCCCGCAAGAGCGTGGCCGCACGGGGCCTTCCACTTCCGGTGGACCGCGGGAGGACCGAGAGTGGCTTCCGAAACCCTGCGCCGCTCGCCGGCGTATATCCGGCGGACCGATCGGAGGAGAGGAAAGATGAGACGATGGGGCTGGGGAGTCCTGGCGGCACTCCTGGTGCCGGCCGCGAGCCTCCAGGCACAGGCCTCCCTCGACTACTACGTCGATCTGCATGACCGCGCGGACGACAGATTCAAGGTCGTGGTCGTGACGGATCAGCTGGGACCGGAAAACGCGGTCTTCCAGTTCGCCTCCACCGCGCCGGGCACCTACCAGCTCATGGACATAGGCCGGTTCGTCGAGGACTTCCGCGCCTTCGACGGCGAGGGGAACGAGCTGAGGACGGAGCGCATCTCGACCAACCAATGGAGGATACACGACGCGTCCCGGGTCCGCGAGATCAGATACACCATCGCGGAGACGTGGGACACGCCGGTCGAGGAGCACCGAGTCTATCCGATGGCCGGAACCTCGATGGAAGACGACCACGTCCTCCTCAACCCTCACGCCGTCTTCGGCTTCCCGTCGGGTCTCCAGGATGCGCCGATCCGCCTGCACCTCTCCTATCCGGAAGACTGGAAGCTCGGGACGGCGCTCGATCCAGACCCGGAGGGAGCGTTCGTAGCGGAGGATTACGACGAACTGGTGGACTCACCCGTGCTCATGGGGCGGCTCACCGTGGCCCGCACCGAGGTCAGCGGCGTGCCGGTGGAGATCTACACGTATTCGAAGAGCGGGGGGGTGACCTCCAAGCAGCTTCTCGGCGCGATGGACCCTATGCTCCATGCGGCGGGCGATTTCCTGGGCAGGCTGCCGGTGGATCGCTACACGTTCCTCTACCTGTTCGAGGATCCCGGACGAAGCCAGGGAGCCTGGGAGCACTCGCAAAGCTCCGAGTACACGTTCGTCGACCTCCGGTATTCGGAGCGTGTGGGGCGGCTTCTCACCGACATCGCGGCCCACGAGTTCTTTCACGTGGTGACACCGCTCAACATCCACAGCGAGATCATCGAGAACTTCAACTTCATCACCCCGGTGCCGTCGGAGCACCTGTGGCTGTACGAGGGTGTCACGGAATGGGCTTCTGATGCGATGCAGCTGCGATCGGACCTGAAGAGCCCCGAGGAGTACCTGCGGGCGGTTCTCACCAAGATGAGGAACGACGCTCGCTTCGATGCGGGCTACAGCCTGAGCGAGCTGGCGCTCTCATCCTACACGGATGAGGGCCAGAGGCAGTACGCGAACATCTACGAGCGGGGCGCGCTGGTGGCCGGGCTGCTCGACATCCGACTCCTCGAGCTGTCGGACGGGAAGCGTGGGCTTCAGACGCTGATGCGAGAGCTCGTGCAGCGCTTCGGCAAGGGCAAGCCGTTTCCCGAGGCCGAGTTCTTCGATGTCATCACGGAGATGACCTACCCGGAGATCGGGGACTTCCTCGCCCGCTACGTGCGTCGAGCCGAGCCCTTACCGATCAAGGAGTATTACGCCAAGCTGGGAATTCGACTCGTCGAGGACGAGAAGGGCGATCCAACCGGCTTCGAGATCGATCCGAAGCCGACGGAGCGTCAGCAAAGACTCCGCGAGGCCTGGCTCACCAACCACTGAGCGGGCGGGCAGCCGGAACGGCGGAGTGGCTACCGCTTGGCGAGGTCCACGAGCTCCATCGTATTCACCAGCACGCCGTCCAGCGTCTCCCGCTGCAGGTCGAGTTGGTTCCCGAGATGCTCGAGGCTGGCCTCGACGCTTTGCAACACCCCGTGTATCTCCTGCAGAAGGCGCAGGAGCTTCTCCGCCTGTGTCTCGTTCATCTTCCTTCCACAAAGTTGGCGGTCGAGAGCCGGCCGCCCCGTGCTGATCGTTGAAGTCCCGGGTCAGGTCTCGCGGGCGACTTCGTCCGGAGGCGGGTTGTGGCTGCTCCGGATGAGAGCGCCGCCTCCGCTGCCTCCCCTTCATCTGAGCGCAACGTCCGGCGGTTCGGTCCGGCGCGGCGCCGACCCGATCGAGGCAAGCGCGAGGTCAGGCGATGCACGGCGCGCCCAGGCGGGGCGCCCGCACCCCCGGCGTCGGATCAGACCGCGGGCGCCGCCTCCTCCTTGTACGGCCACGCACCCACCACGGCGGCGATCGGCAGCACGATCAGCCACACCACGGTCCCGATCACGACCAGACGCTGCGGGAACAGGCCGATCTGGGCCTCTCCCAGGGCGTGGAGGAGACCGACCGCCACCCACAACAGCAGCCCGGCGTACACCGCCGTCCTGGGTCCCGGCCCGAAGCGGGGCCGGATGGCGGCATACAGGTAGATCAGGACGATCCCGTACAGAAAGTCCAGGATGACGAACCAGGTGATCTGGGAGGACTCGATCGCTCCCTTACCGAGTCTTGCAGCGCCGCATCGAAGTCGGCTGCCAGCAGCACGCCGTATAGGACGTAGTCGACGACGTTGAGCACCAGCCCAGCCAGCAAGCCGCCCAGAACGACGCTCCGCAGGTTGATCGCACCCATAGGTCACCTCGCGGTAGGAAGGAAAGGGGGGAGATCCCTGAAAACTGTGGGGGGCCTCGCCCATACCGTCAAGGCGAGGCTGGCTATGCCTCTCTACACGAACAGATCGACATCGCCGTCCGGCGGGGCGACTGGTCAACTCCGCCCTTCCCTCCACAGCATCCACGCGACGCCGCCGAACACGAGAACGGCGAGCACGCTCGGCCACATGGGAAATGGGGAGCCTCCGGCCGTCAACTCGATGCCAAGGAGAAGCCGCAGGACGTGGGCGAGTGCGATGAGCGAGAGGAGAATCACTGCTAGGAGCGATGCCGGCTTCACTCTGGCCTCCTTGTTTGGCCTTCCGGGGACGCCGCCTCGTCCAACCTACTCGAAGGGGCCGCTCCGAAGGAACCTCCCCGAGCTCCTTGTGGTCCCCACCGTTCCGACCTAGTGTGCGGCTCCATTTCCCCACCACACAGGAGGCTTCATGCGCAAGCACGTCCACGCCCTGGCCGGTGCGGCAGCTCTGTTCCTGCTGATGCCGGCGGCCACCCTCGCCCAAGAGGAGGAGGAGCAGCCGGAGACCCGCATCATCACCGTGACCACATTCCACGTTCCGTTCGGAGAGCAGTTCGCCGACCTCCTCGACTACATCGACACGTACGTCGTCCCTCCCTCCAAAGAGGATCCCAACATCCTGCACTTTCGCGTAGCGACCCACGCCTGGGGCGACGCCAGTAAGAACGTCTGGTTCATCACGGAGTATCCGGACCTCGGAGCGATCGATGCGTCGAACGACTGGCAGAGCGAGTGGTTCGACGAGCACTACCCCGAAGGAACCCCCGAGCGCGAAGCGGCCGACGCGGCGTTCGAGGAGCACTTCGCGCCGTATTTCAAGCACAAGGACAACATCCTCGGTGTCAACATGAACCGGGCGAAGTAGGCCTCGGGACGGTCTCTCAGAACCCCGGGGGCGCAACACACGCTTCGGCGCCCACGCGACTCTTCACGCGGCGAAGCTGCTCCGCCTGCGTCGCGGACGACGACGGGTGGCGGCGCAGGATCGAACGGCTCGTGCCGGGCGACGAAGACCGGGCGGATCAGAGCTTGCAGGGATGAGGAACGGGGGCGGTCCCGGAAGGAACCCGCCCCGTTGTTCCGTCTACTTGGCGTTGTTCATGTTCACGGCGTAGATCTCGTCGTGGTGGCCATTGAAGGCTCGGAAGAAGGCCTGTGCCATCTCATCCCATTCCTCCCGCTCCAGCGTCCCCTCCTCGGGCACATTCTCCTCGAACCAGGCGTCGCAGGCTTCGCAGTCCGCCTCGATCGCGGCCCAGTTCGGGTACTCCGAGATGAACGCGACCTGTGCCGAGTTCGACCCCCAGTTGTGCTGCGCGGCCCTGAAGGACAGCACATTGGGGTTCATCCTGGCTGAGGGAGCAATGACCCTCTCGATCCACTCCCCGACCTTCTGACCCTCCTCGCCAGAGGGAGCGTCGAAGGTGGTAACGGTGAGATAGTGGAACTCGGGCTCCTCCTCCCCCATCTCTTCCTGGGCAAGAGAAGTCAGAGGGGTTGTGAGGAGCAGGGCGGCTCCGCCCAGCAGGAGTGAGAAGTACTTGAGCATCGTGCCTCCGGTCGTGTGGGGGATGGGGAAGGAATGAAGGACCTGCTTTTTTCACCGAGATGAACGCCGGCCTCGAGCCTCTCGATCAGAGTGAACTCCCGCTGCTAACCGGCCGGCGGCGGAGAGGCTCGACAAGAATAGGGCGGGCTGCAGCTCAACGCCAGGAGCGGCCGCTGCCGGCCGGCCGATGCGTTTTCCACCGGCGGCGGTAGCGTGGGGCACGCCGGCTGGTGGCGCCTCTCGGAGAACCGCCGACGCGACGAGAGGCGAACCGAGGACCGGCGGCAGCCCGCACGCCGGCGTCACGCGCCGGTTAGCAGGCCGGCGCCTCGTTGGGGAGGCCGAACCGGGGCCGGAGCCGCGTCCCTACCCACGTGCCCGGGAACGCCGCCGCGATCCACAGCCACCCGTGCAGGCTTCCCGAGGCGACCCCGGAGAAGAACGCCCCGATGTTGCAGCCGAAAGCGACCCGGGCCCCATACCCGAGCAGCAGCCCGGCCAGGATGGCGGCCACGAAAGGCCGCGGCGCGATGCGCTTCTGCAGCCGGTACCGCCCGCGCCACGCCGCAGCGGCGAGCGCGCCGAGCACGATCCCGACGTCCATCACCGAGGTGACGTCCCGCGCGATCGGACGGGAGAGCGCGGCCCGGGGAAAGCCGACCGACCAGAAGCCGCTGCTGGCCGGATCCCAGCCCAGGAGCGTGGCTCCCTTCGCCCCCCACAGGCTGAACGCCCAGGTGATCGTCCACGGGTGACCGGCCAGGAGCAGAGTGAGAAAGTTGAGGACCGCCAGCGAGAGGCCCCCGATCACCAGCACCCGGTGGCCCCGGAGCCAGCGCGCGATGTCGCCGCCAGGAATGCTCATCTCGGGCCGGACCGATCCGGTACGCTCGGGATGGTCCGGGGCGCCGCCGAGGCGGCTGTAGACTCGCCGGCGCGTCCACAGCCCGAGCCCGCCGGCGATCGCGGCGAACGCGAGGAGCTGGAGCGCCACGGCCAACGGCCAGCCGAGCCCGTCCGCGAGGGAGACCGTGCCCAAGGAGGGAAGCCGGCTCCAGTACATCATGTGCAGGCTTCCGAGGAAGGCCCCTCCGCAGAACGCGACCAGCGTCAGGAGGTTGCGCGTGCTCCCGCCTCCGGCGCCGTACAGGGTGCCCGAGCCGCAGCCGTCCCCGAGCTGCATGCCGATTCCGAACAGGAAGGCGCCGATCGCCACCTGCGCGCCGGCGGGCGCCAGCGCCCCCGCCACCGGACGGCCCGGGTTCACGAGCCCGGACAGCACCGGCGCGAAGAGCGCCGTCGCCACGGCCAGCATCAGGAGCTGCGCATAGAGGTGGGAGAAGTCGCCGTGAAGGATCGCCCGCCGGTAGCCCGAGGTGAAGCCGAACCCGGTCGCGAGAAGGGTGACGCCGAGCAGGGCCCCGATGGCGAAGAGCGCCCCGTAGCGCCACCCCTGCGCGCTCAGGATCGCGGCCCCGGCCGCCAGCGCGAGAAGGCTCAGCGCGAGCGGTGGCATCTGCGGCCTGCGGGCCGGGCGGGCAGGTCCCGCGCCCGTCGCCTGGACGCCGAGCGGCGCGCCGCCAGGATTCGCTAGCTCCGTCTCAGCCATCCTAGCTCCGTCTCAACCATCTCCCTCCATTCGATTCGGCTGGCGAGGCAACAAAGTCCGGCTCTTGACGGGTTCCGACCATCCACGGCCGAAGGTGCACAGAAGGTGTACAGAACAGACCGGCCAGCCGGGCCCTCGTCGTGCAGCTACACCAGTTTCTTCTGTACCCGCGAGCTTACCAGCGCGTAGGCGGCGAATAGCCCGAGCATGGCGGCCACGAGGGCCCATACGGACACCCCGAGCCAGGCCGGCGCCTGCCTGCCCGACACCGAGGTGAGCTTCTCCATCTGCATCAAGCCCAGCATCAGCACCATAGCGATCTTCACGGCCATGAAGAACCTGAGCTCGGTGGCCCTCAGAGCCTCATCCAGCTCCAGCGCGCGCTCGGGACTTCCGTGGAACGCGCGGCTGCGCTGAGGAAGCGCCACGGAGGCGCGCGCGTAGCGGGAGGACAGGTACAGGCAGCCGAGCACATAGATCGCCTGCATGATCGGGAGCACGAACAGCCCGGCCGTGGACGTCGATTCCCCAGGCGCAGTGCCGGAGATCACCCGGCCCGTGACCCCGATCGTCGCCAGAAGGAGGGCTACCGGCACCCACTCCCACACAGGTGAGTAGTACCGTCCGATGGATCGCCTTTCGAGCAGGGCCGATCGCGTGGCGGGCTCGGGCAAGGCCCCGGCCATGGCCGCGACCTCGTGTCGATCGTGGAGGTAGCCCGCCAGGAGAGCGGCGCTCGACAGAACCGAGATCACGGCGAGCGCCAGCTTGCTGCCTCCTCGATCGAAGCCGATGACGAAGGTGGCGAGCACCGCGGCGATCAACAGGACCGCGCCGAGCGCGTAGCGGAGACCGCCCGCGCGACGCTTGAATCGGTCCGCAGCGCCCTCGACGTCGGCCGGAAGTCCCTCCGTGCCGACCAGGTAGTCGGGGAGGGCGCGGGTAAACCGGACCGAGACGAACTGAAAGGCCACCACCTGAGCGGAGACCACGAGAAACAGGATCTCTTTATTCATCGTTCCTCATCTCCGGAAGGGGTCCGAGGCTGTTTCGCACCGAGGCTACGTCGGAGAGCTTCGAGGACCTCGCGGTCGTCCACGCCGAGGTGCGCGATCTCCGCCAGCAACCGGCCCACGGCCTCCTCGAGCCGGCGATCCACTCCCCTGGCGGCGCTGGCATCGGCGGACTCGGCCACGAAGGTTCCGCGGCGGCTAAGGGTCCGGAGGATTCCCTCGCGCTCGAGCAGCATATACGCCTTGGCCACCGTGTTCGGGTTGACCTCGAGCTCCGAGGCCAGCTGTCGGACGGAGGGCAGCGGGCTTCCAGGCGGAAGCGTGGCGTCGCCTACCCGTGCTCGCAGCTGATCCATGATCTGGATGTAGACAGGCGACTCGTTCTCAAGATCGATGACGAGATGTCGCACCTACCAGCCTCCGCCTCTGTCTCTCCTGGGCCGGCGGCTCCGGGCCCCGCAACGATTCTCCCTGTATAGCCGCCACTGTAGTAGCTGTACTAGTACAGTATAGCTCCGGCACGGGGATGTCAAGAGGGCTCGGCGCGCAGATCACGGGGGGCGGCCTGACCTCGGCCAGGGCGATCAGGGAGCGCCGGCCGACGAACCCGATGTCGAGCGCTCCGGAACACTCCCACTCGAGGTCGTCTTCAAGACCTGGCGGCAAACCCTGCGACCGTTGCGCGCCGACGGTTGTGTGCATCCAATCCTCGGCCAGCCCGTGATCCCCCGTCACCGGAGCCCGAGTGGCGGCGCTGCCCAACCCGGCGGCCGGCGCGGAGGAGGGCCCCGTGACCTCCGTCACGTTCGACGCCGAAGGCCGGCTGTGGGTGGTCCGGGACACTGCCCTTCTCCGGCGCTCTCCCGCTGGAGCGTGGGAAGTCCTGAATGATGCTCTGCCGAACCACGAGGATCCCCATCTCGTTCGACCCAACCTGTGGGGGGCGTCGATGTGGCCACCTCGGACGGCGTCTGGGAGCTGGGGCCGTCGGGCGCGGGGACGAAGCTAACGGACGTGACTCGCGTCATCGACATTGTCCCCTGGCCGGACGGCCGCCGCTCGCTTCTCTCGCGAGCGCCGGCCCGCGTGATCGAAGTCAACGGTCCCGGGGATCGTTCCGCCCGGACCGTTCTTTCGCTGGACGAACGGGGCATTGATCTCGCCCGTCGCGGCGCGACGCTGTGGGTCAGCTCTGCGCGCCACATCACGGCCATCTCTCCCGGCGCTGCGCCCAGGGTGCTCGGCCCGGAGGTGGGTGTCGAAGGAGGGGGACGTTCACCGGACTCTTCGAGTATCCCGAGCCCGAGACACAGATCTGGACAGAGCATGAGGGACTGCCTTCGTCGCACACCCGATTCCTCGCTCGCACGGGAGACACGGTGTGGGTGACGGCGTGGGGCTTCGGGAGGAGGCCCGGGAGAACGAGGGCGGCGGCCTGGGATTGCGGAGCATGCGCCAGCGGGCGGAGGAGATCGGCGCGGAGATCCGGTGGCGGCCGGCGAGCGGCGGCGGAACGAGCGTCGTGGTCGTCTTCCCGCTGCGGAGGGGACGGCCGGGGCCGCTGTTCCTGATCGGCCACAGCTCCGGCTCCGGGGTTGTCACACCGGGTCCGGGGGTGACACCAAGTGCCCTTCGTCGGGTTGTGACACCTGGCGAAGTGTCCACGCCCCCTTGACAGGTTTCGGAGCGGGGATGTTGCGAGGAGCCGTGCCCGCTTCCGGAGCCGGCCCTGGATCCGGCCGCCTTCCCTCCTGACCTCCGTTCCCCGCTGCGGCGGATTCATTTGCCCTCCGCGCCTGAGTTCTCGCGATACGGAGCGATCTCAGAGCCCGAAAAAGGGGGTGTATATTGGAGACATGGTTTCGGGTTCTGTTCGGTGCACATTGAGGAGACAACGTATGGTCCGCTTCGCCCCCCACTTCACTCCCGCCCTGCTCGTGTGCGAGACGGCCCGGGCTTATCCGGAGGCGGAGCCCGAGGCATCGGCCTCGGAGGCCGACGTCCTGGACGCGCTGGAGGAGGAGATCGCGGTCCTCGCCGCCCACATTCATGCCGGTACCCACCGACTGCTCACCCTCGTGGCGGAGTTCGACCGCCGGCGTGGCTGGGAGCGGGGCGGCCACCGCTCCTGCGCCCACTGGCTGGCCTTCCGCACCGGGATCGACCTCGGAGCCTGCCGGGAGAAGGTGCGGGCGGCCCGGGCCCTGACGGAGTTGCCCCTCACCCGGGCCTCCATGGGCCGGGGCGAGCTCTCCTTCTCTGCCGTGCGGGCCCTCACCCGAGTGGCCACCCCCGAGAACGAGGCGGACCTCCTGGAGCTGGCCCGGGGAGCAACGGCCCTCCAGCTCGAGCGCATGGTCCGCGGCTTCAAGCTCGGCAGCAAGCAGGACGAGACCGAGAGAGAGAGGCTGCGTCACGAGAGCCGGGGGCTCTCCCTGTTCCCTGACGAGGAGGGCATGGTGGTGGTGCAGGGCCGGCTCACCCCCGAGGTGGGGGCGCTCCTCATGCGGGCCGTGGAGGCGGCCGCCGATGCCCTCTACAGGGAGAAAGGAGCCCCCGAACACGTTTCAGCGGAAACGTCCCGGACGGAGGCGACCGCCCGGAGACGGGCCGACGCCCTCGCCCTGGTGGCCGAGCGGGCCCTTGCGGCCGGGTTCGGGGAGAGCTCGGAGGAAGGGGAGGCTGCGGCCCCCCTCAGCGGCACCCGGGCCGAGCGCTACCAGGTGCTCCTGCATGTGGACGCGGACACGCTCTCGGCCGAGGGCGGCCTCGGCCGCTCGGAGCTGGAGAACGGCACCCGCGTTTCCGCTGAAACGTCCCGGCGCCTCGCCTGTGACTCTGCCGTGGTGAAAGTGAGTCACGGCCCCGGCGCCTCCGTCCTCGACGTGGGCCGAAGGACGCGCACCGTACCGCCGGCCATCCGGCGCGCCCTCGAGGTGAGGGATCGTGGCTGCCGGTTCCCCGGCTGCGGCCTCCGGTTCACCGATGCCCACCACGTCCGTCACTGGGCCGACGGAGGGGAGACGAAGCTGGAGAATCTCCTGCTCCTGTGCGCCCACCATCACCGGCTCGTCCACGAGCAGGGGTGGCGCGTCGAGTGGTGGGGCCGGGGCGCAGATCGGGCGCCTGCGTTCGTCGATCCCAGGGGGCAGGTGCACGTGGGCGGCAGGCGGCCGCCCGCCCCCGAGCTTCCGCCAGATCCCGTGGCGAACCTCGTCCAGCAGAATCAGCGATGCGGCGCCCGGCCCGATCTCCTCACCGCCGGCGCACGCTGGAAGCGCGAGGCCGACATCCCCGATTCCGTCTACTTCCGCGCCCTCGAGGCCATGCGGTGAGGACCTGGACGGTGTGTGCGCGCGTCTCGTCCCTCAGGGGGCTCGCAGCCCCACCGGCTTCCCGTCCAGCGCCCACGCGGGGTCGATCTCGATTCCAAGGTGGGCCAGCGCGGTAGGGGCCACGTCCACGATCTCCGGAGGGCAGGCGGGGCGGCTCGGGGTCACCGACGGCCCGCTGGCCCGGAAGAAGATCGTCCGCTCCGAGGGAGAGGTCCCACCGTGGGCCCCCGCGTCGTTCCTCCCGTGATCCGTGCTCAGGAGCACCAGCCAGTCCTCGTCGTCGAAGGAGGGGCGGCTCCGGAGCGCGGCCACCAGCCGGCCCACGTG